>NZ_JMLT01000003.1:0-718879 GCF_000686865.1 Paenibacillus sp. UNC217MF | reverse complement strand
ATATCGCGGGGTGGAGCAGTTGGTAGCTCGTCGGGCTCATAACCCGAAGGTCGCAGGTTCAAGTCCTGCCCCCGCAACCAAATATGGAGCTGTGGTGTAGAGGCCTAACATGCCTGCCTGTCACGCAGGAGACCGCGGGTTCGAATCCCGTCAGCTCCGCCATTTTTCTTCTTGAGAAATGATCAAATTGAATAAGGCCCGTTGGTCAAGGGGTTAAGACACCTCCCTTTCACGGAGGTAACAGGGGTTCGAATCCCCTACGGGTCACCATTTCTCTCTTATGAGAGCCATTAGCTCAGTTGGTAGAGCACCTGACTTTTAATCAGGGTGTCGAAGGTTCGAGTCCTTCATGGCTCACCAGTTTGTGCAATTTTCAGCCTGATGCGGAAGCGTCGGGCTTTTTTTGTCGTTGTTTGGACAAGGAGAGCTGATTCAAGAGAGCGTAAGATGCACTGAGTACGCAATCTTTGATATAAAGATGCTAATTTGTACTCCCCCTAGAATAGGATAAGGGCATGCTCTATTGATGTTTTATTCGAAAGACATTATGATTAAAGGAATAGATAACTAACTCCTTTTATAAAAGGGTTTCAATAAGGTGGGACGTTATGGTGGTAGACAAAACCGTTAATATTAAGGAATTCAATCGAAATCGAATATATATGCTGCTGCGGCAAGAAAAAAACTTATCTAAGCAGGATATTGTGCAGCATTTGCAGATTAGCTTACCAACTATTACGCAGAATTTAAATTATTTGCTGCAGGAGAAGCTGATTGCGAATACGGGGACCATTGGTAATACCGGAGGACGCAATGCACAGGTCTATTCTTATATCAGCGATGCCAAAATCGCTATTGGCTTAGATATTACGCGGAACCATGTCACAACTGTGGTTGTTGATTTAAATGGGGATATTATTCATATAAACAGAAGAAGACAAAAGTTTGAAACCTCGGATCCTTATTTTCAGCTATTGGGAAATATCATTCAGGAGGATATAAAAGAACTGGATATTGACGATTCGAAAATATTAGGTGTCGGCATCGGGGTGCCGGGATTGATTACGGAAGACCACCAGACTGTCTTTTACGGGAAGATCCTGAATTTCACCGGAGAGACGCTGCAGCGCTTCACCAAGTACATACCGTATCCGGCCATTCTTGTGAATGATGCGAATGCGGCTGGGTTCTCGGAAATATGGGCAACGCCGGACACGAAAAATGCTTTTTATATTTCTCTTAGCAATAATATTGGTGGAGCCGTTTATATTGGAAATAAAGTGTTTGCCGGAGAGAATCAAAAGAGTGGGGAAATCGGGCATATTACGATCATTCCAGACGGTCTCCCTTGTTATTGCGGTCAAAAGGGCTGCCTTGAGGCATATTGTTCAGCTTCTTTATTAGCAGATACAGCTGATGGGAGTTTGGGGCGTTTTTTTGAGGAGGTACAAGGTGGCAACCGTGAGAAGCTGATCGTTTGGGACAACTATTTGCGCCATCTTTCGATCGCCATTAATAATATTCGCATGCTGTTCGACTGTGACATTATCCTTGGCGGTTACGTAGGGGCTTATATGGAGAATTATATCGATACGTTGAAGAAGCTGGTGGCCAGCCGCAATACGTTCGAAGATCATGCAGATTATGTGCGGATTTGCAGTTATAAAACGGAGGCTATTGCGGCTGGGGCTGCTCTGCCCTTCATCGATCAGTTCATTAATCAAATATAAGAAGATACCAAGCTTATAACAATCGCATGGAGTCGGTTTAAAGGAGCCCAGTTCCTTTACCTGCTTCATGCGTTTTTTTATCTTTCAATCGGCTGAACAAGCAGGAAATGCTTCGCATCTTGTGCTGCAAAATAATACTTATTTTTTAAATTGCATATTGACAAGAAGGACGAGAGGGAATATCCTTGCATTAAGTAGTTTTATAAAACACTTTAACAAAAGCAATTTACTTATTGGGGAGGCGGATGCATAATGAATCAACAACAATCTACCAGCTTAAAAGCCACGACAGGGAACGTACCAGCAACTATGAAAGCGCTTGTAGCGTATGGGAAGCATGATTACCGCTTTGAAGCCAACTATCCTACGCCTGAATGTGGGCCAGACGATATGATCATTAAAACGGAAGCATGCGGCATTTGCGCAGGAGACTTGAAGTGCATGCATGGCGCAGCAATGTTCTGGGGCGACGAGACACAGCCAGAATGGGTGAAGCCTCCGTTTATTCCGGGGCATGAATTTTTAGGAACAATCGTAGAAATTGGCGAAAATGTAACCGATTTCAAAATTGGGGATCGAGTAACTGCGGATCAGATCGTTCCTTGCCAAGAATGCAGATTTTGCAAAAGAGGGGAGTACTGGATGTGCCAGCCCCATAACATATTCGGTTTCCAAGGCTCGAACAACGGGGGAATGGCGGAATATGTTCGATACCCGAAAACGGCGGTTGTCCATAAGGTGCCTGGACAGATGGAATTGGAGTCCGCGTTGCTGATTGAGCCCTACGCTTGCTCGAAGCATGCCGTGGATCGGGCGCAAATCGGATGCGAGGACGTCGTCGTTATCTCTGGGGCGGGGCCTCTCGGTTTAGGAATGATCACATATGCGAGAATGAAAAATCCAAAAAAATTGATTGTGCTGGATTTGGTTGAGAACCGTTTGGAAAAGGCGAAGGAATTTGGCGCGGATATCGTCCTCAATCCGAAAGAGACGGATGTGGTTCAAACGATTTTGGATATGACGGAGGGTTACGGTTGCGACATCTACATCGAAGCTACAGGTCATCCTTCGAGCGTAACGCAAGGATTGAGCATGATTCGCAAGCTTGGACGCTTCGTAGAATTCAGCGTGTTCGGGGAGCCGACTACCGTGGATTGGTCCATCATCGGCGACCGCAAGGAGCTGGATGTATTGGGATCTCACTTGAGCCCGTATTGTTACCCATTCGTCATTGAAAATGTTGCAAACGGCAATCTGAAAACGAACGGCATTGTGACTCGCAAGTTCCCGATTGAGCAATGGGAAGAAGCCTTTGAATATGCGTCTGGTAAGCATGGTGACTTCAAGGTAGCGATTACGTTCTAAAAAGGGTGAATGCTAAATGGAGAAATATGTAGTTGGAATTGATTATGGCACATTAAGTGCCCGTACGATACTTGTTAACGTATCCACTGGAGAGATAAGTGCATCTGCAGAGATGAACTATCCTCACGGCGTAATGGATCAGGTGCTGCCGGACGGCGTAACGAAGCTGGGGCCGGATTGGGCTTTGCAGCATCCGCAGGACTATTTACAATGCACCACTGCAACGCTGGCAAAGGTTCTGGAAACGAGCGGCATTGATACACGGCAGATTATTGGCGTCGGCACCGATTTTACGGAATGTACGATGCTTCCCGTAAAGGCGGATGGAACGCCCCTGTGCATGCTGGATGCATACAAGAATAATCCGCATGCGTATGTGAAGCTGTGGAAGCACCATGCGGCAGCAGAGGAAGCCAACCGACTGAATGATATAGCCCGTATGCGGGGCGAGGAATTTTTGGACTTCTACGGTGGGAAAATTTCTTCAGAATGGATGTTTCCAAAAATATGGCAAATTCTTAATGAAACACCCGAAATATATGAAGCCGCTGATCGGTTCATGGAGCTTGCCGATTGGATTACACTACAGCTAACTGGCACAGAAACACGAAATAGCTGCACAGCTGGATATAAGGCCATATGGCACAAGCAAAATGGATTTCCATCAAATTCATTTTTGAAAGCGCTCGATCCAAAGCTGGAACACGTCGTTGACGAGAAAATGTCGAGAACCATTTATCCGGTCGGCACCAGAGCAGGATCAATTACAGAAGAGAGCGCAAAATGGACGGGGCTGGCTGCAGGGACAGCGGTATCCGTAGGAATAGGCGATGCCCATTGCGCCGTAATCGGCTGCGGGATTACGACTCCCGATATTTTATTGATGGTGATGGGGACATCCGGCTGCGACATGCTGGTCAGTGAAACGGCAGTGAAGGTGCCGGGCATTAGCGGCATTTGCGAGGACGGCATTTTGCCTGGGTTCTACGGCTATGAGGCAGGGCAATCCTGCATGGGAGACCATTTCTCATGGTTCGCGAATCACTGTGTGCCAGAGCGCCTAGGGCAAGAGGCCAGAGCTGCGAACAAGCATGTGCTGCAGCTTCTCAATGAGAAGGCAGAGAAGATTAAGCCCGGCGCCAGCGGCTTGATTGCGCTGGATTGGTGGAATGGAAACCGTTCCGTTCTGGTGGATGCGGATCTGACAGGATCAATGTTCGGCATGACGACGGCTACGACAGCCGAAGAAATGTACAAAGCATTGGTTGAAGCAGTTGCATTCGGGAAGCGGATGATTATTGAGAACTTTGTACAGCACGGAGTTCCGATTGCCAAAATCATGGCTACAGGCGGGATTGCGGAAAAAAGCCCATTCATTATGCAGACCTTCGCGGACATCATCGGCATGCCGATTCACGTCGCGGCAACTCAGCAAGGAACAGCGATGGGGGCCGCCATGCTCGGAGCCGTAGCGGCAGGCAGTACTAATGGAGGATACGACTCCATTCAGCAGGCTGGGAAAGCAATGGGTGGAGGCATTAAGAAAACGTATGAGCCACAAGGTAAGCACCGGGTCATTTATAATCGACTCTATGCCCAGTATGTGCGGCTGCATGATTATTTTGGTCGCAATGAACAGAGTCCGATTAAACAATTGAAAGCGATTAAATTGGAAGTGATGGGTGGAGAGAGTTCAAATTAACATCTTTATAGAATAGCTGCATTACGGACAGTAGAAGAAGGAATAGATCATCTAGGAAAGAAGTGATGCACTTGAAAGACAAACATATTTTGGACAAAATAGGTATTCCTTCATCTCTAGCTTGGGGCTATCTCGGCATTCTGATCTTTATGATGGGGGATGGTCTGGAGCAGGGATGGTTAAGCCCATATCTGGTTGAACAGGGACTCACCGTACAGCAATCCGGCATTTTATTTACGGTATACGGGGTTACGATTGCATTGTCTTCTTTCCTGTCCGGATTATTCGTTGACGCGATTGGACCTAAAAAAGCAATGTTAACCGGGTTAATCCTATACATTCTCGGTTCCGTAGGCTTTATTGGTTTAGGAATTACCCAGCTTTCATTTGCAACGATGCTGCCGACGTATGCGTTTAAGGGTCTCGGCTATCCTTTGTTTGCATACTCTTTCCTCGTCTGGATCGCTTATCAGACACCTCAGAAGAAGCTGGGAACGGCTGTCGGCTGGTTCTGGTTCGTGTTCACTGGGGGCATGAACGTACTCGGCGCATACTATTCCACCTGGGCATTGAAGCACTTGGGGCATATCAATACACTATGGAGTGCAATCGTATGGGTACTGCTTGGGGCATTGTTCGCACTGGTCATCAATTCCGGCGGCAAGCTGGATAAGTCCAAGGCAGAACAGCATGACAACAAAGTAAAAGAGCTTGCCAAAGGATTGGCAATTGTCAAAAAGGAACCGAAAATCGTATTGGTCGGCTTAGTTCGCATCATCAATACGGCTGCACAATTCGGCTTCCCCATATATATGCCGCTATACATGGAGAGTCAAGGCATTAGCATTTCGTCCTGGCTGCATTTATGGGCTATGATTTTTATCGGAAACATCGCGTTCAACCTGCTGTTTGGCATTGTGGGCGATAAGCTTGGCTGGAGAAATACGGTAATGTGGTTTGGATGTGCAGGCTCGGCCTTCTTTACGATTTTACTCTTTTACGTTCCTCAACTTGCGGCAGGCAATGTATGGCTTGTGCAAATTGTCGGGATTTTGTGGGGCGGATGTCTGGCAGGCTTCGTGCCATTGTCTGCGATAGCCCCGTCTTTGGTAAAGGAAGAAAAGGGTGCAGCGATGTCAATCTTGAACCTGGGCGCGGGATTGAGCGCATTCGTTGGTCCAGCTCTTGTTGCTTTATTTATTGGAAGCCTCGGTTACGCCGGCATTACGTGGCTATTCGCTGGGCTATTTGCAGCAGCAGGCGTTATGATGATTTTTGTCACGCTCCCTGCTGAGGACAAAAGAACGAAGGACGCGAGTGCACACACCGAAATTGTAAGCGCTTAATAAGGTTATCTAAAAAAGCAGCTCTTCTCCACTTGGTAGAGGGCTGCTTTTATCATAATGCTAGCGATCAATTTTCTGATAGCTATTGTTTGTTCGGTATAAGGTAGGACTGATTCCATACACGTAGGTAAACTGATTTGAGAAGTAATGGATTGAATCGTAGCCCAACATTAGCGCGATTTCCGTAATTGATTGGCGGCTTTCCATCAACAGAACGGCCGCCTTTTTCATGCGAGCCTGCAGCAAATACGCTTTAGGCGATGCTCCTGTCTCTTGCTTGAAAAGCCGATAAAATTGGGACTTTTCCAGCCCGCATTCGCTGCACCAGTAATCAACCGAATGCCGCTGCTCGGGATGTTCGTCCATTCGCTCCAAGATTCGAGCTATGCGATAATCCGTAGGATTGGGCAATCTGCTTGCATCGTACCATTGAATCAGCCAGGAGTACAAACTAGCTGATGCAGCCTGCTTCGTATAGCAGCCGCGCCGATTATATGCGGTAAGCACATGCTTCATCAACTCAATGAAGTAAGGATAAGGGCGAAGCGAAGTGCAGGTCGGCAATGATTCCAGTTCTGTGCAAGGGTTATGTGCGGTTAACCACCTCGGATCGAATTCATCCCATTCATAAGCAAAGGTAGGCTGGTTCGGCGGAGGAGCCTCCCATAGATCGCAGTAGATATTGCATGCATTCATCGTTTCATTTGGTGCATGCTCGAAGGAATGCCATTGTCCAGGGCGGACAAAGATGAGCGTGCCGTTCGAGACCGCATATCGCTGTTCATCTATCGTCATGTGCCCATGGCCGTCCAAGAATAAGTGGAATGCATAGCTGTATCCTCTGCGCAGCTGTTCTTCACGCGTTCCGCGATAATTATACATATGCGCTGCACGGATGTATGGCCTTATATCCGCAATGGTCATCATGCCTATCCCTCCGGTTCGTTAGCGGAAATTTTTATAACTGACAGGAACTTGTTATAAATACGAGCAGCTAGGAACATGATACTATGTTTGCAGAGTTATGTCATGATAGGGGAAGTCTTGAAATGAGAATGATGACAGCATGTGTTGGCGAGGAGGAACAATAATGGTTAATTTGGGCAAGGTGTTAGTAGAGGAATCACGAGGCGGTTGGTTGGAATGTGCATATACAGGACATATTGTAGGTGTTAACGAACAAGCTGAGACACTATTCCATGTTGGCGACCCCGACTATGTAAGCTTTATGCGCTCATCTTCGAAGCCGGTGCAGGCACTCCCTGCTTTGTTAGCAGGTGTGCCGGAGCATTACGGATTAAGTGAGGAAGAGATCGTCTTAATGACTGCATCTCATCGTGCACAGCAGTTCCATGTACAAGCACTGGAATCGTTCATGAAGAAGACGGGGATCACTGAGGATCAATTCGTATGCAAGCCTACCTATCCACTGAATGGCGCTGCGAGGGACGAGCGGATTGCCAACGGGCAGCCACCGCGCTCCTTATATCACAACTGCTCGGGCAAGCACTTAGGTGTTCTGGCATTATGCAAAATGATGGGGTGGCCAACCGATAACTATGCAGAACCGGAGCATCCCGTTCAGCAGCAGGTGCTGCGTTTGATGTCTCATCTTGCTGATGTGCCTGCCCGGCAAATTAAATTAGGAACGGATGGCTGCGGGTTCCCGGTATATGCGATTCCAATTCGCAATATAGCCCTCTTATATTTGAGATTGGCTTGTCCAGATTTAATTGCAGATGAGGAAGTGCGCAGAGCGATTACACGCTTGACGGGCCTGATGAACAAACATCCATTCTATGTATCCGGAACGGAGCTTATTTGTCCAACACTGCTGCAGGATCCGAATATCGTAGCGAAAGGCGGAGCCAAAGGTATCTATTGCTTCGGCTTGCGCGAGCAGAGAATAGGGATTGCCTTCAAAGTGATGGACGGATCGGAAGATCAATGGCCGATCATTGCTGCTGACATTTTAGAGCAGATTCAATACCCGACGACTGCAACCATCGAACGCTTAAAAAAGCTGAGCCCTGCAGAGACGAAAAACGACAATGCGAGGGTAGTAGGAATTCGCAAGCCTGCTTTTACACTTGAGTGGGTTAGATCATAAGAAACTAAGAACATACTATTAGAACCTGCTTGTATGAGCTGAAATATGGCTTGGCAAGCAGGTTTTTTGACAAGAAAAAAATACCACCAAGAAATCTTTAAAAAAGATTTGCAATTCAATTATCAGTCTGATATATTATTACTTGTCCTTGTTGAACGGCAACGACGACAACGAAGCAAATGAAGTTGTACAGATTGGTTAATACAATAATATGCGGACATAGCTCAGTGGTAGAGTATCGCCTTGCCAAGGCGAGGGTCGCGAGTTCGAATCTCGTTGTCCGCTCCAGAATATGCGCCCTTAGCTCAGCTGGATAGAGCGTTTGACTACGAATCAAAAGGCCGGGAGTTCGAATCTCTCAGGGCGCGCCACTTAATTTCATAATGGATACTACTAAGCCGGTGTGGCGGAATTGGCAGACGCGCGCGACTCAAAATCGTGAGGGAAACCGTGGAGGTTCGAGTCCTCTCACCGGCACCATCCATTCGGGACGTAGCTCAGCTTGGTAGAGCACCTGGTTTGGGACCAGGGGGTCGCATGTTCAAATCGTGTCGTCCCGACCATTATCAAAAACCGTCGGTTATAACCGACGGTTTTTGCTATTCTAATCCTTCTTTTTTCCACCCTTCCTTCCTAAATGATTATTTCAACTTTTTTAATAATTCCCTTGAACGATTCCTAACGATAGTTCGTAATATAGTTGCTTTGCGCAAAGCTCGTTGCGTTATGATATTAAGGAAAGGAGGCGAATACATGTCTGAGCAGCATCGGATAGAGCGAGCAGTCAGAGGAGACATGGATGAACTTGCTGTGCTGCTGCATGAGAATTACTCCTTTCTATATAAATATGCCTTGAAATTAACGATGAGCTCTTCGAATGCTGAAGATTTGGTTCAAGACACGATGGTGCGGTGTATGGAGAAGATTCATACGTACAATGGGAGTTCACGATTCTCGTCATGGCTCATTACGATTGCGACACGCCTGTTTTATGACAAGATGCGCCGCAAGAAAGTGGAGAGCAAATGGCGGGAGCAGGAACAAGCTGTACGTCAGCTGCGCTATCAAATGGAATCAAGCAATATGGAGTGGTCGGCGGCGCTGGAGCTTCTTAGTGAGCTGTCCTACGAACAGAGGACTCCAATTGTGTTGAAATATTATTATGGATATCAGGTTAATGAAATTGCAGAAATGTTGAACGTTCAGGCAGGTACGATAAAGTCACGCATGCACTATGGCTTGGAGAAGCTGCGGAAGGAGTGGAAGCAAGATGAGTGAGAAGCAAGATAACAAGAAAGGACATGTAGATTCTCTACATCAAGTACCGATGTCCAATCATGCTACACGTCCGGAACAGGACTCGGTGTGGGAGGAGAGACTGCATCCTCACTGGGAACACTTAGATGAATGGAGTGATCGCCATTCTCCGCATCCGAGTGCTGCCCACATCCAGCAGGTATTGCTTCAGGCGAAGAAGAGGAACCGTAAAAGGCTGTGGAAAGAACTGCTTGTCTTATGGAGTGCTGCATTGCTGCTAGTTGGCGGCGGGTGCAGTCTTGCCCAAGCGAATTGGTATATCTATGTCTGGATGCAGCTCATTTCCCTGTGTGGCGCAGTTCTTATCTGGGCAATTTGTATCCATCCGAGCAACGGGAGTGAGCAGAATGAATAATGGTACTGAGAATGTCCCTTGGTGGGTCTGGGTTCTAATTGGAATCATTCTGCTCATTCAAGGAACTTGGTTGTTTCTGGATGCTCGCAGGCGGAATAAGTACCCATGGTTCTGGGGGATCTGGGGATTCACGGGAACCCCTCTCCCGCTGCTTGTCTATATATGCTTTGTTATTCGGCCGTGGAGAAAATTGAAATGAAGGAACAGACAGATTAATTGTATAACTTCCCCTTTATCTGGGCCACACTATAAGAAAAGCCTCCAAGTATATAAGTGCGTGTTCAAAAAGACCGGTTTTCAGCACCGAGAAGATTGGATGAAGCTAGGGCCTGAGGAGCGGAATGTACGTTTTGGGTACATGAGCACCGGAAGGTCCGGCTGAATTCAAGATTCGATGCCGAGTCCACTTCATGATTTACTTCGTGATCAAAAGCGGACTTTTTGAACAACCTCTATAAGTGATGATTCTGGCGGCTTTTTCTTGTGAGCAAAGCAAGATGATTCTGGCATCGTGGAATCAAATGCTTTACTCAAATAAACAAGCAGTTAGAGGGGATTACTTATGGCTCGAGAACACCGTACCGTCTCTAGGTTCTATTTTCGAGTGAAGCAATGGAAGAAGCGTCTTCGGCGCTTCCGCAAGCCGATATGGTCTTTGGCTGCAATTGTGTTGTTCGTAGCGGTAGTTGCCATTGGGATACAGTTGTCTGATCGTGTGCGCAATATGCTGGCGGACTATGATAAGCCATCTTCGATTGAGACCTTCGCCTTGTGGAAGGATAATGAGTCTAAGCTTAATGAATCAGCCCAGATTGTGATCGCGCAGTTGGTTCAGCAGGATGAACAGCGTGAAGTTATTGCTCGCAAGCAATATATATGCGGAAAAAATGATGAAGTGTTGGGTGCAAAGCCAACACGTGACATTATTCAGCTCGTGCTCAACCATCCAGACTGGTCGGTATCCATGGATGCAAACGGACGGGTGATCCTGGAGGAACAAGTTGAAGAGTTGTCAGGTACATGCAAGGATAAGGCGCATATTAGTCTCGATAAGGATGGTAATCTGACGTTGTATGACGGTCCACCTGAAGGTGGAAAGGTGATACGTACATTTTTCCAATTGGATGTAGAGTCCATGGAGAGTTCGCTTCCTCCGAAGGTAATGAAGCAGTTATATCAAGGGATTCGCATTACAGATGTCGATGCTTATCATAGTGTGCTGTCTACGTTTAGCGATTATGCGATCGAAGAGACGAAGAAAGTCATGAAACCAACCCACTCGAATGAACGTATTACAAAATAGAGGCAGTAACAAGTAGGACGCCGTAACCGACGTCCTTCTTTTTTGTATATTCTCGGGTTTAGGTCATGAAATGTAACATAAAGAAAAATGGTATGGATTGCCCTTAGCCACCTACAAAAAAAATGTCGGTTTGCGGTCATAATAATTGTACAGCGGAAAGGGGAATGCCAATGGAACTTATTCTCATGTTGCTCATCATTTTGGCTTCGACAAAGATCGCAGGTGATCTCACTGTACGATTGGGTCAACCAGCCGTACTTGGTAAACTCATTGTGGGGATAATTATCGGACCAGCTATGCTCGGATGGGTTTCAGACGGTGAACTAATTAAGGAAATGGCGGAAGTTGGCGTCATTTTGCTTATGTTCATTGCTGGTCTGGAGACAGATTTGGATGAATTGAAGAAGAATTGGAAGGCGGCGTTCGCAGTAGCAATCGGCGGGGTCATTCTTCCGTTTATCGGTGGATATAGTGGTGGTCTATTGTTCGGATTAGATTCGAACCAATCCATGTTTGTTGGTTTGCTGCTCTGCGCTACATCGGTAAGTATTTCGGTACAGACACTGAAGGATCTAGGACAGCTTAGCACTAGGGAAGGTACGACCATACTTGGTGCAGCCGTCGTGGATGACATCCTTGTTGTCATACTTCTTGCCTTCATGCTCAGCTTGCTCGGTGCAGGCGGTGGCGCTTCAATCGGACTTATTATCGGGAAGAAAGTTCTTTTCTTCGTAGTAGCAATACTAGCAGGTATTTATATAGTGCCTCGAGTGATGAAGTGGCTTGCACCGCTTCGCGTTACCGAAGCTGTTATTAGTGCGGCGCTTATTATTTGTTTTGCCTTTTCTTACTTTGCAGACTATTTGGGCGTTGCAGGCATTATCGGTGCATTCGCTGCCGGGATTGCCATCTCGCAGACGAAGTTCAAGCATGAGGTAGAACATCGCCTTGAGCCAATTGCTTACGGTATCTTCGTACCAATCTTCTTCGTAAGTGTTGGGATTAATGTCAACTTCGAAGGCCTCGGGGAGTATGTATGGTTTATTGTACTGTTTACCGTTATTGCAATTGTAACGAAGCTGTTCGGCTGTGGATTGGGAGCTCGACTGACTGGATTTGATCGCAAGAGTGCGATCGGGATCGGCTCCGGAATGGTATCCCGCGGTGAGGTTGCACTTATTATTGCAACGACGGGTCTTGAAGGCGCCTTGTTCGATAAAGTGTATTTCACACCATTCGTTATTGTCATCATTATGACGACATTGGTGACGCCTCCGATGTTGAAGATAGCATTCCGTCATTCTACAACTGAGACAGCGGCGAATCAAGTATCAGCTGGGAAGTAATCGGCCGTAATTAGGCTGTTTTCCCTGCAAACATCATAGGAATGACTCATTCTCTTCTTCACGATCTATGTTATAATGGAGTGAACACATATGTTCGCTTACTGGTACATGGATGCGGTGAGGGAGAGATTTTTTTTGCGTATTTTGGGGATTGACCCAGGGATTGCGATTGCAGGATTTGGGTTTGTAGATAAACAAGGAAGTCGGATTGTACCTGTACAATATGGCTGTATTCAGACAGAACCTTCGACAGTGCCGGAGATGCGGCTGCTGCAGGTGTATGAAGCTACGGAGCAGCTGCTAGACAAGTATAAACCAGATTCTATGGGAATAGAGAAATTGTTCTTCAATCGAAATGTCACGAATGCGTTTGCTGTTGGACAAGCACGCGGTGTTATCATTCTAGCAGCTGCCAAGCGCGGCATACCGATTGCAGAATATACGCCCATGCAGGTGAAGCAGGCTGTTGTTGGTTATGGGAAGGCAGAGAAGAAGCAGGTTCAAGAGATGGTGAAGCTGTTCTTGAAGCTGAAGGAGATACCGAAGCCCGATGATGTTGCTGATGCTCTTGCGGTGGCGATATGCCATGCGCATTCGAGTGGGCTTAATGACAAATTGAATGGAGTATGGCGATCATGATCGATTTTTTGCGTGGACAGGTTGCTCATTTAGAAACCGAATATATCGTCTTGGATGTTCAAGGCGTTGGGTACCGTGTCTTTACTCCGAATCCCTATGCTTTTGCAAAGCAGGAAGGGGCAGTCACCGTATATATTCATTATCATGTGCGTGAGGATGCAACATTGCTCTTTGGATTCAGCTCGCGAGAGGAGCAGAAGCTATTCCGCAGGCTGATCGATGTGAACGGAGTAGGGCCGAAGGTAGCGCTTGGCATTCTAGCAGGCTGTGGCAAGCCGGAAGCAGTTGTAACTGCCATTCAGCAAGAGAATATTGTGTTCTTAACGAAGCTGCCGGGTATCGGCAAGAAGACGGCTCAGCGTATCATTCTGGACCTGAAGGATAAGCTGGACGGTATCGGACTGGATATCCATCCGGACGCCTTGTTCATGAATGTCACAGTAGCAGACGATGACAGTGTGGACGGCAATGTATGGTCAGAGGCTAGAGAAGCACTCAAAGCATTGGGATATACAGAGACAGAACTTGATCGTGTATGGAATGACTTGCAACATCGCATTCATGCGGATGAAAGTGTAGATTCTTTAATGAAGAAGGCGCTGCAGGCGTTGTTTAAAGGATAAGAAAGGCGGTTAAGATGGAAGAGCACGAACGCATCATATCAGCCAATTGCATGATGGAGGATCAGGCAGTCGAGTTAAGCCTAAGACCGCGTTATTTGTCCGAGTATATCGGTCAGTCGCAGGTGAAGGATAATTTGAAGGTTTTCATTGAAGCTGCTAAGCTCCGCAAGGAAGCGCTTGACCATGTCCTGCTGTATGGACCTCCTGGTCTTGGAAAGACGACCTTATCTAACATTATTGCCAATGAGCTTGGCGTAAATATTCGTACGACTTCGGGGCCGGCGATTGAGAGACCGGGCGATCTCGCGGCATTGCTAACGAACTTGCAGGAAGGGGATGTCCTCTTCATAGACGAGATTCATAGACTGCATCGGACTGTAGAAGAAGTATTGTATCCGGCTATGGAGGACTTTGCACTCGATATTATTATCGGGAAGGGGCCGAGCGCCAGATCCGTGCGTTTGGATCTGCCGAAGTTCACTTTGATCGGTGCCACAACTAGAGCGGGATTACTCTCGGCTCCACTTCGTGATCGCTTCGGCGTCGTGAGCCGCTTGGAGTTCTACAATAAGGATGAATTGAGCTATATCGTGTCGCGTGCCGCGGACATATTGGAAGTCCAAATTGTGGGAGAAGCAGCGGATGAGATTGCTGTTCGCTCAAGAGGGACACCGCGGATTGCTAACCGATTATTGAAGCGGGTGAGAGATTTCGCACAAGTACGTGGTGATGGCATCATTACCGCAGCCATTGCGAAGGAATCGCTGCGCCTTATTCAGGTTGATCCACTTGGCCTTGATCAAATTGACCACAAAATGCTGCGCACGATGATTACGAATTTCCGTGGAGGCCCAGTAGGGCTGGATACAATTGCGGCAACGATTGGCGAAGAGAGCCAGACCATCGAGGATGTATACGAGCCGTATTTGCTGCAAATTGGTTTTCTTCAGCGGACACCTCGGGGGAGAATGGTTACCCCTCAAGCCTATACTCATTTAGGATTGCCTATACCGGAACAAAATTAAGTAAAACGCGTACAAATTGGCGTATGCAGAGGAGACGTGACAGAAGAAAGGAATGGGGAAACTTGAATAACAACAGGAACGTTATCCGATCCGTTGCAAGTGTGCTTACGGGGGCTCTTCTGCTATGTGGAGCTCCGTATGCTCTTATGCAGCCAGCTAACGTCGCGTATGCGGCAGCAAGTAACGATGCAAGACCTGAGCAAGCTGCTCTTGAGAATCATATCCGAGTGGCTTTGTTCGCTAATTTGAGCAAAGGATCACCTGGGCAAACATCGCTCCTGTCTCTGGCCTCCACAGCATCGCTGCAATTGGAAGCACGAATTGGAGCGAGTTCCAAAGGCAGCGTTGATGTGGATGGTGGACAAGCTCGCTTTAGTGCGGATGATTATAAAGTGAAATTACTCGAAACCGATGATTTAACTGAGGCGCAATCGGTTATGAAGAAGGCACAGTCTTCAGGGCCAGCATATATTACCCAGATTCCAAGACGTGGAACGACATTCTTCGCTGTCTATGCCGGCAGCTATACAACCAGCAAATCTGCCTCCCAAGCTATGGACAAGATGCGTGGAATGACGGTGAATGGATATGAACCATCCGTCGTTGGCCCCCATTATGTGCAAGCTGGCACATATGGCTCCCAAGACGAGGCTAAAAATGTACAACAATCCTTGCTGGATGCAGATCTTGATGCTTATGTGGTGACATTGGCAACGGATAGTGGAGTGCGGACAGCGGTCTGGGCAGGTCAAGCTGCTTCGGATGCACAGCTTAGCGGGATACAAACTGTAGTCGCATCGAAGGGATATGCGGCGGGCGCTGCACAAGCCCAAGGTGCTGCTGTACATAGCATGGAATCGACGGGCAACGCGCTTACTCCTCATTATCGCATATACGGCAGTGCAAAGTGGATTGTGAAGCCGAAAACGACGACGACGATTAAGGTAAGTGAACGAAGCGGAAGAGCGTACCGCGGCGTGATGGAGGTTAGTCTATATAAGGACAAGCTGGCACTGGTTAATCAAGTGCCGCTTGAAGAATATTTGATATCGGTCGTTGGTGGAGAGGTCTATTCCAGCTGGCCGATGGATGCATTGAAAGCGCAGGCGGTAGCCGCTCGCACATTTGCGCTGTATCAAGGAAACAAATTCGAGATTGCTAATGTGGTAGATACAACATTAAGCCAAGCCTACTTCGGTGTGGAGAAAGAGCATCCTGACATTAAGAGAGCCGTGGAAGAGACGGCTGGAGAAGTGCTGATGCAGAATGGCAAGCTAATCGAGGCCATTTTCAATTCCAATGCAGGCGGCAAGACGGCTGATCCGATGGAAGTCTGGGGCGGCTCTTACGATTACTTCCAAGTTGTCGATAGTCCAGACGATGTCGCAGCGGCAGGTTCCAAATCATGGTATCGCGTATCCTTGCCAGATGGTAAGACAGGATATGTTCGTGAGGATGTAGTGAGTCTTTCCGGGCAGACGGCAACCGTTCTTGAAAATGGTACGAATGTACGCCCAACACCGGCTATTCAGACAGACGTTCAACCTGTAGGGAAGGTCGATAAGGGTACAAAGTTAACTGTGCTTGAAACGATTAAAGAAAATAATGAAATGAATTGGGTACGAGGCCCTTATACAGCGGAGCAGATTACCAGCTGGCTGAAGGATCGGACAGAGACGACATTAAGCGGAACGATTAAGACTCTAGCGGTTACGGAAAGAGGTCCATCTGGACGTGCTGTTAAGATCGAAGCTAATGGCAAGCCTGTCGCGGTTAGTTATCCAGACAACTTCCGTTATGCATTTGGCGGTCTGCCGAGTACATTGTTCGATATCGTTCCTGGCGGATCAGGTGTGGTGTCTGATGTTCTCAGCAATGGAAGCGGGACAGGCACATCCTCGATTTCTATCGTTGGGGCAGATGGCAAATTACAATCCGTTAAAGATACCTCACAGCTTCGTGTTGTCAGCGGCAGCAGCAAGACAAGCGGGAAGCTCCCAAGCAGCATGGTAGCTGTAAATGGGAAAGGTACGACAAGCAAAGTGTCGCCTACCAAGGAAGAGCAGAAGCCAGTCGTAGAAGCGACATCGTTCTTGTTTGTTGGCAAAGGTAATGGGCACGGAATCGGAATGTCACAATGGGGTGCCAAGGGATTAGCCGATCAAGGGTATGACTATAAAGCGATTTTGCAATACTATTACAAAAATGTAGAGCTAGTGAAGCGTTAGGACGGATAGCAGATGAATGTGGACTTATATGATTTTCATTTACCAGAGCATTTGATTGCGCAGACACCGTTGGCAGTACGGACTGCATCTCGATTATTAACGTTGAATCGCCAGACTGGTGAAGTGGAGCACCATGCATTCCCTGAAATCATAAATTATTTACAGCCAGGCGATTTATTGGTACTGAACGACACTCGGGTTATCCCTGCCCGGTTGTTCGGAGTTAAGGAAGATACGGGCGCTAAGGTGGAAGTTCTCTTGCTCAAGCAGGAAGAAAATGATTGCTGGGAAGCGCTCGTGAAGCCAGGGAAGAAAGTCAAGCTGGGAACGGTTGTAGTGTTCGGTGATAAGTTGAAAGCGGAAGTGTTGGAAGAGCGTGAGATGGGGGCGAGATTGCTACGCTTCACATATGAGGGCATTTTCAATGAAATATTGGATGAGCTTGGGCAAATGCCCCTTCCTCCATATATTAAAGAACAACTGGATGATCGTGAACGTTATCAGACCGTGTATGCGAAGCACGAGGGATCTGCTGCTGCACCTACGGCAGGATTGCACTTTACGAAAGAACTCCTAGCGGAAGTGGAGAATAAGGGAGCTCGAATTGCGTATGTTACCCTTCATGTGGGATTGGGCACGTTCCGACCAATGTCTTCTGATACGATTGAAGAGCATGTCATGCATTCGGAATATTATGAAGTGAGTGCAGAGACGGCACGAACAATTAATGAAACGAAAGAGCAAGGCGGCCGTATAGTTGCAGTAGGAACTACATCAGCAAGAACATTAGAAACGGTTGCAGGGAGATTTGTAGGAAAGGCGATTGAGCCGTGTTCGGGCTGGACAGACATTTTTATCTATCCAGGATATGAATTCAAGCTTGTGAACTCGCTACTAACGAACTTTCACCTCCCGAAATCGACATTAGTGATGCTTGTCAGCGCACTGGCTGGCCGTGAACATATTATGGCTGCCTATCAGGAAGCAATTGAGCAGGAATATCGCTTCTTCAGCTTTGGCGACGCCATGTTCATTTATGATAATGCAACGGAAACCTAATACAAGGATGAGATACAATTATGGCAGCAGTTACTTACGAATTAATTAAGACATGCAAGCAGACGGGAGCGCGGCTTGGCAAGGTTCATACCCCACACGGCTCCTTCGAAACACCAATTTTCATGCCTGTTGGGACATTGGCAACGGTAAAGACGATGAGCCCAGAAGAGTTGAAAGAGATGGAAGCCAAGATTATTTTGAGCAATACGTATCATCTTTTCCTTCGTCCAGGGCATGAAATCATTCGCGAAGCTGGCGGGCTTCATAAGTTTATGAATTGGGATCGGGCTATTTTGACGGATAGCGGCGGGTTCCAGGTATTTAGTCTTAGCGATATGCGTAAGATTGAAGAAGAAGGGGTTCACTTCCGTTCCCACTTGAATGGGGACAAGCTCTTCTTGTCTCCAGAGAAGGCTATGGAGATTCAGAATGCGCTAGGCTCTGATATTATGATGGCATTCGATGAATGTCCTCCATATCCGGCTGAACCTCAATATATCAAGCCATCGCTTGAGCGTACAACTCGTTGGGCGGAACGTTGTTTGGAGAGCCATGCTAGACCACACGATCAAGCACTGTTCGCAATTATCCAAGGTGGCATGTATGAAGACCTTCGCCGCCAGAGTGCGAAGGATTTGACTTCGATGGATTTCCCGGGGTATGCTATTGGAGGACTTAGTGTAGGAGAACCGAAACACTTGATGTATGAGGTGTTGGATTACACTACTCCGTTGCTTCCGGCTAATAAGCCCCGCTATTTGATGGGGGTTGGATCACCGGATGCTTTGATCGAGGGAGCTATGCGCGGGGTGGACATGTTCGACTGCGTACTTCCTACTCGCATCGCCCGCAATGGTACGACTATGACAAGCCAAGGCCGTCTTGTTGTACGGAATGCGAAGTATGCTCGTGACTTCGGGCCGCTTGATCCGAAGTGCGATTGCTACACATGCCGCAACTACTCGCGTGCGTATTTGCGCCATCTCATTAAGGCAGATGAGACATTTGGTCTTCGCTTGACGACTTATCATAACTTGTATTTCCTGGTGAACTTAATGAGTCAAGTACGCGAGGCGATCCGTGAAGATCGACTGCGCGATTTCAGAGACGAATTCTTTGAAGCTTATGGAATGGACCGCAACGAGAGCGGGTTCTAACAGTAGACATGCTGCCTGCTGAATCGTTCACATTCGTGGATGCTTCAGCTCGTTCGGCAGTCTATACATAATTATTTCATTATTGAAAGGGGGATACATACATGTTGATAGCAGGAGCAGAGGCAGGAGGAACTGGTGGGTTTCTTCAAATGTTGTTGCCGTTCGTCTTGATGTTTGCAGTATTTTACTTCTTGTTAATCCGTCCTCAGCAGAAGAAGCAGAAGCAGCGGAACTCAATGCTTGGTGCATTGAAAAAGGGAGACAAGATCGTAACGATTGGCGGTCTTCATGGCAGCATCATGGAAATTACGGACGACACAGTCGTGTTGCGTGTAAATGACGTTACAAAAATGACATTCGATCGCAGTGCAATTAGTCAAGTTGTATCTGTAGATGAATCTTCAAGCGCATCCTAAGATGCCAAGCATAGGAGAAGGGGCTCACCGTTGCATGAGATGCAATTGGCGAGCCCCTTCTTTCGTTGCATCATGCGCCGTATGCCGAAGGGAGTAGGAGCATGATTAGCTTATGTCGTTGGAATTGGTATAAGACTTGCTGAATGTCTTTTGCCGATCTGGCAGCAAGCTGAGCTTGGGTTGAACACCAGCAAGCTTCAAGCCCACCCATGATGCAACCATAGCAAGTACAGTTCCAGCCAGCATATCGGTTAACCAGTGAATGCCAAGGTAGAAGATCGAGAACACAATAATAATTGCACTTGCTGCCGTAAAGATGGCCCATCTTCGATTGCCAGACTGTGAAGCGAGCAGAGCGACCGTTACAGAGATCGACGTATGCAAGCTTGGGAAGCAATTATCGATACCAGAGAATGCGCGATATTGCTCCTCGAAGTTCGGGAACACCTCCAGCATGCGGAAGCTGACCCCAGCTGGTGCATACGACCATACCTCATTAACTGGGAAAAATAAATAGAATGGGATAGCTACGATGTAGTTAATCATAATGGCATAGCATACAGCGTGCGCCATACGGATATTCCCGTTTGTTGTATAAATCCCGAGTGAGGCTACGATAAGTGCTTGAAAGACAACAATATAGAAAAAGGAAACAAATTGCGTTAATAACGGATGATTGAAAATCTGCTGTACACTGTATACGAATTGCCCTTCAAGTTGATGAATATTGGAAGTGAAATCCCAATTAATCTGCAGCATTTTTTCGAGCGTAAGCTCCATGCCGTTGACCATGAGAATAAGCACCATCGCAATGAGAGCAATAAGAAAAGAACGTGATGTCCACAGTGATCGTAGAAATGCTCCAGCGACAGCTAGCGGCTGTCTGCGTGAACCGAACCAGACGAGCACAATGACGGTTACGATGGTCCACAGCGTGACAGTCTGCATGGATTGAAATAGAACCACGAGAATCCCCCTAATGTAATGTCACATTGCCGTTTTGTAAACTCCAATAGTATAACACAATTGGGTGGGGATTACATGATGCGATCATTCGAACTCAAGGCTTCCCTCCTTACTGGCCGGACTTGCTCATATTTACACCGATAATACCCCCAATTGCACTGACAGCGAACGCTGCTACTGTTTGGACGAGTTTTTGTACGCTTACCCCTGCATCCATTGCCAAAAAACCAATCAGCATGACGAGCAGCACGTAGAAGATTCCTGTCATTCCTCCATAGTACCAGCCCTTTTTGCCGCTTCTTCTGCCAGAAGTCCATCCACCGATAAAAAGAGCGATACAATGGATAATATAAATATAGCCTTTCATTTCGTCCTCACTAGTTGAGCTTGAATATAGCAAGACTGACAAGGCGAGTGCACCGAGAGCCATCCAAACGAAGGCATAGACGATTCCCGCCACTAGCGGGTGGCCTAATTTCCAGCGCGTTACATTCTGAATCGCATTCATCTTACACGCTCCTCCCATCATTTCTATGATTAGTATTCATCGTATGGGCAAGCTATCCAATTTAGTACAAGGCATAGACGAAAAAAAAAGACAGCGTTATAATGTGTGAACAAAAGGTCAGTAAAGAAGAAAGTTGCAATCAGAGCCTTATAAGGTAGAGAGGGATGGAGTCTTGTGGGACATACTGTAGCAAATTGGCAAGTGACCGCGGCGGTCATTGTGTTTTTAATCACGTATGCCATCATTATTTCGGAGAAGATTAACCGAGCCGTTATTGCGCTCTTAGGCGCAGTTGCGATGCTCGTCCTGCAGATTGTAGATGTACATATGGCATTTACAACCTATATCGAGTGGAATACGCTGTTCCTGCTCGTTGGTATGATGATTCTGGTGGGGATTACGAACAAGAGCGGGATCTTCTCATACGCTGCTGTCAAGGCAGCACAGCGGGCGAAGGGACATCCGAAGCGCATCATGCTCATTATGTTCCTGCTCACAGCGGTAGGATCTGCATTTTTGGATAATGTAACGACGGTGCTGCTCATGGTGCCGATTACGTTTTCCATTACACGTATGTTGAAAATCAACCCAGTGCCATTTCTGATCGCGGAGGTTATCGCATCGAATGTAGGGGGAACAGCAACCCTAATAGGCGATCCGCCGAATATTATGATTGGATCTGCCAATAAGCATCTGACTTTCAATATGTTTTTGACGCATCTGGCTCCAATTGTGTTTGTCATCGCAATCGTCATAATCGGCTGCTTGCTGTTCATCTACCGCAAACAGCTGCATGTGTCGGACGAGCAGCGGCAAGCATTGATGGAGCTGTCGGCAGCTTCGTACATTACAGACGCTAAGCTTGTAAAGAAGTCCCTTACTGTGCTTATTTTTACGATTCTTGGCTTCGCACTCCATTCAGTCATTCACGTTGAGGCAGCGGTTGTCGCAATGGCAGGAGCAACAATCTTGATGCTCATCGGATTGAAAAATGAGGAGGAGCTTGAAGAGGCGCTCCATCAAGTCGAATGGGTTACGATTCTTTTCTTTATCGGATTGTTCATCCTTGTTGGCGGTTTGATTCAAGTAGGTGTCATCAATCGTCTTGCAGAACTTACGCTCGGACTTACGAACGGTGATATGACCAAGACTTCGATGCTCGTCCTCTGGGTATCCGGTATTGCGTCGGCTACGATTGACAACATCCCGTTCGTCGCGACAATGATTCCTCTCTTGCAGGATATCGGGACGCAGATGGGGATTACAGATCCGAACCAATTGAATCCACTCTGGTGGTCACTTGCGCTTGGTGCATGTCTTGGCGGAAACGGGACACTGATAGGTGCATCTGCCAACGTCATTGTGGCGGGTATGGCCCAGCGTGAGGGTCATGGTTTTAGCTATATGGACTTTTTGAAAATAGGTGCGCCTATTACGATTATCTCGCTTTTGATTTCAACAGGATACATTTTGCTGTTCATCCTATAATTACAATTGTCCATTTGTAAGATACAGGATGGGAACAATTCAATAATAATGAAGCAGTATGCTTCACGATCACGACGGTCAGAATACCAATGAAAGCGGCTATCGCAATCCGACAATCGGCAGCGAGGGAGGCGTAACATATGGGACTTTGGACCGTCGTTTTTCGTACAGTGTTGATGTATTTTGCGGTATTAATTGTTCTTCGTGTAATGGGCAAGCGTGAAATCGGCAAGCTGTCTGTTTTTGACCTCGTGATCTCGATCATGATTGCAGATATTGCAGTCATGACGATTGACGATTCAGAGCGTCCCCTTCTTGTGGAATTTGCTCCGATCATTGTACTGCTCGTCATCCAGGTTACGCTTGCCTTCGTAACGTTAAAGAGCACGAAAATGCGCGAAGTATTTGACGGGACTCCAAGCATTATTATTGCCAATGGAGTGCTGCAGCAGGACGTTATGAAGAAGCAGCGATACAATTTGGATGATTTAATGCTGCAACTGCGGGGACAAGGGATCGACAATATCAATGATGTTACCTACGCCATTTTAGAATCAACAGGGGAATTGTCCGTATTTAAGGCAAGTGAGGAAAAGCCAAACCAGAACTCATCGAGCTCAAATGCAGGCAAGCAGGAAGGGCAGAAGGAAAGCAAGTCCAAACCATCCAATACACAGCCCGCCCTGCCGGAAGCACACCAATATCAATTCACATCCCTTCCCTTGCCGCTCATTATGGAGGGGAAGGTGCAGGAACAGAATTTGCTAAGCATCGACAAGACACGGTTCTGGTTGAAAAATCAAATCCAACAAAAGGGTGTCTATGATTTTAAGCAAGTGTTCTTCTGTTCCATAGACCATAAAGGCCATATTTACGTAGATAGCAACCCGAGTAAGCTAAAGCGCTGAGATTATTTTGGATCAGGCTTCGCATGAAAGAAGCGTCGAAAGAACGGAAAGCGGGAAAGATCACTGCGATCGATTAATTTCATCATGATAAGAAGTAGAATATAGACAACAATCCCAACAATACAAGAAATAATGAATCGAAGCACAAGATGCTCGTCCGTAGAACCTGGAAAATGAATATATGTCGCTTGTATGCATCCAGCCGTAATGATCATTGCGGCTCCAACTTTGATGAAATCCAGCCAAGGAAGCTTAAGGCCAACATGGCGAACGACACTGTATGCGTGCATGGTTGTTACGACAACGATGTTCACATTGATGGCGATGACCGCGCCGGTAATGCCTAATTTCGGATCGGCCGCGAGCCATAGAATCAACCCAATTTTAAGAAATGCCCCTATGAAGGTATTGACGAGAGCTGTTCCCGGACGTTCTAGCGCTTGGAGAGCAGCTTGGAGCGGGGCTTGCAGGTAAATGAAAATAGCAACAGGCGCCATCCATTTCAACATTGGAGCAACGGTTGCATCATTGTATAGCAGAGAACATAAGGGAAAAGCCAGTACAAACATAACAACAGCAAAAGGTGCTCCGCTTACGAGCGCAAGCCGGAGAGCCTGATGAATGCGCTTCTGAATGGTGGTCGTATCTCTGCGGCCAAGTGCTTCGGACAGGGCAGGGACGAGTGAGACCGCAAGAGAGTAAGTAAGTGCTCCTGGCAAGGTGAGAATAGGAATAATCATGCCTTGAAGTGCTCCGTATTGCGCCGTTGCGACTGCGGTAATGATACCGGCTGCTGCAAGACTGCGTGCGATTGTGATGGACTCTAATAAATAGGACAGAGATCCAACCAGTTTGCCTCCTGTAACAGGGATCGCGATTTGCAGCAATCTTTGTAAAACATTGCCCTGAGCTGGGGAAGAGGTTGCGAACGTTGGCTCTTGTCCACCTTTAATTGGCTGCTGCACCGCATTGAGCTGTTGAGCGCTGCTCTGAGAGTGACGTTTACGAGCCGTGTGATACATCCAAGCAAGTACGGCAAATCCTCCGATCTCCCCAATCACTACACCTGCCATGGCGCCAGCGGCCGCCCATTCCAAGCCGTAAGGCAAGCCCATATAAGCAAATAAAATGACGGTAAAGATCCGTATTATGGTCTCAGTAACTTGAGACATCGCGGTCGGTATCATGTTCTGCATGCCCTGGAAATACCCTCGAAGCACGGATGAGGCAGCAATCACGATAATGATGGGGGTCATCACCATGAACGTATAATATACTCTGCTGTCCGTTAGAACGTGTGTCGTAATCCATGGTGCAAGAACAAGCAAGGCAACTGAAAATAATAGGGATGCCCCAATCGTTATTTTGAGTGACAATGACAATATCCGTCTTACTCGTTGTTGATCGCCGGTAGCATCTGCCTCCGCGATAAGCTTGGCCACTGCTAGTGGAATCCCACCCGTTATTAACGTAATGATCACGATGAGGAAGGGGTATCCCAGCTGATAAATGCCTACGCCCTCTGCTCCAATGATGCGCGGCAGCATAATGCGTGGGATGAATCCAAGGATGCGGTTCACGATGCCGGCTGCCAATAAAATAAGTGTTCCTTGAATAAATGTTTGTTTTTGTAAGGTATTTTTTGACAATAGCATCCCTCTTCTCGCGCAAACTTCAGCACGTAATTGCTGCCCAATATCATTCATATGCGGTTGTCCACAAACCATACCGAAAGTGTTGAGGAGATTTTCAGCCTAGAGCTTGCGTATTAGCAGGAATTCAAGAGGAGAGGGTCGAATTATGACTAACGTGGAGAAGGGAGTTGTGCGGCATGACAGAACTGATTAGTGATGCGGAACGTATCGAGGCAATTGAACTGTGCTGTGAGAGCAAAGCAGAAGAATTGCGCTTGATTGGGTACGAGCACGTTACCGGTAAGGATGTATGGGAATGTGTAAGTTCAAAGTATGTAAAAAATGGAAGCGAGCCTGCGCTGCATAAGGTTGTAAATGATATTTTATCGCTTAAAGCAACGCAATTTATGAATTATATGACAGTTGCCGCATATCGGGGCGCTCCCTTTTAATAAGGCGAGGCCTTTTTTTTGTTTGTTTGCCATGATTCTTAAAATTGACGCGAAAAATGAGCGCCGATATAATAGGAATATTGAATATGAAAGGGGACTAGGGACGATATGAAAAGGGTGACCGCATTCCTGCTCATCGTTGTCGTTTCGCTAGGCGTCATTTTTTGGACAAGCCCTTCGATCGTCAACAGCATACGTCTTGGGCTCGATTTGAAGGGCGGCTTTGAAATATTGTATCAAGCATCGCCGCTTGAATCGGGTGGTAAAATTACAAATGAGGCGTTGAAACAAACGGCGAAGAGCTTGGCTAAGCGTATTGATGCTAACGGCACGAGCGAACCGGAGATCATCATTGAAGGTTCGGATCGGATTCGTGTCAAGCTTGCCGATGTGAAGAATGAGGAAGAAGTTCGCAAGAAATTGAAGGAGCCTTCGGTGCTGACCTTCCGTAGTTCTGACGGCTGCAAGGAAGCCACGGACTACTGTAAGGTGGAATTGCAGGGAACAGACTTCAAGGAGGGTGGCGCGAGCGTCGTATTTAACGATTTGCAACAACCGATTGTAGCTATCAAGTTGAAGGATGCAGGCAAATTCTCTGAATTGACGAAACGTCTTGCTTCACTTGCCGGTGAGCAGCGCAACCATTTGGCAATCTTCATGGATGAGAATATGATCTCTGATCCGGCTGTTAACTACGAGATTCCGGGTGGAGAGGCGACGATTACTGGTCAGCGCACGGTTGAGGAAGCGAATGACCTTCGCGACAAAATCAACCTTGGCGCATTGCCGCTGAAACTGACAGAAAAATACTCCCAAAGTGTTGCTGCAACACTAGGTAAGTTGTCGTTGGAACAAACGGTGAAAGCCGGCTTGATCGGATCGGCACTGATTCTCGTGTTCATGCTGCTTGTTTACCGTTTGCCAGGGGTAATTGCGAGCTTCTCGCTCGTCTTGTTCACATGGCTTCTGCTGGTGTTGTTCTGGTTGGCTGATATTACACTGACATTGCCGGGTATTGCGGCATTCATTCTCGGTCTCGGTATGGCAGTCGATGCGAACATCATTACTTATGAACGGATTAAGGAAGAGCTGCGGAGCGGTAAATCGATTAACTCCGCACTCAAGGCTGGTTCAAAGAACTCGTTCAGAACCATTATGGATGCAAACGTAACGACGATTATTGCAGGTGTTGTTATGTACATCATGGGTGAAAGCTCCGTTAAAGGCTTCGCACTCATCTTGATGATGACAGTCATTTGCAGTATTTTCACAAACGTATTCTTGTCTCGTGTGTTCCTACATCTGCTTGCGAAATCGAAGTTATTGAGCAAGCCAGGATATTTTGGCGTAAAGGAGAGTGAAATCCGTGCGCTTTAAGGGAACATTCAACTTTGTTCATCAGAGTAAATATTTCTTTATCTTCTCGATCGTGATTACCATTCTCGGTGCGTTGTCTCTATCGATATTCGGATTGAACTATGGAGTTGATTTCAGCTCTGGTACGAATGTGGATATCAACCTAACTAAGAAAATTGAGAAATCACAAGTGGAAGAACTGCTGAAAACATATAATTTCAAAAAAGAACCTACGATTACGATGGGGGCGGAACGTATTACCGTACGTTTCACTGAAGTTCTTGATGAGCAGCACGAAAAGCAGTTCAAGGCGGACATGAAGAAGATTGATGAAGGCTCTTCCATGGAAATCAATACGGTTGATGTAGAGATTGCCCGCGAATTGCAGCGTAATGCACTGCTCGCTGTATTGATCGCGAGCATCGGGATTATTATCTATGTCAGCATCCGCTTTGAGTGGCGCTTTGCCGTATCAGCGGTTGTCGCCCTGCTGCATGATGCATTTATGGTTATCAGCTTGTTCTCCATCTTCCGGTTGGAGGTCACGCTGCCGTTTATTATTGCGGTGCTGACGATCATCGGTTATTCCATTAACGATACGATCGTTATTTTTGACCGGATTCGTGAGAATTTACGTTTTTCGAAGATCAAGAGTATGGATGACTTGGCTCATTTGGTTAACGACAGTATCTACCAAACGCTCACTCGCTCCATCAATACAGTATTGACTGTATTGGTAACGGCGCTCTGTCTGTTCATCTTCGGTAGTGAGTCAATCCGGATGTTCTCACTTGCGATTCTATTCGGTCTCGGCTTTGGTGCTTACTCGTCCATCTTCATTGCAAGCCCGCTGTGGGTCGTATTGAAGAACAAAGAGAGCAAGAAACCAAAAGCTTCTGCTAAACCGCAGGAAGCGAAGTAATTTATTTTGTAAAGAAACCATTTGTTTTTCTTTTCTCTCATAATCTGGAGTTAAGAAACATACGATAAAGCCGCGTCCGTTTGTGACGCGGTTTTGGCGTTGTGTAAGCCGCCATGATCACAATGATGATTAAACGAGGGATGCTGCATGTCTACTGACCGATTTGCCAAGGCGGAGACCGGAGCCTGGGTAGGAATTATCGGGAATATCTTATTAGCTGGAGTCAAGGGAATAGCCGGATTTTTGTCCGGGAGCCAGGCGCTTATCGCAGATGCCTTTCATTCTGCTTCGGATGTAGCGGGTTCATTCGCTGTTCTAGTCGGTTTGAAGGCGGCTAAGCGTCCTCCAGACAAAGATCATCCATATGGTCACGGCAAGGCAGAATCGATTGCTGCAATTGTCGTCTCTGTACTGCTGCTGGTCGTGGGAATTGAACTGGCAATCTCTGCGGCTAAGTCAATATGGAATGGCAAAGTCGTCGTGCCAGAGTGGTATGCGCTGGCAGCTATTATTTTGTCCATCGTAGCGAAGGAGAGTATGTTCCAGTACAAATTCCGATTGGGCAAGCGCTTATCGTCGCAGGCATTAATTGCGAATGCGTGGGAGCATCGATCTGATGTATACTCGTCTATTGCGGCACTAGCAGGCGTTGGGGGAGCAATGATTGGCGGCAAACTAGGCATTAGCTGGCTTCTCTATTTAGATCCGATCGCGGGTGCTGTTGTAGCTCTGCTCGTCCTACGAATGGGGTATCGGCTCGTACTGGACTCCATCCACTCCACCATGGATCACGTCCTGCATGATGAGGATGCGAATCCACTTATTCGAGCAGTGCAATCCGTTGACGGTGTAATTACTGTTGATGAGCTGCGAGCGCGCGAGCACGGACATTATGTGATTGTAGATGTCAAAATTAGCGTCAATCCTCGCTTGACGGTAGCGGAAGGACATACAGTTGCCAAGCGAGTCAAAAAACATTTATTGCAGCGGTTTATCCATGTAGCAGATGTATTCGTACATGTGAATCCATTCGATCCGGGATTCCCTTATCGATCTCAGGAAGCACGTAGTGAGGATGCCTCCACATTGCTGCAATAAGGATAATAAAGGAGATAAAGAATGCTTCATCCACGTTCACGGTGGATCTGCGCGGCAACGTCAGACGAGCAAGTGAGTCGATTGGCACAAGAAGCCAAATTATCGCCATTGTTGGCTCGTATGATGGTCGTACGTGGGATTGACACTGCGGAGCAGATCCAGCAGTTTTTATATGCTGATGTCAACCAACTGCATGACCCGTTCCTCATGGCAGGGATGGAAGAAGCGGTGGAACGGATAAGACGGGCGTTAAATAGCGGAGAGAAAATTCGAATTTACGGTGACTATGATGCGGATGGCGTATCGAGTACTTCGCTTATGATTTACCTGATGAGAGAGTTAGAGGCGAACTTCGATTACTATATCCCGCATCGTGCGAATGAAGGATATGGACTCAACAATGGCGCGATTGATGATGCGAAGGCGCAAGGCTGTACGCTTATCGTAACCGTCGACACTGGCATTAGTGCCGTAGAGCAGGTTGCCTATGCGAAGGAGCTTGGCATTGATATCGTTGTTACGGATCACCATGAGCCGCCTGAGCAGCTTCCAGAAGCATATGCCCTCGTCAATCCGAAGCTTCCTTATTGCCCCTACCCATTCAAGGGATTGGCTGGGGTGGGCGTAGCTTTTAAGCTGGCTCATGCATTACTCGGCAATGTGCCGGAACATTATCTGGAGCTTGCTGCGATTGGAACAGTGGCTGACTTGATGCCGCTACTCGGAGAGAATCGAGTCATTGTTCAGGAAGCATTGAAACGCATGGCTCGTTCCCAATATGCGGGCATTCGCGCTTTGATGACCATTGGCGCGATAGATCCGACAGAAGTAACCTCGACAAGTATTGCCTTCTCAATGGCCCCGCGCATTAATGCAAGCGGTCGGCTCGATCATGCCGATATCGCGGTTCAATTGTTAACGGCTGATGAGGATGAGACAGCTATCGCTTATGCATCTGAGCTGGATCGATTGAATAAGGAGCGGCAGAAGATCGTAGAAGGCATCGTGAAGGAAGCAGAGGCACAGTTGACGGAGAAGATGACTGATACAGGCGAGGTTCCGAATGTCATCGTTCTCGCAGCAGAGGGCTGGAATGTCGGCGTTATCGGAATTGTTGCTTCGAAGATTGTAGAACGCTATTATCGGCCTACCTTCGTGCTTGGGATTGATGAAGAATCAGGACTTTGCAAGGGCTCGGCCCGTTCGATTGCAGGGTTTGATTTATATGAATCGATGACGGAATGCGCAGAGGTATTCGAACACTATGGCGGTCACCAGGCTGCCGCCGGGATGACGATTCATCGCGACCGATTATCCGAGCTGGAGGAACGCTTGAATAAGACGGCTGCGGAGAGATTGACCGAGGATGATTACATTCCATGCACGGAAGTCGATGCGGAATGTGAGCTTGATGATGTTCCGCTGGAAGTAATTGAGCAATTAGGGCGTCTAGCGCCATTCGGAATGGGCAATCCTAGTCCGCGTGTGGTTATTCGCAACGCGGTAGTACGCGATAAGCGCACGATGGGGAAAGAAGGACAACATTTAAAGTTGATGTTAGGCAAAGAGCGTGCTACATTGGATGCGGTGGCATTTCATAAAGGGGCATTGTCCTACCGAATTGCCAATGATGTGCAGGTTGATGTGCTTGGAGAGCTGTCGATCAATGAATGGAATGGACAGCGCAAGCCGCAGTTGATGATGCAGGATATCCAGATTACAGAACGACAGCTATTCGATCGTCGCGCAACTGCTCGTCCACTCGAATCAGCTATTGAGTTGGCAAGAACACTCGAGCAGGATGAACCGCTGACGAGCGCTCTACTTATGACACGAGAGCAAGCAGGAGTGTACGCCGCTGAACCGTTCGTCTGGTTGTATAGCGATGAGCTTGAAGGGCCTACCGTCATACCGAGCTCCTGGGCATGGGCAGCGGATGAGTCCATGCTTGGGAACGTGTCGAAGCATATCCATGAGCTCGTGCTGTGCAGTATCCCTCCATCGGAATGGGAGCTGAAGCGGTTGGCAGATCAGCTTCCGAATGTAGGAAGAATACATGCCATACTCCCGCGCCAGCCGGAAGGCGGGCGGCTGTTTACTCCTAGTCGTGATCGAATGGCCCATGCATATAGCGAACTAAAGCGAGTCGGCACTTGGGATATGGAAGTGTCAACGATGTCTTCGCTTGCGAAGAGATTGCGTATGAATGAACGAGAACTGCTGATGCTGATGGAAGTATTTAAGGAATTGGACTTTATTACTTGTACATCTTCTTTGAACAACAGCGTATACAGCATTGTACAGCAACCGAACAAAACATCACTTGAACAATCACAGCGCTATCAGGATTGGATGACCGCAGCAGCCTGGGAATCTCGCTGGTACGAACCAGTGACTGAGGAATTAGCGGCATGGATATGGTCATATTGGGATGAAGCGCGTTGCAAGTAAGCTATATTATATTTGGATAATTCCAAGGGAGGATTTTTGATGGATTTAAAACAGCATATTCGGGTGATTCCTGATTTCCCACAACCAGGCATCAGCTTCAAGGACATAACAACATTGTTGAAGGATGGCCAAGCCTACAAGGCGACCATTGAAGCGATGCATGAACTCGTAAAGGATAAGCAGATTGATCTCGTAGCAGGACCAGAAGCGCGCGGATTCGTAGTAGGTGCTCCATTGGCATTGTCTATCGGAGCTGGCTTCATTCCTGTCCGCAAGAGTGGTAAACTTCCAGGAGAGACGATTGAGGTCGGTTATGACTTGGAGTATGGCAAGGATAAGCTTGCTATGCACAAGGATGCCATTCAGCCTGGCCAAAAAGTGCTTATCGCAGATGACCTGCTCGCTACGGGCGGTACAATCAAGTCTACGATTGATCTCGTTCGTCAGTTGGGCGGCGAAGTCGTTGGTGCGGTATTCCTGATTGAGCTTAGTGAATTGAACGGCCGTGACAAATTGGGCGAAGGCATCGACGTTATTTCGCTCGTTCAATATTAATTCGTTCTCTTGTGAAGCAACGATAATAAAAATCCCCTGCCGCCTCTTCTTCCGTGATAGATGAAGATGCGTGCAAGGGATTTTTTTGTATGATTCAATATTATTCGTTAGACAAATGAAGCTTGTCCAAAATAATGAAGAACAGGTTCAGTACAATCGCAAGCACAGTTGCGAGCGCCATCCCTTTCAATTCAACAGCACCGAATTGGAGCTTGGCACCGCTGATCCCGATGACGATGACGAGGGTTGTCAGCAGCAGATTCTTCGGCTTGCTGAAGTCAACCTTGGAGTCCACAAGAACACGGAGACCAGATGCAGCAATGACCCCGAACAAGAGCAGGGATACGCCGCCCATAACGGGAACAGGAATGTTCGCAATCAATGCGGACACGTTGCCGAAGAACGACAGGATAACTGCGATTACAGCAGCGCCACCGACAACCCATACGGAGTATACGCGTGTCAGCGCCATAACGCCGATATTTTCACCATATGTTGTATTCGGTGTGGAACCCATGAAACCAGAAATGACAGTAGAAATACCATTACCAAGCAAGGAACGATGCAAGCCAGGTTCTTTGGATAAGTCTTTTCCTACAATGTTGCTCGTTACCATCAAGTGCCCGATATGCTCCACGACAACGACGAGCGCTGCGGGAATGATGGTAAGTATGGCAGTCATATTCCATTCTGGAGTTGTAACCGTAGGCAGTGAGATGAACGATGCCTCAACGACCTTATCCATATTCACATAGCCCATAAGGTAAGCCGACACATAACCAGTAATAATACCGATCAATATCGGGATAATCTTAAAGAATCCTCGGAACATAACATTACCGATTACGGTCACACCCAATGTGATCAATGCGAGCGTTACTGCTTTCCCATCCAATGGGGCATCTGGGCCAGCAGGAATGAAGCCAGACATGTTGGCAGCAACCGGTACAAGCTCCAAACCGATAACCGCAACAATGGCGCCCATTGCTGCAGGAGGGAATAATACGTCAAGCCAGCGAGTGCCTGCCATTTGGACAATGAGAGCCACTACGATAAATATAATACCTGATACGATAAAACCGCCAAGTGCTTGTGCATAATTCTCCGCATGACCAGAGAGAACGACCATAACCGGAGAAATGAAGGCGAAGCTCGATCCCAAATAAGCAGGAATCATACCGCGGCACAGAATGAGATAGAATAGTGTACCTAGTCCGTTCATCAGCAGTACAATCCCTGGATCGACTCCAAATAGGTTAGGTACAAGCACGGTAGAACCGAACATGGCGAACAAATGTTGAATGCTGAGCAGCAGCCCTGGAGCGAAGCCAGGTTTTTCATGCACTTGAATTTCGCGTTGCAAGCGAATGCACTCCTTTTTCAAATATGTAGTTGTATTCGGGCGTGTAGACAATCAATGTTCAAAAAGTTTGAGCTTCTTGAACTACCGCTAAGGCCCAACTATATAATTTACAGGTTAAGCCCCCTTCATTTCAACAACATTTTACTCGATTTGCATAAAAAAACGTCAAATGCCCATAAGAAACGAGATTATTCTGCAAATTTCGACATATATAAACACCACTCACGGATGATAAGGATCGGAAACCATTGACGAGTGACACCGAATAAAGGCATAATTATAGGATACTCTGTAATCTAGGGGAGGTGTCCCCGGATGAAGAAAGGAACCGAGTCGACTCCAATGGGTATCGAGCAATTAATTGAGAAAGCTGCGACCTATATGAAAGAACCGGATCTCGATCGCATCCGCGATGCATACGAATTTGCGGACAAAGCGCATACCGGACAAGTCCGGAAATCCGGTGAACCTTATATATTGCATCCGTTGGCCGTTGCAGACATCGTTGTTGGCATGCAGATGGATCCTACCTCTGTCGTTGCGGCCTTGCTGCACGACGTCGTAGAAGATACATCCGTATCCCTGGAGGAAGTGCGAGCTAAGTTCGGGGAGACTTGCGCGATGCTCGTTGACGGACTGACGAAGCTGGAACGCATCCAATTCCGCTCTAAAGAAGAGCAGCAAAATGAAAACTATCGCAAAATGTTCGTAGCTATGGCAAATGATATCCGAGTCATCGTCATTAAGCTGGCGGACAGACTGCATAATATGAGAACGCTCAAATTTCAGTCGGAGGAAAGCCAGCGCCGTATCGCGTATGAAACGCTGGAAATTTTCTGTCCGATTGCGCATCGTCTGGGTATTTCCGCGATCAAATGGGAGATGGAGGACATTGCGCTTCGGTATTTGAATCCGCAGCAGTATTATCGCATTGCGAATTTGATGCATAAGAAGCGGGCAGAACGTGAGCAGTACATTTCGGATGTCATTTCCCGGATCAAAGAAAAACTCGATGAGATGGGAATTACAGCTGATCTGTCAGGACGCCCAAAACATATTTATAGTGTGTACAAAAAAATGACGGCGAAGAGCAAGCAGTTCAACGAGATCTATGATTTGCTTGCCATTCGAATTATTGTCGACAATATTAAAGACTGTTACGCGACCTTAGGGATTATCCACACACTGTGGAAGCCGATGCCAGGTAGATTCAAAGACTATATTGCGATGCCGAAGACGAACATGTATCAGTCCTTGCATACAACGGTCATCGGGCCTACGGGCGAGCCTACGGAAGTTCAGATTCGCACTTGGGACATGCACCGTACGGCCGAGTACGGTATCGCGGCTCATTGGGCCTACAAAGAGGGGAATGGCACGATTGGCGGCAGCTTCGAAGAGAAGATGCACTTCTTGCGTGAAATCTTGGATTTGCAGCAGGAAACCAAGGATGCCCAGGAATTTGTTGAGTCGCTCAAAATGGATTTCTTCTCTGATCTCGTATTTGTATTTACGCCGAAGGGAGAAGTTATTGAGCTTCCATCCGGTTCAGTACCGCTCGACTTCGCCTTCCGCATCCATACGGAAGTTGGAAATCGGACGATCGGTGCGAAGGTGAATGGACGGATCGTACCGCTTGATCATCAGCTGAAGACCGGGGATATCGTTGAGATCTTAACTTCAAAGCATTCCTATGGTCCTAGCCCGGACTGGATTAAGATCGCACAATCTTCGCATGCGCGCTCCAAGATTAAGCAATGGTTCAAGAAGGAGAAGCGAGAAGAGAATGTGCAGAAGGGCCGGGAATCCATTGAACGTGAACTGAAGCGTCTTGGGCTCGAGACATCCGTATGGATGGCTGATGAGAAGCTGATGGAAGCAGCCAAGAAATTCAACTTCAACGATATAGAAGATATGATGTCTGCCGTAGGCTTCAGCGGGATCACTGCAGCGCAGGTATGCACTCGCATGACGGAGAAGATGCGCAAGGAAGCCGAGGAAGCAAGTCAGATTGAATTGACGCATGAAGTGAAGGAAGTCAAGAAGGAGCCTGTTCGCAAGCATCGTCCGACTCACGGCATTACCGTTAAGGGAATCGACAATCTCCTCGTTCGCTTTGCCCGGTGCTGCAATCCAGTGCCGGGGGACGATATTGTCGGGTATGTAACCCGCGGAAGAGGCGTATCTGTCCATCGGGCAGATTGCGTGAATGTCGTATCGACAACGGATGGCGAAGACGCTGCACGGATGATTGATGTGGAGTGGGGAGAGTCTGCTGAGGCGAATTATAGTGTCGATATCGAGATTACGGGGATGGATCGCCGTGGCTTCTTGAACGAAGTGCTGCAGGCTGTATCCGAGAGCAAGACCAATATAGCAGCAGTGTCTGGACGTTCTGACCGTAATAAGCTGGCCATGATTCATATGACGATTCTTATTCGAAATACGGATCATCTTCAGTCTGTAGTAGAGAAGATCAAACGAGTAAAAGACGTATACACAGTGCAGCGAATTATGCAATAATTCGCTGCCTTTTTACATGCAAGGACGTTGGTAATAGAAGGATAAAATGGCGGATGACAGGAACGCTTATCTAGCATGCCAGCCCCTCAAGGGTGTTGTAACCGCAATATGGGACTAAGGAGGATGACGACATGAAGGTAGTTGTACAGCGCTGCAAGGAGGCGCATGTGGACGTTGATGGAGTAATAGTTGGCGGGATTGGACAGGGTTTAATGCTTCTTGTGGGCATTACACACGAAGATACAGAGCGAGATATTGAATGGATGGCGGATAAACTTGCAGGTCTTCGTATTTTTGAAGATGAATCTGGTAAAATGAACAGCTCGGTGCAGGATGTAGGCGGCAGCATTTTATCGGTATCTCAGTTTACCTTATACGGGGATTGCCGGAAGGGAAGACGCCCGAACTTCATGGCAGCGGCTCGTCCTGAGCAGGCGGAACCATTATATGATTTATTCAATGAACGTCTTCGTACACTAGGTTTGGAAGTTGCGACTGGGAAGTTCGGAGCCATGATGGATGTGCATCTTATTAATGACGGACCGGTTACGCTAGTCGTCGATAGCCGTACCGAATAACAGCTTCCTGACTGGCTATACTAGAACTGGCACTTCTGTGACGCACAAGGCAAAGGAGCGATTCGATGCGCCAGTCCCTGCATCAGTTAGCAATCCAGTACAGCAGCTTGTCAGGAATGCAGTCGCTGCGTGAATCCGCTGCGGCATTGCAGCAAGAGGAAGAGCATAGGCAAGCGACACGTCGAAATGGCGAAGGCATGAAGCGGTAAACTAATCGAAGTCTGCATCATACCAGTGGATGCGCCCTTTTGGGGCGTATTTTTTTGCTTTGATGTTGGAGAGGAAGAGCCAGAAATAAAGCGCTTTATTTTTTGTAATCTTATTGTAATCTTTGTTTCATGTTTCCTTAACATTGGATACCTATAATAACAGACATGACCCCCTTTTAAAAATATATCTTATTGATAAACCTACAGTGATGTAGGTTTTTTTCTTGACTTTAGCGTGCTACATCCTTACAATGTTCTTTATATTCCGACTTTACATGTAAATGAAAATGATGATTTGATGACAGGAACAAGTAATTCGTACCCACATATGCAGAGAGAGGTTCCACGGCTGGAAGAACCTTGATGATGGACGGATGAATGACATCCTCGAGAACCTGCGGCGAAGCGAGAAGCATCGATCTTGGATAAAGCATTGAGCTCTCAAGGTAGGACACCTAATGTCCAAGTAGCCGTATGGCGTATGACGTACGTTACACGTGAATGAAGCGTAATCGGAGATTTCGATGTGCAGCCGATATAGGGCACAGTGCTTGCGATTGCGGAATGTGGGTGGCACCACGGGTGAATGGAACATACCATCTCTCGTCCCTTTGCAAATGAATCATTTGCGGGGCGGGAGATTTTTTATTTTATAGACAAAACGATTAGGAGGTTAGCGCTCATGGCATATCAAAAACCTACGGGTACGCAGGATTTGCTGCCTGGCACGGTTGAAATTTGGCAAACGGTTGAGCAAAAAGCTCGGGATATCTGCCGTCGTTTCAACTTTAAGGAAATCCGGACTCCAATCTTCGAACAGACTGAACTGTTCGAGCGCGGTGTTGGTGAAACAACGGATATCGTTGAGAAGGAAATGTATACGTTCCGGGATAAGGGCGACCGCAGCATGACACTGCGTCCAGAGAATACTGCAGGCGTAGTTCGCTCGTATGTAGAGAACAAGCTGTATGGTGAACCGGACTTGACGAAGCTGTATTACATGGGGCCGATGTTCCGGTATGAACGCCCGCAGGCGGGTCGCTATCGCCAGTTCCACCAATTCGGCGTGGAAGCCTTCGGGTCTGTTGATCCTAGCTTAGACGCTGAAATTGTTGCTCTTGGCTATCAGTTCATGAAGGATATTGGCTTGAGCGGTGTTCGTGTCGAGATTAACTCTGTCGGCAACGCACCGAGCCGTGCGGCTTACCGCGAGACTTTGCTTGGCTTCCTGATGCCGATGAAGGAGACACTGTGCAAGGATTGTCAATCCCGGATGGAGCGTAATCCGCTGCGTGTGCTCGACTGTAAGGTCGATCAGGACAAGTTCACGAATGCACCATCGATTCTGGACAGCTTGGATGAAGAATGTGCAACACACTTCGAGAAGGTGAAGCAGCACTTAACGGCGATGGGCGTCGAGTATGAAGTGAACCACCGTCTTGTGCGCGGCTTGGATTACTATACGCATACGGCATTCGAATATAAGGCCCAAGGGATTGGAGCCATTGATACCGTAGGGGGCGGAGGCCGCTACAATGGTCTAGTCGCTGATATCGGCGGTCCTGAGCAGACAGGTATTGGCTTCGGTATCGGGATGGAGCGAATTGTGCTTCTGCTTGATAAGCAAGGCATTGCCTGCAATGAGCAGCCGCCGCTTGATATTTATCTCGTAGGACTTGGTGAACAAGCAGAGAATGAGGTGACGAAGCTGTTGTACGCATTGCGTACAGCTGGCATCGCTGCCGAGAAGGACTACCAAGGACGCAAGATGAAGGCGCAAATGAAATCAGCCGATCGCATGAAGGCTCGGTATGCAGGGATTCTCGGCGATGACGAATTGGCACGTGGGGAGATCGCGTTGAAGCATCTGGAAACAGGAGAGCAGCAGTTCGTGAAGCTGGAGCAATTGGCTGAAGCAATCGAAAGAGCTTAACTAGGCTCAATTCCATTCGTAAATGGATGAACTATATTAATGTGAGGAGCGTGCATCCTATGATGTACAAAACGCATCAGTGCGGAAAAATTACAAAAGAACGAATTGGCGAAACGGTTACCCTGAATGGATGGGTACAGCGTCGTCGTGACTTGGGCGGGGTATTATTTATTGATTTGCGCGACAGAAGCGGTCTTGTACAGGTCGTATTCAACCCTGATTTCTCTCAAGAGGCTCACGACATTGCAGATCGTGCGCGTAACGAGTATGTGCTTGCTGTTCGCGGTACAGTCGTTGAACGCGATGCAGAAACGGTGAACCCGAATCTGCCAACAGGAGAGGTAGAAGTACGCGTAACGGAAATTGAAATCTTAAATGCAGCGAAGAACCCGCCATTCTTCATCGAAGACGGCATTGAAATTGATGAGTCCCTTCGTTTGAAATATCGTTACCTCGATCTTCGTCGTCCGGAAATGCAAAAGACACTGATGCTTCGTTCCAAAGCAACGAAAGTATTCCGTGATTTCTTGGAAGAGAATGAATTCATCGATGTAGAAACACCAATCTTGACAATGATTACGCCAGAAGGCGCACGTGACTACCTAGTACCAAGCCGTGTGCATCCAGGTGAATTCTATGCATTGCCGCAATCGCCGCAAATCTTCAAGCAGCTGCTTATGGTATCCGGCGTTGAGCGTTACTATCAGATTGCGCGCTGTTTCCGCGATGAAGACTTGCGTGCAGACCGTCAACCAGAATTCACTCAGGTGGACATCGAAACGTCCTTCATGTCTACAGAGCAATTGCATGAAATGATGGAGCAATTGATGGTTCGTTTGTTCAAGACAACATTAGGAGTAGATATTCCTACGCCATTCCAACGCATTACGTACCAAGATGCAATGGAGAAATACGGTTCCGATAAGCCGGATCTTCGCTTTGGCCTTGAGCTTGTGGATGTGTGCGATATCGTACAAAACAGCGGCGTGAAGGTGTTTGGGTCAGTAATCGAAAAGGGCGGCGTTGTTAAAGTCCTGAATGCAAAAGGCTGCGGAACATGGAGCCGTAAGGACATCGATGATTTGGCACCGTATGCAGCACGCTATGGTGCGAAAGGCTTGGCTTGGATTCAAGTGAAGGACGGCGAATTCCGCGGTCCAATCGTGAAGTTCATGAGCGAGGAAGAAATCGCATCCCTTCGTGAGCGTACAGGCGCAGAAGAGGGAGACTTGCTGCTCTTCTCTGCGGACAAGCGTAAAGTGGTATACGATGTGCTCGGCAACCTTCGTCTCTTGATCGGCCGCCGCTTGAACCTGATCGATGACAATGCGTTCAAGTTCGCATGGGTTGTTGACTTCCCATTGCTTGGCTACGACGAAGAAGCGAAGCGTTATGTAGCGGAACACCATCCGTTCACACGTCCGAAGGACGAAGACTTGGCATTGTTCGATACTGATCCTGGCCAAATCCGCGCTCAAGCTTATGACCTTGTCTTGAATGGTTATGAAATCGGCGGCGGTTCGATGCGTATTTACAACCGCGATGTACAAGAGAAGATGTTCGCGGCGCTTGGCTTCACACCAGAAGAAGCACAACAAAAATTCGGCTTCTTGATGAATGCCTTCGAATATGGTACGCCTCCACACGGCGGTATTGCATTCGGCTTAGATCGCCTCGTAATGCTGCTTGCAGGACGTACGAACTTGCGCGAGACGATCGCATTCCCGAAAACGGCAAGCGCAACAGACTTGATGACAGATGCGCCTAACGTAGTTGATAAGTCTCAGTTGGATGTTTTGCATATTAAGTCGACGTACAAGAAGAAAGAAAAAGAAGAAAAGACTCAAGAGAATAACGAAGAGCAATAAGCCGGACGGCTGAAAAGAAGCAGTTAGCATATAACGCCCCTCTCCCGAAATTCCTATCTAGCGGATGCTTGGGCAAGGGGCGTTCCGCTATGTTCTTGAGCCCGTCTATGGTACGATAGAAGGTAGTAGATTAAGCATCTAAGATGCGAACTTGATGCATGATGGCTTTTTGTGCAGAAGTGTTGCCATTTGTGCAGGCGTGTGCCAATTGACGTGCAAATATTGCACATCACACGATGCATAAACCATGCATGGATAATGAGACGCAGGAGGAAAAGGACGTTATGCTGCATCAATTTTCACGTACGGAACTCGCAATTGGACCTGAAGGATTAGAGAAGCTGAAAAACAGCACAGTTGCAGTTCTAGGAATCGGCGGTGTCGGCTCAATGGCTGCAGAAGCATTGGCACGCACCGGTGTAGGCCGAATTATTCTCATTGATAAAGATACAGTCGATATTACGAACATTAACCGGCAAATTCATGCCTTGACGACAACAGTAGGTCAGAAGAAGGCGGAGTTGATGCGTGAGCGGATTAAGCTAATTAATCCTGACTGCGACGCGATCGCGCTTAACATGTTCTATACAGAAGAAACCTATGAGGAACTGTTCAAGTATGAACTAGATTATGTTGTCGATGCATCAGATACGATTGTTTATAAAATTCACTTGATTAAAGAATGTTTGAAACGTAAAATACCTATCATTTCCAGCATGGGTGCGGCGAACAAGATGGATCCTTCGCGCTTCCAAGTGGCTGACATTTCGCAGACGTCTTACGACCCGATTGCCCGCGTCATTCGGCAAAAGCTGCGCAAGGATGGCATTCGCAAAGGGGTCAAGGTTGTGTTCTCTACAGAGGAGCCGATCAAGCCGCGTGAGGATGTTACGGAGCGCATCGTACCGGATACTGCCCCTGATATTCGCAAGGCGAAGCAGCCGCCATCCAGTAACGCATTCGTACCGCCGGTAGCCGGGCTTATTATGGTCAGTGTCGTGATTCGCGATATGCTGGCAGACTTGTAATTCGTGGTGACAGATATGGATCTATTCTCTTATGGGGAAGAACAGCAGCATCCGACGATGCGATTGCTGGCTGATCGAATCCGGCCAAGAACATTGGAAGAATATATCGGCCAAGAACATATTGTAGGGCCGGGGAGACTGCTGCGGAGAGCGATTGAAGCGGATCGGGTCTCCTCGATATTACTGTATGGCCCCCCAGGCTGCGGCAAGACAACGCTCGCGAATATCATCTCGGAGCAGACAAAGGGTGAATTTGTTCGTTTAAATGCTGTCGATGCATCAGTTAAGGATGTTCGAGCCGTAATTGAACAGGCGGATACGAACAAGAAGATGTACAACACCAAGACCATTCTGTTCTTGGATGAGGTTCATCGCTTCAATCGATCGCAGCAGGATGCCTTGCTGCCTGCCGTTGAGAAGGGGACGATTATATTCATCGGCGCAACAACGGAAAATCCATTCCATCATGTAAATGGAGCGTTGATCAGTCGTTCGACCTTGTTCCAATTAAAGCCGCTCACGAAGGAGCACTCGCTGATGGCGATGAAGCGTGCTTTGGTGGATAAGGAGCGTGGGCTTGGCTTCATGCCGATTCAGGCAGACCCGGATGCGCTTGAGCATATCGCTTCCATGGCGAATGGTGACATACGCCGTGCATTGAACGCGCTGGAGATGGCGGTAATGACGACGACACCGGAGGAAGACGGGACAGTCCACATTACGCTGGAAGTGGCGGAAGAATCCGTTCGGCGGCCGACTGTGCAGGCAGATGAATCTGTACAGTATGACGTCTTGTCCGCCTTCCACAAGAGTATTCGCGGCTCCAGTGATGCGGCATTGTACTGGTTCCTGTATGCGGTCGAGAAGCTGGGCATGGATCCAATGACGTTCATTCGCAGATTAACCGTTGCATGCAGCGAGGATATCGGATTGGCGAACCCGCAAGCAATGGTGCAGGCTGTGAGCGCATTGGAGGCCTATCATCGAATTGGCTGGCCGGAGTCGAAGTACATCGTGGCACAAGCTATCTTATTCGCGGTAGAAAGTCCGAAGTCCAACTCGATACCGCTTGCCATTGCTCGTGTCATGCAGGCGTTTGAAGATATTAAGACCGCTGAAGTGCCATTGCATTTGCGAGATACCCACTATAAAGGCGCGGACAAGCTCGGACACAAGGGCTATCAGTATCCACACGACTACCCAGGACACTATGTAGAGCAGCAATACCTGCCTGACCTGATCAAGAAGCGGGTATTCTTTATGGCGAATGATCAGGGGACAGAAGCGAAGATGCGCATCAACCAAGAGCGGAGAAGAGGCTCGCATGGGCGAGGCGACGTTTAGTATGTTTAATGTAGACAGACCTGTACTGAATTTGAAATGAATACTTTGATGGAGGTATTTTCATGTTCATTCGTAGGCACAGAGCTAACAGAAACAAAGGACATCGTCTGAATCGACTCGCACCATTCTCATTGGTTATTGGTCTTATCGCATTAACAATTGTCGCAGGCTGTGGCAGCTCTCCTGCGGGTAAAGAAGGCGCAGAACATGCCGGACAAGCATCAGGAGATCATGAACGTCTGATGAAGAATGGCGATCTGCGTCAAACGACGGCATCGGTTGCCAAACTTCCGCCTTTCTTGAATGACAAACAAAAGGAAATGCGACAAATTTATCAACTGGCTGCTACGAACAGTGAATTACTTCAATATATTCCTTGTTATTGCGGATGCGGAGAAGTAGCTGGCCACCAGAGCAATTTGAATTGCTTCGTCGCCTCGAAGAAAGAGGCGAAGATCGAATGGGATGATCACGGCACTCGCTGTGGTGTGTGCCTTGATATTGCCGTAGAGGCCTCTCTCATGCTGCGGGACGGGAAGTCGGTCAAAGACATCCGCCAAGCTATTGATACCAAATACAAAGAGGGATATGCAGAACCTACTCCTACACCACTTCCTGCTGTGTAGGAGCAGGCTTCATGCATGCTCTGAATCAATTGGCATGGATTCCTTCGGAATCCATGTTTATTTTTCTTCGCTTTGTCATAACCTACAGGCAACAGGGCCATACATATGTAGGTATGTTCATCTCGTTCCCACGCATTACAGCCAGATATAGATGAACAACACAAAGGAGAAGAAGAAGATGAATTATTTCCTGGGAAAAGATTTGGATGCAGATGTACTGGAGCGGGTATCGCAAACGTTCAAAGCGTTGGGTGATCCGACACGTATTCGAATTTTGTCACTTCTTGCGCGTGAGGAATGCGCCGTAAATCAAGTCGCTGACGCTCTGCAATTGTCACAATCGGCAGTATCTCATCAGTTGAAAACACTTCGTGCATATCGCTTCGTCAGATATCGCAGAGAAGGTCAAAATATTTTATATATTTGCGATGATGCTTATATACTTGAGCTGTTAAATGAAGCAGTTCGATACGCGATTGAGCAATAATTTCGCGAAAGCGCAGACTGATTGTTCCGATTCATATTCAACAAAAATGGTGATAGGACGATATAAAAAAAGAATATACATAAAGACAACAAATCCCGCTAATTCTCATATGTTCAACGATGAGGCGTATGGGAGTAGGATTCTTATGTATTTTCTTATATAATATATATATGTCTTTATTTTATTGTATGGGGAGGTGTTCCTGTCCGTTTCGAAGTGGGAGTGGGCAGGAGATCGGGTGAGTAGTGATCCGTTACCGATATTTTGGGGATTGTTGTTTGTACTGCTATTAGTATTTTTGAATGGCTTTTTCGTTGCGGCAGAGTTCGCGATGGTGAAGGTGCGCGGAAGTCGACTGGATACGCTCGTGCAGGAGGGAAATGCGAAAGCGAAGCTGACTCGGCATGTGACAGAGCATTTGGATGCTTACTTGTCTGCTTGCCAATTGGGAATTACGCTTGCTTCTCTTGGTCTCGGATGGATCGGGGAGAAGACTGTCGCACAGCTGCTGTATGAACCGTTGACGGCACTCGGTGCAAGTAATGCGGTGATTACATCGATATCTACTGCTATCGCCTTCATTATCATTACCGTGCTGCATATCGTTCTCGGTGAGCTTGCGCCTAAGACGCTAGCGATACGCAAATCGGAACGTGTAGCATTGTGGACTGCAGGACCATTAAGCTTATTCTATAAAGTGATGTATCCGTTCATCTGGCTATTGAATGGTACGGCTAATATGGTGCTGAAGGTATTCGGCATCGAGCCAGCTTCTGAGCATGAATCAGCTCATACGGAAGAAGAGATTCGTATCCTAGTCAAGGAAAGCCATAAGAGCGGTCTCATTGATAATACTGAATTGGCACTTGTAGACAACATTTTCGACTTTACGGAAACGCATGCACGGGAAATTATGATTCCAAGAACCGATATGGTCTGTTTGTATGCAGAGGATTCATTTGAAGTAAACAAGACCAAAGTGCTGACGGAAATGCATACTCGTTATCCGGTATGCGATAACGATAAGGATAATATTATCGGCTTTATCCATATTCGCGACATTGTGAAGGCTCCTGATGATTTGGAGAGCATTCATTCGATTGTTCGGCCAATGTTAAGTGTCCCAGAATCGATGTCAATTAGTGCCTTGTTGAAACTGATGCAGAAAAATAAGGTGCAAATCGCGCTGCTTATTGATGAATTCGGTGGGACAGCCGGTTTGGTCACATTAGAAGATATTATGGAAGAGATCGTTGGCGAGATTCAGGATGAATTTGATGAAGAGCGTCCGCAAATTGAGAAGAAAAATGAAACCAATTATTCGATTGATGGACGTTTGCTGATTGAAGAAGTGAATGCGTACTTCGGGACGAATATTTCTTCCGAGGATTATGATACAATTGGCGGCTGGATGTATGCCATGGTGGAGGTACCTCCGAGAGTGGGGCTGCGAACTCGGGTGGAAGGCGCCTTTGAGTATGAATTCATCATTGAGGAGACGGATCATTTCCGGATTGCGCGACTTCATGTGAAGAAGCTGGGGGCAGCAACCAGCCATGATGCGATGCTGAATCCAGCATCAAGCATTTAGAACCAATGACGAAGGGGGTTATCCTGCACCGTGTGGAAATTTCACAGTGCGGGATAACCCCCTGTATCGTTCAGCAATCCTGCTGGGTGTTACGCCTTCAATTTGCGGACGATATCAATCGTGCCACCGCCCAGGCAAATGTCGCCATCATAGAAGACGACTGCTTGTCCAGGTGTTACAGCGCGTTGGTTGATGTCGAATGTTACCTCAACTGTTCCGTCCGCATTCTTCTGGAGAGTAACTCCTTGGTCAGGCTGACGGTAACGGAATTTGGCTGTGCAGCGGATCAGTTCAGTTGGCATGTCGCCTTCGATCCAGTTGACCTGAGATGCAACGAGCCCTGTGGAATAGAGGCTTGGGTGATCATCGCCCTGTACCACATACAGAACATTGTTGGCCAAGTCCTTCTCAGCAACGAACCATGGCTCTCCGTTGCCTGAGCCGCCTATGCCCAAGCCTTGGCGTTGACCTAGCGTGTAATACATAAGCCCGTCATGGCGGCCCTTCACCTCTCCTGTACGGATGTCAATCATCTGTCCAGGCTGTGCAGGCAAGTACTGGCTCAGGAACTGCTTGAAGTTGCGTTCACCGATGAAGCATACGCCGGTGCTGTCCTTCTTCTTGGCAGTGGCTAGTCCTGCCTCTTCTGCAATGCGGCGAACCTCCGGCTTCGGCAGATGGCCGATCGGGAACATAGCCTTCGCTAGTTGTTCTTGATTCAGCGCATTAAGGAAATAAGTCTGATCCTTATTCCCGTCCACACCGCGCAGCAGCGTATGCTTGCCGTCTTCATGAAGGACACGCGCGTAATGGCCTGTCGCCAGATAGTCTGCACCCAGATCGAGTGCTTTCTGCAGGAATTCACCGAATTTGATCTCACGGTTGCACATTACATCTGGATTAGGCGTACGACCGTGACGATATTCGTCTAAGAAATAGGTGAAGACCTTATCGAAATATTCCTTTTCGAAGTTCACCGTATAATAAGGGATGCCGATTTGTTCGCATACGCGGCGAACATCTTCCGCGTCGGTTTCGGCTGTACACTGTCCGAACTCGTCAGTGTCGTCCCAGTTTTTCATAAATATGCCGATGACATCGTAGCCTTGTTGCTTAAGCAGCAGTGCTGTCACCGAGGAATCTACGCCGCCCGACATGCCGACGACGACGCGAGTGTTCGCATTAGAGTTTGTCATGGTATCACCGTCTTTGCTGCGAGCTGTAAGAATGGCCTTGCGATAATGGCTATCGGCTCGCGATTTTATCATAATAGCTTGAAACTAATACAGGCTTGATACAAAAGTGAGTTTTATTCACTTCCTTTAGTATTGTACCATAAGGGCTTGTATACCGGAAATAAGAGATGATGTCAAGGAATTTTCAAGCAAATGGAAATAATTCGGGGATAGCACATCAGTTTATTGTCCATAAAGAGAAGAGTTATGTTACGATATACAGGGAACCTTAATCGGAATACATTGGATTTATACGATAATCAAACTATGAGGTGTATAATATGAAAATTTCAACGAAAGGCCGTTATGGCCTGACGATTATGATGGAGCTGGCAAAGAGCTGTGGAGAAGGCCCAACGTCGCTAAAGAGTATTGCAGAGAAGAACCAACTGTCCGAGCATTATTTGGAGCAGCTGATTGCGCCGCTGCGCAATGCTGGATTGGTTAAGAGTATTCGCGGCGCATACGGCGGCTATATACTGGCAGGCGTTCCTGAACATATTACAGCAGGTGAAATTATTCGCGTGCTGGAAGGGCCAATCTCCCCAGTCGATTTCACGGAAGAGGATGATCCGGCTAAGCGTGACTTGTGGCTGCGTATCCGGGACAGCATTGCGCAGGTGCTTGATTCCACGACTCTTGCCGATCTGGTTAACTTTAAGGACGTGGGAAGCCAGGACAGCTACATGTTCTATATTTAGACGATGGATGGACAGCAAGCTATAGGTTGACGACCACTTATCTTGAGAGAGAAGTTTGATATTGTTATTTGTTATACGGATTAGCAGAAACGAGGGAATACAATGGAACGCATCTATTTTGACCATGCAGCGACAACTCCGCTTCATCCGGACGTACTTCAAGCCATGACCGACAGTATGCATCAAGTGTTCGGAAACGCTTCCAGCGTTCATGCGTTCGGACGTGAAGCGAAGCTCGCCTTGAATCAAGCCCGCGATCGTATTGCCGCCCAGCTGGGCTGCCAGCCGCAGGAGCTTGTCTTTACGAGCGGAGGAACGGAAGGGGATAATGCTGCCATCTTCGGTGCAGCATGGTCTGCCTGGCTGCAGCAATCGTCAGAAACTGCTGCTCAGCAAGGAAGCAGTGGCGATGCATCCGCACGCAAGCCGCATATCGTGACGACTCAATTGGAGCATCATGCAGTGCTGCATGCGTGCGAGCGCTTGGAGCAGTTGGGCTTCGAGGTTACTTATGTTGCGCCGGATCAGATGGGTCGAGTATCGGTTGAGGCAATTGAAGCTGCACTGTGCCCGCATACTTGTCTTATTAGTGTCATGTATGGCAACAACGAGGTGGGCACACTTCAGCCGATAGAAGAAATTGGCCGCTTGGCACGTGAGCATGGCATTCTGATGCATACGGATGCCGTTCAGGTGCTCGGCCATTTGAAGCTCGAACTGTGCGCTTTGCCGGTTGACTTCGCCAGTTTCTCTGCCCATAAGATTAATGGCCCCAAGGGAGTAGGCGTTCTCTATGCTCGCGCAGGTGTTCACTGGGATCCTCTGCTGTATGGTGGAAGCCAAGAACGCAAGCGCAGAGCAGGGACGGAGAATGCAGCAGGGATTGCCGGAATGGCGAAGGCAATGGAGATAGCGAATGGCTCACTTCCAGCGAAGCTGGAGGAACTAGCGCAGGTGCGCAGCACGCTGTGGACAGAGTTGTCAGCAGTTCTCGGCGATCGAGTGGTCATGAATGGCCATCCTACTGAGCATTTGCCTCATATATTGAATGTCAGTTTCTTGGATGTGCCTACGGAGACAATGCTGATGAATTTGGACTTGGCGGGAATTATGGCATCGAGCGGATCTGCCTGCACATCAGGCTCGCTTGAATTGTCGCATGTGCTAGAGGCTATGGATTTACCAGATGAGCGCAAGAGAACGGCTGTACGATTCAGCTTCGGTTTGGGCAATACTAGGGAAGAGGCTGCTTGCGCTGCGCAACAAATTGCAACCATCGTATCACGTGTTCGTACTAGACAGTAAGGGAACTGTCACAGCGTGAAAGGAGGGGCGTTTGAAGATAACGCGGCATGTTGGCCGGGGACGTACGTGAAATGAGAATCTCCCTGATTCTGATGAGGAACGTCCTGCATTTGGAAGTGAATGCCGTTAGCTGAAGAGGGGGCCCCGATATGAAGCTGTTGGAACTAATCGGCCTTCCCGTATACGGAATCGAGACGGGGAAGCGGTTGACCAAGGTAAAGGATATCCGCATTTCGAATGATTGGACTATCACACATATAGAGCTTGAAGGTCGTTCCCGCAAGGGATCACCACCTCCTTCTGTGAGCTGGGAAGAGGTGGCGGCTTGTGGTGAGGATGCAATAATGATCGCGAATGATACAGCCATCCGGCATACGGAGGCTATCCATATAGAGAGGGCTTTCTTGACAGGGAATGGAGCGTTGAAGGATTTGCCTGTCATGACAAGTGAAGGATCGCAATTAGGATGGGTCGCCGATGTTTATTTTCAGCCAAATATGGGTAACCAAGTAACAGGTCTGGAAATTTCAGACGGTTTGCTGTCTGACTTGTTGGAAGGCAGACGGCGGATAGATGGGACAAGCCGCTTGAAATGGGGATCAGATGTTATCATCTTCGAAGATGGCGGATAACCTGAACGGTACGAACAAATTAGTCAATGGACGGAATGGTGAATACGATGTTGCGATGCCCGAATTGCAATTCCAAAGATATCGGGAAAATTGGTTCCCACCAATTTTATTGCTGGGGATGTTATATAGAGCTGACGGTGAACGGTGACAAGATGTCAGTTTACCAGGTCGAAGAGGATGGCACATTAAGCTCTCTGGATGACTTGTTTTTTGGTGATGAATTTGCTGCACCTTCGTTCCCAGAGGCGCAGGCTTCATCGTAAGGGTCAGGCAGAAATATCCACCATATGGAACATAAGCGCTCGTAATCGCCTTGTAGAGGCGATTGCGGGCGCTTTTTGCATGGTCGGCCATTTGTCCGTGATGAATCTCATATTGTGAGAAAAAGAGTTCGTTCATAATGCATATTGTGCTCATTTTCAAATAACAACACTAGATATAGTTAACATAGACAAATTGCACTGAAAATGATGGTACATAAAGAGAAAGGAATGAGTTGATATGACGATGGTATCCATGAAACGGACGAACGCAGTATGGGATCGGAGCAAACGGACCAGCACAGAGCGGCTGACGGCATCGCTGCATGAGATTGTTGACGGTGGCAATCAGGATCTGATGCAGGAAAATGCGAATGTAGATGGAAGATCGCCAATGGGTATGATGGGGAAGATCGCTAGCGAAAGCGCACGCTGGTATGCGGTTCAACATCTGCTGTCTGCAGACGTAAGAGATGCAGTGGAGCAGAACCTGATGTATCCACATGATCTTGATTTCTATGCCTCCGGTACGACAACGTGCTGCCAGATTCCTCTGGGCAAGATGTTGAAGCAGGGGTTCAACACAGGTCATGGATATATGCGCGAGCCGCAGGATATTAAGAGCGCGCTTGCGCTGGCATCGATTATATTACAGGCGAACCAGAACCAGCAGCATGGCGGACAGGCGTATCCGATGTTCGATTATGATGTGGCCCCTTATGTGCGCAAGACATTCAATCGCCATATTCGCTATATGGAATCACTGCCGCTGCAAGCAGACTTCAATCTAGAGACAGAGGCGTGGAGACTAACGGAGCGTGACGTATATCAGGCTTGCGAGGCATTCATTCATAATGCGAACTCGATGCATTCTAGAGGCGGCGGGCAGGTACCGTTCATTTCATTGAACTATGGAACGGACACCTCTGTGGAGGGGAGAATGCTGATTAAACAGTTTCTTCTCGCAACGCAGGCTGGTCTTGGCAGAGGAGAAACACCTATCTTCCCGATTCAAATATTCAAAGTGAAGAAAGGCGTCAACTTCGATCCTGCTGATCCGAATTATGATCTGTACCAGCTTGCCTTGCAAACGACAGCGCAGCGGCTGTTCCCTAACTTTGCCTTTCTCGATGCTCCGTTCAATGCGCAGTACGATAACGGCACACCCGAGAGCGAGGCATGCTACATGGGCTGCAGAACGCGCGTCATGGGCAATGTGAACGGGGACGAAACGGCGATCGGCAGAGGGAACTTGTCATTTACCTCTTTGAATCTTGTTCGCCTTGCTATGATGTCGTCCAGTGTGGATGATTTCTTTGGCCGATTGGACTCACTTCTGTCCTTGACAGTGAAGCAGTTGAGGGAGCGATTCGACTATCAATCGAAGAAGCAGGTGCGTGACTTTGCTTTTCTTATGAAGCAAGGGGTATGGCGCGGAAGTGAGGACTTGCAACCCGAGGATGAGCTGGGAGGTATCCTGAAGCAGGGGACACTTAGTGTTGGCTTTATCGGACTTGCTGAGGCGCTTGTAGCGCTTGTTGGTTCCCATCATGGCCAGTCTGAGGATGCACGCAAGCTAGGCATGCGCATCGTGTCTCATATGCGTATGCGAATGGATGAGGCGATTGAAGCGACAGGTCTTAATTTCTCCTTAATCGCGACGCCGGCTGAAGGTCTATCGGGTAAATTTACGAGCCGGGATCGAGATGATTTTGGAGTGAGACAAGGAATTACGGATCGGAAATATTACACCAACTCGTTTCATGTACCCGTCTATTACTCGTTGAAAGCAATCGACAAGATTCAAATCGAAGGGCCGTTCCATGAGCTGTGCAATGCCGGGCATATCACGTATGTTGAGCTGGATGGAAGCGCGAAAGCCAACCCACAGGCACTTGACCGTATCGTGCGTGCAATGGCGATGAGCGGGATTGGGTATGGTTCTCTTAATCATCCTGTTGATCGCTGTCGTACATGCGGCCATCAAGATACGATTGAAGATAGCTGTCCGATGTGTGGAAGCTCAGGTTCGCAGATTGAGCGCATTCGCCGCATTACCGGTTATTTGGTAGGGGATATGGACAAGTGGAACTCTGCGAAGCGGAAGGAAGAGACGGAGCGGGTGAAGCATCGATGAGTATGCGTGTTCTATCTATTTTGCATGACAGTGTCGTTGACGGCGAAGGGCTGCGTACAGTTGTGTTCTTCAGCGGCTGCCCCCATCAGTGCGAGGGGTGTCATAACCCGCAATCGTGGAACATGATGAACGGCACGGAAATGAGTGTAGCGGAGGTGGCAGCCGAGTTGCTGTCCAATCCGCTTACGGATGTCACACTGTCCGGTGGAGAACCGTTCATGCAAGCAAAGGAAGTGAAGGAATTGACCCGGCTGCTGCGTCAGTCGGGTCGACATATATGGGTATATACGGGATATACGGTGGAGCAGCTGCTTGAAAGAGGAACAGCTGACCAGCAAGAGCTGCTTCGCTGTGTGGATGTATTGGTTGATGGTCCGTTCGTAGCGGAGCGCCGTTGTCCAGGACTTCCCTTCCGCGGCAGTGACAATCAGCGCATATGGCGGATGGAGGAAGGGATACCAGTTGGATTAATTTCTCTCTAGGCTACACATACTTTACTGTATTGCAAGCATTCTACATCACAAGCGTACATGAATGGAGTGTGTAATACAGTGGAGCGTTTTTGGAAGAACCGTCTTTTTGTAATGGCTATCTATTGTCTGCTTGGTCTTATCATCCTCTATTTTCTATTTATGATGAAACCTCTTATCGGGCATGTATACGGCTTCCTCAAGGCCGTGCTTGCCCCCTTCTTCGTGGCCATGATCATTGCCTATGTGTTAAATCCGATCGTAATCCTGCTCAATGAGCGGAAAGTGCCGCGAACGATGGCAGTGCTGCTTATTTATGCAGTGTTTATTGCGGTAGTTACCGTGATTTTAGTTAATATCATCCCCATGCTGGTGAAGCAGCTTGCTGAGCTTAACAATCAGATGCCCCACCTAAATGCGAAGGCGGAACAGATGATGGACGGGGTTAGCAAGACGATGCCGTCATCTGTACGTTCCGGATTAAATGACTCCATTTATGCTCTAGAGGAGCGGATAGGCAAAGCGATATCGGACTTTATGGAGAATATTGGGGCCGCCATTAATTTGCTCTTCATTGCGCTTATCGTACCATTCCTCATTTTCTACATATTGAAAGATTTTGACGTATTCGAGAGGGCGGTAATAGCTTATGTGCCGCGTTCGCATCGCAAGCATACGGTGATGCTATTTAGAGAAATTGATGCTGCACTAGGAAGCTACGTCCGGGGTCAATTTCTCGTATGCCTTATTATCGGTGTGCTTGCATATATCGGCTATTGGATAATCGGCATGCCCTATGCGCTTCTGCTTGCGTTATGTGTAGCCGTGTTCAATATTATTCCTTATCTCGGTCCATACTTCGGTGCTGCTCCCGCACTTATCTTCGCAGCGACGGTATCGCTCAAAATGATTATTTTGGTCATCGTTGTAAATACTATCTGCCAAATTGTAGAAGGGAATATTATTTCTCCACAGATCGTGGGCAAGACGCTTCATATGCATCCGCTGACGATCATTTTCGCCCTGCTTGTGGGCGGGGAGATTGCTGGAGTTGTGGGGCTAATCCTTGCGGTTCCTTTCTTTGCAGTCGTAAAAGTAATCTGTCAGCATATAGTAGCCTATCAAATCCGAAGAAAGACAGTGTGAGCATTTATCGGTAGTGGAGGAAAATCAAAGTAACGAAACATCCTACTTAAGACCTATTTTTCAGAAAGTTTCGCAATTATGAACAACAAATATGTTGTTCGGCGCGTTTAAAGAATTGGATACGGCGGTAATGAAGGATGGACGCCGTATATTTTATTCGTGAAACTATGCGAAGTTGCGTCCTGGGGAACGAACGGGAAATTAAGGGAGGAGAGTTCTACGTGAAACGAACACTTGCGATATTGCTCACCATTGCTTTAGCGATGGAACTTTCTGCGAATGCCGCCATGGCTTTGCCGCAGACAGACTCAAGCACAGCACTTAAAGACTCAGTGAAAGATAAAATAGAGGGCTTAAAAACAATTAAGGTGGCATCCATGTCTCCAGCTGCTGGAGCGACGGGTGTCAATGTCGGAACTGAACTTATTCTTACGTTTACAAGTGAAGTGGAAAAAGGAAGCGGGAACATCACCATAAGAAAGAAAAATGGCGATAAGGTAGAGGATGTTGCAGTAGACGGCAGCCAAGTTCGGCTCGATGATACGAAGAAAAAAGCAACGATTACGCTATCCAAGCCGTTGGATTCTGGAACTTCCTATCGGGTTCAAGCAGATTTCGGTACGTTCAAGTCTGGCAGCTCTGAGTTCCTGGGTATTTATGACCCTACAGAATGGACGTTCACGACAGCAGCTGATACTGGAGCGCCTCAGCTGGATACGGTATCGCCAGCGATCGGGCAACGGGACGTCCGTGTGGATTCCAAGCTTGTGTTGACTTTCAAGGAGAAGGTATGGAAGCAATCTGGCGGGAGCGTCATTATGAAGCAGGCAAAAGACGGCAAAGTGCTTGAAGCGCTGCCGATGTCCTCTAACCGGGTTACGGGAGACGGAACAAATACAATTACGATTGACCCCGTTCAACAATTGAAGCCTAATATGGATTACACGATTGAGATTGCGGCAGATTCTCTGCGCAATGCAAGTGGGAAGTCTTATGCTGGATTGAATACATGGAAATTCACAACAGGCAATCCAGATACAGTGGCTCCATCGTTGAAGTCCGCTGTGCTGAGCAAGGTGGACACGATTCGCTTAACGTTCGACAAGGAATTGAAGAAGACCTCGGTTCCACCAGCTGCAAGCTTCGAAGTATGGGTAAATGGTGACACACGCCGTGTAACGGGAACGGCTATGGGCAGCGATTATGTGGATGTAAGCCTGGAGAACGGAGTCCCTGTGGGTCAGAGCATTTCCATTTCCTATCGTCCTGGCGCTGACCGCAAGTCTATTCAGGATACGGCAGGCAATGCGGCTGCTGCATTTGAGAAAGTATCGGTAAGCAATGAGGTTGACCGTACGCCTCCTGTTATGAAGCAAGCGAATGCGGAAGGCATGAAGGTAGTGTTGGATATGTCGGAGCCGCTGGATACAGTGTCGGCGCGTGCTTATGAGCAATTCAAAGTGACCGTGGATGGAAGCGAGAAGACAGTCAGCCGCATATCTGTTGACGGCTCGAAGGTAACGCTGTCGCTTATTTATGTAATCCGCGATAATCAAACGGTGCGAGTAAGTTACAAGCCAGATCGATATCCGTTGACGGATCGGAGCGGCAACAAGCTTGAAGCATTTACAGATGTGCTGGCGCGCAATGATGCGGATACGAAGGCGCCAGTGCTTCAACGGGCAGAAGTAAGCGGGAGCCTGCTGACGTTGACTTATAATGAGCAATTAGACACGGGCAAAGTACCTCCGCGCAGTCATTTCTCGGTGTATGTCAATCGCTCATCCCGAAGTGTCGATTCTGTTCAAGTGCGTGATAATGTGGTTAATCTGATCATGAGCTCCAGTGTTAGCGATGGTGATGATGTCACGGTATCCTATATGCCAGGTACGGGTGAGCCTCGTATTTCGGATCTGGCGGGGAACAAGGCTGCTGTATTTACCTTGAAGAAGGTAGACAATGGTTCTGACCGAACGGCTCCAACCTTGCGTTCAGCTTCTGTGAAGGGCAGCACGATGACACTTGTCTTCTCCGAGCGCTTGAAGGAATTGCCTTCGCCGGATGAATCTCAATTCGTGGTGCACTCGGACAATCGGGTGATTAAGGTAAAGCGTGCTTCGACACGCAATGAAGAAGTTACCTTGACGCTGGACGAAGCGGTCAATGCATACAGCGCGGTAACAGTTGCTTATTTGCAAGGGAAAAATCCGATTAAGGACTTGGCAGGGAATTCGCTGCAGTCGTTTGCTTCTACGACCGTTACGAATAAAACTGATGGTTCCACGACACGTCCCGGAGATTTGCAACCGGCTACGTTCCGCTGGTTCTTGGATGATGGATGGTATTTGCTCTCGAGTTCGGCAGCGGACACAAGCTCTGATCGTTCCTTGAGCGGAAGCACTGCGAAGCGTTATACAATACCGGCAACAAAGTTGAAATCATCTTTTGAATATGTACTCAAGAATGGCACACGTAATCATCTGGCATTTGATGTGCCGACATCCGAGCGCGGAGCAGTGGTTGCTGTTCCATTGCAAACGTTGAATGAAGTATACAATAAGGCGAATGACGCGATTTTCTCCATTCGTTATGGCGATATATTGATGTCGGTACCGCTTCGTGAGCTGGACTTCCGTGCGCTTGAACGCGAGTGGGGAAACAATCAGGCATACCTGCTGCTTCAAGCAGAATCGCAGTCGGGATCAGATTCCAATGCATTGCTGCGCAGCCTGAACGATACAGGTGCACGCGTGCGTGTCAACCCGATTGAATTCCGCTTGTCGGCATTTGCTGGCTCCGCCACGCCGCGTACAATTGAGGCTAACTTGAAATATAAAGTGCGCAACGCACAATTGATACAGCGTAGTAATGCATCAGCCGTTCGTTATGATTCCGTGCTGAACAAGGCGGGATATGTGCCTACAGTGACGAAGCAGGAGCTAGGCGTTGCGGTATACGCCTTCCAGTTCAAGGGCAATCGTTCCGTTGCCATGATGGATCGCTCGAAGGACTTCTCGGACATTAAAGACCACTGGGGACGAGACGCCATCCGCGAATTGGCATCAAAGTATATCATTGAGGGCGTCAGCAATAATGCATTTGCACCAAACGCCAACATTACGCGCGGGCAATTCGCGATTTTGCTGGCACGCTCGCTGGGGCTTCAAGCTGATGCATCCGGTGCTTCCGCTTATCGTGATGTGAATCAGACCAGCATGATGGCTCCCTATATTGGGGCTGCGACCAAGGCAGGAATTATTGGCGGTTATGAAAATGGCACATTCCGTCCGAACGAGTCGATCAACCGTGAACAAATGGCAATTATGCTCGTTCGAGCTATGGAATATACAGGACGCAATGTGGCTTCGAACCCAAGCGCACTCAACAAGTTCAATGATCGCGGACAAGTGAGCAGCTACGCTCGCGACGGCGTAGGCAAGGCAGTATCCGCAGGGATCGTGCAAGGGATGACCGCGAATACATTCCAGCCTAAGGCTACCGCGACACGTGCGCAGGCAGCAGTTATGCTGAAACGCATGCTCGAGCAAATTGAATATTTAGGATAGTCGCATTTCAGCGAAAATCCGTTGAGCAGGCAGATGGGATCAAACGAAAGAAGTTTGACAACCGTCTGCCTGCTGCTTATACTAAATTATTGGATAGGTATATGGAACAAAACGAAGACGAAAACGAGTAAGCTGAAGCCCTAGGAACAGAGAGAAGATTCCGGATCGGCATATGCCGGCTGGCTGCAAGAATCTTCACCTTGAAGAACAGCTGAACGCTAATTTCTGAGTGTGAATGGAACTTCACCGGGACGTACCCGTTATCAACGTCGAGGCGATCGCAGACGCTTTTCTTGCCCTTGCTTGCATGATACGCAGGCTTGATAAAATGGGGTGTGATGTATGCGATAACCAGGGTGGTACCGCGATATATGAATCGTCCCTGATTTTCAGGGGCGATTTTTTTATTTTTTAATAGTTCAAGTTCAATTAGATGGCTTTTCAGCACCGAGAAGGTTGCATGAAGCTGAAGCATATGCTTCCTTGCAAGTTTTGCTCTGCAAAACTTGCAAGGAGTAGCGGAGTGTAGGCGAGACTACATGAGCAACTAAAAATGTTTCCGAAGGAAACATACTTCGAAAGCATATGCTGTTCAAGGGTGAATGCAAGATTCGATGCCGAATAACCTCATGGGATACATCGTGATCAAAAGTGAGCTAATTGAACTACCTTAAATAAACTGTTGGGGGCGTTTACTCATGAAAGCTAGTGAAATTCGCGAAAAATGGTTGAAATTCTTTGAAAGCAAAGGGCATCACATTGAGCCAAGCGCATCGCTTGTACCACACAATGACCCATCCTTGCTCTGGATTAATGCGGGTATGGCACCGCTCAAGCCTTATTTTGACGGACGCGTGAAGCCTGAGAACCCGCGTATCGCAAACTCGCAAAAATGTATTCGTACGAACGATATCGAGAATGTCGGCAAGACTCGCCGTCACCATACGTTCTTCGAAATGCTGGGGAACTTCTCCATCGGCGATTATTTCAAAGAGGAAGCTATTACATGGGCTTGGGAGTTCTTGACAAGCAAAGAATGGATTGGCTTCGATCCGAATCGTCTCTATGTTACTGTCCATAACGATGATGAAGAAGCGTACAAGCTGTGGAATGAGAAGATCGGCCTTCCTGCTGACCACATTGTGAAGACAGGCGACGACAACTTCTGGGATATCGGGGAAGGCCCTTGCGGTCCTTGTACAGAGATCTTCTACGATCGCGGAGAGAAGTACGGAACATTGGAAGAGGATCCAGAATGCTATCCAAGCGGAGAGAACGAGCGCTACTTGGAAGTATGGAACAATGTATTCTCACAATACAACCATAACAAGGACGGCAGCTACACGCCGCTTCCGAACAAAAATATTGATACAGGCGCCGGCTTGGAGCGCTTCGCTTCAATCTTGCAGGATGTCGACTCCAACTTCGATACAGACTTGTTCCAGCCGATCATTCAAGCAACATGCCGCATTGCAGGCGTGAAGTATAATGAGCGTCCAGAGTTCGACGTTGCCTTGAAAGTAATCGCAGACCATGTTCGTACCGTAACATTCGCTGTAGGCGATGGCGTTCTGCCATCGAATGAAGGCCGTGGTTATGTAATCCGCCGCTTGCTGCGTCGTGCAGTCCGTTACGGCAAGATCCTCGGTATCGACCGTCCATTCATGGTAGAGCTGGTACAGACGGTATGTGAAGTAATGGGCTCACATTACAACGAAATCGTTGAAAAACGCGAGTTCATTGAGAAGGTAATCAAAAACGAGGAAGAGCGATTCCATGAGACGCTTGTAGAAGGCTTGGCGATTCTGGAAAGCTTGGCATCTGCTGCGAAGCAGGAAGGACGCACGCAAATTGGCGGACAAGAAGCGTTCAAATTGTATGACACGTATGGATTCCCATTCGATTTGACAGAAGATTATGCTTCTGAACATGGATTGACGGTTGATCGTGAAGGTTTCGATCAGGCGATGCAAGAACAGCGTGATCGTGCCCGTGCAGCTCGTCAAGATACGGGAAGCATGAAGGTACAAGGCGGGCCACTTGCTGATTACACGACTAAAAGCGAGTTCGTTGGATATAATGAGTTGGTAACTGAATCCAGTGTACTGGCACTGATCGTGGATAACGAAATGGCAGAAGAAGCACAAGTAGGATCGACTTGCCAATTAGTGCTTGATCGCACGCCATTCTATGCGGAGAGCGGCGGTCAAGTAAGCGACAGCGGTGTCCTTACAGCAGCTGGATTCAAAGGAGCAGTTGAAGATGTATGGAAAGCTCCTCATGGTCAGCATATCGCAGTAGTGCGCGTGGAAGAAGGAACACTGCGTGTCGGCATGCAAGTACAAGCTGCAGTAGCTCGCGCGATTCGTGAGGATATTATTAAGAATCATACTGCGACACACTTGCTTCATAAGGCGCTCAAGCTTGTATTGGGTGAGCATGCGAACCAAGCAGGATCTCTCGTGCAGCCTGACCGTCTTCGCTTCGACTTCACACATTTGGGCAGCATTAGCGAAGAGGAGCTTGTGGACATTGAGCATCGTGTCAACGAGCAAATCTGGAAAGGCACACAGCTTGTTATCGAATCGAAATCGATCGATGAGGCCAAAGAAATGGGCGCAATGGCGTTGTTCGGCGAAAAGTACGGCGATGTTGTACGTGTCGTACAAGTTGGCGATTACAGCATTGAGCTATGCGGTGGCTGCCATGTTAGCAGCACCTCGGAAATCGGTCTCTTCAAGATCGTGAGCGAGAGCGGAATCGGCTCTGGTGTACGCCGTATTGAGGCTGTAACGGGTCGTCATGCGTATCAGTATATGGAGGCGCAATTGGAGCTGTTGAAGCAAGCAGGTTCCTTGCTTAAATCGAATGTAGCGGATGTACCGAAGCGTATTGAAGCTATGTTCTCACGTGAGAAGGAGCTGTCACGCGAGAATGAATCGCTTAAGAGCAAGCTGAGCAGCATTGAAGCAGGACAATTGACAGACCAAGTTAGAACCGTTGCTGGTGTTCAAGTGCTGGCTGCACAAGTCGATGCAGGCGGTATGGATGCACTTCGTACGACGGCAGACGAACTGAAGGCGAAGCTTCCAGAAGCGATTATCGCACTCGGTGCAGTAAATGAAGATAAAGTGAACTTCGTTGTTGCTGTTGCTCCAGAGCTTGTAAAGAAGGGGCTTCATGCCGGCAAGTTGATTAAAGAGCTCGCTTCTGTGTGCGGCGGTGGCGGTGGCGGCCGTCCTGACATGGCGCAAGCTGGAGGCAAAGACGCTTCCAAGCTGCCAGAGGCATTGGCTCTCGTGGATGAGCTTGTTGGGAAGCAGCTTGGCGTATAATATAAGAGAGGGGAGCCCTGCAGTAGGGGCTCCCTGATCCGATTCCATAGGGAGGTTATTGTCGTCAAATTTGTGAACAATGCCAAGCTTTGGATCGGAATATTTTCTAGTTTGTTCGGGTATGTGTTATGATAAGAGTAAAGCGAGGTGTTAGCGATGAATTCCATGGATAAGACGATGAAGTTCAATGTAAAAGCGGAGGAACAGCAAGCTTCCAACGAAGATATCCTGTTGTCTGTCTATGATGCGCTTCTCGAGAAGGAATACAATCCTATTAACCAAATCGTTGGTTATCTTCTATCCGGGGATCCCGCTTATATCCCGCGGCATAACAATGCTCGAAGTATCGTGAGGAAGAAAGAGCGGGACGAACTGATTGAAGAATTAGTTCGCTTCTACTTGAATCATCACCGATAAGTCGCGAGGATGAATGCAGCACGGATAGAGAAGTAAGCATCACTGGATGAATACTGGGAGAGACTGAATGAAGATTCTTGGCTTGGATTACGGAGATCGACGGATCGGTGTCGCGATAAGCGATGCTTTTGGTTGGACGGCACAAGGACTTGAAGTCATTGAGCGTCGCAAACCAGAGAATGATCTGAAGCGACTTGGTGACATTGTGAAGGAGCACGGCGTGGAAGCCTTCGTCCTTGGACTGCCGAAGAACATGAATGGCACAGTCGGACCTCGGGGCGAGCTAAGCATGTCATTTGCAGAACAGTTGAAGCAGTCGTTCGGATTGCCCGTTCACCTGTGGGATGAACGCTTGAGTACGGTGTCGGCAGAACGCGCATTGCTGGAAGCTGACGTCAGTCGCAAGAAGCGTCGACAAGTCATCGATAAGATGGCGGCAACCATTATATTACAAACATATCTTGACTATCAATCAAGAAGGTGAGGGGTTACTATGACACGAGATGAACATTTGCAAGAAGAACCGGAGATCATTTATATTCCGGACGACGAGGGCAACGAGGAAGAATTCGAAGTCATTATGAAGTTCGATGTAGATGGCACGGACAAAAAATATATGATGGTCGTACCTGTCGATTCTGATGATGAAGATGCGGATGAAGTGTATGCGTTCCGTTATGAAGAAGAGGACGACGATTTGAAGCTGTTTACCATTACGGACGAAGAAGAATGGAATATTGTCGAGGAAACGTTCAATACGTTATTTACAGCGGATGAGGAGAATGAAGGGTGACCGAACGACTTGAACTTCAATTGACAGAACAGCTAAAGAATGCCTTCGGTCAATTCGTTGAGATGACGGATGAGGCCGGTCACAGTCGTGTCCTATCGTTAATCGCTGAATTCCGGCTTGATGATCGAGCGTATGCAGTACTTCTTCCAGAAGGTGCTCAAGAACCGGAGCAGGAACTGTATCGCATTATCGGGAACGAAGCAGAAGGCTGGGAGCTCGAAACGATCGAAGATGATGACGAGTGGGAAGAAGTAGCTGAGCTGTATGATGAATTAACGTACCGAGACGAATTTTAATTTGTCGTTTGTAGAGTCGATGGATGGCATCGGCTAACTGATATTTTACGGAAAAAGGGCGGATTTCCGCTCTTTTTCCATGTAGGAGAGTGTGTGGATGAAGAAAGGCTCGAAGGTGCTGCTCACGATCAGCCTTGTGCTTCTACTCGTAGCTGGCGCTGGTGTTGGTTATATATGGAGCGGAATGCGTCCGCTCGCGCAAGAAGAACGGGAGATTCCCGTTTCGATCCAACAGGGCTCTGGAACAGCAGCAATCGCATCACAGCTGGAGGAGCAGGGAATTATTCGCAATGCACTCATTTTTAAAGTGTATTTGAAATGGAACGGGGAGGGAAGCCGCTTCCAAGCGGGGAAATACACGTTCCGTCCCGGTGTTACCTATGACGACATTATCGCGAAGCTCAACAGCGGGGAAGTCGTTCCGGAAGAAATGGTTCGCTTCACAATTCCAGAAGGTTATACCGTAGAACAAATTGCGGACAAACTAAGCAATGATGGCGTTGTGGATAAGAATCGCTTCTTGAAGCTGGCAAATGATACGGCTTGGCTTAAGGGACAGGCCCCGATCGCTGTGCATATTCCGACTGACGCCAAGTTGAAGCATCGTCTTGAAGGATACTTGTTCCCTGAGACCTATGAGTTGAAGAAGGGGAGTTCTGAGGAAGAGATCATTGCACGGATGGTGCAAGAGACAGAGAAGCGATTGTCGGAGGCTTCCGCAACTTGGGAATCCGATTTGAAGACACGTGGTCTGACGCTGCACGATATGCTGACCTTGGCTTCGCTTGTTGAGCGAGAAGCGGTTGTGGATGAAGAGCGTCCATTGATTGCGGGCGTCATCGATAATCGAATTGCAAAGGGGATGCGCCTGCAAATTGATGCCACCGTTCAATATGCACTGGACAAGCCGAAGGAACGTTTGTATTATAAGGACTTGGAAATCGACAGTCCTTACAATACGTATAAAATAGATAAATTGCCGCCAGGGCCTATTTCCAGTCCAAGTACGGCCTCCATTCAAGCAGTATTGAAGCCGGAGGCTTCAGAATATTTGTATTATGTGACGAAAAAAGACGGCACCCACACGCATCTGTTCGCCAAGACATTCCCAGAGCATCAGCGTAATATTGAACAGAGCAAGAAAACGGCAGCACAATAGAAAGCGGTGAAATGAACATGACTTATCAACCTGAATTGCTTGTTACCGCAGGCAGTGTTGAGGAATTGGAACGCTTGCTTCAAGCAGGCGCGAATGCAGTCCTCGTCGGGGAAGAAAAATATAGCATGCGCATGCCAGGCGAAATGACCATTGCAGATATCGAGGCAAGCCTGCCGATCGTCCGCAGCCATAACGCCAAGCTGTATGTTGCAGTAAATAATATTATGCATAATGAGCATCTGACAGATCTGTCGTCTTACTTGAAGCGACTTGAGGAACTGGGCGTTGATGCGATTGCCTATGGCGATCCAGCTGTAATTATGGTTGCACGAACAGCAGCGCCAACCCTTCGTCTGCAGTGGAATGCGGAGATGACATCGACGAACTATCGGACAGCTCAGTACTGGCAGAAGCGTGGCGCAAGCCGTATCGTTGCTGCCCGCGAGCTGAATCTGGAGCAAGTGGTAGAGATGAAGCGCGAGCTTCCGGATATGGAAGTTCAAGTTCAAATCCATGGGATGACGAATATTTATCATTCCAAGCGCCATTTAGTCCACCATTACATGCGTCATCTTGGCAAAGAAGAAGGCACATATGAGGTAGGGATGGAACAGAAGCTGTTCCTCGTAGAGCGTGAACGTCAGGATGAGAAGTTCCCGATGTATGAAGATGCGAATGGAACACATATCATGAGTTCAGACGATATGTGCATCATCGAAGATTTGAAGTTGCTGCTCGATGCGCACATCGACAGCTTTAAGATCGAAGGAATTTTAAAGTCTATTCATTACAATGAAACCATTGTTCGCGTGTATCGCGAAGCAATTGATAGCTATATCGCCGATCCTAAAGGGTATTCCATGAAGGAAGAATGGCTGGAACGCATTCGTGCGGTTCAAGATCCAGAGCGAGAGCTCTCATTCGGATTTTTCTATAAAGAACAAATGTATTAAGGAGGGGGCGTACAACGATGAGTACACAAACGAAACGTAAATATAACGGCAAGCGATATCGCTTGGATAAGCCGGAATTACTTGCTCCCGCCGGTAATTTGGAGAAGTTGAAGTTCGCCATTCACTACGGTGCGGATGCCGTATACATTGGCGGGCAAAAATACGGTCTGCGTTCCAATGCGGACAATTTCAGCTTTGAAGAAATGCGTGAAGGTGTGGAGTTTGCTAAAAAATATGGGGCGAAGGTGTTCGTGGCGACGAATATTTATGCGCATAATGAAGATGTCGAAGGCTTGGAAGAGTATCTTCGCAATCTGGAGAATGCGGGCATTAGTGCCATTATTGCTGCAGATCCATTTATCATTGATACTGCCATGCGCGTGGCGCCGAAGCTGGAGGTTCACGTAAGTACACAGCAGTCCATCGCGAACTGGCAGACGATTCAATACTGGAAAGATGAAGGCATGCCTCGCGTCGTCTTAGCTCGGGAGACGAGCATGGATGAGATTCAGGAAATGAAAAATCACGTTGACATCGAAATTGAGGCCTTTATTCATGGTGCGATGTGTTCTTCTTATTCTGGACGCTGCGTGTTGTCCAACCACTTCACAAACCGTGATTCCAACCGTGGCGGCTGCTGCCAATCATGCCGTTGGAAATACGATCTGTTCGAGGATGACCGTGCAGATGCCATGGATATGATCAGCGAAGAGGAAGCTTCCGGTTCTTCTGTATTGGAGCAGTTCCGTCTGGGCGTCAATCAAAAGGCGTTGTTCGATGAGAATGACAATGCGTTCGCCATGAGCGCGAAGGACTTGTGCATGATTGAGCATCTGCCGGATCTGATCGATGTTGGGGTGGACAGCTTCAAGATTGAAGGCCGGATGAAGTCGATTCACTATGTGGCTACGGTCGTTAATGTGTATCGGAAAGTCATTGATGCGTATATGGCCGATCCGGACAATTATGAGCTGAAGCAGGAATGGCTGGATGAGATTTACAAGGCGGCTAACCGTCCTGTCAATACAGGTTTCTTCTACGAAGAGCCGGATCATGAGGATCATATTTACGAGCCGGAAGACAAGCCTGCACCTTATGATTTCGCTGGATTGGTTATGGACTACGATGCTGAGACAGGCATCGCGACGGTTCAACAGCGCAATCACTTCAAGGTTGGAGCTGAGGTTGAGTTCTTCGGCCCGAACAATACGTTCTTCAAGCAGAAGGTAGAGAAGCTGTGGGATACAGAAGGCAATGAGCTGGATGCAGCTCGCCATCCGCTGCAACTTGTGCGTATGAAGGTCGATCAGCCGGTTACGTATTTCGATATGATGCGTAAGAAGAATGCCAAAGCGTAAGTGATTTAGAATAACGAGATAGAGTGAGCCCTTACCGAATGGTAGGGGCTTTTTTTTGTGCAGAAATAATGCCGAGTACGTGTGAACAAAAGGATAGGTTGGGGCACGATCCAACACTTGTGGTTATGCATAAGGAGAAGTGGGCAGTAATGGTACTGAAAAGAAGAAACGGACTTCGTTTGTGGAAAAGGAGGTGGATGAAGTGTTGTCGCGCCAGCGTTCGAAGCGGCAGAAGCTCATGTACAATCGGCTTGTTCTGCTCGCATGTGCCATTACCGTAATGATCGGAATCTATATTGTTAGATTAGGCTGGCTTCAGCTGTTGTTCGTGCACAGCAAGGTGGGTGATGGTGTCCATACTGTTCTGCAGCGCACCGTCATTCAACGGGCACGTGGTGTAGTGCTGGATGATGGACGCGGCTCGATCGTAGATCGGGCTGGGCGCCCGTATACGGGTCAGGTCGTGAAGGCCCTTGTCCTCTTCCCAGTGAATAAAAATGCTATTCGTACGGATGCAGTTCGGAGCATGGCGCTCTGGCTGCACGAGTCAGAACAAGAAGTCCGGCGTCGATGGGAGGAGCTTGTCGAACCTTACATTTGGCCGAATGAGAAGGATAAAAAATTGCCCTTCGAGCTGAGTACAGAGCAGGCCGAGCGAATTGGATTATCGGATTGGGAAGGGATTCGAGTACTTCCATATACGGTTCGATATCCGCTTCGTCAGCATACTCCGCAATGGGTAGGGGCTATTGCGGATATGACGGATACATCGAGCAATGAGTATTTCAAGAAGAGTGGCAACAATGCTGATTCAAGTATTGTTGGTGTATCGGGTTTGGAACGAACGTTTGAACCATTGCTCAAGGGATTGGGCGCCACGACAGTCGTCCATTATACAGATGCAAGTCAACTGCCGCTGCATGGACTCGATGTGCGCTTACGGCGTCCTGATAATCCATATTATCCATTAAGGCTTATTACGACAACGGATCAGACAATCGAAGCTGCTATTGAGCAAGTACTTGATCGGCATCATATTGAGAAGGGATCGGTAGTCGTCCTTGATGCAGCAACAAGGGATGTGGTGGCGATGGTGTCCCGCCCTGCCGCAGATCCTTATCATATAGAGCCGGAGAAGGCAGCTTGGAACAATCGAGCAACCAAGGCCCTCCCTCCGGGGTCTGTCTATAAGCTGTTCATTGCGGCTGCCGCAATGGAAGCGGGACTGACGCAATTGAATGAACGCTTTTCCTGCGATGGGCATTATGGGAAGTATGGTCTAGCGTGCTGGTTGCCGGAAGGGCATGGTACGTTGACATTGCGCGAGGCATTGGCAGAGTCATGCAATGAAGTGTTTGCTGAGCTGGGAGAACGATTGACAGGGCATCAGCTATTGAACTATGCCAAGACAATGGGGCTAAGCGGGCTTGTTGGTATGGTTTCGGATGATGAGATGGGCCACCGGAGTTTGCGGCATTTCGAAGCGGAGGAAGAGAGTCGAATATTTCCTGACGATGTACAGCCGGGGAATGTGTCGGGAGGAGAACGAGCTCAATCTGGTATCGGGCAGCGGAATGTGCGATTGACACCTTTGGCTGCAGCCAACTTCGTTGTAACGCTGCTTCAGAATGGAAACTTCGGATCACCACGATTAATTCAAGAAGTCCAGTATGCCACAGGAATGCCGATCGTTCGATTCCCTGTACAAGTCAAAAAGGAGCGAGTGATGAAGCTGGAGACAGCCCGCAACGTAATGAAAATGATGGTGGATGTCGTCCAGTATGGTACGGGGCAATCGCTTAAACAGACTTCCTGGAACGTTGCAGGCAAGAGTGGTACGGCCCAAGCAGAGGCATATGGGACGGCTAACGTACATACATGGTTTATAGGGTACGGCCCAATTGAGAAGCCAAAGTATGCAGTGAGTGTCGTCAGCGAAGATGACCAATCTGGCACTTCGCATAAGGCAACAGAGGTATTCCGAGCTGTAATGGATGTGCTGGCTGCACAGCCTCCACATAAATAGCAGGCCAATCTCCTCAAGGAAGATTGGCCTGCTATTTCATATCAACAAGGTATCATGGTTTCTACTTGTTCTTTGGTTCTCCGTTATCTTTATTGTCCTCACTTTGATCTGGAGAAGTATTGTCAAATGGATGTCCAGATACAAATTCTTCTTTAGGCATACGAATCCAACGTTTTAAATAACCTTGATCGTAAAGAGCTTTTATTAAGATCAAGAGGACGGTGGACATGACGATGCCGATAACCCCGAACAATGACATGGACACGATCATGAAGGACAGCATCGTAAATGCGGATACCCCAAGCGATGTCCCCGTAATCTTCGGATCAAGGATTTGCCGGATTAGAAGGGTGACGCCCATAACGACAGCAAGTCCAATGGCTAGCGATGTATTCCCGATAATGAGCAGGTAGGCGATCCAAGGGATAAAGATGAATGGAATCCCTAAGAGCGGCAGTAAATCAAAAATTGCCGACAATAAAGCGACTAAGAAGGAATTGCTCACGCCAAGTACAAGCAGACCGATAAACACAATGACGAAGGTAACGGAAATCAGCTTCAGTTGAGCCTTTAAGTAAGCAGATAACCCCTTCAGCACATTTTCCTTTAGAAATATGTAGGCTTTTAGAAACGTGCGCGGCGTTTTATTGCGGGCAACTCTTCGCCAAGTATCAATCTCGATGCTGAGGAAATAGCCAAGGATTATGGCGATGAAAAAGTTCAGCGTAAACGTCGAGAAGGACGTTATTTGCTTAATGAGCAGGCTGAGAAATCCGACGATAAATTCGGAAATATGCTGGGCGGCGTTGCCGGCATATTCATTGATGCGGCCAGATACATCAGGCGGCAGTGATTCATACCGGTTCTGCAAGTACGTGGCGATGTTCACCAATTCACTCTGAACTGCCTTAATATAGGTAGGCAGCTTGGCTTGCAGCTCGATTGCTTGATGCACGAGAATAAAACCGAGTCCAAACATAGCTCCTAGAATGACAAGTACGAACAATAAGACGGAGATGGCCGAAGCGATAGCTTTCCGCATACCCCGCCGGTGAAGAAATGCCGCCAGCGGTTCGATGAACATGAACACGATGAAGGCTAGAAAAATAGGGGCGGCTATCGAGTACAAGTAGCTAAACGTGTACATGATTAAATATGCAGTCAAAATCAACAAGGCGATATCAAATGCTGTCCGCCAATACTTACGGTAAAATGCAATCATAGAACAGACTCCTTTTCACCAAATAACAATATGATAATCATTGTACACGAAACGATTTCCCGTGCCTATTCTTTGTTCATTATGTTACAATAATAACAGTTCATACGTAGAGTAAGTATACGTATATGTTCAAGTCTGAAGAGCTTGAGAACGTTGCATTTTATTATGTATATAAGAAACGGGGAACTGGGATGGTAGAATTCATTTTATTATGGGGGTTTTACATCCTGACGTTTTATGCGTTTCTCCCTGGCTTAATCAGCCGCCTGTTTGGATTTCGTGTCTTCCAGAAGGGACGTGCAGAACGGGAACTGGCATTGACATTCGACGATGGTCCAGATCCGATCTATACACCTCAGCTGTTAGACCTATTGAAGAAATATAATGCCAAGGCAACATTCTTTGTGGTTGGCATCCACGCAGAGCAGCATCCAGACGTGCTGAAGCGAATGCACGATGAGGGTCATCTTATCGGTATTCACAATTATGTTCATAAGTCCAACTGGCTGATGCGTCCAAAAACGGTGAAACGTCAAATCCGTAAAACGTCAGACATTATTGAATCAGTAACTGGCAAACGATCGAATTACTATCGACCGCCTTGGGGGATTGTCAATCTATTCGATTATGGCAGATTGGGTCACTTGCAAATTATATTGTGGTCTGTTCTATTCGGGGATTGGCGGAAGAAGCTCGGCTCTGAACGCTTGTATCGGCGTATGATGAAGCGATGTCGGGGTGGGGAAGTTCTTCTGCTGCATGATTGCGGCCTTACACTTGGGGCAGATCGGGAAGCGCCAGCGAATATGCTGGCGGCATTGGAACGGTTTCTAGACGAAGCGGAGAAGCGTGAGCTGCGCTGTGTCCGTGTCGATGAGCTCATTCGATTGACCGATCAAGCCCGGATGAAGAATCCAAGCTTGCTTAGACGCATGGTCGTACGTCTCTGGTTTCTCTATGAGAAAGCCTTCCACTCCGTCTTTGCGTTGAAGACAACGAACCATGAACAGCCTGTGTTTCATTTCCGTGTTCGTCCGTATCATGGCAAGGCCGTAGTCTTAGATGACGGAGTAGAATTGAAGCATAATGACCTGGTACTGGAACTGCATTTCGACAATCGACTATTATATGATATTGGTCATCGGTCGAGGAGTGCGATGCAAATTGCAATTCAGATGATACGTTCCGTAGAACGTACGCTGCCAGAGCTTGCTGATTACTTGCTAAGCGATCAGAATTTACGGGCGAATGTGAAAGCATTGTACGGAGTAAGCATGATGCACCGGGGACCCGAGCAATTCGGATTTACGGTACGAGATTTGCCAAGAGGATTATTCTCCTGGGTGTCTCGGAGATACTTGCGGCTGCTGATGAGCATTATTCATCCACAGGGACAGAATCGATTGAGGCAGCAAGCGGAACAGATGATTCCGAAGTTGATTATTATGTCGACAGAAACCTTGTTATCGCGTTATGGAAGAGATAGAAATTATGCATATGATGCGAACGCTTCTGAGCGGCTTGTGCTCGTCGATAAGAAAGTAGAGAATGTGGCGCATCCGTTATAATTCGATATATTTACCAAATAATAACATTTGATTTAAAAGCTTTGAAAAATGACATTGTTCATTTTTCAGAGCTTTTTTTGTACTCCTTAACGGAATGAGTATTTATGCAACTTTTATGCAAGAAAATGAAAATGCAGAAATGCACATTCTGAGAGGAATAAGTAGACAGTTATCCACTGAGGGGATACAATATAGTGAAATAGGATCAGATTTCCGTTTTTAGTATAAAAATAGTTTGATTTTTTGAGACGATTTTCCTATGATTGATAAAAAAAAGTTATCGAACGAAAATTAAAATCTTTTAAGGTAAAGCTGACATAAGCATTTACAAATACGAAATTATCAAGTAGTATTATGAAAAAATATTCGTCTCTTGGTGAGGAATTGGTCATTCTTTCTTATTTTATTGACCAATGTTCTATAAAAGAGTATATAGCCGAACATTCGAAGCTAACTAGGTAATATGTATACAACTTTTATACTAATTATAAATGTCATCTAAGAAATAAGGGGAGAATGTTGTGAAAAAAAGTCTTAGCACTATGATTTGCTTATTGTTGTCATTGACACTTATTCTGTCTGCTTGCGGAGGCGGGAATTCCTCTAAGGGTACAGACAAGACTACTGGCCAAAATACAGAACAACCGGCTGAAGAATTGGTAACCGATGGCTTGATTAAAGCTTCGGATGTATCCTTGTCTCCAGAGCTTGCGAAGAATCGTAAGGACACGATGATTATCGGCATCACGTCACCAAGTGGTATTTTTAACCCACTCTTTGCAGACTCAACGTACGATAACTATATTAATACTTCCATATTCACCAGCATGATCGAAGTTAACAAAGACGGTACTTATAAAGAAGGCATTGCAGAGAAATGGGAAATTTCCCCTGATAACCTTGTTTATACGTTTACACTTCGTGATGGTTTGAAGTACAGTGATAATACTCCAGTAACTGCGGACGACGTAGCATTCAGCTTGACTGTTTTGCACGATAAATCCTATGACGGTCCTACTGATATTATCAAGGACGCTCATATTAAGGGCGGCAAAGAGTATAAAGAAGGAAAAGCGACATCCATTGAAGGTATTAAAGTGCTTGATGCACGCACGATTCAAGTAACAACGACAGAAGTGAATGCATTGGCATTTTCCGCTATCGGTTCCGTAGGCGTGCTTCCCAAAGCAATCTACGGAAAGGATTATAAGCAAGGCAGCCTTGGTTACATGAGAGATCTGTTCACGCATCCGGTCGGCAATGGGCCGTACAAGCTTGAAAAGTTCACTCCAGGTCAAGAGGCAGTATTGGTGGCAAACGAGCTGTTCTACCAAGGCAAGCCTAAAATCGAAAAATTGATCTACAAATTCACGACGTCGGAAACAAATGTGCAATTGATGCAGGCCGGCGAAACGGATATGGATTTCATTGATGTTAACAAAGATACGATCGAGCAATTGAAAGAATTCGGGTTCGTTGATATTAACCTGTTCCCAGCGAACAGCTATGGTTACATCGCATTCAACCACAAGCATGACCAATTTAAAGATAAGCGTGTACGCCAAGCATTGACTTACGGTCTGAACCGTAAGGAGATCGTTGATGCCGTATATCAAGGCTATGCAGACGTTCTGAACGTTCCGCAATCCAAAGTATCTTGGGCGTACACAGATGATGTGAATAAGTACGATTTCGATCTGGAAAAAGCAAAACAATTGCTGGATGAAGCAGGCTGGAAAGTTGGCGCAGACGGCATCCGTGAAAAAGACGGCAAGAAATTTAAGATTACGTTCACAGCTACAACTCCTAACCCTGTAAACGATGCAATTATTCCGCTTGCTCAAGCGAGCTACAAAGAGCTTGGCATTGAATTCGTTGCAGAGCAAATGGACTTCAATGCAGCTATAGACAAGCGTAAAAAAGGCGATTTCGACATGATGTTCTTGGCGTGGGCTTTAACACCAGACCCGCAATCCGGTGAAAATGTGTTCAAGTCTGGCGGTTCCCAGAATGATGTTGGATACTCCAATCCGAAGGTTGATGAGTTGTTCACGAAAGCTGGAGCAATGGTCGACACAGAAAAGCGCAAGGAAGTCTTTAAAGAGTTGTATAAAGAGTTGAATGAGGATCTTCCTTACATCTTCTTGTACCAGCGTCGTGATATGTGGGCGAACAACGCTCGCTTGCAAGGCTTCGATATGTCGCCATATCGCAACTTCACGTATAGCCTGCCACAATTGCAAATTCAATAGCCGCAAGGCATATGAATAATGCCTGCAAAATGCTCAGCCTCCGGGCTGGGCATTTAGGCTTATATAAAGCTAGGAGGAATAATTATGAAGCAATACGCCATTCGGCGGCTGTTACAATTGGTTCCTACGATAATAGGGGTATCCGTTATCCTGTTCGCCGTATTTGCATTGGCACCGGGTAACTTTATCGATTCGAACCCGACGATTTCCAAAGAGCGCGCTGCTGAACTTAAAGCGATTCATGGTTTGGACAAGCCGCTTACTGAGCGTTACTTCACTTGGGCGAGCAACACACTCAAGGGAGATCTGGGGATGTCGATACAGCATAAGCAACCGGTTACAACTGTACTTAATCGCTATATGTGGAATTCCTTTATGATCGCTGCAATCGTATTAGTTTTATCATGGGCAATAGCAATTCTTGTCGGTGTATTTTCTGCTATCAGGCAATATTCATTTTTTGATGGGGTAGTTACGTTTCTCGTATTTGCCTTAATGTCATTGCCATCGTTCTTTGTTGGCTTATATGCAATTAAAGCGTTAGCTGTCGACTTCAAAATATTCCCTGTTGGCGGAATGTACACCTCCGGAAGCAATGCTACCGGATTGGCCCACTTCTGGGATCTGATTCACCACTTAATGCTGCCAGTTATCGTATTGACTGCACTGAGTGTAGGATCGCTTACACGGTATTTCCGTACGAGCATGCTGGAAGTTATCCGTCAGGATTATATCCGTACTGCACGTGCAAAAGGCTTGAAAGAAAGAACAGTTATTTTCAAACACGCGCTTCGCAACGCAATGCTGCCTGCAATTACGTTGCTGGGTATCGAGCTTCCGGGATTGTTCGGTGGCGCAATGATTACAGAGAAAATCTTCAACTGGCCGGGTATCGGCCGCATCAACCTGGAAGCAATCACGTCGCGTGACTACTTCCTGTTGATGGGCTTCACGATGTTCTTGGCATTGCTCACTGTTGTAGGTAACTTCTTAGCTGACGTGCTGTACCGCGTGGCTGATCCACGTGTACGCATGAAATAGAAAGGGGAAAAAGCTCGTGTCTCAAACTGCTACTAATTCTGCGGCTGCAACAGCTGCATCGAAGACGAAGCCTGCTTCCCCGTGGAGGTTGGCATTTAAGCAACTTAGCAAGAACAAATTCGCAATGGGCGGAATTGTCGTTGTAGTCTTGATGTTCATCATTTGTTTTATTGGTCCGCTGTTCTCGCCATATACTTTGGATACGATGGGCCCAATGAAAAATAAAGGTCCTTCCGCTACGCATTGGCTTGGTACAGACAACCTTGGACGCGACATTCTGCTCCGCGTTATGCTTGCAGGTCGCGTATCCTTGATCGTCGGTCTCGTTGCGATGATTATCTCTGTCACAATCGGTAGTACACTAGGAGCACTTGCAGGTTACTATCGCGGGTGGGTTGATTCCATCATCATGCGTCTAGCAGATATTATGATGTCGATTCCTAGCTTGCCGCTCTTGATCATTCTTGGTGCGGTACTATCAGATATGAAGGTTCCGCCGGACAAGCGGATTTTCGTCGTTATGTTCTTGCTCGGATTCATGAGCTGGCCAAGCTTGTCCCGTCTCGTGCGCGGACAGATCTTGATGCTGCGTGAGCAAGAGTTCATGCAAGCGGCAGAAGTGCTCGGTCTGCGTGACCGCCGCAAAATCTTCCGTCATTTGCTCCCGAACACGATTCCGATCATCATCGTCGTAGCAACATTGACGGTTGCGGGTGCAATTCTGCAAGAGTCGGTATTGAGTTACTTGGGTCTAGGGGTTGTGCCGCCGACGCCATCATGGGGGAACATGATTACGGCAGCGAACAACTTGATTGATTTCCAGAAGCGTCCATGGTTGTGGATTCCGCCGGGCGTATGTATTTTCATGACAGTAATTGCGATTAACATCATTGGTGACGGCTTGCGGGACGTCCTCGATCCGAAAATGAAGAGGTAGGGATACGTTATGTCAAATAACTTGATCGAATTTCGCAATTTGCGGACGAATTTCTATACTAGCAGCGGCGTCGTAAGAGCGGTCAATGATGTCAGCTTCTCAATTAAAGAAGGAGAAACGCTGTGTGTCGTTGGTGAATCCGGATGCGGAAAAAGCGTAACAGCGATGTCTCTTATGCGTCTTGTCTCTCCTCCGGGTAAAGTGGAGGGTGGACAGATCTTATATAATGGCAAAGACTTGCTTGGAATTAAGGAACGTGAAATGCGCCAGATTCGCGGTAACGAAATCGCGATGATCTTCCAGGAGCCGATGACGTCTCTGAACCCGGTATTTACGATCGGGGAACAGCTGACAGAACCGATCCTGCTGCATAAAGGCGTTACGAAGAAGGAAGCAAAAAAACGTGCGATTGATCTGATCGAACTGGTCGGCATTCCACGTGCGGGACAAATCTTAGATGCATATCCGCATGAGCTTAGTGGTGGTATGCGTCAACGGATTATGATCGCGATTGCGCTTAGCTGTGATCCGAAGCTTCTCATTGCGGATGAGCCGACAACAGCGCTCGACGTAACGATTCAAGCACAGATCTTGGACTTGATGCGCAACATTAAGAAGGAATTCAATACGGCGATTATGATGATCACGCATGACCTTGGTGTCGTAGCGGAAATGGCTGACCATGTTGTCGTTATGTATGCAGGTAAAGTGATTGAAGAAGCTCCTGTGCTTGAGCTCTTCAAAAATCCGAAGCATCCATATACACAAGGTCTCTTGAAGGCAAAGCCGGTCATCAATGAGCGTATGGAGCGTCTATATACGATTCCGGGACAGGTTCCGAACCCTGTTGAACTCGGAGAGAACTGTTATTTCAATGATCGTTGCGAGCATTGCATGTCCATCTGTACGGATAAGCAGCCTCAGCTTAAGGTGTATGACAACAAACATAAGACAGCATGCTGGCTGTATGAAAAGGGAGGGGACGTACAATGAGTCAACAACCGTTGCTACAAGTAGACAATTTGAAAAAATACTTCCCCATCCAGGGCGGTATTTTATCTAAAACGGTAGGCCATGTTCGTGCGGTTGACGGCGTGTCCTTCAGCTTGAATAAAGGGGAAGCGCTTGGTCTCGTAGGGGAATCCGGATGCGGTAAGTCGACTACAGGTCGTACGATTCTTCGCCTGCTCGACAAGACGGAAGGACAAGTATTGTTCAACGGTGTAGAGATTCATGACTTGTCGAAAAAGGAATTGCGCAGTATGCGTCCCAAGATGCAGCTTGTGTTCCAGGATCCGTACAGCTCCTTGAACCCGCGTATTAAGATCGGCGATGCAATCGGTGAAGCCTTGATTGACCACGGCATTTCTTCGAAGAACGAAGTGCGTGATCGGGTCAAAGAAATTTTGACGATTTGCGGTCTTGCTCCTTACCATATCGATCGCTACCCTCATGAATTCTCTGGTGGTCAACGCCAGCGTATCGGGATTGCGCGCGCCTTGGTGCTGAACCCTGAATTTATCGTAGCGGATGAGCCGGTATCGGCGCTCGACGTATCGATTCAAGCACAGATCATCAACTTGCTGAGTGATCTGCAAGAGCAGAAGAACCTGACGTACTTGTTCATTTCTCACGACTTGTCGGTCGTTGAGCATTTGTGCAACCGTATCGGGGTTATGTACTTGGGCTCGCTCGTTGAGATGGCTCCTCGTGATGAGCTGTTCAGAAATCCGCTTCATCCGTACACGAAGGCATTGCTGTCTGCGGTGCCTGTACCAGATCCAACACGCAAGCCTGATCGGATCGTATTGCAAGGGGATATTCCAAGCCCGGCGAATCCGCCATCCGGCTGTAAGTTCCATACGCGCTGTCCGTTTGCGACAGACATCTGTAAGCAGGCGGTTCCGGAGTATCGTGATATGGGCGGCGGACATCAGGTTGCTTGCCATTTGGTCTAATTTGAATAATTCTCGTTATTTGCAGGCTGTCTCATCCAAGATGAGGCAGCCTGTTTTGCGTACGGTGGCAGAGAGAACATTCCTTTATTAATATGACAGAGGATGACATCATTAAGGTCTATAATGAGGGAAACAAATCAATGAAAGGGGAGGCCATTTATGGGGCGAACAATAATTCTTGATTTAGCCGTTACGATAGATGGTTTTATTGAAGGGAAGAATGGGGAAGTAGATTGGTGCATGATGGACGCTGAGATGGGATTTACTCATTTCTTACATCAAATTGATACGATTTTGTATGGAAGAAAAAGTTATGATTTATGGGGACAATTTACGCCAGGAAGCGAAAGTACGGAAGCTGAAAAAGAAATGTGGGAACTTGTTCACAGTAAAGAGAAGTATGTGTTCTCCAAGACGCAAAAAGGAACTGATAATCAAGCGATATTCATAAATGACAATATCCTTGAAGAAGTAAAGGCATTAAAGAATAAGCCTGGTAAAGACATCTGGCTGTATGGTGGAGCAAGCCTTATCACAACTTTTATCCGTTTAGGTCTTGTTGATGAATTCAGATTATCAGTTCACCCTGTTATTTTGGGTGAAGGGAAACCATTGTTTATGGATATAAAACAGAGGTTGAATGTAAAGTTGGTTCATACAAGAACATTCTCCTCTGGCGTTGTACAACTAATCTATAGAACATAATATTGCATGTCAATAATCAAAACGATCATCATGAAGATCGGGATTGGATCCAGCATTGTTTAGCCTACAATTTATTTTTGCAGAACAAGAAGCCCGCTCGGTATAGCAGAGCGGGCTTCCTTATTGCAACAATACGTATTAAAAATAGAATTAGATCTTTAAAATACCGCCTTGGCTTGCATTCGTAACGAGCTTGGAGTAGCGGGCGAGATATCCGGACTTCACCTTCGGCTCGAAGCCTTTCCAACCAGCACGACGTCGTTCAAGCTCTTCATCGGATACTTGGAGCTCGATCTTGCGGTTGTTAAGGTCGAGTTCAATAATATCCCCATCTTCAACGAAGGCGATTGGGCCGCCTTCTGCTGCTTCAGGCGAGATGTGACCAATGCTGATGCCGCGGGAAGCGCCAGAGAAGCGTCCGTCTGTAATCAGACCTACCTTAGCGCCCAAGCCCATGCCGACAATTTGCGAGGTTGGAGCAAGCATCTCAGGCATGCCTGGACCGCCCTTAGGGCCTTCATAGCGGATGACTACTACATGGCCTTCCTTGACTTTGCCGTTCGCGATACCAGCCAATGCATCGTCCTGGGAGTCGAAGCAGATTGCAGGGCCCATGTGATGCCCGCCAACGGACGGATCAACCGCGCCGACCTTAACAATCGCGCCTTCTGGAGCCAGATTGCCGAATAGAACGGCCAAGCCGCCCCGTTCGCTGTGCGGGTTATCCAAGGTGTGAATCACATCGGTATCGAGAATTGGGCTGTCCGCCACATTCTCACGCAATGTATTGCCTGTTACGGTAATGCACTCGCCGTGGAGGGCGCCTTCCTTCTTGAACAGCTCGTTCAGAACCGCGCTGACGCCGCCAGCGTTGTGCACATCTTCAATATGATAATCGGAAGCAGGCGCAATCTTGGCCAAGTGAGGCACACGCGCTGCTACTTCGTTAATACGTTCAATTGGATATTCAAAGCCAGCTTCTCTTGCAATAGCAAGCGTATGAAGCACCGTATTCGTGGAACCGCCCATCGCCATATCAACGGCAAAGGCATTGTCGATAGCTTCCATTGTTACGATGTCGCGCGGCTTAATGTCCTTCTCAATGAGACTCATCAGCTGCTTCGCGGATTTCTTGACGAATTCACGTCGCTCAGGCGCTACAGCAAGGATCGTTCCGTTGCCCGGAAGCGCAATTCCGAGTGCTTCTGCCAAGCAGTTCATGGAGTTGGCTGTGAACATGCCGGAACAGGATCCGCATGTTGGGCAACCATACTGCTCCAATTCTTGAAGTCCTTTATCGTCAATCTTGCCGGCTTGATAAGCACCAACACCTTCGAACACGCTGGAGAGGGAGATGGAGCGACCGTTGGAATCCTTACCAGCCTTCATTGGCCCGCCGCTGACGAATACAGTCGGGATGTTGACGCGCAATGCGCCCATAATCATACCTGGTGTGATCTTGTCACAGTTCGGAATACATACCATACCGTCGAACCAGTGTGCGGATACAACGGTTTCAAGGGAATCCGCGATAATCTCACGGCTTGGCAGCGAGTAGCGCATGCCGATATGGCCCATGGCAATCCCATCATCGACGCCAATGGTATTGAATTCAAATGGAACGCCGCCGGCTTCGCGAATGGCTTCCTTTACAATTTTACCGAATTCCTGCAAATGTACATGACCGGGAACGATATCGATATACGAGTTGCATACTGCAATGAACGGCTTGTCGAAATCTTCTTCCTTAACGCCTGCGGCACGCAGCAAACTGCGGTGAGGCGCACGATCAAAGCCCTTTTTAATCATGTCTGAGCGCATCTTTTTGGCTGTCATATGGTAAACCTCCATCTCATGTCCTTCCCGTCGCGCGGGACGAGTCCTATTTTTCTACTTCTTACATAAAATCGAACTTTTGAATGGCTTTTTCTAGTGCTTGCCAATGGGTTTCTTAGTAGTCTATCACAACTGTTGGGGTTTATCTACCAATCCATTCTAGGCGAACACGCTGTTGCACACACAAAAACACCGCAAGAAAACAGCATGCAAAAATGCAGATTCTCGCGGTGTTTGGACAATGATTGTGAGCCGAAACCAGCTCGTATGTGACAACAAGAATAATCGATTAGCTGTGCTTGATTTTCGCGCGGAACAGCTTATGGCGTATCCATCCTGCAATCGGATCCCACTTCGGCTCAATAATCGGATGGAGCCATGCCGTAACCTGTGGCTGCGCCAGCAGAACAGCACCGGCAATAGACGCTGCGATCAGCAGTGCTGCGCTCCAGCCTGACGTAATATGAGCATATACACCTGTCAGCACGACGGAGCGAATGATTAGCCCATGAAGGAGAAACACGTACAAAGTTCGCTTGCCTAAGCTCGTTAAATGAGTTTCCCGTATTGGCACCCAAGCCAAGAAGGCAGCGGAAGCAACTATTTGCGTCAAGTAGATGACGGTACGGTTGAATAGGGCAAGCCAACCGGACTGTGTCCATCCAAGTTCATGGAAGGTCATATGATTCATGAACCAGATAGGATTGATAGGCTCAGACATCATATAGAGCACGACAAGCAGCGCCATGGATATGGCAACCCCTATATACCGCACGAACGGTGTCAGCCATGCCCGAAATCTCTCATAAGAGAATGTGTACCCAATAACGAAGAACGGCAAATAGACGACCGAACGAGAAATGCCGAGCCACGCGCCCTGGAGCGGCAGAAAGCCGACTAGAAATCCTAATACAATGGAGATAAGCAGTGGATGACATATCGAAAAACGCGTGAACATTTTCATCATAAGTCTCCAGAATAGATGGCCGACTAAGAACCAGAGCAGCAAATATGGAATGAAAAAGGAATGACTAATGCCTGGTACGCGAAACACAAGATAATCAAGCAGCGAGTAGATCGTTTGAAAAATAATATATTGAAGTGCGATTTGCTTCAGGATACGAATACCTACCGCACCGTTTAGATTGCTGCGTGCAAAATAACCTGTGATGAACACGAATAAAGGCATGTGGAATGTAAAAATCCAAAGGAAAATAGCTTTCATCTCAGGCATGCGCATGATGAGTGGTTCAATCGCATTGCCGACAAAGACGCATACAATTAGTAGAAATCGCAAATTTAAGCCGAACGTCTCTCCACTTTTCGTTAACGTTGACGGCCCGCATCCGGGGGCAGTTGGGATACTAAGGTGCTCCCGCATGATGATTCCCTCCTTACCTAGGTGTAGTCGGTTTACGGATCTCTATTTGAATGTGGCACCGTAAGCCGGCGAACTCATTAGCTGTCATTTATAGATTCAAAGTAACATAGAAGGTAAGTATACATTGTGATGTTAATCACAAATAACGCTTTCAATTGTGCCCATTGTTTGCAGCCAGTTAAGACTGCTTAATTCAGTTGACTATTTGGCAAATATAGGGGTATGATAAGCCGTAATAGAGCACATTTCTACAAGAAAAGAAGGGAGATGACAATTGCAACCGCTACCATTTTGTGGTGCGTAATTTGATTCGTAATAACCGTGACAACCGTACTCCTTCTGAATCTGGGGCTGCGGATATTTGCTAGCATTGGTATATTCCTTTTATGGATAGAAACATAGCATTTCCCCATCATTGAGAGAGCTGCTTATCATCAGCTCGCGCGCTTGCAATGGATTCAATTAGGCATGATTGAGCCCTGACAGTCATAACATAATAGACCTCTAGCATATATGTTACGAACTATGACACATGCCTTTATTTGAGACAGATTATAACTTTTTGAAATCAAATCTTACTTCGGCACACGGTATCTAATCCGTATGCGTGCATGATCATGCATGTCATTGCTCGACATTTCACCTCAACCTTCAAGGATCTATTGGATTCTCATTCTCACATTACCACGCATCTGGGCTGTCTAGTCTTTTCTTTCTATTAGATTGCAGTCATTCATTATTCACATTTCATCGATTGGTCAATTTACCCTTAGTCATTAGTGACATAAATCATACTTTGTACCATTCCATCAGACTTACCATTTTGTCATACCGTAACAAGTGCGAGTTCCCAATGTTTCATTTGTGGTGCATTCGTGGTGCAGCGCAGATCACTTAGAACTGGTTCGTCACATTTAGTGCGGGTAAAGTGGTGTATTTTGCTGCCCGAATTCAGTCTGAGTTAACCTGCATCCTGCAAATCAATGCGGACGATGCGAACAACCTCCACCATTTTCGGTTCTATCTGTCTAGGAGACAGCTGCATATAACGACAAAGGTTCTGCTTCCAGCGTTGTAAGCAACGTAGGGGGAGCAGTTAGGAAAGGAGTGCCTACATGGTTACACTGCCTAAAGTAAATGATCTAGGTTTTTTTGAAATCCGATTGGAATCAATCGGGGGGCTTGGAGCGAATTTGGCCGGCAAAATGCTGGCGGAAGCTGGAGTTACCGGCAGCGATTTGAACGGCGTCAGCTTTTCCTCATATGGATCAGAGAAAAAGGGTTCTCCAGTTAAGGCGCACATTCGGTTCTGTATGCCAGAAACGCTAATCCGGGATACGACACCAGTGGAACGTCCTCATATCGTGGGTGTTTTTCATGAGTCTTTATACAAGACAGTCAATGTAACGAGCGGCATATATGAGGACAGCCTCATACTCGTCAACTCTGCCAAATCTCCTGAGGAACTGAAGGAGAAGCTGAAGCTGCCGGGTGGAACCATCGCGGTGGTCGATGCAATTGGAATTGCGTTGGAAGAGAAAAATCGCGTGAATATGGCGATGCTCGGTGCGCTGTTCCGCTTATGCGACTTCTTGGATGCAGAGCAAATGAAGGGCGTTATTCGCAAATCACTGGAGAAAAAATATCCGGGGGCGGTTCAGCCGGCGCTGAATACGTTCCAACGTGGATATGATGAAGTGAAATTCCAGTCATTTTCCTTCCCTGAGGGAGTCCTGCTGCCGAAGCCAATTCGTTGGGATACGCCAGCGCTTGGCTATGAGACGCAGCCTATCGGCGGTACCGTCGTGAATCCAGGCAACTCCATCTTGAAGGATCTAAGCATCTCTCGTGCCGGTATGATGCCGCACTTTGCCTCAGATAAATGTATTCATTGCGCGGCCTGTGATAATGTGTGCCCTGATTTTTGCTTTGTGTGGGAAGAACAGCCGGACAAGAAGGGTCGACCGCAAATGTTCCTCCAAGGCATTGATTATCAATATTGCAAAGGCTGCTTGAAATGTGTATATGCATGTCCTACAGAAGCATTGACCGATGAGCGGGAAGAGGACGGATATGCGGATGAACATCGTGTTCCGCATATGTTCGAGCTGGCTGAACGCCATTGATAGATAGAAGGTAAGGAGGATGAGTAGCTATGGCAATTGAGTATGAAAAAGAAGTGACCGGCGGTACGGTTGAGCAGCGGATGGTGTATGAGTCAGGCAATGAAATGGCTGCATATGCCGCACATCAAATTAATTATCATGTTATGGGCTATTTTCCGATATCGCCATCAACAGAAGTGGCACAATTCCTTGATCTGATGAAGGCGAACGGACAGCATGACATTAAGCTAATTCCAGCAGACGGTGAGCATGGATCGGCAGGAATATGCTATGGAGCCTCGACTGCAGGTGGACGGGTATTCAATGCGACGAGTGCGAACGGATACATGTATATGCTTGAACAAATGCCTGTCCAATCAGGTACGCGATTCCCGATGGTCATGAATTTAGTGTGCCGCTCCGTATCGGGTCCGTTGAACATCCATGGGGATCATTCGGATTTGTACTTTGCACTGAATACAGGCTGGCCGATTCTGCTCTGCCGAGATCCACAAGCGGTGTACGATATGAACATTATGGCGCTTAAGCTTGCAGAGGATCCAGAGGTTCGGCTTCCAGTGCTAGTTGCATTCGATGGCTACTTCACCTCGCACCAGAAGCGGCGTGTTCAGACCTTCGCCAAGCGAGAAGACGTACATCGCTTCGTTGGCGAACAGCCTGTGCGCGGATTCGCTGATACACTGGATCGCAATAATCCAATCACGGTAGGGCCTTATATGAACGAGCCGGATTATATTAATAACTGTTATCAGCAGTCCATGGCTATGTATAAGGCAGAAGAGGTGTTCGATCGCATCCGCACCGAATATGCTGCGCTGACGGGACGAGATTATCCGATTCTGGATTTATATCGGATGGAGGATGCAGAAGTAGCTGTATTCCTGCTTAATTCCGCGGCGGAAATTATTAAGGATGTCGTCGATCAGCTTCGGGAGCAGGGAATTAAAGCCGGTTCCATATCGCCGAACATCATTCGCCCATTCCCAGCGAAGGAGATAGCGGATGCGCTGGCTCATATTAAAGTCGTGACAGTGGGAGACCGTGCTGATTCTTATGGCGGTCACGGCGGCAATATGGTCAATGAGGTGAAGTCAGCACTGTTCACGCATGGTAACCGTGATACGATGATAATCAGCCGTATTTACGGGCTTGGCGGTAAGGATTTCTATGCTGAGGATGGTCATGCACTGTTCGAGTGTGCCATTGAGGCAGCACAGAAGGGCTATGTCGAGAAGCCATTCGATTACCATGGACATACGCCTGGTGACCCAGCCAAGGCCCCGCAGCGTGTCATTGAACCGATGAAATATGAAGATTTGAAGACAGGGCTAATTACGGTGAAGCAGGATGAGGAGTCCGGCAAGCTAAGCGTTCGCGTTCCGCCGCTGCGCCAATTGACGAAGAAGCCGAAGCGAATTGCTCCAGGCCACGGCGCGTGTCCAGGCTGCGGCATCTTTTCCGGTCTTGAGCTGTTCTTCAAGGGGATCGAGGGAGATATTGTAGCACTGTTCCATACGGGCTGCGCAATGGTTGTCACAACCGGGTATCCTTACTCTGCCCACAAGGCGACATATATTCACAACCTGTTCCAGAATGGGGCAGCAACGCTGTCCGGAGTCGTCGAAATGTTCTGGGAACGGAAGCGGCGCGGTGAGCTGGATCACCTGAACCTGCCAGATGATTTCACGTTTGTGATGATTACAGGCGATGGCGGGATGGATATCGGTATGGGGCCGGCGATTGGAGCGGCTCTGCGCAATCATAAGATGATTATTTTGGAATACGATAATGAAGGCTACATGAACACGGGTGCGCAATTGTCATATTCGACTCCGCTTGGCCACCGCACTTCGACCTCTAACGTAGGCAAGGTGCAGGCGGGCAAGATGTTCCATCATAAAGATACCGCGCAAATTATGGCGGCAACGAACATTCCATATGTCTTCACAGGTAGTGAAGCATTCCCACAGGATTTGCTTAAGAAGGCGGCTAAAGCACAATGGTATGCTCAGAATGAGGGGCTTGTATACGGCAAAATTTTAATTACCTGTCCTCTTAACTGGCTGTCCGAAGACAAGCTGGGCACACAGATTGTCAATGCAGCCGTAGATTCCTGCTTCTTCCCGTTGTATGAAGTGGAACAAGGGGTTACAACAATTACGTACAATCCGGAGGATAAGAATAAGAAAGTTCCGTTACTCGAATGGCTGGTTATGATGGGCAAGACGAAGCATATGAGCAAGCCGGAGAATGCGGAGGCGCTGCAGTCGTTCGAGCAAGAAGTAGAGCGGCGCTGGAATGTGCTCAAGGCGAAGAGCGAGAACCCGTATCTATAATAGGCTAGGTTAATATATTTTACTCAATCCATATAGGCCTGAGAACGCATCTGTACTTGATGCCTTCTCAGGCCTTCTTCGTAGGAGCAGAAGAATAGCTTGTCAGTGTGGGATCGCGCATGCCGCCCTTGAAATCTTTCCCTAGATGAATAGGTACGGTATACTTAAAATTGAACTGTTTAGGTGGAAAAGGGAGGAAGCGACGACGATGACAGAACAAATGAATCCTATTCTTCATGCTCATGCAGAGGAGCTGGCAGATTTATTGCGCAGCAGCAGGCATGTTGTTTTTTTTGGCGGAGCAGGAACATCGACAGAGAGCGGGATTCCCGATTTCCGATCGGACAATGGGGTATTTGCGGATGATGAGGCATTCCGATATCCTCCGGAAGTCATGCTGAGCCGCTCCTTCTATGATCGTGATCCGGCGACGTTCTATCGTTTCTATCGCGCGAAGATGCTGCATCCCTCTGCGAAGCCGAATGGAGCACATCGTGCATTGGCCCGGCTAGAAGAGGATGGTATCGTGTCGGCAGTCGTCACACAAAATATTGATGGACTGCACCAAGCAGCAGGCAGCAAGGAAGTATGGGAGCTTCATGGCTCGGTGCACCGGAACCGCTGCACCGCTTGCGGAGCGGAATATGGACTGGATGCAGTGTTGAACAGTGAACAGGCTATCCCTTCCTGCATGCAATGCGGAGGGACATTGAAGCCTGATGTTGTACTGTATGAAGAGCAATTGAATGATGCGGTTATTTCAAGAGCGATTGAACGGATACGGGAATCGGATCTGTTAATCGTGGGCGGTACTTCGCTTACTGTGCAGCCAGCGGCCAGCTTTGTTCGATTAGCAACGAAGGCGAAGCTGGTGCTGATGAATCGGACGGCGACGAGCATGGATGGACATGCGGATGCGGTATATCGTGAACCGATGGGGGAATTGTTCGCACTCGCATATTACAAGATGACAGGGAAAGAGGTATAGCCCTATGCGCATGATCGGGGTTGACCTCGGGACGACCAATCGCAAGGTCGGACTATTCGATGAGTCAGGCAGACTTCTAGGACAAGCAAGTCGTCCAACCGTTACCGTAGATACGAATGAAGGCTACGTTGTATATGATCCAGATGCGATGTGGAATGACGTATCCGAAATGGTTCGCGAGCTAATGGATGCTCACGGTGAAGTTCCTGTTGATTATATCGGGATTACGAGCATGGCGGAGAGTGGACTGCTCGTGAACCGTCACACAGGCAAGGTGCAATCTCCGCTCCTGCCGTGGTTCGACACATGCTCTTCCGAGCAAGCGGAGCGGGTTCGTCAAGAAGGAACGCCGTTGGAGCTGTTCCAGCGTACAGGACTGCACCTGTCGTTCAAGCATGGATTGCCGAAGCTGCTCTGGCTGAAGGATCGAGATGCGAGTATGTTCAAGCAGGCTGTGTGGCTGTCCGTATCGGGATATATTGCATACCGATTAACTGGTGCAATGGCCTTCGACCCATCGCTTGCGACGCGAACATTTGCATACAGTATGGAGACGGACAGCTGGGATGTCCCGTGGATTCGGCATTTCGGATTGGATGAGCAGATTTTCCCGGAAGTTCTGCAAAGCGGCATACCCCTAGGAACTGTAGCGCCAGAGGTAGCGGGAGCCCTTGGTCTGTCTGCCCATACACGAGTTGCAATTGGCGGGCATGATCATGTCTGTGCAGCACTTGCAGTTGGGGCTGTGCAGCCGGGTGACGTATATGTTTCTATGGGAACAGCAGAGACGCTCGTTGGCACAATCGCGAAGCGTCCACTCGGACAAGCAGAGTTTGATACCGGATTATCCTACGGCTATCATGTTGTGCCGGGTTATCACTTCTGGATGGGTGGCAATGCTTCTTCAGGCGGTGCAGTGGAATGGATTCGGAGACAGCTTGCCGATGAGACATTGTCCTACGAAGAGATTAAGCAGCTCATGAACGATGTGAACGATGGCCCAGGGGAAGCTCTGTTCTTCCCGTATTTGTCGGGAAGCGGCGCCCCGTATCCAAATTCGAAGACGCGTGCTGCCTTTATCGGTCTGTCCAAGTCGCACGGCAAGAAGGAGCTATTGCGGGCAGTATTTGAAGGTACGGCTTATCAGCTGGAGATGATTCGTCAAAGTGCGGAACGCAATTCGGAGCATGAGATTCGCAATATGTGCGCAGTTGGAGGCGGAACAAGGCTTCCTGCATGGTTGCAAATGAAGGCGGATATATCGAATGCAACGCTCGTCGTGCCGCCTATTGAGGAGGCGACGATGCTTGGCGCTGCATGCGCAGCTGCACTTGGGGGCGGGTATTATGCCCATGCAGAGGAAGTGCGTCAGGCGATGCAAAGTCGAGGCGTAGACACCTATCATCCTCATGCAGAGCGTCACCTTCGTTATCAACAGGTATACGACTCACGCTATATGCCTGTTGCAGAAGCGTTGTGCGGGATGTAGCGATCCATTAAGAGAAATGAAAGTTCCATCGGCGTGGAACGAGAGAGCTGGATTCATAACATAACTTGGAAGAAATAACGATAAGAGTCCATATCGAAAGCATTGAAACAACTACAGCATTAGAGTGGATATGTCATTCACATAATAAGGAGCGTTGCTATTTTCTGTTTATCAGGGCAACGCTCCTTTTCATTTAGCTAAATTAGGATTTGTGAAATGGATTCAGCTTATCTACCGCGCGGCGGAACAGCTCGCCAACTGCGCTAGTCTGCTTGTGATCCTGTACGTAGACTCCACCAGTATTCGTAAGGTCTTGAATAAGCTCTGAAATGGATTTGGATGCAGCTTCCTTACGACTGGATTCCGCTAATCGCGCCTGCTGCTCCCACTCTTCCTTGATGCTCAGTCTTTTCATAGGTGTTCCCTCCTAATTCTTGGTGTACATCCATACTAAGATTTACGCTGATAAGTGCTGTCGGGTTGCATAACTTGATTGCGATAGGTTGTAGGAGGCTGCCCATAGAACCGCCGGAATTGTCTCGAAAAATAGAGCGCATCAGGGATGCCGACCGAGGCGGCTATATGCTCAACCGTTAGATCAGGACGTTCTCGAAGCAATTGGCGGCCCTTATCGATTCGCAGCTTCAACAGGAAGGTAACAGGTGTCATGTCCGTTATCCGCTTAAATATGCGAGAAAAATAGGCCCTGCTGTACCCTAAACTCTCCGCGATATGCTCGATGGATAATGGGTGCGCATATTGAGTAGACATCATCTGGATAGCCTGCCGTACGGTCTGCTGCATTTCAGACTCGGGACGCAGTCGATTCGTGTCATCCAATTGCCGCTGCATGCCTGCATATTTCGCCATAATGAGATGGAGACAGCCGTGTGCAATCAGATCGGCTGCTACACTTCGCTCTTGAAAGGCCGTAGTAATGTGCTTCATCTGATAGGGAACATCCATGTGATCGTCTGCACGAATAATGGGGGTTTGTTCCGAGAACCCAGCACGGCCTACGAGGTCATCAGCAGAACTGCCTTGAAAGGCAATCCAGCAGTATTTCCATGGCTTAGCTGCATCGGATTCATAGCTGACGAGGCGTCCGGGTGCGATGAGGAACGCATCCCCCGCCTGAAGCTCGTAAGTTTTCGTTTCCGTTGAAAATTTCCCTTGTCCATCCATAATATGATGGAGCAAATAGTAGTCGTAAAGTTTAGGGCCGACCTTATGAGAGGGGACGGTCTGGCTTTCCCCTGCAAATAGGACGCGTAATCCTTCTTGTTCGACGTAGGTTGGATTTGAAGCAACCGTATAGGTCTCTAGAGCGCTGACGACACTAGCCTCTGCATCGCTAGTTGCAGTTGCTGCCTCTGCCGCTTCATAATTAAGGGAGTCAGTCATAATGAGATCCTCCTTGCGTGTACAATAATAGTATTGTAGCATGAAAATGATGGTAGAGTCACATAAGTCCATATGTAGCGCACATCGATATATTACGAAATCCAGCGGATATTCGTATGATAAATGTAACGGTATCGTATTCACGTGAGACAACGGGAGGTCATTGTAATGGATGCAAGCAAACTATTGGCAGGTTTTGAACAACGATATGGAACGAGTTCTGCACCGGTTCGTTTTTTCCATGCTCCAGGACGAGTGAATTTGATTGGAGAGCATATTGACTATAATGGAGGATATGTGCTCCCTGCCGCATTGGAATTCGGGACGACTCTAATAATCCGTGAACGTGAGGATCAATGCATACGACTGGCGACGACGAATTTTGAATACCAGCTGGATATTGAACTGGATGCACTTGCAGAAGCGAAGCAGGATCAATGGACAGATTATCCAATCGGAGTCATGAATCAGCTCGAGCAATCGGCTCGTGGCTTGACTAGAGGATATGAGCTGCTATTCCACGGAGATATTCCGAATGGGGCAGGATTGTCTTCTTCTGCATCGCTGGAAGTGGTAACCGCTTATGCGCTGCTTACGATGGAAGGGCACAGCATTGATCGAACAGACATCGCTGTATTGTCCCAGCGAGCAGAGAATCAATTCGTGGGCGTGAATTGTGGCATCATGGATCAATTCGCAGTATCGCAAGGCAAGCTGGATCACGCCATTCTATTAATGTGCGATACGTTGGAATATACGCATGTACCTTTCCAGACAGAGGGGTATTGTCTTATTATCGGCAATACGAATAAGCGCCGCGGGCTAGTCGATTCGAAGTATAATGAGCGCAGAGCACAGTGTGATGAGGCGGTACGGGCGCTGCAAGCTACATATCCGCATATGACGCTGCTGGCGCAGCTTACCGCGGAGCAATTCGAAGCTGCGGCCGATACGATTGCAGATGATATCGTGCGTGCACGTGCGGCGCATGTCATTGCAGAGCATGATCGCGTGAAGCAGTCGGTTGAGGCGCTGAAGAACAATGACCTGATTCGTTTCGGCGAATTGATGAATGCATCGCATGACTCCTTGCGTGATTTGTATGAAGTCAGCTGCAACGAGTTGGATATTATGGTAGAGGAAGCACGACATATCGAAGGGACACTTGGTTCTCGAATGACGGGAGCGGGATTTGGTGGCTGCACGGTATCGCTCGTACGTGAAGGGGATGCTGAACAATTTGTCGCGCAAGTAGGTTCCGCATATGAACAGCAGACCGGATTACATCCGGAATTTTATATCTGTCGCGTAGGAGATGGAGTAAGAGAGATCAAGCCTTCTATACAGACAGCAACAATTGGTGAGGAGTGGTAATAGCATGGCAGTATTAGTTACAGGTGGAGCAGGGTATATTGGTTCGCATACGGTTGCGGAATTATTGGCGCGCGGTGAAGAGGTCGTGATTGTAGATTCGTTAGAGACTGGACATAAAGATGCGGTTCTAGGCGGTACGCTTCATATTGGTGATGTTCGCGATAGTGCATTTCTCGATTCTGTATTTGCGCAACATTCTATTGATGCAGTCATTCATTTTGCTGCCTACTCACTTGTAGGCGAGAGCATGAGCAATCCTGCGAAATATTACGATAACAATGTCCACGGCACGCTTGTTCTGCTTGAAGCGATGCGCAAGCATCAAGTGTCCCGGATTGTATTCTCATCAACTGCAGCAACTTATGGGGAGCCGGAGCGCACACCGATCGAAGAGACAGAAGCGACGAACCCGACGAATGTATACGGGGAGACGAAGCTGACGATGGAGCGGATGATGCGCTGGTTCGATCAAGCACATGATATTCGCTACGTTTCGCTGCGTTACTTCAATGCGGCTGGCGCTCATGAGAATGGCAAGATCGGCGAAGATCATAGACCTGAGACGCACCTCATTCCACTTGTATTGCAGACAGCACTTGGCCAGCGGAAGGAAATGAAGGTGTTCGGCAACGACTATCCTACAGCTGACGGCACATGCATTCGTGATTATATCCATGTCAGCGACTTGGCTGATGCCCATGTGCTGGCAGTTGAATACTTGCGCGGCGGCGGTCAGAGCGATGTGTTCAATCTGGGCAGCGGCAACGGGTTTTCGGTTCTGGAAGTGATCCAGACTGCAGAACGGGTTACGGGAAGAAGTGTACCAACTGTGGTGGAAGAGCGCCGAGCCGGAGACCCTGCTGTGCTTATCGCATCCGCTAACAAAGCGAAGTCTGTTCTGGGCTGGAATCCGAAGCGGGATGATCTGAATGTGTTGATCGAGAGTGCTTGGAAATGGCATCAAGCACGTCCACACGGATACGATAGCTGAGGAGGAATGCGAGATGACACAAGGTGTGGAAGGATTAGTTCTGTCGCGAGCATCTGCCCAGCGGGCAAGCTTCGCGATTGAGACCTTGATTCGATATGCAGTACATCATGATCTGATGAATCGGCTTGATATGCCCTATGTTCGCAATCAGCTATTAGCTTTATTCCAATTGCCAGAGCCTTGTTCAAGCTTCCGAGATGAGAAATGGGAAGCAATTCCGGATGAACCGCATCCTATACTCGATGAGCTGCTGGATTATGCCTATAAGAGCGGCATTCTTCCAGATAACACTATGACGCAGCGCGATCTACTTGATGCTCGGATTATGGGGCTTCTCATGGCGCGTCCTTCTGAGATGCAGGACCGTTTCCAACGGATACGGATGACGGATGGAATGGAGCGGGCAACCGATGATTTCTATCGTCTCAATCAAAAGTGCAATTATATTCGGACTGATCGTGTCCGCAACAATGAATACTGGCTTCATATGAGTGAGTTCGGTGAAATGGAAATGACGATCAACTTGTCGAAGCCGGAGAAGAGTCCGCAGGAAATTGCGCTTGCTGCACAGTTGTCCGCATCTCACTATCCCGAATGTCTGCTCTGCGCGGATAATGTAGGGTATGCAGGAAGACTGGATCATCCTGCCCGGCAAAATTTGCGCATTCTCCCAGTGGAGTTGAACGGAGAATCCTGGTATTTCCAATACTCGCCGTATGTGTATTATAACGAGCACAGCATTATTTTCAACAGTGAGCATATTCCGATGAAGCTAACGCGTAATACGTTTGCACGTTTGCTGCACTTTACGGAGCAATTCCCGCATTATTTCATTGGTTCTAATGCTGACCTGCCCATTGTAGGCGGATCGATCCTCAGTCATGATCATTTCCAAGCGGGCAGACATACGTTCCCAATTGAACGAGCGCCGATCGAGACTCGGTTCACGCATTCGGCATACCCTGGCGTAACCGCAGGGATTGTTCGCTGGCCGATGTCAGTGCTGCGGCTGCAAGGTGAGCAGCCGGATGTCCTGCTTCAATGTGCGGATGAAATCTATGAGCAGTGGAAGCTGTACAGTGATGACAGCGTAGGGATTGCAGCGAGTACGACTCGTGACGGGGAATCGATTCGTCACAATACGATCACGCCAATTGTAAGGCGCCGGGGTTCGTTATTCGAGATGGACTTGGTGCTTCGCAACAATCGCACAGATGAGGTTCACCCTGAGGGCATATTCCATCCACACCGAGAGCATCACCATATTAAGAGAGAAAATATCGGCTTAATTGAAGTGATGGGGCTTGCGATTCTCCCAGGGCGTCTGAAGCAAGATATTGAGCGGATTACGACTCTGTTGTCCGAACAAGGACAATGGATGGAGGCAAGGGATCAACTGAAAGAAACCGATAGCCTATATCCTCATCGTGTTTGGGTGGATCAATTACTGGATCAATACGGGATTATGGCAGTTGATAAGGCTAGACAGGTCATTTTGCATGAGATCGGCAATAAGTTTGTGACCATACTGGGTCAAGCGGGCGTATTCAAGCATGATGAGTTGGGACGCGAGGCCTTCTGCCGTTTCGCCATGGCATGTGGGTATGAGCAAGTAAAGCCATGAGCGAATTTTGGAAGACATCGTAATATTAACAATTGAATCCTATTAATACTTAAATATAAGTGATGCTGAATTCTATTAATACTGAGATATAAGAGATACTGAATTCTATTAATAATGAGACATAAGAGATACTGAATTCTGTTAATACTGAGATGTAAGTGATAGTGGAACATAAGGATTAACGAGTGTTGCTGAATGTTATTGATTGTTAGTATAAACGATTGAATCGCATAGATAGTAAAGTACGTAATAGTGCCATTAAAGCAGTATAGAGAGAAGATCAAAAGGGAATGAGGACGGAAGGGGGAGCGGCAGTGGCTGCTTTACAGATGAATACCATTCAGCATGAACGCTGGGGCGAGAGTTTGCACCTAGAGAATGGAACCTATGAGGTAATTGTGCCGCTAACATTTGGCATCCGAATTATGCATTTCAGCTTATGCGGTCAAGAAAATATGCTGTTCGAGGATCGTGAAGGAGCAATCCGCCAGGAGGGAGAAGCGTTCCATGCCTTAGGCAGCGACGGTTGGCTGCTTCGCGGCGGGCATCGGTTATGGGCAAGTCCAGAAGCTTATCCACGGACGTACACGCCGGATGATCGGCCTATTGAATACGTACGAACAGCGTCAGGCGTGAGATTGATTGCTCCGGTAGAACCATGGACGCAATGCGCCAAGGAGATCGAGCTGATTTTTCAGCAAGACGACGTCGTTGTCATCCACCGTATTGCCAATAAGGGAGCATGGCCGATTCAGCTGGCACCGTGGGCGATCACGGTTATGGCACCGGGTGGTACAGCTGTTGTTCCGCAGATTACAAGAGATACCGGCCTGCTCCCAAACCGCTCCATTTCGCTGTGGCCATATGCTGCTATGAATGATGAACGGGTGACATGGGGAGAACGACACATCGAAGTGAAGCAAGTTGCTCACCTGAAGCAAGCGTTCAAGTTCGGTATGCTACAAGAGGAGGGCAAGGCGTCTTATACAAGAAATGGAATCGTTTTTGAGAAGCGCTATGAACCGATTTCTGGTGCGAGTTATCCGGACGGGGGTTGCTCCTTTGAATTGTATACGAACGAGCATATATTGGAACTAGAGTCACTCGGGCCGCTTGTTACCTTGGAACCAGAAGCTGTAGCAACCCATCAGGAAGTGTGGAGCTTGGCTCCAATCAAGGTTCTGTAATTTGCAATGTGGAATGAAGCGGAGTTCAGTGATTTTCCACAATGAACGAATAGCTAATTAGATGTCTAGTACTTCCATATGAATGATTGAATAGGCATTGCTACAATTGGCGCTGTTCGCTGTATTCTTAGAATATAGCTGTCAGCGCTTTTTCTAATCAGGCAGTGAGACGGTTGGAGGACTGCTGATATAGATGCAGATGAATTGCAAGAACAACTACAAGAACAACCACTAGAGTAATTGCAGGAGTAACTGCAGCCAACAGGGGATCTCCGATATATTGTTGGAATTATTTCTTTACACGGTATTCCGATGTCCTTCATAATGGTCATGAGATACATACAGCTTACGTATCAGATCGGAATTGTAAAGGCAGGTATTCGATATGAAATGGAAAGAGGGGAAACGGGACATGAAAACATGCAAGTGGTTAGCAATGTGCATGGCGGCAGTGCTTGTGCTGCTAACAGGCTGTCAATCAATTGGCGGACTTGATGTGACGAAGGTCATGAAGAAGCAGCTGGACATCAACTCGTATGAAGCACAGCAGACGATGAGCATTCATTTTGAGCCGGCATCTGGCAAGCTGCAAGATGATGATACTGCAATGATAAAAGCATTCAACGATGCGCAATTGACAATTCAAGTGAAGGCGCAGGATGCCCAGCGTTTTTCGATGAGTGGCAAGCTGAAGGTGGCAAGCGACGAGGTTCCGTTCACAATTGGCAGGAAAGACAATCGCATGGCGCTTAAGCTGGAGGGAGCTAAATCCCCTATTGTAATGAGCAATGATATGAATACTCAACTTTTATCTACGGTTCAACCTGCTTCAAAGCAATTGAAGGCTTTTACTGAATCTACGATAACGCTATTTGGCAAGCATGCACCGAATCCTCAAAATGCATCTGTAAAGCAAGTCACAGAGCAAATAATGGGACAATCGCTGCCATTATCGCAGCTCCATATTGAATTCGGAGGCAATGAACTGGTGCCATGGGTGAAGCAACTGCTTCAATCTGCTTTGAAGGACGAAGAGGGCATGAAGGCTTGGTTTCTGGAAATGGGCAAGTGGTACGTACCGATGCTAACGGCTGCGCTTTCGCAAGCAGCTCCTGAGATGGAGGGAGAGGTTCCAGATATGCTGAAGGATGGCGAGGCATTTGGATTATCGGCGTACAAAATGTTCAAAGAACAGCTGCCATCCATCATTTCACAGCTCGATCAAGGTTATGAGGCTTGGGTGAAGAGCAATCCGGACGCGGCCGTTCTGCTCGGGCCAGATACGAAGCTCGTCTTGGATCTGTATGCAGATCAGGAATCGAATATTCGCAAGCTGAATGCATCGCTGGCGATCGCTGTTCCGGCTTCTGCTGGAGCTCCGTTCAAGAAGGTTACCATTAACCAATCAACCGAATACAGCAATCTGAATGGAAATGTGAAGGTGGATGACGTGGATTTCTCCTCTTCCGTATCCCTAACAGATCCAGAGATGACGCCTGGCAAGTGGCTCAGACACTTCGACCCTTCATCTGTAGCGCACAAATGGCTGAAGCAAGTGGGAGTAACGAAGAAGTGGACGACAATCCCAGTCTCAACAACGAACTATGACGACTGGTTCTATGATGATATGGCGCTGCCGTATACGAAGAGTGGAACGATGATGGTTCCGCTGCGCTTTATTACGGAGGAATTCGATGCGAAGCTGAAATGGGAAGGCAAGACGAAGCTAACCATAACTGATGATATTACGGGAGCAGTAGCGGAACTAACGATGAATAGCAAGCAGGCGAAGGTTGGTGGGCAGACGCTTGTCATGCCGCTAGCACCAGAAGTGAAGGATGGGCAATTATATGTTCCGCTCCGCTCACTGTCGCAAATGCTAGGCTTCACGTTTACGATCAATAAACATGACGGGTCGCAGTGGCTCGAACTGAACCGTGAGTAACGGTTACGGTATGCTAATCGTGCTCATCTAATAGCAAGAACAACAATAAGGGAAGCTGATTAAGGGGAAGGTTCCTCTTCAATCCAGCTTCCCTTATGTATGATGAGGGCGATGCATTGCTTGCAAGGATACGCGTCTAACTAAAGCCGTGCAGGCGCGACATCTCTTGGGTCACCTGCAGCAGCATGCTGATCCAGCGATCGACATGAGGCTCCATTCGATCACTCGGGCCGATTAAGCTAATAGATGCATGTACAGAGCCATCACCATGGAAGATCGGTGCAGCAATGCCCGTTACGCCAATATTGCGCATGTTCGAGCTCATCTCATAGCCCTGTTCACGGATATTTGCAAGACGCTCGCTCATTTGCTCGCGCTCCGTGATGGAGTAGTTCGTAAAAGCAATCATTGGTTCTTCAAGCAAGGCCTGCTGCAGCGACTCCGGACTATAGGCCAGAATAACGCGCGAGGCACTTGTCGCATAGAGCGGAAACCGCCGATAGGCATCAATGATGAAGCGGATTGGCAGCGGGGAGTCGAGCTTGTCGACATAGATCGCGTCCAGCTGATCGCGAATACATAAGCATACCGACTCCTTCGTCAATTCTGCGAGCTGCTGCAAGTAAGGTCTTGCAAAGCTGACCATATCATCATCGTTTTTTACCTTATTTCCTAATTCCAGCAGTGTATACCCTAATGAATACAGCTTCGTCCGTGGATGCTGCTTGATCAGTCCTTCGCTCTCCAAGGTGGTCAGCATTTTATGGACAGCCCCCTTAGACCACTGCAATTCGCGGCTTAAATCCGTGACTCCCCATTCCTTCGATCCGTGAAGAAACAGCTTCAGCAGTGTACAGCATTTCTGAACGGATGACAGATAGTGCTCCATATTCTCTCTCCTATGATCGTACTAGCCGATATTTTCAATTGGTGGCATGATGCTGACAAATGGAAATATGGCGTTGTTCAAGTAATTGTGCGAGTGCTGGGTACAAATTGTGTTAAAATGTGACAAATTTCATGGTTCTATATTGAACATACCATGCCCCTATGCTAAAATCAAACCAAGATTCACCAATTATAAACACTGTTCACGAATAGTGAACAAATTTGGGGGAGGAATACAATGAAAGCACGTCGCTGGGCATCATTGATATTAACTTTAACCTTGATCGGCTCTTTGTTGGCTGCTTGCGGATCTTCAAATTCCAGCAGCAAAGATGGAAGCGGTTCCAATGGTTCGTCTGTGGAAGGTGAATTGGTTATCGCCGGGAATGGAGCTACGGTGGAGACCTTGATGAAGGACGAAATTTTCAAAAAGTTCAATGAAAAATACCCAGACGTAAAGCTGTCCTATGTATCGGGCGTATCGACAGATATTGTGGCCAAGGTCACGGCGCAGCAGGGATCTCCGCAAATTGATGTAGCCGTCATTGAAGGTGGCGAGCAGGAGGCAGGCCGCGAGAAGGGACTATGGGAAGCACTCGATCCTGCACAGATTCCGAACATGTCCAAAGTTGACGAACAACTGAAGATCAATGAAAACAGCGGCGTAACGGTCAACTATACCCCAATGGGCATCTCATACAATGTCAAGCTGGTGAAGGAGAAGGGACTGCCTGTACCGGAGTCTTGGAATGATCTTGCTCTTCCTGCCATGAAGGGAAATATTACGCTGACAGAAATGTCGAGCAACTTCGGCCGTTCAGCCACCATTATGCTTGCTTATGCCAATGGCGGTTCTGAGAAGGACATGGCTGCAGGCTTCGATAAGCTGAAGACGATTGCAGGTTATATGCCGACATTCGCGAAGACCGCGGCTCAGCTGCAGCAGAATTTGCAAAATAATACGGCAGCCTATACAGCTTGGACGATGGCAAGAAGTATCGTACAGAAGGATCAAGGCGTGGACTTGCAGTTCGTCATTCCGAAAGAAGGCGCCAACATCGTGCCGAACGTCGCTTCCCTAATCAAGGGTGCGAAGCATCCTAATGCGGCCAAAGCATTCATCGATTTCCTTCTGACGGATGAAGTTCAGACGCTGTATGCGACGAAATTGTATTACAACACGGCTGTTGATGTGAAGCTGCCTGAGGATACAGCGAAGCTGCTTGATTTTGATAAAAGTAAAATTGTGAAATTTGACTATGGTGTCATTAGTGACAATACGAAGCAATGGCTCGATCAGTTCAATAAGGAAGTAGCGCCTCTCGTAGGTAAATAACTTATAGATAATTAGGATGGAGGATAGCTCATGACGATCACGTACGACGTAGAATTGCAGGGCGTTCATAAGCGCTTCGGTGGAACGGTCGTCGTTGACAATTTCAACTTGGGAGTGGAACGGGGAGAGTGTGTTACTTTCCTCGGGCCTTCGGGTTGTGGGAAGACGACGACATTAAATATGATCGCCGGCTTCTTAGAACCGGATGGAGGAGAACTGCGAATTAAAGGCAAACCCATGCATGGTGTCCCAGCGAATAAACGAGACCTCGGCATGGTATTTCAGACGTACTCGTTATTTCCGCATATGACAGTGGGGGAAAATGTTGCATACGGCTTGAAGCTGAGAAAGACATCGAAATCGGAGATGGCGGATCGCGTGAAGAAGGTGCTTGATCTCGTGAAGCTTCCGCATGTCATTGATCGATATCCGAAGCAATTGTCAGGAGGACAGCGGCAGCGGATCGCTATCGCACGGGCACTTGTGACGGAGCCGTCACTGCTGCTGCTGGATGAACCGCTTAGTAATCTCGATGCGAAGCTAAGAGAGGAATTGCGGGAGGAAATGAAGCGTCTGCAGCAGGAAATCGGCGTAACGACGATATTTGTTACACATGATCAAGAAGAAGCAATGTATCTCTCGGATCGAATTGTCGTGCTCGATCACGGAGCCGTAGAGCAGATTGGGACTCCCGAGCAAATCTATCATGAGCCGGCCTCAGCGTTCGTGCATGAGTTTATTGGCAAATCCAATCGCTTCGAAGCTACTGTCGTTGCTGTAAACGATCATTGGGGGGAGCTGCGTACAGCAGGAGGAATAAGGCTAAAGGCTGAACGGAATGGATACTCGTTCAAGGAAGGAGAGCAGGTGCTCGCTTATGTCCGGCCTGAACATATTCGAATGGAAGCAGCACGATCGGAAGCTGGAGATTCCTCGAATGAATCCAATTGCTCACATGGAGCTGTTTCGCTGGTGTCCTTCCTTGGTTCGTATGGAGAGATGGTTGTACGAACAGCCGATGGTTTGATCAGTGTGCGAACTCATTCCCAGCGTCGTCATCAGCATGTGTCAGACGAACAGCTGGTGAAGCTTACATGGGATGAGCAAGATGTCATCGTCTTCCCGCGGAAGGAGGGCTAGCATATGGCGAAGCCCGCAGGAAGTAAGTCTTGGGCAGCTCTACTGCTGCTTGTTCCCAGCCTGATCGTGATATTGGGTGTATTTGTACTGCCGATGCTGTACATGTTCGTAATTAGCATTCGTGAAGATGGAGGAACCGGTGCATTTACACTGGAGCAATATGCATTATTTTTTCAAGATCCATACTATGTAGAGGTGCTGTGGCGGACAATCAAGCTTAGTCTGTACACAGTTATCGTGTGCCTGCTACTTGGCTATCCCGTAGCCATGTATATGGCGCAGGCAACGCCCAAAATGCGGGGATTCATTACGTTTCTCATTATTTCTCCTCATCTTATTAGCGTCGTCATCCGGAATTTCGGCTGGGTGGTCATCTTAGGCGACGATGGCTTCATTAATAACACCCTTATCTCGCTAGGAGTAATTGAGAAACCGCTGCGTCTGTTGTACAACGAACTTGGCGTCGTTATCGGTCTTGCAGATTCATTAATTGTCTATATGGTACTTGCGATTGCAACGAGCCTATATGCAGTAGATGCTTCCCTGTATAAGGCCGCAGGGATACTAGGTGCTTCCCGTTCGCGGATGTTCTTCAGTGTGACGCTGCCGCTAAGCATGCCTGGCATATTTGCCGGCACGACGCTTGTGTTCAGCTTGGCGATGAGTGCCTTTGTCACGCCTGCACTTATGGGGGGGACATCTGTGAAGGTAATGCCGGTTATCGCCTACGAGAAGATGATGGCTGCCTATGATTGGTCGCTTGGCGCAGCGCTTGCCTTTTTGCTTCTTGGCTCGACGCTTGGCCTCGTGGCTCTATTTACACGATTGGTTGAGACGAAACGATATAAGGAGGTGTTCTCGTCATGATGAACGAATCGAAACGATTTCGAATTTCGCCGCTTGGCATCATTACGTTTCTCGTCGTTCTAATGGTCATATCGCCGCTCCTTATTATCGTGCCCACCTCATTTACTTCGACGGGGGTACTTCGCTTTCCACCAGAGGGCTTTTCGCTGCAGTGGTATGTGAAAATTTTTGACCGTCCAGAGTTCATTGAGTCATTTTGGGTAAGTGTGAAGCTGGCATCCATTACAGCTGTAATCGCGACAATCATTGGTACACTGGCTGCATTCGCACTGCACAAATATAAGCCCAAGGGGAGTGGAGCGATCAACGCGCTGCTCTTGTCCCCATTGACAGTACCTTCCTTGATTATAGGGATATCTGCACTTCTATTTTTTACGAGAATTGGACTTGCTGGTACCTTTACGGGGTTGCTGCTCTCTCATATCTTGATCTCGGTACCATACGTCGTACGGCTTGTGCTGACCGGGCTCAGTTCCTTCGATTATACATTGGAGCGGGCGGCGGCTATTCTAGGTGCGAATCCGATTCGCACGTTTTGGGACATTACCCTGCCAGTTATTCGGCCTGCTATTTTCTCAGGAATGGTGTTTGCGTTTCTGACGTCATTCGATAATGTCACGGTATCCTTATTCTTAATATCTCCATCAACGACAACACTTCCGATGGCTATCTTCAATTATATGCAGGAATCGTTAACACCGCTTGTCGCGTCTATTTCTTCCATCATGATATTGCTAAGTCTCGTATTTATCTTCATCTTAGAACGGGTGTACGGGTTGGATCGATTGTTCGGCTCCAATTCGCAATCCCATTAAGGCAGGTAAAGTAGATATGAAATTCATAGAGCAATTGGAACGGTGGCTGCCCGAAATGCTTGCCCTGCTGGAGCAGAGTGTGAATATGGATTCTCCATCAACGAATAAAGTGTTAACCGACCGGATGATAGATTGGTATGAGGATTGCTTCAAGAAGGAACTTGGTGCAGTAGTAGAACGAGTTCCGAATGATAGATATGGAGATAGGCTCGTCGTTCGTGTAGGCAGCGGTCCGAGGAACATATTGCTCGTGGGCCATGCGGATACTGTATGGCCTGCGGGAGAGACGAAGAGAAGGCCATTCCGCGTAGACAGCAAACGGGCTTACGGGCCTGGTGTATATGATATGAAGGCGAGCTTGATCCAAGCATTATTTGCGATAAAAATTCTACAATTTACAAACAGACTTCCCGAACAGCTATCAATTGTGTTATTAATTAATAGTGATGAAGAAATTGGAAGTCCAACTTCGCGACAATGGATTGAATTCTATGCGAGAGACTGCGAGGCGGCCTTCGTGCTAGAGCCACCGATGGAGCCTACTGGAGCATTGAAGACAGCTCGCAAGGGTAGTGGTCGATTCTATCTATCTGTTGAGGGACAAGCAGCACATGCGGGTGTCAATCCCGAATCGGGCGTATCTGCTGTCGAAGAGTTAGCACATCAAATTATTCAACTTCACCGTATGTCGGACCCAGAACGCGGCATACATGTGAACGTTGGTAAAATAAGCGGTGGAATTGGAGCCAATGTGGTAGCAGATTATGCCGAAGCAGACATTGATGTGCGCGTCCGGACGATGGAAGATTTCAATCAATTTGTAGAGAGGATTCATGGACTTGCTTCAATTCATCCCGATGTTCGTCTCCGATTGACTGGAGACATGAATCGTCCCCCTATGGAGCGGACAGATTCGATTGCGAAGCTGTATCAGATAGCTAGAGAAGCAGCGAAAGAACAATTGAACTTGGAGTTGGAGGAGACAAGCACGGGCGGTGTAAGCGACGGGAATTTCATAGCAGCATGTGGAGCACCAACGCTCGATGGATTAGGTGTGCGCGGAGATGGCGCACATTCACCGTCGGAATTTATTTGGCTGCATGAGCTGCCGCGTCGAACTGCATTGTTGGCTAGTATACTGGAACGTCTGTAACGTTAAGGAAGCAGTTGATTCAGGGGAGAGTGCAAGCCATGGCCAAGTCACTAGGTTCAAGCACGAATATTATTATTCGAATGGAAATTGACAAGCATGTATGTACATTTGCTCAGATTGCAGCAGCAATCGGCGAGAGCGGCGGGGATATTGTTGCGATAGACGTCATTCGCGGCACACCGGCATTTACAGTACGAGACGTTACGGTCAATGTGTATGATGGCAGTGTAGGTGATCGCATTGTACAGCGGTTGAAGCAGCTGAAGGGTGTTACGATCGTGAACGTCTCGGATCAGACATTCCTGATGCACCTCGGCGGCAAGATTGAAATGACCCCGAAAGTACCGATTCGTAACCGTGACGATCTGTCACGCGTGTATACGCCAGGTGTTGCCCGTGTATGTATGGCCATCCACGAAGATCCTAACCGCGCCTATACGTTGACGATTAAGCGGGATACGGTTGCCGTCATCTCGGATGGAACGGCAGTGCTGGGGCTTGGCAATATTGGAGCACTGGCAGCAATGCCAGTTATGGAAGGGAAGGCAATGCTGTTCAAGCAGTTTGCCAATGTAGATGCTTTCCCGATCTGTCTGGATACGCAGGACACGGAAGAAATCATACGAACGATTGAAGCGATTGCGCCGGCATTTGGCGGCATTAACTTGGAAGACATATCGGCACCGCGCTGCTTTGAAATTGAGCAGAGATTAAGCGAGAAATTGGATATTCCTATTTTCCACGATGATCAGCATGGTACATCTGTAGTCATGCTGGCGGGAATTCTCAATGCGTTGCGCATCGTTGGCAAGTCGATCGAGGATTGCAAGATTGTGCTGTGCGGCGTAGGTGCAGCCGGAATGGCATGCACGGAGATGCTGCTCACAGCAGGAGTTGTGAATATCATTGGTGTCGATCGTCAGGGTGCGCTAGTACGCGATACCGTGTATGAAAATGAAGCATGGAATCGGTACGCATCGAAGACAAATCCGAACTTAGAGAGCGGTTCTCTGAGTGATGTTATCCGAGGTGCGGATGTATTTATCGGCGTATCCGGGCCAGGTGTATTGAAGAGAGAGGATGTCATGACAATGGCTTCCGACCCAATCGTATTTGCTATGGCCAATCCGACTCCAGAAATCGATCCGGACGAAATCGAAGATATTGCTCGCATTATTGCAACAGGCCGTTCGGATTACCCGAACCAAATCAATAATGTTCTCTGTTTCCCAGGGCTGTTCCGCGGCGTGCTGGATTGCCGTGCGTCCAAGGTGACAGAACGTATGAAGCTGGCAGCGGCACATGCAATTGCTGAAGTTGTACCTGCCGATGAGCTGAATGAACTCTATATCATTCCGAGCGTCTTTAATGCACAAGTTGTGCCGAAGGTTCGTGATGCGGTCGTAGATGCGGCCTATGCGGATGGCGTGGCACGCAGACGTGATTACAGAGACGTGAACAAAGGGGTATAATCTACACGTTATGTACACGTTATTGACCGACGAATCACTACAAGAAGCTTATCAGGAAGCTGTTCGTATGCAATTGGAGGCTACATTTGTCGATATGCTTCTTGCTGAAATTGAATATCGTAGGAAGCGGATAAGTCTCGAGGCTTCCTGATGCACCTTGTTCTGCTTGCGTTTCATGCTTAGAAATACATTTGAAAACAATCATACATGACAGCCACTCTTTCAAACTACGATGTCTGAAGGGGTGGCTGTTTTATATGTAGGACAGCGATTATTTAAAAAGTAGAGAAAAACACAAAAAAATGAAATAAAATACTAGAAAATGCCATATTTATCAAACGTTATTATTGACGAGTTGGAATATGTAGGTACAATATGCCTATAACGCGTTACTTGGATCATGCTTTTAAGCTTTTGTGGTTTTATGCTTTTATGTGATAAATCATTTTTGTTGAAATTGACCACTGCTAACAACATTAGTGTTGTGGTGAACCAAGAAAAAATGATAGTTTACAAGAATTTATGATGTGAAAGGGAGAATGGTCATGATGAAATCTCGTCTTCATCTTGTTATGGCTGCAATTATGTCGCTTCTGATGCTGTTTGCAGCTGCATGTGGGAATGGTGGATCTGCCAATAATGCCACTAGTGAAGGGAGCGGAGGAGCTAAGGGCTCTGCTGAAGGCAAGAAAGTCAAAATTGGCATTACCCAGATTGTCAATCATGCATCCCTCGATGAGGCCTATAAAGGCTTCGTTCAAGCATTAAAGGATAATGGTTATGTCGAAGGAGAGAACTTAGTACTGGATTATCAGAATGCTCAGGGTGATCAGACAAATGCAGCTACGATCGCGCAGAAATTCGCGACGGGCGGAGTGGATCTCATTTTAGGGATTGGCACATCGGTTTCTCAAGCTGCAGCGAAGGAGACGAAGGATATTCCTGTGCTGTTTACGGCGGTTACGGATCCTGTAGGAGCGGGTCTTGTGCAGAGCATGGAGAGCCCTGGCGGCAATGTGACGGGAACGACAGATCTGCATCCAGAAGCGATCTCCAAGTTGATGGAGTTCATTAAGGACAATGTCAAAGATATTGCATCAGTAGGCATCATCGCGAATGAAGGCGAGCAAAACACCGTAGTCAATGTCCAGAAAGCTGAGGAAGCTCTAACAAAGCTCGGGTTGTCGGTTGTCAAAGCCCCTGTAACGAATAGCTCGGAAGTGAAGCAAGCTGCGGAATCGCTTATTGGCAAGGTGCAGGCCATTTATGTTCCTTCTGATAATACAGTCGTAAGTGCGTTGAACTCGGTTATTGGTGTGGGCAATGACAATAAGATTCCGGTGTTCGTTGCAGAGAAAGACTCAGTAAAGAACGGCGGTGTTGCTTCCTTCGGCTTCGAATATTTCGATCTAGGTTATACGACCGGCAAGATGGCTGTTGAAATCCTCAAGGACGGCAAGAAACCGGCTGATGTTTCCGCTCGTATTCCTGAATCTCTCGATTTGGCGTTGAACCTGAAGGCTGCAGCTGCTCAAGGATTCGATGTATCGGATGCGATGAAGCAGCAGGTCAAGCCGGAGAACTTGTTCCAATAAAGACGGAATGCATTGCTTCGCTGCACATGCGGAAGACGAAAGAGAGCAGAATCATGCTTTACCGAACCGTTCTATGAGGCATTAATCGCGCATCAAGTGTAAGCAGGCAGCCGCACTACATACGGCCTGTACGATAACGGCTTGGCGACCGCGATCATAAGTGGTCGTTCGGGTTGATTTCGATACGGGCCGTTCGTTCATTTATACGAATCGAGGAAGGAGCGATGGCTCGTGGATGGATTTGGATTAGCGATGCTGAAATCGGCCGAGTTAGGTGTGTTATATGCTGTAATGGCGTTAGGGGTATACTTAACATTTCGCATACTTGATTTCCCGGATTTAACGGTAGACGGAAGCTTTACGACGGGTGCAGCGATCGCTGCATTATCAATAACTTCGGGCATATCGCCTTGGATTGGTACGCTGCTTGCATTTCTCGGTGGTGGAATTGCAGGCATGATTACGGGTCTTATTCATACGAAGGGGAAAATCAACGCACTTCTATCTGGCATATTGATGATGATTGCTTTGCATTCCATTAATTTGCGGATTATGGGCAAGGCCAATATTGGCCTGATGCAGAATGAAACGCTGCTGACGCCTCTATCGCATGGATTTACGCTGCTTTTGGTAATGGGAGCATTTGCGCTGCTTATTAAATTTGGTCTGGACTGGTTTTTGCGTACGGAAATTGGTTTGTCACTGCGCGCGACGGGGAACAACCCGCGGATGATTCGCAGCTTCGGTGTGCATACCGACAATACGATTATTCTTGGCGTCAGTCTCTCGAATGCACTTGTTGCTCTATCAGGCGCACTTGTTGCGCAATCCCAAGGGTTCGCGGATATCCAATCCGGGGTAGGCATGATTGTTGTGGGGCTGGCCTCTGTCATTATCGGTGAGGCGATATTTGGCCATCGCACGATCATGCGTGCTACGCTAGCTGTGGTGCTAGGTGCTGTTCTGTATCGGGTCATTATCGCAATTGCTTTGCGAATGCAAATGAATGCAACCGATTTGAAGCTGCTCACATCAATTATCGTTATTATTGCCTTAACGATACCGATGATTCGCAAGTCATGGAATCAACGTCGTGCAAGCAAGCTTCGTGCTATCCAGATGATTCAAAAGGGTGGTGAATAGAGATGCTGCATGTCAATCAAGTAAGTAAGTTTTTTAATGCGAATACGGCTGATGAGAAGATGGCATTGTCTCATATTCAACTGCATTTACAACCTGGCGACTTCGTTACGGTTATTGGCAGCAATGGTGCAGGCAAATCGACCCTAATGAATATTATTTCCGGAGTGATCGCGCCTGATGTAGGTAGCGTCTCGTTAGATGGTCATGAGGTAACATCCATGTCAGAACATCGCCGGAGTCGCTGGATCGGTCGTGTGTTCCAAGACCCGATGGCTGGAACGGCACCGGATATGACGATTGAGGAGAATATGTCCATTGCCCTGCGCCGTGCAACGAGACGGGGGCTGGGATTCGGTGTTACGCGCGCTCGCCGAACCTTGTTCAAAGAGGAATTGTCCAGACTTAAGCTTGGTTTGGAGAATCGCTTGAACGCTAAGGTGGGATTATTATCTGGCGGTGAGCGCCAAGCCTTAAGCTTATTGATGGCCACGTTCACGCAGCCTAGTATCTTGCTGCTTGATGAGCATACGGCAGCCCTTGATCCCGGCCGAGCTGAGCTTATTACTCGACTAACAGAAGAGATTGTGCGAGCATCAGCGCTTACTACACTCATGGTAACACACAACATGGAGCAGGCCATACGGCTAGGCAATCGCCTTATCATGATGGATAAGGGGAAAATCGTGCTTGATATTCCAGCGAAGTCGAAGCAGACATTAACGGTAGATTCCTTGCTTCGCGAGTTCGAGCGTGTTCGTGGGGAGAAATTCGTGGATGATCGGGTTGTGCTCGGAGGATAGTCCCAAGATATGTTTGAAGATACTTGAAGAAATCCTACAGGAATTAGATCGGCATAAGACGTTATAAATGTGAGGTAAGCGGGAAGTCTATAAGTGGAGGTGAGTAATATGCCGCATAACAAAGCGCAGCGAATTCATCAACAACAGAATCAGGCCAGCGTCATGGAGGAGCAGGTAACTCCGAAGCTAGGCAAGATTGCCCACCGGGCAGCAAGCTTGAACCAGATTCCGAAGCAGCAAGGCTAGACGGATACTCATTCATTATATGATGCCTGATGCCTCGTACTTCCGGAAGAAGGAATAAACTTGCGTGCAATGCTGACCTTCCCAACTCATGGATGACAGACGACAAAGCACAAGACAAAGGAGTGTAAACAAATGGCACATAAACAACAAGGACATTCCCGTCAAAATACGACGACGCGTACTTCAGATGCCAATAATGCAAAAGGCAAACACAAGTAACTGCAATAACAATTAAGCATGTATACAGGAATCATGTTGGCTTATCCTCGATATTGCAGTTATGAAGTATTGCCGTTCCTGTTGTCTAACGCCTTTCAAGGAGGATGCCAAATCGATGGATCATCTGAATCTGGAGAGCGACTACTCCTGCTCTCAGGCAAGTACCGATTTGCCGCAGCTTAAGGCAGAACTTGAATCGCTTCGTTCAAAGGCGATTGGAGGCATGTCTTATGATCTGGAGCAGGAACTCAATCGAGTAGAGAATCAAATCCACTTTATTAAAAATAAGTGTTCCCTGCGTTAACTGATTGTACGTTCAGAAAGAGCGTTCACCATGTCTGCTTATGCAGACGTAGTGAACGCTCTTCTTATTGATTATGATCGATTAGGTCGTAGGGACAGCAGAAGCCGAACTCGTGCCAAGCTTCGTACTGGATAAAACTGCTGCGGTATGCTCTATAGGTGCAGCGACTGAACCTTGCTGGAGCTGGTACATCTTATAGTAACGTCCTTGCAGTTCCATAAGCTCATCATGGGAGCCTTGTTCTACAATCTCACCACGATGGAGCACAAGAATCACATCCGCACTGCGAATCGTCGATAAGCGGTGGGCGATGATGAATGTGGTACGTCCACGCTTCAATACATCGAGTGCCTCTTGAATCAGAGCCTCTGTTTCCGTATCAATGTTCGCAGTTGCCTCATCCAAGATTAAGATGGAAGGCTGGAACGCTAGAGCACGGGCGAAGGAAATCAACTGACGCTGTCCGGCTGAGAGTGTGCTTCCCTTCTCGATAACGGTCTCATCAATACCGTTCGGAAGCTGCTTCAATATTCGATCTGCGCCGACGGCCTTCAAGGCGTCCTCCACCTGTTGGCGCGAAATGCGCGGATCGCCGAGACTGACATTGCTGGCGATTGTTCCGGTGAAGAGGAACGGATCTTGCAGCACGATTCCCATATGCTCGCGAATCCATTGCTTCGGAACGCTCGTGATAGGCGTACCGTCAATGCGGATTTCCCCTTTTTGCGGGTCGTAGAAACGGAAGAGCAAGTTCATTATTGAGCTCTTTCCGGAACCAGTATGGCCGACGAGAGCAACCGTCTGTCCTGGCTTCGCCTCGAAATTGATGTTCTTCAAGACGTAATCTTCCTTATAAGCGAAGGAGACGCTGTCAAACTCAACATGCCCCTTATAGCGCGGCATGGAGCCTTCGTCGAGCTCTTCACCATATTCATCCATGAGCTCGAAGACGCGCCCAGCCGAGACGATGGATGAATCGAGATTGGCCAGTTGGTTCACCATTCCGATAATTGGATGGAACAAGCGGTTCAACAGATCGGTGAATGCATACAGCACGCCGAGCGTGATGATCCCGGAGCCGTTCAAGGAAGCGCCGGCGAAATACCAGAGCACAACCGCAAATGCGATGTTGCGCAGTACATTAACCAAGTTGTGCGAGGTGAATGCATTCAAGTTCAGCATCTTATTCTGGTACGTAAAGTACTCGTCGTTCATGGCATTGAATTCATCCATTGTGTGACGCTGACGGCGGAATGCACGAATGACAGGCATCCCTTGGATCGATTCGTTGATCATGGCGTTAATGGAGCTCAGTCGCGAACGAATGATCTTGTTGTAGCGAGTAGCGAACTTACGGTACAGAATAACCCACAATACGATAAGTGGCAGCACGAACATGCAGACGAGCGCCAACTTTACATCCAAGATGAACAGTGCGACATAAATACCGGATATCGTAATGATCCCAGATGTGAAATTCGCTAGTACGGAGACGAACAAGTCTTTCACTGCTTCGGTATCATTAGTTACACGTGAGACAACCTTCCCTGCGGGCAGGTTATCGAAGTACGGGATTGGCAGACGCTGCACATGGGCATAGACATCGCCGCGAAGTGTTCGAATAACTCGGTTCGCAGCCGTCTGTAAGCCAAGTGTCTTGCCGAAGCTCATGAAGATACTCACGACAAGCAATCCAAAATAGAGAGCCATCAACTTCACGATGCTTGCAATCTCCGGCTCGTAGAAATGCAATATCTCTTGCAGAGACATGACGATAGCAGGGGAGCTATAAGCCTTATCGCCCGTTCCGATCGTCAAGGTTCCATCCTTGAATATCCGATCACCCGTTGCTTGTTCAGGAATGTGTCCATTCACGAATAGGAATTGGGAGCCGACTTGCAGAATGCGTGCTTCGGCGCCTTTCTCCTCGCCAGGCTCAAAACGATCCTCGCGCTTTAAGGTACGTCCTTCGTATGTGATGGCACCCTCTGCTAGCGCATTAACTTCATAATAGGGCTTCTCAATCCCCAAGATATGCTTATCGATAATCGTCTTGGCGATGAATGGGCCGGACAGCTCTGCCGCCACGGCCAGCGCCAACATGAGTAGTGCAAGTATGAACGTACCTTTATATTTCAACGCATAGCGCCATAATCGTCTGCCTACATGACGAGGCGCTTCTTTTTGTTGTTCCATTTCCACGGTGTATTTCCTCCCTTCTTACAATCCAGACTCCAATTGCTGGCGGTCATACTGTTCCTTATACCAGCCGCCTTGCTGGAGCAGTTGCTCGTGCGTGCCTTGCTCGACGATGCGTCCGTCATCCATGACAATAATCATATCTGCATGCTCGATGGCAGACAGACGGTGTGTGGTAATGAGTGTCGTCTTGCCGGCACGCTGCTCACGAATATTCTTAATAATATTCGCTTCTGTCCGTGCATCTACCGCAGAGAGGGCATCATCCAAAATAAGCACTTCTGGGTCTTTAATGAAGGCACGTGCCAGAGATACACGCTGCTTCTGACCGCCAGACAGCGCCACACCTTTCTCACCAACGATCGTGTCGATACCGTTGACCAGGGTAGGAAGGTCATGTGTGAAGGAGGCCGTATCGATGGCATTCATCACATCTTGTTCCGTACCATGTTCTGAACCGTGTAGAATATTTTCTTTCACGGTCTTTGAGAATAGAATTTGCTCCTGCGGCACATAACCGATCCAGCTGTGGAGTTGATCCATTGGAATTTGATCGAGCGGCACATCATTAATTAAGAACTGACCATTTCCAATCGGGTATTCCCGCAGCAATTGTTTAATGAACGTTGACTTGCCGCTGCCGGTACGCCCGACAATGCCCAACGTCTGACCTTTGCGCAGCGTAAGTGAAATGTCCTCCAGATTAGGCACCGTCGACGATGGATACTGGAATTTGTAATGCTTCCAAGTAAAAGTCGCTGGAACATCGACTTCCTTCGGTTGCGCTGCATCCTGTACATCTGGGGTGTAATGAAGAACTTCGTTTACCCGATCCATTGCGGCATTCCCGCGCTGCATAACATTGATAAGTTCTCCTATGGCAAACATTGGCCAGATCATAAATCCAAGGTACATATTGAATGTCAGCAATTCACCTAGTGTCATCTCATTATGAATAATCAGATAAGCACCGAATCCAAGCCCGATCATATAGCTAAGTCCGATAAACAAGCGAATAACCGGATCGAACAACGCGTCAATTTTGGCAACAGCGACATTCTTCTCATACACGTCCTGTACGATGTTGCGGAAGTGCTGTTCATCTGATTTCTCTTGTACATAGGCGCGAAGTACGCGCACACCGCCAACTGATTCGAGCACCTGATCATTCATTTTGCCGAACGCATCCTGTGCAATGGTGTAGCGCTCATGAATCTTCTTGCCGAATATCTTCATTGCGATGGCGATGAAGGGCAGCGGGAGCAGCACCGCAAGTGTCAGCTTCCACTGCATAATAAGCATTGCGACAAGCACGGTCGCGAGAAATGCAGTCGAGTCGGTTAAGGTAAGCATGCCGAAGCCAGTTGTCATGGCAACGGAACGCAGGTCATTCGTTGATCGAGCCATTAAGTCGCCTGTACGATTCTTCTCGAAGAACGGAGGCGTCATCTTCAAGAACTGGCGCATCAGCTTGGAGCGCAGCTTGCGCTCCACAAGGTTGGCTCCGCCGAAGATTTGATACATCCATACATACGTAATTCCATAAATGATAACCATGGAACCGAGAATGTAAAATAGGTACTTCGTAAGAGATTGCCACGTGATCGCACCTGTTACGATCTCATCGATAGCATTACCAAGCAGTCGGGGAGGCAGAAGTTCAAGTATGCCTACTGCGATGAGCAGGGTTACCCCGATTAAGTATCTCGTTTTGTGTTCTTTAAAGAACCAGCCGAGCTTTCCTAGTACGGAAAACATACATTCACATCCTTTGTCATTTGTTGCAGATTGATCGTCAGACAATAAAAAAAGGGCATACCGTTCGTAAACGATATCCCTTGTTGAATAAGGTCATATGTACGAGCGGTGAGCGCCCGTTGTCCAATCCTGATTCCACGATCCGAAATCCATCATGGCACTTGATTGGCGATTACCCAATCAGTACCTCATGATCTATCGAAATGGATTCATTCTTCCGTTCGATCTAATGGTTAGAAACCAGTCAGATCGCTCGGTTCAGCAGGGCTCCACTGATATGAAATTGCTTGTGCTGCGTTATCAATGTGTTGATTTAGCAATTGTACTGTCAACATGGAGTTTACCTGCCTTTCTGCATCAATTTAGTTGGACGATTCATTGTTATCGTCCTGTCTGCTTGTTGATTCTAGCACTGTGGATGAAATATTGTCAATCATTTTGTTGCACAAATTTAACATTTGACGTGCCTAATCCCATCGATCATATATGCTGCTCAACTGCTAATATGCGGCAGCTAAAACAGCTGCTATGCGAGAAAAATAGCCCTAATAGGTGATTTGCCGTATATCAGGAATCATCGTATGATGAAGATGATTCGAGGTCATCGTTATGATTTCCCGAGCAGCAATGACAATATGCCTGCTGCAATGAGAGGGCCGACCGGAACACCGCGGAACAAGGCCACGCCAAGGACGGTGCCTACGAGCAGACCAGCGACCACAGTTGGAGATTGAGTCATTAATTGGGCACCACGGCCTCCCAAATACGCAACGAGGATTCCGACGGCGATAGCTAACAGCGACTTCCAATTCATGAAGGATTGCGCGATCGTATCGATGGACATCTTGCCGCTTGCAATCGGTGCCATGACTCCGATCGTCAAGATAATGATGCCAACGGTTAGTCCGTACTTCTCAATCCAAGGGAATAGGCTCTGCATGTTCGTCACGCGGAGCAGCAGAAGAACGACCATCGCGATCGTAACGGTAGAATTGCCGCTTACAATGCCGAGTCCTGCAAATCCGAGCAGGATGAGGGATGAAATATCTAGTTGTGACATGGTATGTATCTCCTTTCACATTCGTTGACAAGAATAGCATATTTCCTACGTATTGAAAATAAAACAGAGCGGGGTGCTGTATCGATGAGCAACACAGTAATCATCACAGGGTTTGACCCATTCGGCAATGAAACGATTAATCCTTCTTGGGAGGCAGTTAAGCTGTTTCATGGTCGCAGTATCGGACGTTACGACGTTCATGCCATCCAGCTTCCAACCTCATTCGAGCGGGCGGGAACCGTGCTGGCGGAAGTAATGGAGCAAGTGAAGCCGGAAGCCGTGATCTGTGTCGGTCAAGCCGGAGGCAGACCGGATATTACGCTGGAACGTGTAGCCATTAATTTGAAGGATGCACGCATACCTGATAATGATGGGGCGCAGCCAACTGATGGAGCCATTGTCGAGAATGGGCCAGTTGCCTATTGGGCCCGTATGCCTTTGAAGGCAATTCGCGCGGCTGTACAAGAAGAGGGCATCCCATGCTCGATTTCCTATACAGCGGGAACGTTCGTGTGTAATGCGATATTTTACCAGCTGATGCACCTTCTTAATGAGCAGCAAGATCCAAATTATAAGCGCGGCGGATTTATTCATATCCCTTTTTTGCCCGTACAGGCAGCTCGTTATTCCAACATGCCGAGTATGTCGCAGGATGATGTGGTGAAGGCGCTTGAAACGGTCATTCTTCACTTAGATGATGCGGAGAATGCAAATGAAAGTGCAGGGACGTTACATGGGGCCTAAGTTTAGGATATAATAGTACTTTTCGATACAGATCCTAAGAGGATTCGAATCGGCCAGCAGGCAGAAAGGAGTTGCAAGGTGAACGAACAACCATCCATGAGGGATGAGGAAGAATTATATCTAACAGGCGTGCTTCGCTTAATGGATCGCCAGATCACTGCATTAGAAGCGACCGCTGAGGAACGTCAAGCAGAAATTGTGGAGATGAAGCGCCAATTCTGGGACGAGGTATCGGTCGATAATGACGAGATGTTCGAGACGTATGTGAGCATCATGCAGCAGGCGAAGGACTTGGCAAGCCACGAACGCGTACAGAAGCATGCAGCCAAATGGCTGAACAAGCTGCGCAAGCATATTCAGGCGCCTTACTTCGGGCGCGTTGACTTTATAGAAGATGGTGACATGGAGACGCTACCAGTCTATATCGGGCTCATGTCCGTGTCGGATGAAGAGAGCGGAGAACATCTTGTTTACGATTGGCGTACGCCGATAGCCGGGTTGTTCTATGATTATGCGCCAGGTCCGGTGCAATATCGGACTCCAGCAGGAGTTATTGAAGGAGAGATGACGCTCAAGCGTCAGTTCCTTATTCGAAATGGCCGCTTGGAGGCTGTCTTCGATACCGGTATTCAGATCGGCGACGACATGCTGAAGGAGATGCTGAAGCGGAGCGCTGACACGAAGATGAAGAGTATCGTCAGCACGATACAGCGCGAGCAGAATGCGATTATCCGGGATGACCTGCATGATGTGCTTATTGTGCAGGGAGCGGCAGGAAGCGGCAAGACGTCAGCAGCTATGCAGCGAATTGCGTACCTGCTGTACAAATATCGCAGCAGCATGCGCTCCGAGCAAATTATCTTATTCTCACCGAATGATCTATTCAATGATTACGTGTCCAGCATATTGCCTGAGCTTGGTGAGGAGAATATGACGCAGACGACGTTCCAATCTTATATCGAGCATCGCCTCGTCACCGAGCGTAATATTGAGGACATTTATGACCAGACGGAACGCCTCATGCAGGGCATGGAACGCTGGACAGCTTCTAGAGGGGCAAGAGTCGAAGCGGCTGCGGCAAGATGGAAAGCTTCGGCGGGTTATCAGCAGATCCTCGATCGCTATATTGAATCCTTGCAGCGGGAAGGCATGCGCTTCATTCGCTTCGGAACGCCGAAGCGGACGATTATTAGCACCGAACAGCTTGCGGAGCAATTCTATGGCCAGCTTGCGGATTGGTCATTGCCTGCTCGGATGGACAAGCTGAGAGATTGGCTGCTGGAACAGCTTCGTGCTTGGGCAGTGAAGGAACAGAAGCGTGTCTATCGCAAGCTGCAGCAGCAGCCGAATTATTTAGGGACGGAAGAAGAGCTTCGCGACTTGAGCCGCAAGCAGGTGAACAAGTGGTTGAAGCGGTTCCGCAAGCAGGCGAAGGAGCTTCGCTTCGTCGATTGGGAAGAGATGTATTGTGACTGCATGCGCAAGCTTGAGCATTGGGCACGTCAGACGGATGGTATCGCGAGCGGCAATGAAACCATTGACGTGGAGACAATACGGGCAATTGGCCAGCGGGCAGTAAAGCAGTTCGAATCGGGGATGATTCCGTTTGAAGATGCTTCCCCATTGCTGTATTTGATTGAAAGTGTAGAAGGATTCGACACCTTCAACCATATTCGTCATGTAGTGATCGATGAGGCGCAGGACTATTCGCCATTCCAATATGCGCTGCTGACACGGTTATTCCCACGCAGCCGCTTCACGATATTGGGCGATTGGAATCAAGCGATCTACGAATCGAATCGTATGGGGTCGGCGTCCGCGCTGCAAGCTGTATTCTCAGAGAAGAAGTCCGGTGTTATTACGCTACGCAAGAGCTATCGCTCCACCCGAAATATTATGGAGCTCGCGAGCAGTGTGCTGCCAAATGGCGAGAAGGTAGAGCCTTTCAGTAGAGAGGGTGAAGAGCCTATTCTCATTCGCTGCGAGGACGAGGAGGAGCAGCTGGATCAAGCTAGTAAGCAGCTATCGGCATGGACTGAGGCAGGGGAGCTTGCTTCCATCGCAATTATTACGAAGGATGAAGCGACAGCGGCGCAGGTTCACGAACGCTTGCAGCACAGCTTCCCGCAATTGAAGCGGGTATCGAAGCATACGAAGCAGTTCGTATCTGGACTATGGGTTGTCCCATCCTACTTGGCGAAGGGTCTTGAATTCGATGGAGTTATTGTATTTGACGCGCAAGAGCAGGCTTATGGGAATGAAGCAGATCGCAAGCTGTTCTACACGGTGTGTACGCGAGCGATGCATCGCCTTGCCTTGTTGGCAGTTGGATCAGTGACACCGTTCCTTGATTCATGGAACCAAGGAAGAAGCTAACGGATAACAACTTATATGTACGCAATTGAAGAAGCGCCATGTGACATTGAATCGGGAATCCGATCCTTGCCACAGGCGCTTTTTTTAAATGGATGATAGTATCGTGTATTCGCTATTACGATGCGCATAATCATCTGTGATGGCTTGGATATCACGGTACGATGCTTCCGCTCTATCTATCAGACAAGGACTGCCCATAATGTGGGGTCTATTTCTTCATATCCTCAATCGATTGAATATTAACATAAGAAGGGACGACGAGACCAATTTTGGTACCGTTCAAATTCGGGCCAAGATCGTCCACATTATTTTGGAAGCGCTCATAATAGTCCTTATGGGTAGTAGGCAGCCAAGCTGCTACAATTGCGTCAACGTCGCCATTGGCAACACCTGTCCACATTGGGCCAGCCTCTACCTGAATCAGATCGACCTTATACCCGACTTCATTTTCTAATACGGAAGCAATGATATTTGTACTCGCTATTTCGGAATCCCAAGCCACATATCCAAGCTTGAGCTTCTTCCCCTCAACCTTATCGACTCCGCTCGTCCAGGCCTGGACTTTGTCTGTATTCGCTTCGATCCAAGCCTTAGCTGCATCCTTCGGCTCCTGACCATCATGAATGTCCACCATTACCTTGGCCATGTCTGCAGCCGTCCATTCGAATCTATCCAATGTCTTGTACGCACTTGGCTCATCTTCCTTCAATCCGTTGCGAGCAATCGTATGAATCTCTTCATCGCCGCCGTAGATTCCCTTTGGATCCTCTAAGTATTTCAATTCATACTTCGCGAACATCCAATGTGGCGTCCAACCCGTAATAATGATAGGCTCCTGCTTCTTGATCGCTTTATCGAGAGCGGCAGTCATCGCCGCCCCGGAGCCTTCGATCAACTTCCAATCGGTCAGATCATATTCCTTAAGAGCTGCTTCTGTTGATTGCATAATGCCTGCACCGGCATCAATTCCGATAATCTTATAATCAACCTGCTTCCCGATGCTGTCACCTGTTGAACTCGCGGTTCCATCATTGCCAGCCGTGCTGCTTGATGAGTCAGTGCATCCGGCCAAAGTCCAGCCTAACATAGCAACAAGTCCAACCAGCACCCAATACTTTGTACGACGCTGTTTCATTTCCATCACGCTCCTTGTTTATTCGTTCTCCGTTTTTTCAGCCATTGTTGAGAGAAACGATCCAAGATGATGGCTAACAGTACAACAGACAGTCCTGCCTCGAATCCCTTGCCGATTTTAAGCATGGTGACAGCCCGATAGACTTCGGTGCCAATCCCTTGTGCCCCGATCATGGATGCGATCACGACCATGGATAGCGTTAGCATGATGGTCTGATTCACGCCGGCCATTAGTGTCGGCATGGCTACGGGAAGCTGTACCTTCCATAAGGTCTGCATGGATGTAGAGCCGAACGCCGAAGCTGCTTCGATCATATCGTGCGGCACTTGACGTATGCCGAGTTCCGTTAGACGAATGGTAGGAGGAACGGCAAAAATAATAGAGGCGATCACGCCAGGAACGATTCCTAGGCCGAATAGAAATACGGCGGGAAGCAGGTAGACAAATGCCGGCATCGTCTGCATGAAGTCCAGTATTGGCTTGACAATTCGGGACAATCGGTCTATTTTTCCACAAGCGATGCCTAGCGGGACGCCGATGATGATTGATAGGATTGTGGCGACAATTACGAGTGCAAGTGTATTCATTGTGGGTTCCCAGTATCCAAGCCAGTCAATGATAAAGAGCCCGATAAGCGTAAGCAGCGATAGTGACCACCGGCCGATGACAAAGGCAAGCAGTGCGGCCATGAAGATGAACACATAAGACGGTGGCAGCAAAAAGAGATCCGAGATGCCCTCAACGATTCGCTCAATCCATTTGGAGAGCAGTCGGAACCATCCATCTGCGTTCGTGCTTAGCCAATTGACGGCGTGCTCGACCCAATCACCGATTCTCAGCTGCATCGATTGTCACTCCTTCCGTAGAGCGACTGCTGTTGTCAGCGTTAGCTAAGGGCTCTAGGCGTTCGAGTCCTAATGAGGCAGTTGGCATAGATTTCGTAGAATCATCCATCTCATCCGCTGAGTCAATTAGATTGCCTGCCAGCGCTCCGAGTACGGCACCGCGTACGATTGCGCCCATTAGCTTGCCATCCGGATCGACAACAGCAATAGGAAGCTTCGCTTCGCCAGATAGAGCGAGCAGTTCATGAAGAACAATAGAGGGAGGTACGATGGGAACGTCGATGTGCATGACTTGTTGCAAGGATAGGCCTGTGCGTGCTGCCTCGCTAGCCTGTTCGGCTGTAACGACTCCTTGAAGGGACTTATCCTTTCCGACGACGAACAGTGTGGAAATACCGATATCCCTCATTAATTGCAGCGCCACTCGCGGCCCGCGATCTAAGGATATCGTCTCTGGCCTGCGCATAATATGCGAGGCGGTAAGGACTTTGGATAAGTCTACGCCTTCAACGAATCGCTCTACATATTCGTCAGCTGGCTGCATCAACATTTGCTCAGGGGTTCCAATCTGAATAAGCTTGCCGTCTTTCAGCAAGGCGATGCGATCGCCGATGCGCAGCGCTTCATCCAAGTCATGGGTAATGAAAATGATGGTTTTGTGCATTTTCTGCTGCAGGGCAAGCAGTTCATCCTGCATGTCGCGGCGGATTAACGGATCTAGTGCACTGAATGCTTCATCCATAAGGAGGATATCTGGATTATTAGCTAAGGCACGTGCCAATCCAACTCGCTGCTGCATGCCGCCGCTCAGTTCTTCCGGGTATTTGTCTTCCCAGCCACCTAGACCGACGAGCTCTAGCGCTTCAGTCGCCTTGCGGTAGCGATGTTCCTTGGAGAGACCTTGTATTTCGAGGCCATAAGCGGCATTGTCAAGCACAGTACGATGGGGGAAAAGTGCGAACTTCTGAAATACCATCCCAATTGTCCTTCGCCTCACCTCTCGCAAATCGCCTGCATTCAGTCTCGAAATATTGCGATCCTTCAGCCAGATTTCACCTGAGGTTGGCTCAATGAGTCGGTTTAGCATGCGCACGAGTGTGGATTTGCCACTGCCGGACAAGCCCATAATAACGAAGATTTCTCCTTTTTCCACGGCAAAGGATACCTGGTTCACAGCTACGGTCGCTTGTTTTTCTGTGGCGAGCCGCTCTCTTGACCACCCTTGTTGCAGTAGAGTGAGTGCTTTTTGTTCGTGCTGTCCAAATATTTTAGTCACTTGGTTGACCTTGATCATGGACAATCCTGTCACCTCTCTTGCGTATGGAATTGAGCGTTGTTTACGCTATATCCATTTTAACCCTTGGAAAAAACAGAGAACAACCATGAAAACAGTTTGTAAGATACGTTCAGAAAAAACTTTATAAACTTATTCTTTCGAATTCTCCAATATGCTAAATATTGCTATCCCATTTGCTTCTTTACAATTTGTTCCTATTCTCTTACAATGTTCGTGGAACATAGAGAATGAGCTTTTACAGCAATGTTCGACAAATATATATAGGGCGGTTTCGAATCGGTCTGCCATTGCTGCAGGGATAGGATTCGGCACAGGAGGAATGACTCATGACTACGTTCGCACAGTTGACACAGGAGCAGAAGAGCGCCGTGGAGAAGGCTCGCAATCGTGTCATTGAAGCGATCGGACAAAATATGGACTTGTACGGCATGACCCATTCTACTGGGCATTTGTACGGCCTGCTGTTCTTCAGTGATCATCCGATGACGTTGGATGACATGAAGCAGGAGATGGAGATGAGCAAGACAAGCATGAGTACGGGCGTGCGCACACTTGTAGACATGAAGATGGTGCATAAAGTGTGGGAGAAGGGGACGCGCAAGGATTTATATGAGGCAGAACAGGACTGGCATCAGACATTTGCTGATTACTTCGGTCTGAAATGGAGAAAAGCTGTAGAGATGAACTTGTCTGCGATTCGGCGTTCAGTCAAAGAGCTGGAGCTGCTGCGCGGCAGCTCGGAGGATGAACAGCTTGCAGCAGTCATTGCGAAGGATATCGCCAAGATGGAGCAGGCGGAAGCGTATTATGGATGGCTTAATCAATTGATAGATGCGTTTGAATCCGGTGATATCTTTACGTATATCCCGAAGCACGAGCGATAGTCGTCCGTTTAGATATGAATCTGGGAAAGAGCGGTGGAGAGTGGTGCATCGCTCTTTTTTGCTTCCGAATTTTCCCTAATCATTGTCTCTTCTACCTAAATGCTATATTATATATATTAAATTAATAATTAAGGATGATCTAAATGAGCTATGATTCTCGATCGCCGCTATATTTGCAAGTTCAGCGATATATTGAGGATATGATTCATACGAAACAATTGAAGACGAATGACCGAATTCCGACAGAGAAGGAACTGATGGAGCAGTTCCAAGTTAGCCGCATTACAGTTGTGAATGCGCTTGCAGCTCTTGTGAAGGAAGGGTTGATTTATCGAGTCCCCGGAAGAGGCAGCTTCGTAGCGGAGCCGAAATCAATTGGCTCCAGCTCGGTACGTGATGAGCAAGCTGGAGGTACAGAAGGATTGGATGTCAATGGAGCAGGCTCTGGAAATCAGGAACGAAGAAGAAATGTAGTCGGATTCATGATGCCAACATTAGATGATTATTTTGCGATGCGGCTTATTAATTCGATTCAGCAGACGTTGAACGAGCGTGGATACTCTCTAATCGTGGCCTTTAGCGGAGGCTCGAAGGAGCGGGAAGAGCAGCAAATTCGGGAGATGCTGGACATGGGCATATCAGGCTTGCTGTTATTCCCTGTGGATGAAGATATCTACAATGAAGAAATATTGTCATTGAAGGTAAATGGTTTCCCATTCGTGCTTATCGATCGATATTTGCCTGGAGTGGACACCCATTATGTATGCTCGGACAACCGCAAAGGCGCGGAGATGGCGGTAGCTCATTTATGGGAACTCGGTCACCGGAATATTGCGATCTGCACAGATGCGTTCCGAGATTGTGTGAGTGTGCAGGATCGCATAGCAGGGTATATGAATGAATATCAGAGACGGGGGGCCATGATCAATCCGGCACTCATTCTAACTGATTTTACGCTTCCTGTCGGAGAGGAAGCCGATGATTCTGTACTTGCTCGGTATATGAAGAGTGAGATGGCCACTGCGTATATTGCGCTGCATGGCAAGCTTGGTATGCGCATGCATCAGATCGCGAAGCGGGCGGGACTGAGAGTGCCAGAGGATATCTCGATCGTGACGTTTGATGATCCAGAGCACTTGGAGGAGCGAGAGACATTCTTTAGTCATATTTATCAGAATGAAGCACAGATTGGACGCCGTGCCGCTACGATATTAGCGGATATTATGGAGCGTTCCGACCAGGAAGGGCAAGCCGGCAAAGAAGCGTACCACAAGGTTATCCTCGAGCCTCAATTCGTAAATAGACGTTCAACTGGCCCATGCCAGAGCGAACAATAAACTTCTGCATCAACCTACACAAAACCGCCAATCTCTGCGGCAAGCGGAGATTGGCGGCTTCATCAATCGGGTAAATCCTACATAGTGCGTGATCAAAAGCGGACTTTGTGAACAACCTCTACTTACGAGCTATACATGAATTTGGACTAAGGTCAGTACGGAGAAGAAGTGAGCAACGGAACCTGCTAGCACAAATAGATGCCATATCATATGATGGAAGGGGAAACCTCTCCATACGTAGAATATAGTGCCTAGTGTATATAGGATACCGCCAATGATCAGCATCGTCAGTCCGAAGGATGGCATAGCCTCTGTCAATGGATGCCACGCCCACACGATCAACCACCCCATAGCAATATAGAGCAGCGTGGACATGAAGAGGAATCGCTTCGTGAAGAAGGCTTTGAATACAACGCCTCCGACAGCAATGGTCCATACGATGGCGAACAGTGTCCAGCCGATAAGCTTAGGCAATGCGATTAAGACAAGCGGTGTATAAGTGCCTGCGATGAATAAATAGATGGATGCGTGATCGAAGGTCTCGAACAAGTCCTTTACTTTTCCTTCAGGGAAGCTGTGCACCAATGTCGACGAGGTATACAAGAGAAGCATCGATATCCCATAAATCGTAAAGCTGACGACATGAATGGGTTGTCCATACAATGAGGCGAATACGATAAGCAGCGTCAGGGCAGCTATGCTCATAACGACTCCAATGCCATGCGTAATCGCGTTAGCGATTTCTTCGCCGCGCGAATAGGTGTGAGTGTTAGCCATACGGCGGCACCTTCCTTTCTGTGGGATCCGTCCAATCGGATCTGCTTACTCATATTGTATCGAAGCAGGGAAGAAGCTGCAAATGTTCAATGGCACTTTTCGAAAAGATAACAAATTCGAGGAGATGAGGAGATACAAAAAGATTAGATGTTGTTAAATAGCAACAGCGCCGTCATCTACCCGTTTCCGGCATAGGCTTCGGCGCTGCTCTGCTTTCTTATTCGGCACGACTTGTGTATACGGCTTCCGTGTCCAGCTTCCCCGCAGTAAGCTCGGGTCTAAATGTCCTGCGCGCTCTGACTTGCGGCGCTTGTTGGATGTCTTACTCATAATATCCCTCCTAAATGTTCATCTCACACAGCATAACTGCTGCCAATGGAAAAATCAATAACCGTGAGTCCTAAGTAAGGATCAAAAATGGCACTTCCTTGCCTTATATGGACAGTACGACGATAAAGGAGCTGTATGAAAATGATTATTCGGACGAGGAAAGATGAAATCGTATGCATTGCACAGCACGACCATGGATATCTATCCGGCGAAATCGCTTCGAAGTTCCGCACGGAATTGCTTGGTACTTGTGACAGATATAAGGATGCCGTATATGCTGCCTACGAGCATGATTGCAGCTGGATCGGACTTGACGATACACCAATTTGGAATGACGCACAACAGGAGCCGTATACATTCATGGATTATCCGATGGCCTTAAAGCTTGTGTTCTATCGTAAGGGGCTGGACGATATCGAGACAGCCAATCCATATGCCAGCCTATTGTGCAGCAAGCATTTCGCCTCTTTCTTTCATGTAGAAGAGCAGCAGGACGTAATCGAATTTCTCCAGCATGAACGGCAGCGTCAACAGCGAATTAGGGAACAAGTTGTGGATTTGTCGGATTCGACGATAGCCAATCATTTTCGAATGCTTCAATTTTGCGATGATCTGTCCCTGTATGTGTGCTTGAATGAGCCAGGAGTACAAAAAGCAGAAGAGTTCCCTTGGTACCAGGACGGCTTCGAGCGCACAGAGCCTTTTAATATGGAATCAGGTGAGCAATTGCAAGCCGAGTGGCTGGATGACAGGACGATTCGGGTAACTCCAACTCCATTTACGGAACCGTTTACCGCCGTGTTATCTTATAAAGTTGTAGCCAAGGAGCAAATACACAAGTCAGGGATTGCCAGCGCCTATAAGGAGGCTGAACGGAGAGAGCAGGTCATTCATGTCACATAAATTTTTTTCATAAAGGGAATGAAGGGATTAGCGAGGGGAATGTCGTCTTATGAAGCGGCGTATGGATAACGAAATAGGGGTAACATTGGGAAAGTAAAGGGAGGTAGAGGAGTTTGAATAGTAGAAGTATTAAGGCGCTCTCATTAATCGGCTTCGGTATTTTGCTGATGCTGGTTACATGGAGCGGATGGGGCGCTGAGAAGTTTGCAACTGCGGGGAGCATATTCGGTTATTTTTGGCCAACATTGTTTGTCATCCCACTCGGTTTGTTTTTTCATTTTATGTTCTTCTTTGTTACCAAGGGGCGCGCAGCGGGGCTGCTTATACCTGGCGGGATCTTGATCGTTAGCGGTGTGGTATGTCAAATCGGGATGCTGTTCGATGCATTCGGTACGGTATGGCCTGGATTTCCGCTTGCGGTGGCCTTCGGATTATTTGAATTTTATATCATGGGGAACCGTAATAAATGGCTCTTGATTCCGATATGTATTCTGACCTGTGTTTCGCTTTTGTTCTTTGCCGTCTTTTCATTAAGCGCGTTTGCAAGCAGCGATGCTGTGGAAAAAACCGGAGATTTCGGATTTTTAAGCCTATACATACGGAATTTTTTGAGCAAAAGGAATAGGGATTATTGCTCTAAATACGGGATAGCGGTGTACGCTGACGATCTGATGATCGCGGTGTCACCGCTTTATTTTTTGACCAGTCAACAAATTTATACAAGCTTGCATAAGTGCTCAATCGACCTTGAATGGCCTGTACCTTTCAGGTTTTTTTGTTTTCACGGCATGGGATATAACATAAATCACACATTTCATATAAAAATTTGTCCAAATATTGACATTAGTTATGACGGCATGATAATATAACGTTAAAATAACGCACCATAGAAAAAACGTATTACAAATGCTCGATTATGTTGAGCAACTCAACGATTTCGAAATGAAAAAACTCCAGCATTTAGCACGGATCTGTGCATCTACGCGATCTTTACAACGCATACATACGCGACATCTCCACATCTAAGCCATCAGGCAGCAGCGCTCAGCCACGAGGGCAAGCGCATTCACGTTTATCCTTCCAGATGAAACACAGCAACAGACTAGGAACGAATTTTCTGCGAAGCAGCAGAGCGAATCCCTAACATGTCTTGATACCACTAGAGAGCCTTGAAAGCCTTATATCTAAACAACTCGCCAATACGCTTTTTATCTAATTATTATATTGAAAGCGCAATCAATACCAATTATTGTTGCAAAGGAGCGAGGTTGGATGAAACTGTTTTTCCCGATTTTTATGGTTTGCTCACTGTTGCTGACAGCATGTGGGAACTCAGACGAACCGAAGGACATGGGTAAGGATGCAGACGGCAAAAAGATGATCAAAATCGGCATTGCGCAGTTCGCGGATCATCCTTCGCTGGATGGGGCGAGAGAAGGCTTTTTGCAGGCGCTGAAGGACGCTGGGCACGAGGACAATGTTAATTTGCAAGTTGATTTCCACAATGCGCAGGGGGATATGAACAACAATCTCACGATCGCTCAAAAGCTGGTGGGCGATAAAAATGACCTCATTTTGGCAATCGCTACACCGACCGCACAGGCGGTTGTGAAGGCGACGAAAGACATTCCCGTGCTGTTCACGGCTGTGACGGATCCGGTTGCATCGAAGCTGGTCAACAGTCTTGAAAAGCCAGGAGGCAATGTGACAGGCACGCGCGACACGAATCCAGACTCGATCAAGAAGACGATGGAGACGATGAAGAAGTTTTTCCCTGAGGCCCGCAAGGTAGGCGTTATCTACAATTCCGGGGAGCAGAACTCTGTTGTCAACATCGCCAATGTGAAGCAGGTGCTGCAGGAAGGCGGATTGGAGACGGTCGAGGCCACCGTGACGAACAGTTCGGAGGTGAAGCAGGCTGCCGATTCGCTGGTAGGCCGCGCGGACATCATCTATCTCCCGTCTGATAATACGGTCATTTCGGCGCTAAGCTCAGTCGTTTCGGTCGCTAATGACAAGGACATTCCGCTCTTCTGCGAGAGCAGTGAATCGGTTGGGGAAGGCGCGTTCGCATCAATCGGATTCAAATATTATGATCTCGGCTACGCGACAGGTGAGATGGCTGTGAAGGTTCTGAAGGGCACATCGCCGGCAGATATCCCCGTTGAGGTCTCCAAGAAGTTGGATCTGATGATTAACCCGAAGGCGGCGGAGGCGCAAGGAATCAAATTGACGGAAGAGATGACACAAGGCGCAATCCTGATAGAGAAATAAGTCGTTCCAAATTAGGAGGATGCTATCGTGCTATATGCGCTGACAGGTTCTTTGGAAGCAGGGGTCATTTACGCGTTAATGGCTCTGGGCGTTTACGTAACGTTTCGAATTCTCGACTTTCCCGATTTGACCGTAGATGGCAGCTTTGCCACCGGCGGGGCCGTTGCGGCTGTCATGATTACATCCGGCTATTCCCCGCTGCTCGCTACATTGGGGGCGCTGCTGGCGGGATGTGTGGCAGGAACCGTGACCGGACTGCTCCATACGAAAGGGAAAATCAATACGCTGCTGTCCGGTATTATTTCGATGATTGCTTTATATTCGATCAATTTGCGGATTATGGGTAAGGCGAATACACCGCTGCTGGGGGAAAGCACTCTATTCACACAGCTCAAATCCTTCTTGTCCAGTCTGCAGCCGCTTGCGATTTTGGCAGCCGTAGGGATATTCGTTCTGCTCATCAAATGGGCCATTGACTGGTTTTTGGATACAGAGATTGGCCTCGCGATTCGGGCCACCGGCGACAATACGAAAATGATCCGCAGCCTCTCTGCGAACACCGACAATATGAAAATTATCGGGCTGAGCCTGTCTAATGGCTTGGTAGCGCTATCCGGCGCGCTTTTCGCCCAATATCAGGAGTTTGCGGATGTCTCAATGGGAATCGGCATTATCATCATCGGTTTGGCCTCCGTCATTATGGGGGAAGCCGTGTTCGGTCGTGCTTCCATTCGGCGGGCAACCTTCGCCGTAATCGGAGGAGCTATAGTCTATCGCCTCATTATTATGCTTGCACTCCGCATCGGGTTGAATCCGAATGACCTGAAGCTGCTAACCGCCGTCATTGTGGTCGCTGCCCTTGTCATGTCACGGGTTCTAACAACATGGAAAGAAAGGCGAATGAGATCCTTTCAAGAAGATGCTCCACACCTGTCCATCGACCACGGAGCAAGGGGGGAAAGCCATGCTGAAACTTGAGGGGATTCGAAAAGTGTTCAACCGCAGGACGGCGAGCGAGAAAATTGCTCTGCAACATATAAACTTGACGCTTCGTGAGGGTGAATTCGTAACGATTATCGGCTCCAATGGGGCGGGCAAGTCCACGCTGATGAATATGATCTCGGGCGGGATGACTCCAGATAGCGGAGCCATTGAAATCGACGGCGAGAACGTGACCAGCCTCTCTGAATTCGAGCGTTCGCGCAAGATCGGGCGCGTGTTCCAAGACCCGATGGCTGGCACGGCGCCGACGATGACGATTGAGGAGAATCTCGCGGTTGCTTACTCGCGTGACAAAGGACGTACCCTGTACCGGGGTGTGAACAAGAAGCGGAAGGATCTGTTCCGCGAGAGCCTTGCCTCACTGCACCTAGGGCTCGAGAATCGGCTGTCAGCTAAGGCCGGACTGCTGTCAGGCGGAGAGCGGCAGGCGCTTAGCCTGCTGATGGCGACCTTCACGCAGCCGAAGGTGTTGCTGCTGGATGAGCATACGGCTGCGCTTGACCCGGCGCGGGCGCAATTGATTACAGCGCTGACAAAGGAAGTCGTCGAGCGTTCCAACTTCACGACGCTGATGGTGACGCACAATATGCAGCAAGCCATCGAGCTCGGCAACCGCCTGATTATGATGGATGCAGGCGAGATTATTTTGGATGTGCCGGAGGAGGAAAAGAAGCATTTGACGATTGAGGTATTGTTGAAAAAATTCTCCCAGTTGAAGGGAGTCGCGGATGACCGCTTGCTGTTGGGATAGCAAAAAAGGGAAAGGGAGCGGTATTGATGATTCAAAGTCAGGGGCATCCGTCTGCCTCGCCAGTTATAGAGAAGGCAGGAAAGAGAATGCGGCATGAAGATATGCGCGGGCTGCTTGAGCCGTATCAAGTGCTTGAACCCTATCAGGTGCTGGCGCCGGACGGAGAGCTTCGCCACCCTACCGAGGGAGCCATTGACGAGGATCTGGCAATAAAAATGTACGAGAACATGATGCTGACAAGAATGTTCGATCGGAAGGCGGTCAACCTGCAAAGGCAGGGCCGAATGGGCACGTACGCCCCTTATGAGGGGCAGGAAGCCTCGCAGGTCGGGAGTGCACTGGCACTGTCCCCCAATGATTGGTTGTTTCCCAGCTATCGCGATCATGCTGCTGCAATTACGCATGGGCAGGCGCTCAGCAGGGTGCTGCTTTATTGGATGGGCCATATGGAAGGCTCGATCAGTCCGGAAGGCCGCCATATTATGCCGCCATGCGTGCCGATAGCCACGCATTTGACGCATGCCGTAGGCACATCGTGGGCCGCTAAGCTAAAGGGTGAGAAGCAGGCGAGCATCGTGTACTTCGGCGAAGGGGCAACCTCGGAGGGAGATTTCCATGAGGCCTTGAATTTTGCCGGGGTATATCAGACGGCTACTGTATTCTTCTGCCAGAATAACGGCTACGCCATCAGCGTGCCGTTCCATGCGCAGTCCGCTTCCCGAACGATCGCCCAGCGCGCGGCTGCTTACGATATGCCGGGTGTTCGAGTGGATGGTAACGATGTGTTCGCCGTCTGGCTGACCGTACGCGAAGCGATTGAACGCGGCTTGAACGGCGGCGGACCGACGCTTATCGAGGCAGTCACGTTCCGTTACGGGCCGCATACGACCAGCGACGATCCGCGCAAATATCGGGATCAAGCCCGGCTCTCTGCCGAGTGGAGGGAGCAGCGCGATCCAATAGAGCGCTTGAAGCGGTATCTCGTGAAGAGGGGAATTTGGGGCCAGGAGCATGAGGAGCGTCTTGTGGATCGGATCAGCGGCCTTATCGAGGCCGCGGTTGCAGAGGCGGAGAGCTATCCGAATTCCCAGCCTGAGGATATGTTCATGCACGTAAACGCTGACATGCTGTGGCCTGTGGCTGAGCAGCGGGAACAGAGCGGCCTGTGTGCGGAAAGGCAGGGTGAAGCATGAGCCGGAACGTAACGATCTTGCAAGCGATTAATGAAGCACTTGATCAGAAGCTGGCGGACGATCAGCGCGTCATGCTGACAGGGGAAGACATTGGCGTCAACGGCGGTGTGTTTCGAGCAACGGAAGGACTATTCGAGAAGTACGGCCAGGAGCGGGTTGTGGATACGCCGCTGGCTGAAGCCGGCATTATTGGCTCGGCAATCGGGCTGGCGCTGAATGGCTTCATTCCAGTCGTTGAAATTCAGTTTTTGGCCTTCATTTATCCCGGCTTCGAGCAGATCGTCACACATGCGGCCCGCATGCGGTATCGGACGCGGGGACAGTACAATGTCCCTATTGTTATCCGCACGCCATACGGCGCGGGAATTAGAGGGCCAGAGCTTCATTCGGAGAGTGTGGAAGCATTCTTCGTTCATACGCCCGGGCTTAAGGTGGTCGTACCGAGCAATCCTTACGATGCCAAGGGTTTGCTTGTTAGCGCCATTGAGGATCCCGATCCGGTCGTATTTTTGGAACCGGCAAGGATTTACCGAGCCTTCAAGGCAGAAGTGCCGGAAGAGATGTACCGCATTCCGCTAGGGAAGGCGAACATTGTCCGGGAAGGCACAGATGTGACGCTGATTTCATGGGGGGCCATGATGCGGGTGGCGCTTGAAGCGGCGCGGCAGCTGGAGCAGGAGAAGGGCTGGTCTTGTGAGGTCATCGATCTCCGCTCGTTGTATCCGCTTGATCGGGATGCAATTGCCGCATCCGTGAAGAAAACAGGCCGCGCGATAATTGTTCATGAGGCGCAGAAGACGGCCGGCGTCGGAGCAGAAATTGTTTCGCTGATCAATGATGAAGCGCTGATGTATTTGCGGGCTCCGATTCAGCGAATTACTGGCTTTGATGTGCCAGTTCCGCAGTTCTCGCTCGAGGATGTCTATGTTCCGACGGTCGGGCGGGTAAGAGAAGGAATCGCTGCAGCGATACAGTTCTGACCGTTCAGGAGGAGGAACGCGAATGATAGAGTTCAAGCTTCCCGACGTAGGAGAAGGCATCCACGAAGGGGAGATCGGGAAATGGCTCATTAAGGAAGGGGAATGGGTGGCCTGCGATCAGCCGATCGTCGAGGTGCAGACGGACAAAGTGAACGCCGAGCTGACCTCTCCGGCGGCCGGCGTAGTGCGCAAGCTGATGTTCGCCGAGGGTGCTGGAGTTCGAGTAGGCGAGGTATTGTTCCTTCTCGAAGCGGAGGGGCGCATCCCTGCGATGGAAGCGGGCAAGGCGGAACAGGCGGCTTCAGTGGCAGCGGTTGTCAACGCTCCTTCGCCATCACCAGCAGTGGCCTTGCCATTGTCTGCAGCGACATCGCCGTCGGTGTCTGCTGAATTACCTGTGGAAAGAGTGCGCGCAGCTCCCTATGTTCGCCAGCTTGCGAGGCAGTTGAATGTCGACATCGAGCAAGTGAAGGGGAGCGGAGCCGCCGGGCGGATATCGGAAGAGGACGTACGGCGCTATGCTGCTGCGGGCACGACTAAGGAAGCGGAAGGGGCAGGGGCAGACCTAACATGGGAAAATGCGGTTCAGCCTGCGCTGGAGCGGACGGCTTCCGCTGTCCGGCCGCAGAATGCCGCTGCCGGGTTGCATGGGGCCGCACCGACTTCTTGCGCCGAGGAGCGGCTTCCGCTGCGCGGCATTCGCTTGAAGATCGCCGAGAGGCTGGTTAAGGCAGTGACCATCATCCCGCATGTCACGCAGGTGGATGAACTGGAAGCCGATGCCCTGCAGGCGCTGCGTGAGCGGCTTCGGCCGCTGGCGGCCGAACGGCAGGTGAAGTTGACATACTTGCCGTTTTTCATCAAGGCAATTGTCATCGCGCTTAAGGAGTTCCCATTCTTCAACGCTTCGCTTGATGACGAGACGAAGGAAATTGTGTTGAAGCGCTATTATCACATCGGGATTGCGACCGATACACCGGACGGTCTTATTGTTCCGGTTATCCGGGACGCCGACCGGAAGACAGTATTTGAGATGGCGGAAGAAATTGGGCGGTTGTCGGAGCGGGCGCGGGAAGGAAAGCTGAAGCTTGCGGACATTACCGGCGGTACCTTCACGATCAGCAACGTCGGCCCGATCGGCAGCCTGCTCGCAACGCCGATCATTAACCATCCGGAAGCGGCCATTCTGGCGCTGCACAAAATGGAGCCGCGCATGGTCGTTCGCAATGGGGAAGGTGTCATACGCCTCATGATGAATATGGCGCTTTCCTTCGACCATCGACTTATCGATGGGGCGGAGGCGATTCGATTCACGAATCGGATCAAGCGGCTGCTAGAGCAGCCCGACTTATTATGGGCGGAGATGGTATAGATGGTCGTCGGTGAAATTGCAGTAGAAACGGATGTTGTTGTCATTGGCGGCGGGCCTGGCGGCTATACGTCAGCGATCCGGCTGGGCCAGTTAGGCAAATCGGTCGTGTTGGTGGAAAAAGAGGAGCTCGGCGGTGTTTGTCTTCATTCGGGCTGCATTCCGTCCAAGGCGCTGATTCATGCGGCCGGATTGTATGACGAAGCCAGATCGGCTTCCAAGCTGGGACTGCGGATGGAGCCTGGGGCTCTTTCCTTCAATATGTCCGATTGGCAGTTGTGGAAGTCCGGAATTGTCGGCAGGCTGGGAAGCGGAGTGGCGCAGCTCTGCGCCGCTAACGGGGTTACGGTCGTGAAAGGGAGCGCACTCTTCCTGTCCGATGACCGCGTCGGGGTAGAGACGGAATCCGGCTTCGAGACCTACAAGTTCAAGCAGGCGGTTATCGCGACAGGATCGCGGCCGCATCTCCCAGCATTCGCTGCGGCAGGTGGTTCCCGCATCCTCACTTCCACGGGGGCGCTGGAATCGGACAGTATACCGGAGCATTTAGTCATTATCGGGAGCGGCTATATTGGCATCGAATTGGGCATGGCATTCGCCAAACTTGGATGCCGCGTCACACTTATTGAGCGCGAGGAGCGAATTCTCCCGCTTGTGGAAGGCAGCCTCGCTGCGGTAGTGAAGCGGCGCGCCGGCAAGCTAGGGATGGTCATCAAGATGGGTACGGAAGTGCGCGCGGTTATGGAGCATGATGATCATGTTGAGCTGCGACTCGAATCGAGGCAGCAAGGGGAGGAGAGCGTCCTCTGCGACAAGGTGCTTGTGACAGTCGGACGCATGCCGAACACAGAAGGACTCGGTCTCAGTCAGGCCGGGGTACGAATGGATGAGCGCGGCTATGTTCCGGTCGATGCGGAATGTCGAACCAATGTGCGCCACATTTTCGCCATTGGTGATATTACGCCGGGGCCTGCTCTTGCTCATCGCGCCGCGAGGCAGGGCACGGTCGCCGCGGAGGTGATCGGCGGATTGCCGAGTGCTTTCGACTCGCCGTATGTGCCGTACGTTATTTTTTCTGACCCGCAAATTGCCGGAGTGGGACTGACGCGGGCGGAAGCCGAGCGGCAGGGCATTAAGGTAAAAACGGGCCGCTTTCCTTTCCGTGCTAACGGATACGCATTGGCGGCTGGGAAGATAGACGGTTTTGCGGAAGTAGTCATCGAAGAGGATACCGGCTTGCTGTTGGGCATGCATGTGGTTGGGGCGGATGCCGGCAGCTTGATTGGCCAGGGGGTCCTCGCCCTCGAAATGGCTGCGAGAGCGGAGGATGTGGCTATGACGGTGCATCCGCATCCGACGCTTAGTGAAGGCTGGCTGGAAGCCGCCGCCGCCGCTTTGGGGCATGCCATACACATTGTGAACGAGAGGAGGCTGGAAGATGAGTAATCGGAAGGGCCAGGATGGATCGCTGGACGACGAGCGTTTGGCGCATTTTCTGAACCGAATTGACCGGGGAGACAAGATTGAAGCGGACGATTGGATGCCAGACGATTACCGCAACCAGTTAATTAAGCTGATATCGATGCATGGCGTTAGTGAAATAATGGGGGCGCTTCCGGAGAAGGAATGGGTTCCGAAGGCGCCGACGCTGCGCCGCAAACTGGCGATTATGGCTAAGGTGCAGGATGAGATGGGACATGGACAGCTGCTGCTGCGGGTCGCGGAGGATCTAATGGCGCCGCTTGGCCAGACTCGTGAGGACCTGCTGCGCAATCTGTTCTCAGGAAAGCTGAAATTCCACAACGTGTTCCATATGGAGGCGCCCACATGGGCAGATGCCGGCGTCATCGCCTGGCTCGTCGACGGCGCCGCGATCATTACCCAGTCTATGTCGCTCGAGACATCCTACGCGCCATATGCCCGCGCGCTCCAGCGCATATGCGCGGAAGAGAAATTCCATGCCCAGCACGGTGAAAGCATTGTATTGGGGCTGGCCGAAGGAACGCCGGCGCAGCGCCGGATGCTGCAGGAGGCCGTAAACCGCTGGTGGCCTTCCTTGCTGATGTTCTTTGGCCCGCCAGAAGGCGGAACCGTGTCCAGCAACCAGCAGATGAACATGCGTTACAAGATTCGCACGCAGACGAACGAGGAGCTGCGGCAGGCCTTTTTCCATAAATATGTGAACCGGATTTATCATTTGGGTTTGACGCTTCCGGACGACACGATTCGTTACGACGAAGCGGAGGGCGTCTGGCATTACCAGCAGCCCGATTGGGATCTCTTTGTACAAATTGTGCGTGGAAACGGGCCTTGCTCAGTACAGCGGCTGCGGCTGCGGAAAACGTCCTACGAAGAGGCGGAATGGGTGCGGGAAGCGATGGTGGCGCCTCCGCCCCGTACATCCTATGCGGCTGGAGGAGAGGCGATATGAGCAGCGAACGACGGAAAGAGAAATTTGCCGTCTATGAGGTATTCAGCCAAAAGAGCCCGTCTGCCGGCTTCGTGCACCAGTTCAGCTTGTTGGCGCCTAACCCGGAAGCCGCGCTCCTGATGGCGCGGGAGAACTTCATGCGCCGCGAGCCCTGCATCAACATCTGGGTTGTGAACCGCGATGATATTCACGGACTGACACCGGAGGAACGCGAGAGCCTCGAACGGCTGGACAACAAAAGCTACCGCGAAACAAAGGGATATGGCGACATCCAATCGAGGTGGCGGCGCCACAAGGAAGAGTATGAGAGCATGGTGGATATCGCAGCACAGAAGGAGGGGTGAAATGTCGGAGCATATCGAAGTAGCGGCGGCGGAAGAGGCCAAGCGCCGCCCGGATTATACTCGGGCGCTGCAGGAGCTTTTGCTGCAGATTGCAGACGATGACTATATTTTGGCATACCGGGGATCGGAATGGCTTGGGCTGGCGCCTCACATCGAAGAAGATGTCGCTTTCTCCTCGATGGCGCAGGACATGATGGGGCATGCAGCGATGCTATACGAGATGCTGGAGGAGTTGGGAGCTGGCAAGGCGGATGACCTGGCGCATTTGCGCAGCCCGGAGGCGTTCCGCAATGCCATACTGCTCGAGCGACCGAACGGACCAGGCGAATATGCGAATGAGCCGCATTACGACTGGGCGTTCGCGATTGCCCGCTGCAGCCTATACGGCCTATTCAAGGAAATCCGGCTGGAAGTGCTGACCTATTCCTCGTATGTGCCGCTAAGGCAGGAGGCCAGCAAAATGCTGCGCGAGCATCAGTATCACAGCCGGTATTGGCGCTCCTGGTTCACGCGGCTGGCAGGCGGCACGAACGAGGCGCGTTCCCGATTGATTGCGGCTGTAGCCCAGGTGTGGAGCGATATTGGAAGCCTGTTCCCGCTAGGCAGCGAGGAGGAGGCGATCGTACGCTTCGGTCTGAGCATAGGTGGCGATGAATTGGCACGGCGCTGGAAGACATCGGCGCAGAGCTTGTTCGAAGCGAGTGGGCTCGCATGGCCAGGAGACTGGAATACTCCTGTCAGGACTGGACGCGACGGGCAGCATACCGACGATTTGACGCAAGTCGTTGGCATCTTGTCGGAGGTGTACCGGATTGACCCGGCGGCCAGCTGGTAAAGGAGGCGGTTCATCGTGACGCAGATTATGCGGCAGATGCCAACGGGGCTTGAGGAACGAATTTGGGCACTGCTGCAGGAGGTCAAGGATCCAGAAATCCCCGTCATCAGCATGATCGAGATGGGGATGATTCACAGGGTAGTTGTAGACGAGAGCGTGGTTGAGGTGGAGGTACTGCCGACCTTCATTGGCTGTCCTGCTCTGGAATTGATGAGGAGCGAAATTCAGGAGAAGCTGCTTTCCATCGAGGAAGTGCGCGAGGCGAACGTCCACTTCCTGCGGGAACCAGCCTGGATCTCGGATCGGATTAGCGACGAAGGCCGGGAGAAGCTGCGTTCATTCGGCATTGTTGCACCGCCGCGCGGTTGTACGCCGGGGGAGGAGTGGAAGGTGCGGTGCCCCTACTGCGATTCTCCCTACACTCGCGTGGACAATATGTTCGGTCCGGCGGCTTGCCGCAGCATTTTATACTGCAGGCACTGCAAAAATCCGTTCGAAGCCTTGAAAGTGTTGTGAGGCTAGGCTTGGGCTTGTATGGTTCGTAATGCCTTTAATGCTCTAGTGCTTAGTATTTAATGCTTAATGCTTAATGCTTAATCTCTAGTGCTCTAAGGCTTCAAGATTTTAAGGATTGATGCCTGTAGTTTAGCGGGAATGTGATGTTGTTAGACGTTTGGTTTGTTGCACTGCGTTTTTTGTGTGGTATTACAAGGTTCTGTAAGGGTTGATCAAGTTATTTTAAAGGCAACGTCATGAAAGGCAAGAAACACTATTGCGCACATTTGCGCTGCCTTTGGAGCGGAATAAGCTGCAGAGGAAGAGGGAGGGTATCCGATAACGATGGAAAAAAGCATGCAAACTGTTGAATTGAAGTCGATGTTTATCAACGGAGAATGGACGCAAGCGCAAGGCGGCGGTACGCTCCGCGTTGTTAATCCGGCAACCGGTGAAGAGGTAGGGACGGTAAGCTACGGTGACCATTTGGACGCCAGAGCGGCCATCGATGCGGCCCATCTGGCATTTCCAAGCTGGTCCCGCTTGACTGCCCGTGAGCGCTCAAAATATTTGTACCAATTATATGAATTGGTGCGCAGCCATCGTGATGAATTGGCGAGCATCATCTCGGCCGAGATGGGCAAGCCGCTGCGTGAGGCCAAGGGCGAGGTGCTGGGAGCTGCCGACAACTTCATGTGGTATGCAGAGGAAGCGAAGCGGGTGTATGGCGAGACGGTTCCGTCCTCTGTGCCGAACAAGCGAATTATGGTCAGCCGCCATCCGGTCGGCGTCGTCGGAGCGATCACACCATGGAACTTCCCGGTTAATATGGTCGCGCGGAAGATTGCGCCCGCACTCGCCGCAGGGTGCACGGTTGTTTTGAAGCCAGCCGAGAGCACGCCGCTAAGCGCAATTAAGTTATTCGAGCTGATCGCACAAGCAGGGTTCCCAGCCGGTGTCGCTAATCTGGTCATCGGCCAGCCGGAGACGGTGGGCCAGGAACTTCTCGACAATCCAAAGGTTCGCAAAATTGCCTTCACTGGCTCGACGCGCGTCGGCAAGCTATTGATGGAAGGGGCGGCCAAGCACGTGAAGCGGGTCAGTCTGGAATTGGGCGGGCATGCGCCGTTTATTGTGTTCGAGGATGCAGACTTGGACGCGGCGGTTGCAGGGCTGTTCGAGAGCAAGTTCCGCAATTCGGGTCAAATGTGCATCTGTACGAACCGCCTGTATGTGCATGAGTCTGTGGCGGAGGAATTCAGCGCCAAGCTGATCGAGCGGCTGAGCAAGGCAAAGGTCGGCGACGGACGCAGCAAAGAGACGGAAATTGGCCCGCTCGTCAACCAACGGGCGCTTGATAAAGTGCTGCGCCATATTCAGGATGCACAAGACAAAGGCGGGAAAATTGTTTTCGGCGGCAAGCGCTTGATGGAGGGGGAATACGGCAAAGGCTTCTATTGCGAGCCGACCGTCATTACGGGCGTAACTAAGGAAATGGAGATTGCTGCCGAGGAAACATTCGGCCCAGTTGTGCCGATGATGACCTTCACGGATGAAACGGACGTTATCCAAATGGCGAACGACACATCATATGGCTTGGCTGCCTATGCCTATACGCGCGACAGCAGCCGCTGTTTCCGTCTGGCAGAGGCTTTGGAATACGGCATCGTAGGTATTAATGATGGTTCACCAACACAGACTCAGGCGCCATTCGGAGGCTGGAAGGAAAGCGGACTTGGCCTGGAGGGCGGACGCTACGGAATGGATGCATTTTTGGAAACGAAATTTGTTTCGTTCGGGTTGTAATCATCGTTTTGATAGATGTAATGAATGAATATTGAGAGATAAGGGAGGATTTATTCATGGTCAAATTAATCGCGATCTACCGCAAGCCTGAGGATGTCGAGGCGTTCAACGAGCATTATTTTAATACCCATTCTCCATTGGCAGCAAAAATGCCTGGACTCGTGAAGATGGAAGTGGGAACGATTTATGGAACGCCAATGGGGGATAGCGATCTGCACCTGATTTGCGAGATGTATTTTGAATCGAAAGAGGCCTTGAAGGCAGCCCTGTCATCCGCTGAGGGCAAGGCGTCCGGCAAGGATTTGATGGGATTTGCCGGCAAAGTGGTATCCATGCATATGGCGGAGGTTCATGAGTGAGCAAGCCGACGCATCGCAACCGGTTTAATGATTTGCTTGGAATCGAGATCGTTCGGCTGGATGAAGATGGCTGTGTTATGCAATTGCATACCCATCCTGATCTTCATAACAGCATCGAAGGCTTTGTACATGGCGGCGTGACGAACACGTTGGCTGACGCCGCCATGGGCCATGCGGCTGCACCCCCGATTGACGGGGTGCAGCAGTGTGTAACCGTGGAGAGCAAGATCAATTATTTGTCTCCGGCCATCGGCGAACTTCTCGTTGCGGAGTCTCGGGTGCTGAAGCGGGGGCGCAATTTAATTGTGACGGACGCTCGCATTACCTGCGATGGGAAGCTTGTCGCTGTCGCTTTGGGGACATACGCGCGCGTCAGTCCAAAACGAGGGGAACAAGGCGCGGAATTGCCGTCCACGAAGCAGGAATAAGGCGATGGAGTAAAAGCAATGGGAGGTTGTCGAGCAGACGGATCAGCGGAAAAGAGGGGGCTTGAACGAATCGATGGAGATGCAGGAGCAGAGGCTGAGCAGGGCGTCGGTGCAAAGTGAGGTGCCGGTGCAGGATCAAGAACAGGGTCAATATCAGAAAAATCTGAAACAGGGACATGAACAGGTACAAGACCAGGTAAAAGACCAGGTACAAGTTCAGGGTACGCTCCAAGAGCAAGGGACGGTACAGTCAGTGAAGCTGGATCGCCACGGTCATGTTGCCGTCATTACGCTGAATCGGCCTGCCGACTTAAATGCCCTCAATTATGAAACGCTGGTGCGCCTGGGAGAAATCGTTGTGGAAATCCGGGAGGATCGTCATCAGATTCGTGCCGTCATCGTGACGGGCACGGGCCGAGCCTTCAGCGCAGGGGCTGATCTAAAGGAACGGCGCACGCTGAATGAACAACAGGTGAGACGCAACGTGCGTGCGATCCGGGATGTATTCACCGCCGTGGAGGAGCTTCCGCAGCCGACGATTGCAGCGGTGAATGGATATGCGTTCGGCGGCGGTTTCGAATTAATGCTGGCCTGCGATTTGCGCTTAGCTGTCCGGGATGCCCGTATGGGACTTACCGAGGTGAGTCTGGGCATCATTCCCGGTGCAGGTGGAACGCAGCGGCTGCCGCGGCTTATCGGGCCAGCGCGGGCGAAGGAGCTCATCCTGACTGCGCGGAAAATGAACGCCCAAGATGCGCTGCAATACGGATTGCTGAACGGAATAGCCGATGACGCAGAGCAGCTCCACACAATGACGCTTGATTTGGCAAATGAGATTGCATCTAATGCGCCGCTCGCGGTCTATCAGGCCAAATACGCCATAAACCGGGGCAGCCATGTTGGTCTGTATTCCGGACTAGAGGTTGAGGCACAAGCCTATGAGATGATTATCCCGACGAAGGATCGGGCGGAGGCATTAGAAGCCTTTGCGGATAAACGAAAGCCTGTCTTCCGTGGGGAGTAGGAGGGTAGCGCGTGATATTCAATGTCGAAATGGAAACGATGCCGCATGAACGGATGCGAGCGCTCCAACTGGAGAGACTCCGCCACGCCGTCAAGCGGGCATATGACCGAGTACCTTTTCATCGTGCCGCGTTGGATCGGGCGGGCCTTGATCTGGAGGACATTCGCAGTTTGGATGATATCCGCCGCCTGCCGTTCATGAAGAAATCCGATCTGCGCGATTATTATCCGTTCGGATTGTTCGCGACCGAGATGAGCGAAGTTGTACGTATCCATGGTTCATCCGGCACGAGAGGCAAGCCGATCGTTGTGGGGTACACGAAGCAGGATATTGAAGCTTGGGCGGAAATTGTTGCGCGCGCCATTTGCTGCGCAGGCGGTCGACCCGGGGATATTTTCCACAACGCGTATGGGTATGGCTTGTTCACGGGCGGATTGGGCCTGCATTATGGCATCGAGTGTCTGGGCGCAGTCGCTGTGCCCGTGTCGGGAGGGAATACACCGCGCCAGATTACGCTTATTCAGGATTTCAAGCCGCGCGGGTTGTCAGGTACACCGTCTTATATTTTGAATCTGGTGGAGGAAATGCGAAAGCAGGGCATTGATACCCGTTCAACGAGCATCGAGTACGGCATTTTTGGCGCGGAGCCTTGGTCGGAGGAAATGCGCCGCCATCTAGAGGATGCTCTTGGCATTAAGGCGATTGATATTTATGGATTGAGTGAGGTGCTTGGGCCAGGTATCGCTATCGAGTGCCAGGAAGCGCAGGATGGTCTGCATATTGCCGAAGATCATTTTCTGGCGGAGGTGGTCGATCGCGAGACGGGTGAACCGCTGCCGTACGGGCAGGAAGGCGAGCTGGTGTTTACTTCACTGACCAAGGAAGCATTCCCAGTCATCCGCTACCGGACGGGCGATATTGCGTCGCTTCACCCGGGTACCTGCAAATGCGGCCGCACGACGATGCGGATGTCCCGGATTAAAGGAAGAGTAGATGACATGCTGATTATACGCGGCGTCAACGTTTACCCAACCGAGCTCGAGGCTGTGCTGCTTAACTTCTCCCAACTTGCGCCCCATTATCAAGTCGTCATTGAGCGGGACAATGCACTTGACCGCTTCGAGATTCATTGCGAGATTACGCCGGAATTCTGGAATCGGGTAGGCAGCGCTCTGGAAAGCCAGGAGGTTGCCGAGCTGGTAAAGGAGATCGGCAAGGCGATCAAATGCTCGCTCGGTGTCTCTGTTTTACTGCATGTGAATGAGCCGGATTCGATTGCGCGCAGCGAGGGAAAAGCAGTACGCATTGTTGATAACCGCAAGCGAGCGGCAGACGTTCAAGAAAGTGAAGGAGTGGGGGCGGGATGACGAAGATGGGCAGTAGGAATGTGACCGTGTCGGTGGACGGCGCTGTAGGTGTGCTTACCCTGAATCGGCCTGACGTGTTGAATGCTTTGAATCGCGAGCTGATGCAGGAACTGGTGGTCGAGCTGGAACGAATGGATCGGGACGATGCTGTGAAGGTGCTAGTTATTACAGGAAATGATAAGGCCTTCGCCGCCGGAGCGGATATTAGGGAAATGGCGGATGAATCCGCTGTATCGCTGCTATTGAAGCGGCAGTTCGATGTCTGGGATCGCATCGGCGGCATCGCTAAACCGATCATCGCCGCTGTGAGCGGATATGTGCTCGGTGGAGGCTGTGAGCTGATGATGAACTGTGATCTCGTTGTTGCCTCGGATACGGCGCGCTTCGGGCAGCCGGAAATTCGTATTGGCGTTATGCCTGGTGCTGGAGGAACGCAGCGGTTGACCAGGGCAGTGGGGCAGCGCAAGGCGATGGAACTGCTGCTGACCGGGGATACGATGCTCGCGGAAGAGGCTCTACGCTGTGGTCTAATTAACAAGGTAGCTCCAGTTGAGCTTTATTTGGAGGAAGCGCTGAAGCTTGCGCGGCGCATTGCCAACCAGCCGCCACTGGCTGTTTCCCTTATTAAGCAGGCCGTTCGCAAGGCGCAGGATCTTTCGCTGGCCGAAGGTCTTGATTTTGAGCGGCAATGTTTCCATCTGTTGTTCGCGAGCGAGGATCAGAAGGAAGGCATGCTTGCTTTTCAAGAGAAGCGAAGTCCCCAATTCAAGGGCAGATAGGAGGAATCATGGCTGTGTATGAGACGATTCTGTACGAAGTATCAGCAGGCGTAGCCCGGATCACGATGAATCGGCCGGATAAGTACAACGCCTTCACCGGGAAGATGATCGCCGAGATCATTGATGCGTTCCGTCAAGCAGGCAAAGATGCTGCGGCGCGCTGTATTGTCCTGACCGGAGCGGGCAAAGCATTCAACGCAGGGCAGGATCTGGGCGATGTGCCGGGTGCCGGCAGTGCGGTCGGGCAGGACGGAGCTGCAAACCACGGCGACATGCTGCGTTCGCGCTACAATCCGCTCATTATGCAAATTCGCAACACGGAGCTGCCGGTTATCGCGGCTGTGAACGGCGTAGCGGCAGGAGCAGGGATGAGCCTCGCTCTTGCTTGTGATATGCGTGTGATGTCTGAGCGGGCTTATTTTGTCAGTGCATTCATTAATATAGGGCTTGTTCCCGATTCAGGGGGATGCTACTTCCTGCCGCGCCTTGTCGGCTTGGCCAAGGCGATAGAAATTGTCACGATTCGGGATCGCGTTACGGCGAAGGAGGCGCATCGGATTGGCTTGGTCAATCGCGTATGCTCTGCCGAACGGCTGGACGAGGAAGCAGATGAGCTTGCAGCCAAGCTAGCTCAGCTTCCAACGCGGGCGATCTGGTTGATGAAGCAGACAATGAACCGGGGACTGGAAAAGGGGCTGGCGGAGACACTGGAGCAGGAGGCATATGCCCAGGAGATTGCCGGACGCACGCAGGATCACCGGGAAGGCATGCAGGCTTTTCTAGAGAAGCGGCCGCCTATGTTCAAGGGGGTATAGCCGATGGAAGACTATGTTTCCGGAGGAAGCCTCGGCATGGTCGGTATTATCGGTGCTGGCACGATGGGAGCGGGGATTGCGCTCGTATGCGCTCGGCAGGGTCGCCGTGTTCGATTGCAGGATATTAAGCCAGAGGTGCTGGAAGCTGCGCAAACCTATATTGGTACGGTTCTGTCGAAGGATGTTGCGAAGGGGAAAATCTCGGCGGAAGAGAAACGGTCGACACATAATCTTATTGAGTTAGTGCAGGACATGGCAGCATTAAGCTCATGCTCGATCGTCATCGAGGCGATCCCCGAGAATCTGGAGTTGAAGCGCTCTGTGTTCGCCCGCTTAACAGAGCTTTGCAGCAGTGATGCTCTGCTGCTGAGCAATACGTCTTCCCTTTCCATTACGGAACTTGCAGCAGGCTTGCCTCATCCGGAGCGCATCATAGGCTTTCATTTCTTCAACCCTGCGCCGGTGATGCCGCTCGTGGAAGTCATCCGCGGCCACAAGTCGGCAGATGCCTGCATCGCTGCAGCTCGCAGGTTTGCGGAGGAACTTGGCAAGGTGCCTGTGTTGGCGGAGGACTCGCCCGGATTTATCGTCAACCGCGTCGCCCGACCTTATTATAATGAAGCGCTGCGCATCATAAGCGACCGAGTGGCTAAACCGGAGCAGATTGATCGCATTATGAAGCAGGCTGGCGGTTTCAAAATGGGGCCGTTCGAGCTGCAGGATCTAATTGGTCTCGACGTGAACCTGGCGACAACGGAATCGGTTTATACCCGGTTCAATCATGAGAGCCGCTTCAAGCCGAGCCGGATACAGCAGCGCATGGTGCAGGCAGGAAGCTTAGGCAGGAAGACAGGAGAGGGGTTTTATTCATATGACCAATAACACGATCCTGTTGGATGGGAACGGCCCGCTGCGCGAAGGCCTTCATGTGCTGCTAGAACGAAGCGGATATCAGATTATTTCCTTGGCAGAGTCGGAGGAGTGCAGGGATGCCCTCTCCTCGGTTCGATACGGTATGGAAGTAACCAATGATGATGTGCTTGAAAAGCAGGCCAACATCGTGAAAATGGATCGGCTATTACCGCCAGAAATACCAATCGCGGCTACCTCGTTAGCTCTCTCTGCCACTGAGATCGCATCATGGGCATCTCAACCGAAGCGAATATGCGGATTCGGAACGCTCGCACCCCTGGAAGAACGCGAGTTGATTGAAGTGGCTCCTGCCTTGCAGACATCAAAGGAAACCCTTCATCGTCTGGAGGAACTGTTCCGCTCTTTGGGTAAACAGGTAGACATTGTGCAGGATGAGGCGGGGCTCGTCTTCCCGCGCATTCTCGCCTTAATCGTAAATGAAGCTGCCTTCGCTCTAATGGAAGGGACGGCTTCCGCTGCGGATATCGATACGGCTATGAAGCTGGGAACCGGTTATCCGTACGGTCCGCTTGAATGGGCAGACAGAATCGGGCTGGATGATGTGCTGGCGGTTCTGAGCGGGCTCCACCGCGATCTGGGTGAAGAGCGGTACCGCCCAGCTCCGCTACTGCGCAAGCTCGTGCTAGCAGGCCGGTTTGGCTCCCGCCGCGGCCAAGGCTTCTATTCCTATGATATTGGGGGGGGAACAAGATGGCAACACCCGTAATTATTGATGCGATACGTACGCCGATCGGACGCTACGGCGGAGCGCTCAAGGGTGTGCGCGCCGATGATCTGGGCGCGATCGTTATTCGCAGCCTGTTGGAGCGGAATCCAGTCGCCCCGGAGCGGGTAGACGGCGTTATTGTTGGCTGTGCAAATCAAGCGGGGGAGGATTGCCGCAATGTGGCGCGCATGTCGCTGCTGCTGGCTGGAATGCCGGTCGAGGTGCCGGGCGTGACGGTAAATCGCCTATGTGGATCTGGCATGGAGGCCGTTCAGCAAAGCGCCTATGCCATTATGGCAGGGGCGGGACATATGTATATTGCTGCCGGAACGGAGAGCATGACGCGGGCACCTTATGTGATGATGAAGCCGGAGGCCGCTTTTCAGCGTGGGCACCAGCAGATCTACGATACGACTTTGGGCTGGAGGATGACCAATGACAAGCTGGCCACTCTCTATCCTCCCATCAGTCTAGGGGAGACGGCGGAGAACGTGGCGGAGCAATACGGCGTCAGTCGGGAGGCGCAGGATGAGTTTGCGCTATCCAGCCAACGGAAGTATGCTGAAGCCCAAGCAGCGGGGAAGTTTGCAGCCGAGCTTGTTCCGGTGGAGGTGACTGGGCGCAAGGGCCAGATCATGAAGATCGAGCAGGATGAACATCCTCGTCCTGAGACGACGCTGGAGCAGTTGCAGAAGTTGAAGCCGGCCTTCAAGCAAGGGGGAACTGTGACGGCCGGGAACTCGTCGGGACTGAACGACGGGGCAGCGGCGCTGCTCATTATGGAACAGGAGGCCGCCCATTCGCTTGGATTTCGCCCACGCGCCCGCGTAGTTGCTGCTGCATCTGCTGGCGTAGATCCGTCCGTGATGGGAATCGGCCCCGTGCCGGCCGCGCGCAAAGCACTTCAGCAGGCTGGACTGAGTATCGAGGACATTGATCTGTTCGAGCTGAATGAAGCATTTGCTGCACAGGCAATTGCCAGCATGCGGGAGTTGAATATCGACCCGGTACGGGTGAATGTGAACGGCGGGGCGATTGCGATTGGGCATCCGCTCGGGTGCAGCGGGGCTCGGATATTAACGACACTGCTCAATGAGATGGAGCGCCGAGAGGTTCGTTACGGCTTGGCTGCGATGTGCATCGGTGTCGGTCAAGGCATCGCCACTATAATTGAGCGAATATGACCTGGCCGGCAGCCTGAATGGGCATGGTTGATTTTTTTGGCGAGGAGGAATCGACGTGAAGCAAGGATTGGTTCCAGGCGCTGAAATAGCTTTTGCTGTGACTGTTACACCGGATATGTATCCTGCTTTTGACGGCACGGCCATTCACGAAGTGATGTCTACCGTCACCATGATTTACTATATGGAGAAGGCTGGTCGAGAGATGATCGTTCCTTTTTTGGACGAAGAGGAAGAAGCTTCGGGGCTCGCTCTTGATATAAAGCATGTAGGGCCTGCGGTCGCCGGACAGGAGGTAACATTTCGAGCTGTATGTATCGAGGTGGGGGCTAAGCGCATGGTGTGCGAGGTGACGGCAGAGACGCGAATCAATCTAGTCGGCAAAGGAACGTTTACGCAGGCGATTTTCTATAAAAATACGATGGCAGAGCGGCTCACGGCTTTGCGCCGCAAGGCGGAAGAAGAGCAGAAGCTATCTTGACAAGCTGAGCGGTGGTTCCTCCACTCCGACATGCCCTCCATTTTGCTTGAGCTATGGAGAATCAAGTGATACAATTTGACGAGATACAACATTTGGAAATCACGTGATCGACTAGGAGTGGTGAACATGAGGCCGCAATCGATGCTGTTTACCATATACGGCGAGTATGTACGTCATTATGGTAGCGAAATCTGGGTTGGGAGCCTGACCGCCCTGATGGGTGAATTCGGTTTGACCGAACAGGCCGTACGGGCCGCTATCTCACGCATGCTGCGCCAAGGATGGCTGGAGTCGCGCAAGGTGGGAAATCGCAGCTATTATTCAATGTCCCCGCGCGGCAAGCGGCGCTTGGATGAGGCGGCGGCCCGCATTTATAAGCAAGAGACAGATGTGTGGGACGGCAAATGGTGCATTGCGAGCTACAACATTCCCGAAAAGGATCGGGGCATACGGGATCAATTGCGCAAGGAACTGGCATGGCTCGGCTTTGGCATGTTGACGACGAGCACCTGGATCAGTCCTAACGATTTAACTGACAAGGTAAGGGACATCGTGGAATCACGCGGGATATCTGGATATGTGGAAATTTTTAAGGCGGATCATATCGCTTGGAGCAAATCTAGGCAGTTGGTGCAGAAGTGCTGGAACATCGATGAGATTAATGCGGCTTATGCTGAATTTATTGAGGTATACCGCCCAAGTTATGAAAAATTGCTCACGATGCAGCAGCAGGGGGACACCATACCTGACGGCTACTGCTTCGTAGAGAAGAGCAAACTGGTTCACTGGTACCGGAAGTTTTTATTCATTGATCCTGACTTCCCTGAAGAACTGTTGCCAGATGTGTGGTTAGGTAAGGAAGCGGATCAATTGTTCCACAACTACTATGATTTGCTGCATACAGGGGCCAGTCGTTTTTTTGAACAAGTATATGAACCTTCTCCTGATGCGCTTCCGCTTCGCAATATCGAGCATGCATAACACTTTTGGAACATTTGCATAGGTGTACATATCTCGGGAAAATGAATCTCTATGAATTTTGATTTATAAGGGCTCTTTGCAGCCTTTTTGCTTCCGTGCTTTAACGTAGGGTCGTATTACCGTTGCTTTTAATGGAAGCTTGTGCAAGGTCATAAGACATCGAGTAAACAGCTTTTCGATGATTCCAATAGTGCGTTTTGCGGTTTATTACGTGTCTCCTCCTTTATGAATACTTGTCCTCATTCTGTATGTTTGTGTATAATATAGCTTTCCTGTTTGTGGAATCATTTGGTTGAATCCGAATTTAGTTACTAGGGAAACGTACAAATAAATGTCCTACATTTCAATTTGCACATAAAGATAAGCGCTTTGCTTCTGTAATTTGTGCCAAAATTCAAAATAGGCAGCTTGACATATAGGGAATTGCGAGGATTACAGTGTGTTATCACTAAGTGAGATAGCGGTGTGCGCCAATATATCGAATGGCGTGGCCGCTATTCATTTGTAGGTGGAAAAAGGAAGCTTGACAATTCAAACTGGTTGTAACTATAATGGTTACACGAAAGGGTGAGCAGCATGAAGATAAGCAGCCGCTTTAGTGTAGCCGTCCACATTCTATCCTTGCTGGCGCTTGAACCGAACGCCCATCATACGTCGGAGTGGATGGCGGGCAGCGTCAACACGAATCCTGTTGTTATCCGGCGGGTAACGTCTCAATTGAAAAAGGCTGGACTCGTCGATGTACGACCTGGAACTGGTGGGGCAACGTTAAGCAAGCTGGCAGGCGATATTACGCTTCTTGATGTATATCGTGCTGTAGAGGCTGTTGAAGAGGGAGAGTTGTTCGGGTTCCATGATCATCCGAATCCGAAGTGTCCAATCGGAGCCAATATAGAATCGGTGTTACAACTGGTTATGCTGCGTGCGCAATCCGCCATGGAGCAGGTGCTGGCAGAAATGACCTTGGATCATCTGGCAGTTGACCTGAAGGATCGAATGGAAGAGAATGAGTAAATCGTTCTAGGATGCAGGCGGTTATCAATCCGAATTAGAAATACTCCAGTGACTAATGGAGTTTTTCGCGGGTTAGTTGTAACTTCCTTTATTACATTAAAGTTTTATTGTGGTTGTGAGCGTGCACTGCTTACTTGAAGGTACTTACTTGAAGGTACTTACTTGAAGGCAATAACGAATATTGAATATAGAAGGGAAGATCGATGATTATGAAAATTGCAGTATATGGTGCTACAGGTACAATTGGACAACGTATTGTGAACGAGGCTTTGACTAGAGGACATGAGGTAACGGCAGTTGTTCGTGATGCTTCACGTGTTGCACAGTCGCATGCGAACTTGACAGTGGTAACCGGAGATATTCTGAATTCTGCAAGTGTTGCGGAGCGTACAGCAGGCCATGATGTTGTGATTAGTTCCATCGGTCCTAAGATGGGTGAAGAATCTGCGCTTGTCGAAGCTACTCGCGCCTTGATTAACGGGGTGAAACAGGCAGGTGTTGAGCGCTTGATTTCCGTTGGCGGAGCGGGCAGTCTTGAAGTGGCTCCAGGCGTTCAAGTGGTGGATACTCCGGACTTCCCAGATGCATGGAAGCCAATTGCACTCGCTCACCGTGACGCGCTTGATGTATATCGTCATGAATCCACATTGGCATGGACGAATGTAAGTCCTGCTGCCATGATCGAGCCAGGAGAGCGTACTGGACAATATCGTACTGGTACTGACCAATTGGTTGTAGACGCAGAAGGCAACAGCCGCATCTCAGCAGAAGATTTCTCCGTGGCCATCTTGGATGAAGTGGAGAACCCGCAATTTACAGGCCGTCGCTTCACAGCAGCTTATTAATCGTTGCGATTTACAATTCAAACGTTATGAATGGATGCCTAGCTGCGGCTAGGCTCCAGGATACAGCATAGTTGAACAATAAAGGAGAATCGAGATGCCAAAATCAATCTTTCTTAGTCACGGTTCGCCGATGATTGCCATATTGGATAATGAATATACTCGTTTTCTAACTGAGCTCGGAGCAAGCATGCAGCCGAAGGCGATTGTTCTGTTCAGTGCCCATTGGGAAACCGAAGAGACTACAATATCGTTCCAAACTGGAACGTATGAGACGATCTATGATTTCTATGGTTTTCCAGATGAATTGTTTCAGGTGAAGTATCCGGCTACAGGTTCCATCGAAATTGCCACTGAAGTAGAACGCTGCTTGTCAGCACGTGGGATTGCCGTAAACCGTGATGAATCACGCGGTCTAGATCATGGTTCATGGTCGTTGTTGAAGCATTTGTATCCGAATGCGAATATTCCGGTCGTACAAATCTCGGTAAACCCATTCCTTCCCGCAGAGCAGCAGCTGCTAATCGGTGAGGCACTAAGTGAGTTGGATGAGGATATTCTTCTCATAGGCAGCGGAGCGACCGTGCATAATTTGCGCATGTTGAAGTGGGAGCAGACAGAGCCGGAAGCTTGGGCAGTTCAGTTCGATGACTGGCTCATTGAGAAGCTGGAGAAGAAGCAATGGAGTGAACTGGCAGCTTATCGGGAGCATGCTCCGCATGCTGCATTAGCAGTACCGCGGGCAGAACATTTTGTCCCATTCTTCATTGCGCTTGGAAGTGCAGGAGCTGCCTATGATCCGAAGGTCATTCATCGCAGCTATGAGATGGGGACACTCAGCTATATGTGCATGTCCTTTACGTAATGCTTCTACAATCGAAAGAGAGCTATCCTTACACTGGAATACTGTGACTGGGATAGCTCTCTTCTTGCTATGCAGCACTTGCGAGGTAGCAATGGTTACCCTGTTATAACCTAAGATAACCTAAGGTAACTAGATGAGCAAAGTTACCTACAGTTGTGTTATCCAATTGTGTTATCCTTCAACATGTTGCTTACCAGCTTGATCCGCCTGAGGAATTAGAATTATTGTTGTTGCCCCAGCTTGATCCTCCAGATGAGTTGCCGCTCGTATTGCGATTAGCTGCTTGCCGTGCGGCCGCTTCCTCTTGCTGTCTTTCTTGTCTTATGATCGATTCGTAAGCTTGCTCCATTGCTGTAAGGATGCCTGATTTGCGTGCGGCCTCGTCATAAGCACCATTATGCATTAACCGATCAACGTCAGTGCTAATGGATGAGAACTGTGAGCCATATTGGTGAACATTCAGCCTGCTGCCATATTTGGCGCTGGATGAACGATATCGCTGCTCCATTCTAGCCAGTTCCTGTTCCACATTTTGTTTTTGAATCGCGGCACGTTCGACTGCACTCAAGAATTGATTTGCTTCATTCATGAATCGTGTTCCCGTATCTGTAAGTAAATCCATATCATACGGCTGCTGTGCCAGGAGCTGGCGTATGCTGGATTGCATGGCTGCCAAGCTCTTCTCCTGCTGCAGCCAGTTGGAGTAGATACGATGGCGATCGATCGTATGCAAGCCTTGAGCGAAGCTGTCTTCAGCAGATACTTGCATCTGCTTCGCTTCCTCCAACTTGCGATCGAGCTTGTGGATTAAGTCGTTGTACTGTTCAGCCGCTTGATCAAGCGGCTGAAGGATTGCAAGGATGTGATCGAGTTCGCTTCTTGCTTGTTCATATTCCTGCACGTCCTCATCGCACCATTGGGTCACTCGACGAAGTGCGGATTGTACGGTATCTACAGCCTGAAGCTCCTCACGATACTGCCTCCAAGCCTGTTCCCAGTACTTGCCTCGATATTGCGTCTGTGCACGTGCAGTCAATGCAGACAGTTCCCTATCCTGGGCTGCATATTGGGACAGCTTCGTCACTATCGACTGGATATCACGAGCATTCTTCAACTTCAAGTCCGCTAGACGCTGCGTGATCTGGACAGCTTCAGCGAGCAGTAGGCTTGCGCGCTCGGCATGCTGTGCCGTGACAGGAACTTCTCCAAGCTTCAGGCGATCAAGCATCTGCTCATTACTCTGCTGTGCTTCTTCAATCTTGCCGTATGGATCGATACGCACGAGCTTCAAGCGATGCTCCTCGACAATCTGGGAGACGGAATTTCTAGACTGATTCATCTGCTCGGGAAAGCGCTGATACTGCTCTGCGTACTTAGATACCGATTGCTGATCCTGTTCCAATCGTTGAATTTCTTCATCCACATGAATCACCCGCTGCTCGGATTAGAATGGAACAGGCGGATATGTGCGTAGGGGGAATGTTCAAAATTTCGTCAGCAGCATACACGGATGAACAAATGCCGATCATTCGACCGGCATTTACGCGTCCTACTGGTATCGAATAATAAGTTGCTAGTCTAAACGATGTTTCAATTCTTGATTTTGGTTGAGTGGGATTGCTGTCTATTGCGACCCTGCAGATTCCTTGATCGTGTGAATGCCGGCAATAAAAGCATCGATTAGCAGTTCTAGGCTGACATCGAGGTCGAGGGGAATGCCGAAGCCTCCCTTTTGCTCCAATGATGCGAACCCGTGCAGTAAGCTGCGAAGACCGCGTGCAGCATGAATCGCAGCATCGCCAGTAAGTTCATATGCATGCAGGACTTGAACGACCAGTTCAACAATTTCCGTACTGACACGCTGCACATCCGCGTTTTGTGGATCAGGGGCTAGGAGTGTTGCATCATAGAGTCCAGGGTGATTGCGGACGAAGGCAACATATGCTTTGCCTATCGAGCGAACAGCCTCATCGCCTGAACGTCCAATAGCTGCACGTGTCAAGGCGTGGTTTAATTGCTCCAGGCCATGAATAGACAACAAAAGTCGTATTCCCTGCAAACCGTCAACGTGATTATATAGGGACGGGGGGCGTACCTTCAGCTGCTGTGCTAATGAAGCCAGCGTAACTGCTTCGATCCCCTGTTTGTCCGCAATTAGGGTAGCTGCTTCTAGTATCATTGCGGGAGTCAAACCAACTCTTGGTGACATGTTCATTTCTCCTCTGTTGTTAAGTCATTCAGTTCATTCACTGTTAGTTAATTGTAAATAGCCAATGCCCAATAGACAATTGACCCCATCTAGATATATTATAACTAATGTAATTAGTTAATTCAATAACATCGTTTGTTTTTTGGTGTGGATTCCTATCAGATGGAGGGAGAGAGCATGGATACGTTCATCTACGTGTTGCAAATATGTAATTTAGGATTGCGGTTCGTGTTGGAGCTTTGTACATTGGCAGCTTTTGCGTATTGGGGAATACAGAGGGGCAACAGTACTCTAACGAAGGTTTTGCTCGGTGGTGGTTCCGTTATCGTGGCGATGTTGATATGGGGGACATTTGGCTCTCCCAAGGCAATGATACCGCTTGAAGGCTGGATCCGAGCGCTGTTCGAGGCCGCTTTTTTTGGTCTGGCTGCATTATCGCTGCACGTGGTAGGAAAGCATGTGTGGGCTGCTATCTTTCTCATTGTTCTGGTGGGGAATTGGTTGTTGATGTATATGTGGAATCAGTGAAACCAGTCATCTAGTAACCGTTACTCAGTGGCACTCAACTCGTGCAGTTGGGTGTTTTTTATTTTATTCACGTGGATCGTATGTAGAGGAAATAAAGGGAAATATTGTAGTATGATTGGGGTGGGTGTATAATTTTTGTCATATATCAGGAATGTATGGCAGAAGGAGGCATCATGAAAGTAATTGCCGTTCGAATTGACAGCATGATCAGGCTGAACGACTGGCTGCCTTTTCTATCGCCAGAGCGAAGAGAGAGGGTAGGCCGTTTCTATCGAGAGATGGACTCTATTCGTTGTGTGCTAAGTGAGCTCGTTGCCAAGAGCTTAATAATAGAGATGACAGGCTGTTCATCTGATCAAATTGCGATTCAAGCGGATCAGTTCGGCAAGCCTTATATGAGTGGGCCTTACCATCACATTCAATTCAATATCTCGCATTCAGGAACATGGGTTGTCGGCATTGCGAACGATCAGGATCACCCAGTAGGGATTGATATAGAACAGATTGATGAAGATATGGAGCTAGGGAGCTTTGCAAGCATTTTGTCAATCGATGAGAAGCGGGTGCTTGACTCTGTACCAGTAAACGAACGGATGGAGCACTTTATCGAGCTGTGGACCTATAAGGAAAGTTATGTGAAGGCTGATGGCAAAGGGTTATCCATGCCTATTGACTTGTGTTCGTTCACCCCTAGTCTGACTGGCGAAGCTGCATGGCAATTAGCGTCACCTAGCGACATCCCGTATTATTGGAAGTCTTATTCCGTTCATCCTGATTATAAGATGACTGCTTGCTCGGCGTATAAGCGGCTGCCAGAGACCTGTGCCGTTAGTAAAGCCTCCGAATTTTTGCAGCGATATGTAGATCTGCGAGCCCATGCTGCGTCTGCGACCTGACAGATAAGACTATTGCAGTTTGTACGATTGGACGCATTACAAATGATGATTCATGGATGAGGTAATGAGGCTTCGAGGAATTCACAAGTTGAAGTAGCGGTGATCCTAATCAGCGTCATACGGATAAATCATTCCAATATCATGTAATTATCTTGTAATTTCATAAAGGAGATTAATCAAATTGAATAACAAAAGATGGATAACTGCTATGTTGATGATCCCTATTCTACTCGGCCTAAGCGCATGTAAGCAAGGAATATCAAATGTGCTTTCTACGAAAGATATCCCTGTTCATGTAGAGCGATCTTTGGACGCTGGGAATGTATCTCGCATCTCGATTCAGACAAAGAGCTCCAACATCCAATATAAGATTGGAACTAGCGATTCGATTCAAGTTCAATTAAAAGGTACATTCGATGGCAGCGAAGAAGAGAAAGAACAACTCCTGTCCACGGAAATGGATCAAGATCAGCTAGCGATCAAGGTGGGGCCAATAATGGGAAAGTTATATTCCAACATATCTCTATCGCTAGAGGTTGAAGTTCCCGCGAAGGTCTATGAGGAATTGAAGATAGAAGCTTCGAGCGGTAATATTACGACAGGTGAGATTGAAGCTGGCCAATTGTCTGTCGAAGCTTCGTCCGGAAACATATCCGTTGAAGGATATGCGGGGAAGGAATATAAAGTGGAAGCTAGTTCGGGCAACATTGAACTCGGAAGAATGGCGGGAAAAGGAAGTGTAGAGGCTTCCTCTGGCAACGTAGATGTGGCTATTGATCCATTCCATGAATCGGTTCGCGTTCATACAAGTTCGGGCAATGCGACCATTCGAGTCCAGCCGGACGCGGTATTTCGAATTGTAGGCGATACGAAGCTGGAACGTGCCGATTTGAAAATTCCGGTAACGCTCGAGCATAAGGAAAGCAAGAGAAATTTCGAGGCAAGTGTCAATCAGGCCACATCGGAGTCGCCTGTTCTGGATGTAACGACTTCGTCTGGGAAAATGATATTGGAAAAAATCAAATAATGTCGGAAAGGGGCCGTTTCAACGCTACGAGAAACCCGGCCTCTTTTTCTATCGAGATTTGCGTAGCATAGTTTTTTTTTGAAATGCTGGCGGCCTCCCATTCTTCAGTTTCCTTTTTAGAAACAAGGAAAGGTTAAACCCTACATATGGACAGATTATGTCCCCATTTACATCCCCTCATAAGTGCTGGGAACGAATTGGTCGTTGCGTGCCCTTTTATCCTCAATTTACCTTAATCCGCAGGTCGTTTTATTGTCGTCATATCCTATAGTTACCGAAATTATTTTTCATGTTGTCACATTCTTAGCCCAGTTGTTCGTTGTATAGAGTGGAAGGGGGGAGTAGGGCTTGGATGACGCGGAGTTAAGTCAGATCATCGCAGAGGTTCTGGATGGGAACACAGCAAAATTTGAAATGATTATGGAGAAATACCAAAAACCGATTTTTCTCTATTGTTATCACATGCTCGGCAATTATACCGAAGCGGAGGATAACGCACAGGAAGTATTTTTAAAGACATTTCGCAATTTGCGGAAATATCAGAGTGAGGTCCCCTTTCGAGCCTGGTTGTACAAGATTGCTTATCATCAATGCATTGATATGATCCGCAAGCGGAAGCTGGTGAAATATTTGCCGTTTTTTTACCGGGACGAGAAGGAAAATAAAGATGTCGATTTGCAGATTGAAGCTAACTATTTTGATGAATCCGTTCATCGAGCCTTGTCAAAATTAACGGCCGAAGAGCGGAACTTATTAATTTTACGTTGCGTCGAGGATAAGAGCTACCAGGAGATCGGTTTGATTTTGGGTAAAAGCAGCGCAAGCCTGCGTAAAAAATACGAACGTACGGCTGCAAAATTCCGAGAGCATTATGCTCATGTAAAGGGGCTGGGAGTGTATGAATATGGACAAGGATCGGGATTTAAAAAAATTATTTAATGACCCGCGCATTCCCGACGCCGACTTGACAGGAAAGATCATGAGTATTTTGCATGCCGAACCCCAAAAAAAAGAGAGGTTTTTTGTGAAATATAAAGTTTCTTTGACTGTGATTGTAGGGACGATGTTAATGGCTTCCACGGGTTACGCGGCCGTTCAGTATAATTCATTGTCGAATAAGGATGGCGAAGTCGTATATGAGACTAAATCGGCGAAAGAGATGGGACCAGCAGAAACGAAAGATGTACAAGAGCATTTCAAGGCATTTCATGAACTTAAGGAGAAGATGTTAAAGAGCGGTGAAGCTGGACTGTTCTATCTGGTTGCCAATAACCCGGATCATCAAACAAATCTTGGAACGAAGGCGATGCCATTCCAAAATCTCTCTCAATTACGCGAAAAGATTACGGATAAGTCCATCAAGATTCCAGACAGTGTCAATGGAAATTATAAATTCAAAGAAGCGGATGTGCTCTTTAGAAATGCTCAGGAAGTAAACCCACCTTCTCTGAAAGAACAAAAGGCGCTGGCGGAAAAACTGAGAAAGCAGGCGGAAGAATCCAATCAGGGATATGCCATGATGCCGGTTGAAATGACAAATCAGTTTTTCATTCTCAATGCTACGTATCAAAATGGAGAGGATAAAATCGGGGTTAATGTCACTAATCTGAGTGGAAAGAGCATGAACGCTGGATTGTATATTGACGAGAAAGTAGAGTTTAAGCAGGAGAAGGTTCAAGTGAAGGGAGTAGAAATGCTGTATACAGATTGGGGTCGTTCAAAGTGGCATGAGTTGAGATGGGTATACGAGAGCCCTGACAAAAAGGTAAGATACGTCTATACGATAGATGGAGATATAAATAAGGTAAGCAAAGAAGCCTTGATGAAAATTGCTGAAAGTTATTTGGAATAATAAACGACTAAAAAATGGGGGCTGCTCCAAAGCGAATTGGAGCGGGTTCCCGTTTTCTTTTACATATCAAAACTTCCGGGGTCCCCGCAAAGTAATCGGAATAAGCTTCAAAGGCTACACGTCACTTTGTGGGGTTATTTTAACCGGTCAGATCAGGCTGCACGCCTTATGATTGAATCGGTTCAAGAACAAGGCCAGCCATATTACGGCGGATGATCCAGGTTTTTTGTCGTCAGATCCGGTGGTTACCGGAATGATTTTTTTATGTTGTCACATTTTTAGCCCAGCTGTTCGTTGTATAGAGTGAAAGGGGGGGAGGGCTTGAATGACGCGGAGTTAAGTCAATCATCGCAGAGGTGCCGGATGGAATACGGCAAAATTCAAGGTCGACTTGCAGATTGAAACGGGCTAATTTGATGAATCCGTGCATCCCCGATGCCGACTTGACATGAAAGGTTATGCAAATATTACGTGCTGAGCCAAAAGAAAAGGAGAGATTTTTCATGAAATATAAAGTTGCTTTGACTGCGGTTGTAGGGATGATGTTGATGACCTCTACGAGTTACGCGGCCGTACAGTATCATTCTTTGAAGAACAAGGATGGCGAAGTCGTATATGAGACGAAATCGACGAAGACGCTAGAGGCCGGAAAAACAGAATCGGAAGATGAAAGAAAGCGGTTCAATGCATTTTTTGAACTTAAGGAGAAGGTGCTAAAGAACGGGGAAGCTGGGCTGTTCTATATGGTTGCCAATAACCCGGATCATCAAACAAATCTTGGAACGAAGTTGACTCCATTCCAAAATCTCGCTCAATTGCGCGATAAGATTACGGATAAATCCGTTAAGATTGCAGACAGTGTCAATGGTAATTATAAATTCAAAGAAGCGGAAGTGCTCTTTAAAAATGCTCAGGAAGTAAATCCGCCTTCTCCGGAAGAAAAAAAGGCGATGGCGGAAAAACTGAGAAAGCAGGCAGAAAAGTCCAAAAAGGGATATGCCATGATGCCAATTAAAATGACAGATCAATTTTCCAACATTTGGGTCACTTATCGAAATGGAGAGGATACAATCCAGGTTACGATCACTAATCTGAACAAAAAGAATGGAGGAATGTATATTGACGAGCAAAGTGAGTTTGAACAGGAAAAGGTTCAAGTGAAGGGGGTAGAAATGCTGCATACAGAATTTGGTCCTTCGCATGTGCACAATCTGACATGGGTATACGAGAGCCCGGACAAAAAGAAAAGATACGCCTATAATGTCCAAGGAAACAGCGATAAAATCAGCAAAGAAAGCTTGATGAAAATTGCCGAAAGCTATTTGGAACTTATAAATAGTAAATAACAAAAACGGGAATCTCCTCCAAAGCGAATTGGAGCGGGTTCTCGTTTTTGTTATTTAGGCTTTAGCCAGTTGAGAGCGTGAAACGCGAGAAACAAAAAACCACCTTTGAGGCGGTTATTTGATGATCTTGTTCATGAATACAAAAAAAGAGAGGGTGAATTCCGAATATTAACTTGATTATTTGTGAGGGTGGTTCTACAATATTTTTGATTGAATAATTAGTCAATATAAAAACACGCATCAAATTACCGCATTGCAGAAAGGAACATTCGTATGGAAATGAACCGTAACAAACGAAATTGGACGATAGCAGCCCTGCTGTTAAGTATTTTCCTGTCGTCCTTGGATCAAACAATTGTATCTACTGCACTGCCCTCCATTGTTCAGAAAATTGGTGGGCTAGATGTTGTATCGTGGGTATTCACGATTTACATGCTGGCATCAACAGCGATCATACCGGTAGTGGGGAAGCTGTCCGATATGTATGGGCGCAAGCGATTTTATATTGCAGGATTGGCCCTCTTCACGGGAGGCTCCCTGCTATGTGGGCTCGCAACTTCAATGACTCAGCTTATTGCCTTTCGAGGAATTCAAGGACTTGGAGCTGGTTTCCTCATGCCGATTACGTTCACGCTTATTTTTACGATTATTCCGCAGGAACGTGCAGGCAAATTCCAAGCTCTCTTTATGGGGGTATATGCACTCTCTTCTGTCGTTGGGCCGACAATCGGCGCTTTTATTACGGAACAGCTCAACTGGCATTGGAACTTCTTCGTGAATATTCCGTTTGGTATCGCAGCAATCCTCATCATGTGCTGGTCATTGGTTGAATCACGCGCTGATACAGGCAAGCCGAAGGTAGATTATGCCGGTGCGCTGCTTCTTATTGTGACAACTGTTATTCTCTTGTTGGCATTCAAGCTGGCGGGTGAGGACTATGCTTGGGGATCGTGGGAAGTGCTGCTTATGTTGCTAGGTGGGGCACTGGCACTGGTTCTATTTATCGGGATCGAGCTGCGGGCATCTGAGGCCATTATCCCTCTTCACTTATTCCGCAATCGGACGATTGCTGGCGTTTCGCTAGCTTCCTTTGTTCAAGGGATGATTATGTATGGTGCTTTGCTCTACATTCCATTTTTCATTCAGGCGGGGCTTGGGGGAAACGTGAAGGATGCGAGGAATGCGCTAACGCCGATGATGTTCTCGGTTATGGTTGGTACTGTACTGGGAACAATGCTGATGAAGCGGCTCAGTTGGAGGGGATCGGTGCTGCTCGCGTCAAGTCTTATGGGAATGAGTGCATTCTTATTTACGACTCTGCCGCTTGACGTAAATATGTGGTATGTTAGGGGAAATACAGCCTTAATAGGTGTCGGGATTGGAATCCTTATGCCGAATGCGCAGACGGCTGCAACACTTACTGCACCTGAACGATACAGAGGAGTCGCCACCTCGATGGTTACCTTCTTTCGTACGATTGGCGGCGTGCTTGGAGCATCCATTATGGCGGCCATTGTAAATCAGCATCTGGCAACAGAAATTCAGCGTCAGGCTTCGGTTTTGCAGCTGGATTCGGCAGTACTGGATAAGTTGAGCAATGCGCAAATGCTGATTGGGTCCACATCGCTGTTACCAGACCATGCAGCCGCAGCATTAAGAGCGTCGCTCGTCGCATCTATTCATTCCGGCTTCTGGCTGTTGGTTATAGCTGCGGCCCTGGTTCTGCCGATGGGTGTCTTGATGGGGAATGAGCGGTTTCATGCGTCAAATGCTGTACAGTCGAAGCATTCGGATCATACATCTGTATAGGCATTCGTAGAATGATTCATTGTGTAAAGGAGGGGGCTCAGCCATGCGGTTGCTAGTTCCATTAGCTGCTGTTCGTGCAGAGCTGTATGTATATGTCACCTAGAAATGCGGATCAAAATAAGTTGATTCGGGACGAGCGTAAGGAACAGATTTTAAGCAGCGCTTTAAAGGTATTTTCCAATAGAGGATTCGTAGCTACCAAGATTAGCGACATTGCGAAGGAAGCTTCTTTGAGTCATGGTCTTGTCTATCATTATTTTGAGTCGAAGGATGAGATATTCGCAACCTTAGTGGAACGGGCACTGCAATCTTCCGATCAATTGATGCTGATGACGGTGTCGAGTCAAGGGAATAGCTTGGATCAGATTGCATGGATGACGCAGCAAATTTTAAGTGCGTTCGCGGAGCGCGAAGAGGCCGTGTATTATCATCACATTATGCTGCAAGCCTCTACGTATCAATCGATGCCGGATTCCGTGAAGTCACAGATGCAGCAATTAACCAGTCCAATGAAGCATATGGTAGGGATAATAGAGGAAGGTCAGCGCAGGGGTGAGATTCACGGCGGGGATGCCAAGCGGCTGGCTACGCTGTATTGGTCCATGATTCAAGGTCTGGCGCTTATGAAGATTGAAGCGGGAGAATATTTCAGCATGCCTGATTGTGACATGATTGTTCGCATGTTTAAATAATTTCCCCGCTTGGGATTGGTAATTACTGAATTATTGAATATTAGTATAAGGCTTCATAAAGTGATGGAAATATAGGATTTGGAGCTAATGTTTCACGATTGTTCGCAATTGGGCAGAAGTCTCTGATTCGTTCGTGAGCGTTTACATATCTGCAGATTATGATAGTATAGGTTCAATGAAGTAAGGTTGCGGCTGTCTTGCCTATGCGTGTTGACGGCATATTCATAGAATCATTTCACAAAAGTGGGTTGTAGACATGGATCATGACAAACAGCGATTGAGTATTGAAGCGGCAAGATTATATTATTTATCGGATTATAGCCAGATGGACATTGCAGCCAAGTTAGGGGTATCCCGTCCGACTGTATCCCGGCTGCTGCAATATGCGAAGGAGCAAGGGTTCGTACGGATCGATATTGTCGATCCGCTTGAGGATCTGGACGCATTGGGAGCACGACTTAGACATCGGTATGGACTGGATACGGCACTCGTCTGCTATTCGCCGGCGAACGAATACAAGGAAATTCAGAAACATATTAGCAAGCGAGCAGCTGAGTATTTAGCCGAAACGGTTCAAGATACAGATATTATCGGTGTAACATGGGGACGTACGATGCATGCAGTTGCACAGCAGCTTCAACAGAAGCCGGTTCGAGGCGTTGAGGTCGTACAGCTCAAGGGAGGCATTAGCCACTCGCATGTGAATACTTATGCGGCGGAGACGGTGAATCTGTTTGCATCAGCCTTTCATACGATTGCCCGTTATTTGCCGCTGCCCGTTATATTTGACAGCGTCGCCTTGAAGCAAATGGTGGAGGAGGATCGGCATATTCGCCGAATCATTCAGCTTGGCAAGCAGGCCAATATTGCGGTGTTCACCGTGGGTACGGTGAATGATGATGCATTGTTGTTCCAGCTTGGCTACTTCAGCAGTGAAGAGAAGAAGCTGCTGCAGAGCAGAGGTGTTGGTGATATATGCTCGCGATTCTTCGATGCGGAGGGCCGCATTTGCAGTGAAGGAATTAATGATCGAACCGTAGGAATTGATTTGTCGGATTTGCGAGAGAAGGACAAGTCAATACTTGTAGCAGGGGGACAGCGCAAGATTGATGCGATCCGTGCAGCGCTTGTTGGTAAATATGCCAATATACTCGTAACCGATCAATTTACGGCGCAAGCATTATTGCAATAATTACCGCTATGCAGCGACAATGAAAGCCCTTAGAGTAGGTACGTGGAGGCGAAGCCTCATATTCTATTCTGAGGGATTTTTTATGCGCTTTTTGTTCAAAATATTGTAAGAAAGCTGTTCATAATATTGTAATGAACAAAATTTCTGAGCAAGCTTTACATCTGTTCAGACCGCATGATATGATACCCATGAAATCAATATTACATTTGTTAAATGGATATGACACAAGAATATAAGGGGTGTGCAGCATGAGCATAGCACGTATGATTGACCATACGATGTTGAAGGCAGACGCTGTTCAAGCGGATATTGCCAAGCTGGTTGAGGAAGCGAAGCAGTATCAATTCGCTTCGGTGTGCGTTAACCCGACTTGGGTTGCTTACTGTGCAGAGCAGCTTGCTGGTACAGAAGTTAAGGTATGTACGGTTATTGGATTCCCACTCGGTGCATCTACATCTGCTGTTAAGGCATTGGAGACACAAGATGCGATTGCAGGTGGTGCAACCGAAGTTGATATGGTTATTAATATTGGAGAGCTGAAGGCCGGCAACGATGAATTCGTACTGAAGGACATCGAGGCGGTTGTGAAAGCGGCTTCAGGCAAAGCGCTCGTCAAGGTCATTATTGAGACTTGCCTGCTTACTGATGAGCAGAAGGTTCGCGCTTGTGAACTGGCTGTGAAGGCAGGAGCTGACTTCGTGAAGACATCTACAGGCTTCTCGACAGGCGGTGCGACTCGTGAAGATGTAGCACTTATGCGCAAGACGGTTGGCCAGCAGACAGGTGTGAAGGCTTCTGGCGGTGTTCGCAGCTTGGAAGATGTGAACAACATGATTGAAGCGGGAGCAACTCGAATTGGAGCAAGCTCTGGCGTCAGCATCATGAATGGCATTACATCGACATCTTCTTATTAAAATAGAGACGTGAATCATTCCTTCGGTAGGCGAGTCGCTTATGGAAGGGATGATTCACTGTCCAATGAGGAGGATCAGCCCATGAAAGAACAGTTGATTCAAGAAGCGCTGGAGGCGCGCAAGCAGGCTTACGCACCATATTCTCATTTCCAGGTTGGGGCGGCTATATTAGCGGATGGAACCATTTATCGTGGCTGCAACGTAGAGAACGCATCCTATGGCTTGACGAACTGTGCGGAACGAACGGCTGTATTCAAGGCTGTATCGGAAGGCAAACGTAAGGTAGAAGCTGTTGCTGTAGTTGCGGATACGGAAGGGCCTGTATCTCCGTGTGGAGCTTGTCGCCAAGTGTTGGCAGAGTTCTGCCATGGTGATACGAAGATTTACTTGACGAATCTTAAGGGTGACACAGAGGAATGGACAATGTCCCAACTGCTTCCTGGCGCGTTTTCAGGTGCCGATATGGAAAAGGATAGCGAGTAAAACAAAGATAGAAATTACGTTCGATTTGAAAGCGGTAACAAGGTGCTCTAAATCATTTTTAAGAAATCGATGCATGCTCTAGCATGGGGGGAACTTTACATGAAATTTGTAATTGCGATCATTGGTCTGCTGGCTGTATTCGGACTCACATATATCGCAAGTAAGGATCGACGCAACATTCGCTATCGTCCATTGGCCATAATGGTCGTGTTGCAGGCAATTCTGGCATTTGTGTTGTTGAATACAAGTGTCGGGGAAGTGATAATCGGCAAATTTGCTAAAGTTTTTGAATCATTGCTCGGTTATGCAGCCGAAGGCATTAACTTTGTGTTTGGCGGAATCGTGAATGATATTCAAGGAACTCAATTTTTCTTAAACGTTTTGCTGCCGATTGTTTTTATTTCCGCCTTGATTGGTATTTTGCAATACACGAAAATCTTGCCGTTCATTATTAAGTACATCGGTCTTGGATTGAGCAAGGTTAACGGTATGGGTAAGCTGGAATCATACAACGCAGTAGCATCTGCAATTCTGGGTCAGTCCGAAGTATTTATTTCGGTGAAAAAGCAAATTGGATTGCTGCCGGAGCGCCGCTTATATACACTTTGTGCTTCTGCGATGTCGACAGTATCGATGTCCATTGTCGGTGCTTATATGACAATGATTCAGCCTAAATATGTAGTAACTGCGCTTGTATTGAACCTATTTGGCGGATTTATTATCGCTTCGATTTTAAATCCATATAAGGTATCGAAGGAAGAAGATATTCTGGAAGTGCAGGAAGAGCATAAGCAATCGTTCTTCGAAATGCTGGGCGAATACATTATGGACGGCTTCAAGGTCGCGATTACTGTTGCTGCGATGCTGATCGGTTTTGTTGCCTTGATTGCACTTATCAACGGCATCTTCGGCAGTATCTTCGGAATTTCATTCCAAGAAGTGCTTGGCTATGTGTTCGCACCATTCGCATTCCTGATGGGGGTACCTTGGAAGGAAGCGGTCGATGCGGGAAGCATTATGGCAACGAAGATGGTAGCGAACGAATTCGTCGCGATGCTGGATCTTGGCAAGCTAGCTCTGTCTGAGCGTACTACAGGTATCGTATCTGTATTCTTGGTATCGTTCGCGAACTTCTCCTCGATCGGCATCATTTCTGGTGCAGTGAAGGGACTTCATGAGAAGCAAGGCAACGTAGTGGCACGCTTCGGTCTTCGCTTGCTGTACGGCGCTACGATGGTAAGCGTATTGTCTGCGATTGTTGCAGGTATTTTCCTATAACTATATTCACAACGTCCACTTCTGGTTAAGTGGACGTTGTAAGCATCTAAATCAGCTTGGGAAAGGGGAACGACATGATGACAACATTCAAAAGGATTCATCTTATCGTTATGGACTCGGTAGGCATCGGTGAAGCACCTGATGCGGCACAATTCGATGATGTAGGCTCAGATACACTCGGGCATATCGCACAGGAATGCGGAGGGCTGAACATGCCTAATATGGCTGCACTCGGCTTGTCCAATATTCGTTCGATTCCTGGCATAGAGGTGGCCGAACGTCCCCTAGGCTATTATGGCAAAATGCAAGAAACCTCCCGCGGCAAAGATACAATGACTGGACATTGGGAGATTATGGGACTATATATTGATACTCCATTCCGCGTGTTTCCGGATGGATTCCCAGCGGAACTGATTGAACGCATTGAGGCGAAGACGGGACGCAAGGTAATCGGCAACAAGCCGGCAAGCGGAACTGAAATTATCGATGAGCTCGGTGAAGAGCATGTGAAGACAGGCGCTCTCATTATTTATACTTCTGCGGATTCTGTTCTACAGATTGCAGCGCATGAAGAGGTAGTTCCATTGAAGGAACTGTACGAGATTTGTGAGTTCTGTCGCGAAATTACTCGAGATGACCCTTACATGCTTGGACGAATTATTGCTCGTCCATTTGTAGGGGAGCCTGGGAACTTCACGCGTACGTCGAACAGACATGATTATGCCTTGAAGCCATTTGGCCGCACAACAATGAATGAGCTGCAGGATCAAGGCTACGATGTGATCGCATTAGGCAAAATTTCAGATATTTATGATGGCGAAGGAATTACACAAGCAATTCGAACAAAGTCTAATATGGACGGCATGGATAAATTTATCGCGACACTGGATGAGCCATTCAAGGGATTAAGTTTCATAAATCTCGTTGACTTCGATGCATTGTACGGACATCGCCGCGATCCAGCGGGTTATGGACGTGCGCTAGAGGAATATGATGCTCGGCTGCCTGAAGTATTTGCGAAGATGACGGATGAGGATCTGCTCCTCATTACAGCAGACCATGGCAATGATCCAACGTACAAAGGCACTGACCATACGAGGGAGTACGTTCCACTGATTGCATATTCTTCGCGCTTTGTAGATGGAGGCAAGGAGCTTCCACTTCGTGGAACATTTGCAGATATCGCGGCAACGGTTGCCGAGAACTTTGCAGTTGCGGCACCAGCGTATGGCAAGAGCTTTTTATCTGATTTGAAATAATTCGGATTTGAAATAATTCATCATACTGGAGGAACATAACTATGAGTGTACACATTGGAGCGAAACAAGGCGACGTTGCAGAAACGATATTGTTGCCAGGAGATCCATTGCGTGCGAAATATATCGCAGAAACGTACTTGGAGGATATTACTTGCTATAACGAGGTTCGCGGGATGCTCGGCTTCACGGGAACTTACAAAGGCAAGCGCATCTCCGTACAAGGTACGGGCATGGGGGTTCCGACAACAAGCATTTATGTAAATGAGCTGATCAATGAGTACGGTGTGAAGAACTTGTTCCGTGTAGGTACTTGCGGTGCGATGCAGAAGGACGTTCATGTGCGTGATGTCGTGCTTGCTCAAGCAACTTGTACAGATTCCAGCATGAACCGTCATGTCTTCGGCGGATATGACTACTCTCCAATCGCCAGCTTCTCCTTGCTGAAGGGGGCTTATGAGAATGCGGTTGCGAAGGGAATGAACGTTCATGTCGGCAACATCTTCACTTCCGACATGTTCTACCGCGATGACAAGTCTGTTGTTCAGAAGCTGATGGATTATGGCGTATTGGCCGTGGAAATGGAAACAACGGCTCTGTACACACTGGCTGCGAAATATGGTGTGAATGCATTGACAATCTTAACAGTTAGTGACCACTTGCTGACAGGTGAGGAAACGACATCGCAAGAGCGTCAAACAACGTTCAATGACATGATGGAAGTGGCGTTGGAGACAGCTATTTCGCTGTAAGTAGTTTTGTCATTAGCAACAAGCAAAGGCGTTTATAGGGTTGGCATTATAGTGAATTCGTTTTTGGTTAAGAATGATGAACGAACCTGCGTTCAAGCACATATCCAATGGAGAGCGAGGAGAATCAACGATGAGAATGGTGGATCTGATTGCGAAGAAGCGTGACGGCAAGGAACTGACGACAGAGGAAATTAACTTTGTTATTGATGGCTATACCAAAGGTGATATCCCGGATTATCAAGTCAGTGCATTTGCGATGGCCATTTATTTTCAAGATATGACGGAGCGGGAGCGGGCTGATTTGACGATGGCCATGGTCAACTCCGGTGAAACGATTGATCTCTCAGCAATTGAGGGCGTTAAGGTCGATAAGCATTCAACTGGCGGTGTTGGCGATACGACGACGCTTGTACTCGCCCCTCTAGTTGCGGCATTGGATATTCCAGTAGCCAAGATGTCAGGCCGTGGGCTTGGTCATACAGGCGGTACGATTGATAAGCTCGAGGCAATCGAAGGGTTCCATGTGGAAATTACGAAGGACGAGTTCGTAAACCTAGTCAATAACCATAAGATTGCGGTAATCGGTCAGACAGGCAACTTAACGCCTGCGGACAAGAAGTTGTATGCCCTGCGTGACGTTACAGCAACTGTCAATTCCATTCCGCTTATTGCAAGCTCCATTATGAGCAAGAAGATTGCGGCAGGTTCCGATGCCATCGTACTCGATGTGAAGACTGGAGCAGGGGCCTTTATGAAGACGGCTGAGGATGCGAAGGAATTGGCGCATGCGATGGTCAGCATCGGCAACAATGTTGGTCGCAAGACGATGGCTGTTATATCCGATATGAGCCAACCCCTTGGACGTGCAATCGGCAACTCGCTTGAAGTACAGGAAGCGATTGATACACTGCGTGGACATGGCCCTGAGGATCTGGAAGAGCTGTGCTTCGCGCTTGGCAGACAGATGGTATTCCTTGCTGGCAAGGCGTCCTCCTTGGAAGAGGCGGAAGAGAAGCTGAAGGAAGTCATCACGAACGGCAAGGCGTTGGAGAAGTTCAAGGAATTCATCGCGAACCAAGGCGGCAATCCAGAGGTCGTCGACGATCCGAACAAGCTGCCGCAGGCTGCTTATAAGATCGAAGTTCCTGCTAAGGAAGACGGCGTAGTGGCAGAAATCGTCGCTGACGAGATTGGTACAGCAGCGATGCTGCTTGGCGCTGGCCGCGCAACGAAGGAGTCCGAAATCGATCTTGCTGTAGGCTTGATGCTGAACAAGAAGATTGGAGATGCGGTTAAGGCAGGCGAGTCCTTGGTAACGATTCATGCAAATCGTGAGAACGTGGATGACGTCATTGCTAAGATTTATGAGAACATTCGGATTAGCGACCATGCAGAGGCACCAGTGCTTGTCCATGATATCGTAACGGAATAAATTTAGGTTCAGTGGAGAGCAGGATGCAGGCGGATGCCTTGCAGCTTGCTCTTTTTCCTTTTCATGCAGATTTTCCTATATGGATGATCAGAAATAACGGGGGTGTACATCTTATCAAATAACGTTAACGCCTATCAATTTGCGTATTGCGAACCTGGCATGGATAGAGGAATTGAAATCATGCTATCATGAACTCAACAATATCGTAAGGGGGAGCTGCATGAGATATTTTCCGCTCGGAGATTCGGCGGTTGTCGTGGAATTTGGTACCCTCATCGGGCAGGCTGCACATGAGCAAGTTCGGTTGTTGTCACTCTACCTTGACGAACATCCGATGCAAGGGATGATTGAATACGTCCCTTCTTATACGACTGTAACTGTATTTTATAATCCGGGTCAGTTGCGGTATGATGAGGCACAAGCGCGACTGGAAATTGCTGTTGCCCAATCGTTACATATGAAGCTTGAATGCAATATTCGAACTGTCGATATACCGGTATGCTATGGTGGGAGCTTCGGTCCTGATTTGAATGAAGTCGCCGCGATTAACCAGCTGTCACCGGATGAAGTTGTTCACATTCATAGCAGCGGGGAATATGTAGTCTATTTGCTTGGGTTTGCGCCAGGTTTTCCGTTTCTGGGAGGAATGTCGAAGCGGATTGCCGCACCAAGGCGTTCCACTCCACGGCTTGCGATTCCATCAGGGACAGTAGGAATTGCCGGCATGCAAACGGGAGTGTATCCAATCGTCACGCCCGGCGGCTGGCAGTTGATCGGTCGGACACCCGTACCGTTATTTCGTCCGGATATGAATCCTCCAACTTTGCTAAGAGCAGGGGATAGAATACGCTTTTTGCCTATTACAGAAGAGGAATACACGAAATGGGAGGAGCGCGGGTCATGTGTATCCGGGTAAAATCGGCGGGCATGCTGACAACGGTTCAGGATCTCGGCCGCTTTGGGTTGCAAAAGTACGGTGTACTAACAAGTGGCGCAATGGATGGGGTCGCACTCAGGCTGGCAAACTTGCTGGCAGGCAATGAAGAGGGTGCGGCAGCTTTAGAGATTACGTTGCTTGGGCCGCAGCTTATATTTGAAAAGGGCGCCGTAATCGCTCTAGCGGGGGGCAACTTGTCTCCTAGCATTGATGGAATGAGCATTCCGCTATGGCGTCCCGTGTATGTTCCTGCAGGAAGCACATTACAATTCGGGAGAACTGTATCGGGCTGCAGAACCTATTTGGCAATAAGCGGCGGGCTATCCGTCCCGGAAGCGATGGGTAGTCGCAGCACTTATTTGCGAGCAGGAATAGGTGGATTGCATGGTCGAGCGCTTGAAGCTGGAGATGTGCTGGAGATGGGAGAAGCTGCCGAACCGTTCAATTTATGTTCCCTTGAAACGATTGTCATGCCATGGGGGGCCAGCTTTGCGATTCGTCCTGCTTACAAAGAAAATCCGGTGCTTCGCGTCGTCCGTGGTCCTGAATTCGATACATTCAGTGAAGAAAGCAAGCATCGATTATGGACGGAGCCATTCCGCGTCACGACGCAGTCGGACAGAATGGGCTACCGGCTCGCAGATGTGCCGTTGACAGTGGCAGAACCTGTTGACATGATCTCGTCTGCCGTTAGCACAGGCACGATTCAAGTACCGCCGGAAGGCAATCCGATCGTGTTGTTGGCGGATCGACAAACGGTCGGTGGATATCCGCGAATCGCTCATGTAATTAGTGTGGATTTGCCGCTCATCGCCCAAGTGAGACCAGGCGGGTATATTCGATTTGCAGAGGTTACACAAGAAGAAGCACAGGATTTGTATGTGAAGCGGGAACAAGAGATTGCCCAATTCCGGCAGGGACTATCCCTGCGGATTCGTTAGGAGGGAAAGTACTATGCATCAAATCGATATAAACTGTGATATGGGAGAGAGCTTTGGCGCATATCGGCTCGGCTCGGATGAAGCAATTTTGCCGTTCGTAACATCCGTGAATATTGCTTGTGGTTTCCATGCTGGCGATCCTTCCGTCATGAAGCGGACTGTAGCAGCAGCACTTGAGCGTGGGGCAGCAATTGGGGCTCATCCCGGACTACCAGATCTAGCTGGATTCGGACGGCGCAACCTCGACATCACTCCTGAGGAAGCCTATGATTTGGTCGTCTATCAAGTGGGGGCGCTATACGGATTTGTTACAGCGGCTGGCGGCAAGATGCAGCATGTGAAGCCGCATGGCGCCTTGTACAACATGGCTGCAAGCAACTGCGCGCTGGCTGAGGCGATTGCCCGAGCTGTCCATGATATGAATCCAGAGCTGGTGTTATTCGGACTATCGGGAAGTGAACTGGTAAAGGCGGGTCAAGCCGTTGGACTTCGCTGTGCGCATGAAGTATTCGCAGACCGGACGTACCAAGCGGATGGTTCTTTGACGCCGCGTCGGGAGTCCAATGCGCTGATCACGGATACTGAAGAAGCGGTACAGCAGGTCATTCGCATGGTAAAAGAAGGGGTTGTCCACGCTGTCCAGGGTGATGATGTAGCGATTCAAGCCGATACGGTATGCATTCATGGTGATGGCACACATGCGCTTGCCTTTGCCCAAAGCTTGCGGCAACGGTTGAGTGATGAAGGAATTGTTGTGCGATCCGTTTGGGCGAAGTAGAAGTTGATCCTATTTTCTGACTTATATATAGAAGGGATAGCGTCAAGGAAGCTGAGGGAAGTAAGCCAGAAATGGGGAAAAAGGTGTTATGCTTTTTTAAAAGAGAGTTCATCTCTTAGAGAAGCATGGACACCTTTTTTATTTGTCTATTGTGAAAACATTTTCAAAATGACGTAATAAATAATTGGATTCACCCAATTCGCTTTTATATATTGCGTATTATTTATTTATAGTATACATTAATGAAAAAGGATAAAATATACATTTTCTTAGTTGTTGGAGACGGGATGAAACAAGAACTCGGTAACAGTGGAATAGGGAGGATAACCGTGATCGCGAAAAATAAGGAAAGCACTCAATTGGCTGGTCTGTATGTAGATGAATCTCAGAGGAACCTGGCGGTTGCCAAGCTGGTGGAATCCGCTCTCTGCAACGGAGAAGGTCATCTGACTTCGACTGGCGCTTTGCAAGTCACAACGGGCAAATATACGGGACGTTCCCCGAAGGATAAGTTCATCGTCAGAGAGTCGGACACAGCAGACCATGTCGCTTGGGGCGAGGTGAATCAGGCTATCACCTCTGAGCAATTCGACTCGTTGTATAACAAAACGATCAACTATATGAAGAACCGCAAGCTCTTTGTATTCGACGGTTATGCAGGGGCAGACCTGGCTTATCGTTTGCCTGTCCGCTTTATTAATGAATACGCGTGGCAAAATTTATTCGTTCAGCAATTGTTTATACGTCCAACAACGAATGAGCTGTTAACTCATGAACCTGATTTTACTGTGATTGCAATGCCTGGCATGAAGGCGGATCCCGCTGTCGACGGGACGAATTCCGAGACGTTCATTGCGATCTCATTCGAGAGAAAGACTGTGCTCATCGGCGGTACCCATTACGCAGGCGAGATAAAGAAATCGATTTTCAGCGTGCTGAACTATTTGCTTCCCTTCCGTGGCGTCATGCCGATGCACTGCTCGGCGAATGTCGGGGAGGATGGAGACACGGCATTGTTTTTTGGATTATCGGGAACAGGGAAGACGACTTTGTCGGCTGATCCGGATCGCGGCTTAGTCGGCGATGATGAGCATGGCTGGTCCGATGCGGGCGTATTCAATTTCGAAGGCGGCTGCTATGCCAAATGCATCGGGCTGTCGCAGGAGAAAGAGCCGCAAATCTGGAATGCAATCCGGTTCGGCTCTGTCCTGGAAAATGTGTGGATTGACACCGTAACCGGTGAGGCAGATTACCATAGTAATACACTAACGGAGAACACGCGGGCCGCTTATCCGATTGATTATATTCATAACTCGATCATTCCCGGTACCGCAGGCCATCCGAATGTCATTATCTTTTTGACCGCCGATGCCTTTGGCGTCCTGCCTCCCGTATCCAAGCTGACGAAGGAGCAGGCGATGTATCACTTCCTGTCCGGCTATACATCCAAAATGGTAGGTACGGAACGCGGCGTAGTCGAACCAGAAGCGACATTCTCGGCATGCTTTGGAGCTCCATTTCTCCCCTTGAGACCGGATGTATACGCAGAAATGCTCGGCGACAAAATCACGAAATACGGTGTGAAGGTTTATTTGGTCAATACAGGATGGAGCGGCGGTCCTTACGGGATTGGCGAGCGGATGAATCTGTCGTACACAAGGGCGATGGTCAAGGCGATTATGAATGGAAGTATCGAGAAAGCAGCCTTCACTTCTCATCCTGTATTCGGCATGCTTATCCCTGATGCAGTACCATTCATTCCCCATGAACTGCTTGATCCGAGGAACATGTGGGCGGATAAATCGGCTTATGATCGTAAGGCGAAGCAGCTGGCGGAGATCTTTGCTCGCAATTTCGAAATAAAATTCAGCGATGTAGCGGAATCAATCAAGCTTGCCGGTCCGCAGGTATAATTGCTGTGAGGAGAGGGGCTGCCTCTGCGTTGTGTTCATAACGCAGAGGCAGCCCTGATTCATTTTGTGCGGGGAGACAGGGAGACATGCAGCGAAGGAAGATTGTAGGGGGGAGGGCGGCGAAATCTCTTATTTAGATAAATTAGGAGGCGTGAAGGAACTAATGGCGAGCATCATGGAGATTGAGCAAAGGCTTTCGCAAATAAAAAGCATTTTAAATAAAAAGAGAAACAAAATAGATCAAGAAATGTATGACCTAATTGATGAGCGCAGAATATTGAACAGGAAAGTATCCTTACTGAAGGGTGAAGAAACAGCTATACCCATTAAAACAACATTTCCGCAGGATGTTGGAGCTCCGCTTCCTCATGTTGTGTCAAATGGATACAAAACCTATTTATTATACTATATAGGCACTAGTAACCCCGATTGGGATGAAAGTACAAACATCATTCACGTACTTGATCCACAATCGAAAGATTATGTTGCACTTATCCAATTTGAAAGGTGTTACAGCATTAGATTCGGTGGAGTTAATGATGAAGTGTTGCATGGACATCCGCTCTATGAGCATGGGCTTGAAGGTTATGAGATGCACGAAATCAAAAATTCTTCCTGGGTAAAGGAACAAAAGAAAATCAATTCAGTACACTCTAATTTTAAGCAAGAGTTATGGGACGCGACACTATATTTTTACTTTTCATGATGATATTTTCGAGTGTATAGCCAATGAATATGTTGTTCAGGTTTTTAGAGGGAAATTAAGCAGCGTAATGCTGCTTGCAAATGAAATGTTGTTTTCTGGCTGATGCGGAAAATAAGCATACTGTCATATTCAGCATTTGTCCCCCACGCTGAAAAAAATGCGGGGCGCGACAGTTGCACCGCACTTCGGCCAATTTGGATCGAAAAGTCAAGCAAGACGGGTAGAGAGGCCGACATGTGCTAACTCCCCCGCTTAACATGTGTCGGCTTTGACGAGCCCGTAACACTGTAAGCACCGAATTATATTACGATTGCTGCTCAAGTCTGCTGAGCATGAGCCGGTAACTTCCGTTGCCATTGTGCAGGATACGCTTGACGCGCGAAATAATGGCCGTGCTTGCGCCAGTCTCCGCTTCGATTTCCATATACGTGTTGCCGTTCAACAGCAATTTGGCGACTTCCAACCGTTGGGACAGTGCCTGCAATTCTTTGGGTGTCGTCAATTCCTCAAAAAAATCATAACATTCCTCAATGCTTTGCAGCTTCATTATGGCCTCCAGCAATTGCTCAATCGCCGGGTCGCCGGAACGCTTGGCACACATATCGTCGATCAACTCCAATTCGAAATGAATACCACGAATGCGCTTACGCTTTACTTTTTGACAAGAAGACGTCTATTTCCTTCTATTTGTTCAAAAAACTTTCACATTCAATTCAATAAAGATACGCTCCACTTGTTTGCTTCCTCACTGCGATAGTGCGTCGATGCGGTTTATCCCCGCCGAATTCATGCGTATCAGTTCAGCCGCGGTTCTTCCACCGTGCGTTGGAGCATGGGCGCGTTCGAGTACACTTTTGCTAGATATTGGTATCCATCATATACTCTCAGTGGAAGCAATCCATGTGAGTGTAGGAGGATGTTGAATGAAGAGACAAGAGGTTTTCGAATTAACGGAGAAAGAGATTTTCCCAATTCAAGAAATCGACTACATTGAACTTTATACAGGGAACGCAAAGCAAGCGATGCACTATTTCGTAAAAGGGTATGGATTCCGCCCTATTGCCTACTCTGGACTGGAAACCGGAAACCGGGAGCAAGTATCGTATGTAATCGAGCAGAATAAAATTCGGTTCGTACTCTCCGGCGCTCTCTCTGACGACCATCCAATTGCCGAGTTCGTCAAATTGCACGGGGACGGGGTCAAAGATGTTGCATTGCGGGTTAGTAATGTTGAAAAGGCTTACAAGGATGCGGTCTCACGCGGCGGAATTCCCATTATGGAGCCGGTCGAATATTCGGATGAGCACGGCAAGGTCAAAAAAGCGATTATAGGCACATATGGAGATACGATTCATACGCTGATCGAGCGGGATAATTACGAAGGATTGTTCCTTCCTGGCTATCAATCCATCGAAGATACCCTTCCACATCAATCGTCCGGACTGATCGGCATCGATCATGTCGTCGGCAACGTGGAACAAATGGAAGAATGGGTAGCTTACTATGAAAATGTGATGGGCTTCAAGCAAATGATTCATTTCGATGACAAGGACATCAGCACGGAATATTCGGCCTTGATGTCTAAAGTGATGCATAATGGCGGCAGAATTAAATTCCCGATCAACGAGCCAGCGACTGCCAAGCGCAAATCGCAGATTCAGGAGTATCTGGAATATTACAAAGGAGCGGGTGTACAGCATCTAGCCCTGCTGACGAACGATATTGTCTCTACGGTTACGGCGCTTCGCGAGAACGGGGTCGAGTTCCTGAACACGCCCGATTCCTACTATGAAATGCTGACGGAACGGGTTGGAAGCATCGACGAAGATATTGCCAAGCTTCAGGAATTGAAAATTTTGGTGGATCGCGATGATGAAGGCTATTTGCTGCAAATCTTCACGAAGCCACTTGTCGATAGACCGACGTTGTTTTTCGAGATTATTCAACGCAAAGGAGCTATTGGCTTCGGCGAAGGCAATTTCAAGGCCTTGTTCGAATCGATCGAACGGGAGCAGGAGCGCCGCGGCAACTTGTAGCCCAGCGCCGCAGGAAGGAGTAGAAGCCGCATGAATATTACACCGCATGATCTGCATTGGAGAGACGCTTATAAGCTGATGATAGGCTCCATCCTGCCGCGACCGATTGCTTTTGTGTCCACGATCGATTCGAACGGTATGGCGAACCTGGCGCCGTTCAGTTTTTTCACAGCAATCTGCGCGGATCCGCTTATGATCTGCTTCGCCCCGATGCGCCGAGGGACGGACGGATGCAAGAAGGACACGCTCGTCAATATTGAAGCAACCGGCGAATTCGTGGTCAACATTGTTGGGGAACAGATTGTCGAGCCGATGAATGAGACAGCTGCTGAATTCGATCCTGAGGTGGATGAATTTCAAGTCACGGGCTTGACCCCGATCCCTAGCGAGCTCATTCGCCCCTACCGGGTTCAGGAAAGTGCCATTCACATGGAGTGCGTTCTCCATGATATCCTGCATTTCGGCGATCAGCCGGGCGCTGGCAGCCTTGTTATCGGCAAGGTCGTAATGATGCATATCAGCGACGAGCTGTATGCCGATGGTAAAATCGACATGGAGAAGCTGCTTCCGATTGGACGCATGGCCGGCCAAGTTTACACCCGTGCCGCTTCTGACACCTTCATATTGGAAAGAAAAAGGTAGTGGTATACGGAAAGCGGGAGGTTCTATGAAGTTCGTGACATTTGACACTGGAACCGGCTCGCCGCGTTCCGGTTGGCTGCGGGAAGGCTGCGTCGTCGATATGCATGAGGTCAGTGCAGGGCGGCTGCCGAGCGAATTGCTGGAATTTGTGCGCCGCCATGAGGATTATATGGAGGAGGCCGAGCGAATCGACAGCCGCCTTGGCTCAGATGCGAAGGCGATGCACTCGCTTAAGGGCATCTATCCGGCATCCGATGTCTCCTTGCTCGCGCCGCTTCCGAAGCCGCCGAGTGTCCGCGATTTCTACGCCTTCGAAGCACATGTGATCGGGGCGAGGCGGAGACGGGGACTTGATATCATGCCGGAATGGTACCAGTTCCCGGTGTTTTATTTTAGCAACCATCAGGCCATTGTAGGCCCGAACGCGCTTATCCGCAAACCGACCGCCACCTCCGCTCTGGATTACGAGCTGGAGGTGGCCTGCGTCATCGGCAAGGAAGGACGCGATATTACTGCCGAAGAGGCTGATTCCTATATATTCGGCTATTGTATCATGAACGACTGGAGTGCGCGCGATATCCAACGGGAGGAAGTGAAGGTTGGCCTAGGTCCGGCCAAGGGCAAGGATTTTGCCACCTCGCTCGGACCCTATCTAGTCACCAAGGACGAGCTCGAACGGTATCGTACAGGCGAGCGCCATGACTTGGAGATGACGGCTCGCGTTAATGGTGCCGAGTTGTCACGAGGTAATATGCGCGACCTCCACTATACGTTCGGGAACATGCTAGCGCGGGCATCGTCAGACGTCACATTGTATCCTGGGGATATTATTGGATCGGGTACGGTCGGAACCGGCTGCCTTCTCGAACTGGGGCCGGAGGTTCACCGCTGGCTGGAGCCCGGCGATGTCGTCGAATTAGAGGTCACGGGACTTGGCTTGCTGCGTAATACCATCGGTTAGGCGAAGAAGCCGCTCAACCGGTATTGAATTGGAAAGAGGAGGATTCGTGTTATGGCCTATTACCGCCGCATGGGAGACATCCCTGGAAAGAGGCATACGATGTTCCGCAAGCCGGACGGCACCCTGTACCGTGAGCAAGTGATGGGAACGAAAGGGTTCTCCGGCATTCAGTCGATCTTGTATCACCATTATCCGCCGACGGCTATCAGCAAGGCGGAAGTGCATGCCGCCTTCGATATTGAGTTCGAAGAGCAGGGAGCGCTTCGCCACCGACATCTATTGACTGGCGATTGCATGGATGCGGACGACGCCGTCGCTGGCAGACGCTATATGCTTGGCAATGAGGATCTGCTTATCGCGACTGCGAATGTCAATCAGCCGATGGATTATTTCTACCGGAACGGGGACGGGGATGAACTGTTGTTCGTACATGAAGGAGAGGGTGCCGTGGAGACGATGTTCGGCACGCTCCATTACCGTCCAGGGGATTATATCAACATACCGATCGGCACGATCTATCGCGTCATACCGGAGCTGGGGGGCGGACGTACAAAGCTCCTGGTCGTGGAAACGAACAGTTGGATTACAACGCCGAAGCGCTATCGCAACCCGCATGGCCAGCTTTTGGAGCATAGTCCGTTCTGCGAACGGGATTTCCGCGGGCCGGATAAGCTGGAGACTTACGCTCAGCTTGGTGAATTCGAAGTAAAAACGAAGTCTAGAGGATATATCCATCTGCATATATTCAACCATCATCCTTTTGATGTTGTAGGCTGGGATGGGTATTTGTACCCGTGGATTTTCAATATTGCCGATTTCGAGCCAATAACGGGCCGCATTCATATGCCGCCGCCGATTCACCAGACCTTCGAGGGGAATAACTTTGTCATTTGCTCCTTCGTGCCTCGATTATACGATTATCATCCCGATGGAATTCCTGCCCCCTATTTCCACAGCAATGTAGACAGCGACGAGGTGCTCTATTATGTCAGGGGCAACTTCATGAGCCGCAAGGGAGTGAAGGAAGGCTCCATTACCTTGCATCCATCAGGCATCCCGCACGGACCGCATCCTGGCAAGATCGAAGACAGCATCGGCAAAAAGGAAACGACAGAGCTTGCGGTCATGATCGACACGTTCCGTCCGCTGCGCGTTGTCAAGCAAGCGCTGTCCTACGAGGATAGTCAATACATGTACAGCTGGTGCGCGGGTTCGCCGGAAGCGTCGCGAACCGTGTAGGTGTGAGCATGAGGTGTAAGATACGCTGATGAAAGGAGCGCATGGCATGAAGGATAGGAAAGTCGTGCATTCCGCCGCTGAGGCGATAAAGGGAATTCAGGACGGCGCTACCTTGATCGTGGGTGGATTCGGCCTATGCGGGATCCCCGAGCTGGCTATTGCGGCGCTGAGAGACAGCGGTGTAAAAAATCTGACCGTTGTGAGCAACAATTGTGGCGTGGATGATTGGGGGCTCGGTCTCCTGCTCGCGAACCGCCAGATTAAGAAGATGATCTCCTCATATGTTGGGGAGAACAAAATATTCGAACGCCAGCTTCTGAACGGTGAGCTGGAGGTTGAGCTCGTTCCGCAGGGCACACTGGCTGAGCGCATTCGCGCGGGCGGAGCCGGTATCCCGGCCTTCTATACGGCTACCGGCGTCGGCACGCCGATAGCGGAAGGCAAGGAGCTTAAAGAGTTCAACGGCCGAACATACCTGATGGAAGAGGCGATTGTCGGCGATTTTGCGTTCGTGAAGGCGTGGAAGGGGGATACGCTCGGAAATCTGATCTACCGGAAGACAGCCCAGAATTTCAATCCACTGGCAGCAGCAGCAGGGAAAATTACAATTGCCGAGGTGGAGGAGCTGGTCGAGCCGGGACAATTGGATCCGAATCATATTCATACGCCCGGTATCTATGTGCAGCGGGTACTTCACGGAACCGGATATGAAAAGCGGGTGGAACGGCGCGTTGTCCAGTCGGCGACGCAGCAAGGAACGGAGGGATTCGCATGAGTGATGCACGTCAAGCCATCGTGCGGCGAGCAGTGCTGGAGATTGCGGATGGGATGACAGTCAATCTCGGCATCGGCATGCCGACCCTCATTGCAGGCATCATTCCGCCAGAGTTCGATGTGATGCTCCATTCGGAGAACGGCCTGCTCGGCATCGGGCCATACCCATTGGAGGGGAGCGAGGATCCGGATCTGATTAACGCAGGCAAGGAGACGGTAAGCGCTGTGGAAGGGGCGTCCTACTTCGACAGTGCCGAATCGTTCGCCATGATCCGCGGTGGTCATATCGATCTTGCCATTCTGGGCGGGATGGAAGTATCGGAGCAGGGTGATCTGGCGAATTGGATGATTCCTGGCAAAATGATTAAAGGCATGGGAGGCGCCATGGATCTAGTGAACGGTGCCCGGCGCATCGTCGTCATAATGGAGCATGTGAATAAGCATGGTGAATCTAAAATCAAGCGCGAGTGCAGTTTGCCGCTGACGGGAAAACGAGTCGTCGACAGGTTAATTACCGACTTGGCCGTATTTGATTTTACCGAAGAAGGCATGGTCTTGATCGAGACACAGCAAGGAGCTGACGTAGAAGAGATTCGTCACAAAACCGAGGCGACGTTCCGAATAAGCCCAGCATTGAACGCGGCGAACGCAACGCCTCGGGCATCGGAGTAAAGGGCTAAGGAGGAGCGTGTATGCAAGTGTCTGTCAAGATCCCGACAAGAAAAGAAATCGAGCCGCTCGGCGTGTACGTGCCGGGAAAACCGATTGAAGAGGTAAAAAGGGAGTTCGGCCTTACGGATATCATCAAGCTCGCATCTAATGAAAATCCATACGGCTGTTCGGAATTGGCCGCCCAGGCTATTGTACGCGAAATGGAGAAGTGCGCCTTGTATCCGGAAGGAACCGCTCCCGAATTGGCGGAGAAGCTGTCAGCTCATCTGGGCGTGGAGCCTGAATATTTCATTGTCGGCAATGGTTCCGACGAAATTATCCGTTTACTGACGCGGAGCTATATCGCCGCCGGGGACGAGGCGATAATGGCCGATGTCACATTCCCTCGTTACGATACGAACGTTCGTATTGAGGGCGGCATTCCCATTGCGGTGCCGCTCATCGAGGGCGTTCATGATCTGGACGGCATGTTGAAGGCGATCGGCAGAAGGACGAAGATGATCTTCATATGCAACCCGAACAATCCAACAGGGACAATTGTGAGGCGAAGCGAGCTGCTTGCATTCATCGAACAGGTACCACGACATATTTTGCTGGTCATCGACGAGGCATATTACGAGTATGTGTCCGACCCGGACAACTTACAGACCATACCTCTGCTTGCCAGCTATCCCAATCTGGTCATCTTGCGCACGTTCTCTAAGATTTATGGCTTGGCTGCGCTGCGAGCAGGCTACGGTATGATGCATCCGAGCATCGTGCAGGAGCTGATCAAGGTAAAGGAGCCGTTCAATTCGAATCGAATGGCGCAAGCTGCGGCTCTTGCCTCACTGGACGATACGACGTTCGCCGAAGACTGTGCCCGGCGGAATGAGGCGGAGAGAACCAAGCTGGTTGCGGAATTGAAGCAGTTGGGTCTGTCCTGCTACCCATCGCACGCCAACTTCCTGATGGTGAAGCTGAATTGTTCTGGTGACGACGTATTCCGCTCGTTACTGGAGCGGGGCGTGGTGGTGCGCGCGGGCAGTTTGCTTGGCTATCCGGATACGATTCGTGTATCCATAGGAACGGAGCAGGAAAATCAAGTGTTCATCGAGGCGCTGCGGCATATTCTCGATCCTTGCGTCAAATCGGTTTGAACCAATCGGGCGCTTCTTTATTGCTGACCTATGTTCGTAAAGTTGTATTGAGATATAACGAGCTATGTTTGCATAGCGATGACTTGAATGATTATCTATTGCACTTAGTAACTATCGATGGTTATCAGTAAATATCAATGTCTATCAGTTACTATCGGTGACTATTAGTCACTATCAGTGACTAAATAATGCATTGCAGATGGGGGTGGCGATCTGTCTGACGTTGTAATTGCAAGCGCTGTACGAACGCCGATCGGTGCGTTCATGGGCGGATTGAGCGAAGTACCGGCTGTTGAACTGGGAGCGCGGGTTATCACAGAAGCACTGGTGCGAGCCGGGGTGCAGCCGGGATCGGTGCATGAAGTGATCATGGGCAATGTGCTGCAGGCGGGCAGCGGCCAAGGGCCAGCACGTCTGGCCGCAATGAAGGCAGGGCTTCCCTGCGAGGTTCCGGCCGTTACGATTAACAAAATATGCGGCTCAGGTTTGAAGGCGGTCATCATGGCTGCGCAGGCTATCAAGGCTGATGATGCAGATCTCATTGTTGCGGGCGGCATGGAAAATATGTCGCTTGCGCCCTATGTATTGGCGCAAGGCAGAACGGGATACCGGCTTGGGAATGGGGTAATTGAGGACAGCATCCTCAAAGACGGACTTACCTGCTCAATATGTGACATTCATATGGGCAAAACTGCGGAAAATATTGCGGCGAAATATGGCATTGCGCGAGAAGAGCAAGATGCCTTCGCTCTGACGAGTCAACAGCGGGCTCGCGAGGCATGGGAGCGCAGTGAGTTCTCCGCTGAAATCGTGCCAGTGGAGATTCGAACCAAGAAGGGGCTGGCGACGATTGAAGCCGATGAGCATTTCCGTCCTGATGTGACGGCTGCTGCCCTGGCCCGACTCAAGCCTGCATTCCAGCCAGACGGCACGGTAACAGCCGGAAATGCTTCCGGCATTAACGATGGGGCGGCAGCGCTAGTGGTCTGCTCTGGGCGTATGGCGAAGCAGCTTGGGCTGTCCGTGCTGGCGCGCGTCCGCGGCTATGCCTGCACCGGCGTGGATCCAGCCTATATGGGCATGGGCCCTGTATCAGCCGCGCAGGCGGCGGTAAAGAAGGCGGGCATGTCGCTGGCGGATATTGACCTGGCGGAAATAAATGAAGCTTTCGCCGCCCAATCGATTGCCGTCATCAATGAGCTTGGGATCGATCCAGCAATCGTCAATGTGAACGGCGGTGCCATTGCACTCGGGCATCCGATTGGCGCCAGCGGTGCGCGTATCCTCGTGACGCTGTTGCATGCCATGAAGCGCAGGCAAGCAGCCACTGGGCTCGCCACCTTGTGTGTCGGCGGCGGCCACGGCGTCGCTGTCATCGTCGAGCAAGTGTAACCTTTCCATTACGTAGCACCTCCGATTCCCATTGAGTCGGAGGTGTTGTCGTCTGATAGAGCTAAGGAAGAATAAACATGAATGAAGTCGTGAAGGGTCTAAGATGATATGGCTTTATTCTGTATCCGATGATGTGGACAAAATGGCTCCATCGTGGTCAAGTTTAAATGTGAAATATTGTATAATGATAAAAGGCAGTATATCTCAAGCAGTATATTTTAAAGAAAAAAGGAGGAAAAGCATGAAGCAAACCCCATCAGTTGAAGCTTTGTTTAAACCTTTCTCGATTGGCCCACTAACGCTGAGCAATCGCATTGTCATGGCGCCTATGACGCGCATGTTCTCTCCAGAGGGTATTCCAGGGGAGGATGTGGAGGCGTACTATAGACGTCGTGCAGTGTTGGGCTTATTATAACGGAAGGTACAGTCATTAATCATCCTGCAGCAGCGTCACACCCGAATATTCCGAGATTTTATGGAGAAGACGCCCTAGATGGTTGGTCTAGGATCGTTCAGTCGGTACATAAGGCGGGGGGAAGAATTATTCCACAGCTATGGCATGTCGGAACCCAGCGCGCAGTTGGGCAAGCGCCGAATCCAGAGGCTTTGCCTATTGGCCCATCGGGTATAACAGCTGATGGCTTGAAGGTGAATGAACCGATGACGAAGAACGAAATTGACATGGTAGTGGATGCATTTGCTCAAGGTGCAGCAGATGCGCAAAGAATTGGCTTTGACGGTATTGAGCTCCATGGGGCACATGGCTATCTTATCGACCAATTTTTCTGGGAACAAACGAATCAACGAAAGGACGAGTATGGAGGCGGGATCGTAGAACGGACGCGTTTTGCAGTTGAGATTGTGAAAGCTTGCAGAGATGCTGTTGGCCCAGACTTCCCGATCATTTTCCGTTTCTCTCAATGGAAAATAAGACCCTTTACGGCTAAATTGGCCTATACACCAGATGAGCTGGCTCAATTTTTATCTCCGTTGGTAGATGCAGGGGTAGATGTATTTCATTGCTCGACTCGACGTTTTTGGGAACCTGAATTCGAAGGTTCTTCTCTTAATTTAGCTGGATGGACGAAGAAGATTACAGGAAAACCTGTAATAACTGTAGGCTCTGTGGGATTAGACAGTGAATTTTTAAGTTTCTTTGCGGAGGGTAAAGGGGCTCAGAATGTAAACATTGACGGCTTGATCGAGAGACTTGAGCAAGATGAATTTGATTTGGTAGCGATAGGCCGGGCTTTGCTCGTCGATCCCGCATGGGCTGCAAAAATACGTGATGGAAGTGTGGATGAGCTGCTTCCTTTTACCAAAGAAGCGTCAAAGGTATTATTCTAATATGTTCGTTTCCTACGTCAAAAGAAGCCACTCTTGGAAACATCCTCTACGTTGATGGTTATTATGAATACTTGTATAACTTTGGATGACATGAATGTCAATGAAAAGAGGGTTTCTCTTGTCTCCACGTACAAAGGAACAGGACGAAGAAATTCGAAAACAGCGAAAACAAGAAATATTGCAAGCAGCCATACTTGTGTATGCAGATAAAGGATATTCAGCTGCCGAGGTTGGTGATATCGCTGCAAAGGCCGGACTGGCGCGCGGTTTGATGTACCATTATGTTGATTTTCCACTTCTAGATACGACCGTATCGAGTTCCCAATAGACAAAACTACTACATATCTATCTCTTCTAGTCGTTGGCTGTTTGCAAGACACTATACACTCCTGATAAATCGTCTTAAAGCTGTGCACTCTAATAATGAAAAATTGTGAATAGCCCTGTTGGTTTATTCTGTACAAATGGTGTCGCGAAGATTTCCATTTTACATAAAATCCAACAGGGCTTTATTTCTAGTGTCTTATTTCATCTGAGAATTCGTCATTTCTAATCGCCGTCATTCATCCGATGATACGGACAGAGTGCTTCCATCATGGCTACGGTTTCCTTGTCTAAGTCTTTATCTCGTTCCAGCAGACCATTCGTCACGATTTCAAATTTCTCTTCTTTCATATTTTGTCCGAATTTATACTTGGCTGATAACTCATGCACGTTGATGCGGACAACGGAGGTGCTTTTGATCTGACCCGTATAGTCTGGATCCTCCGGATCAATCGGAGCATAGCCTCCCTCTGGCTGAAGCTTCTGCATAAAGGCGGTCAATGCTTTCGCTTTCTCTGTTAGATCCGACACCTTTTCCGCATGGCCTTTGATCAGAACCGATTTGAAGAAGGCTGTTGCAGGGCAGGCCAGCTTCGCTTCAGTGAAATAGGAGGGAATGATTGCGTACTCCTTCGCCACAGAGAATGTAACACGTTGATCTGCCTTGATGTTCTTCATCTTGCGTCCTGATACGCTGCCGTGAAAATAAATAAAGCCGTTGTGATATACAAAATTAAGCGGGGTAAGCTCTGGCCATCCATCCTCATTGATCGTCCCGAGAATGCCAAAGCTCATTTCTTGCATAAATTGCTCGGTTTCCACTGTGTCCATGACTTCGAATTCTTTTCTTCGCATTAACAAAGACCTCCTCCGATTACTCCATTCGATCTTGTTTGTGTAGTATTTAGCTTACCTCACGAATTGACAATGAAAAAGATCCAATTTAGATTAGTTTTACTAGACCATTGGTGACGGAGGATAAGTCTATGCAATTCCACATTCCTTACCATTCCTATCTGGATCAATATCCATCCAAACGCCTCGCACTGTATCATGCCATCCGAGATTCCATTGCCGCACAAGTATTTGTAAAGGATACAAGACTGCCATCGAGCCGGGAAATGGCTGCCCTGTTCGGGCTATCTCGGGGAACTGTCAATGAGGTGTACGATATGTTGTCTGCTGAAGGTTATATTTCAAGCGGGGTGGGAAAGGGAACCTTTGTTGCGTTCCAGCCCTCAACCAAGAGAGGAATTGATACTCCCTGTCAAGAGCTGAACGTATTGTCCGACTGGGGGATGCGTCTGAAGGAGATCGAGGAACGGCGGGATGAAAATAGCGGAATACGCATCAAGGCCGGCTTGAGAGTAGCGAATTTCAAAGAGTTCGGTCCTGGTACACAATGGTTTCCGGATAAAGAGTGGAATCGCAGCTTGTATGCGCAGGCCAGATTGCTGCACAGCAGTGACCGAATGAACCGATTGGTGTCCACATTAGGCGATGATAGGCTTAGAGACAGTATTGCCCAATATATAAGACGAGCACGGGGCATAGCTGCTGATCCGAGTCAGGTGATTGTGTTCAATGGTTCGAAGCAGGCACTCGCTTTGACGGCACAGTTGTTCATTAGTCCTGGGGATCGCGTAGTTGTTGAGAATCCGGGATATACGGGAGCCATACATATCTTTCAGACGCTAGGGGCGAGCTGTGTTCATGCACCTATTGATGGACAGGGGATAATACCGTATGATTGGCAGGCTAAGCTGCTTCTTGTGACGCCTAACCGCCAGTTTCCGACAGGGGCTGTGTTGACAATGGAGCGCCGTCAGCAACTGCTCGCTTGGGCTTCGGAGAACAATGCGCTCATTTTGGAAGACGATTATGACAGCGTGTTCCGTCATCGGGGCAAATCGCTGGAGCCGTTGAAAGTGTTAGATAGTGAGGGTCGAGTCATCTATATCGGAAGCTTCAGCAACACGCTGCTCCCACATATACGCATCGGTTATGCGGTTGTGCCGACATCGCTCGTCGCCGTGTTCGTTAAAGCGAAGGGGGTATTCGAGCCGAATCCGAGCAACTTGCTGGAGCAGCGCACGTTGGCTTCTTGGATGCACAATGGCCAATATGAACGGCATCTACGAAGAATGAAGCGGGTGTATGGGAAGAAGTTCAAGCTGCTGCAGGATCTGTTGACGGCACATGTATCGCACTTGTTCCATTGGATCGAAGCGGATGCCGGATTAAGCATTTTCGGATGGTGGCGAGGCAGCATAGAGCAATATGTCACGTTTCGTACAAAGTGCTCGGAAGAAGGCATTTACTGGTCTGATACCTGCATTCAGGAAGAAACTGGTGAAGGTATGAATCAGTATGGTGCGTACTTTTATTTCCCTCGAATGTCTGAAGAGGACATGATTTATGGGGTTATGAAGATGAAGGAGATTTGGGCGAGTCTGGTGGTGGAAGGATGAAGGCAAGTGTCAGTTTAGCAGACAGAATAGATAGCGCGAAGTGTTGAGGAGAACGAACAGATTGTCTTCCCTTGTGTGCGAATCGAATTTTACGCTTTCCGGGTTACACGGTCTTAGATCGGCTTCACCCTGCATACAGTGCAAGGAGGGAGCGTGATCCAATGATCGAGAATGAGAAGATAAAGAGATATTATAAGCTGAAGCAGCAGCAAAAGGAAATTGAGGATGAGCTGTCGGCGCTGCGAAACGATATTATTCAATACTGTGAAGAGCAGGGAGAGTCAGAGATAGACGTGGGCAATTTGCATGTGAAGCTGGTTCAGCAACAGTATAGACAATATGATGATGCCAAGCTGTATGCGGCTCTGCCTGACCCGGAAGTATGGCGCTTGCTGTCCAAGCCGGATACTGCGAAGATAAAGAGCTTGATACAACTAGGTGTCATTTCAGATGAGAGCATTTCAGACACGTACAGCGTGCATCCGAAGGTATTGCTTCATGTGGATAAAAAGTAATTGATTTCGGGAAAATCGAAGTAGAGGGCATCGGCAAAGCAAGGATACTGTCGATGTCTTTTTGCTGTATGGAGCAAACGATGCTCATGGAGGGAATGTATCTGAAAATCGAAATTCATTTATTTTTCAGGAAACATTTTACATATATTCAACGTATAAGAAGAAACGAAATATATGAGCGTCATCGATAGAGTAGACAACATGGAGAAGGCTAGTAGGTTGCTAGATTTGCAATCAGCATTCGGGATGTTCTTCATTTACACACCGATTATGCGAGGTGATTCATAATGTGTTATCTTCACTGCCCCCATGATCTTCAAATGCTTGAGAAAATCGAACGACTTAAAAAGCAACTTATTTCGATTGTCAATGAAAAGAACGATTTCAAAGATGATGAGGTTGTGAGGATTAGTCAGGAATTAGATGTGTATTTGCTGGATTATCAAAAAAAACGATTGTTCGCTTCTACTTCTACCTCTGCTGTACCTGCTCAGAAGCAGAGGAAAGAGTCGATGGCGGAGTAGTACGTACATCCTCAAACTGCTGTCGACTCTTTAGACTCTGTAGACATCAATACAACAACTGGGTATACCACTTGGTAAGGTACAAACTACCCATATAAGTACCATTCGTCAATCCATGGATAATCCCCATAGTGCTCGCGGATAAAACGAATCACGGAGTCAATCATCTCCCATGCTCGCTGATAGCATGGATATTCATTCAGCTCCATATGAGGAGTAATCGACCCTCCAGTTGGTATCACGCTTAAATAGGATACAATCCGTTCTTCCTGCAAGCTGCCGAAGCGGGTAGTAGATAAAAAAGTAGACAGCCACTTGTCATGTGGATAGCTCTTTCCATCCAAAATATAGGACAGCTGACATAGCTCCCTTACAATCTTGGAGCAGTGCAGACTAGTGGAAATCGCATCGCCGCGCTTCAGCGGATGCCGCATCCAATCGAGCGTAAACTGCAAGCTGAGGTATAGAGGCTTGATAACCTTGATCGGATTGGACAAGAAGTGAGCAGATTGCTGCGCAATTGTATGCTTGAATCGTGACTCAGGATCATGAATAGGGATCGCCTGCTGGAATTCCCACACCTGCGGATAGTTATTTTCCCCGTAATATCCTTCTAACATAGTGAACGACTCAAAGTGATAATGGCCCTCCCAATCTCCAATCGGTTGGAATGCGTTATCTTTTGTCGTGCTTAAACCTGCTTCCCGATATCCGCTGATAATCGCTTGTCGAATATCTTCGTCACAGAAGAACACAAAATCAATATCCGAATACTGATCGCAATTGCCGCGGGATACACTGCCCTTCACGACAAGTGAACATTGATCCCAGTAGTGAGAGAGGACAGGGTGTCTGGATAGATCATTGGCATGTACATAGGCTTGCTGCAATAGCTCTTTGCTCTTGTCATTCATAGATGGACCTTCTCTCAATCTAGTAGTGTAAAGAATACGGATGCTCTTTCGATTGTAGTTCGAAGGAGAGATCAGTGCAAGGACGTTGATAACGGGTGCATAGCGAGCTCCATCATAACGCCGCCCGAATATCATTCAGCAAGTAGCGCTGACTTATTTCCTCCAGGCGTGCGAACTCTTCTTCCAGCTGATTTTTCAGGTTGCTGTCAGGCACATATCGCGGTGTCAGTACTTGATGATGCTGTAGACTCTGTAATCTGTACGGTGTCGGCGGATGAGTGGAATCCAATTGTACAGTGATGGAATCGCGAATCCGTTGGATTCGTTTCTGCTCGCTTGTGGGGACATGCTCCATCTTTTGGCGGAATTCCCCGAACAAATCCGAATTAAAGCGGTAGCGTGCGATTTGTTCAGCCGTCAGCCAGAATACGGGAGCGAAGTGAGATTTGCTTAAGGCCGAGCATGCGGCATCTGTTCCTGCAATCTCGCCCGCGACTCGGTCGGCCAAATACTCGGCGCGCTGGCTCTCATCCCAGACCGTAATACCAAGGCCGTAATACAGGATGAAAATCAGATTGGCCAGCTGCAACTGGGCATATCGCATCGGTGTGGAGATAGGCCTGAGCACTTCTCCTTCTTCGCAGTATGGATATACGAACTCGTACCACGAAGCCATAATTCGCCTCGCTGACACGATAAACCAGGAACGGGTCACATCCTTATGCGCATGATGCGCGGTCTCGTGGGCGAGGATTGCGATCTTCTCCGATAGACTCAATGCCGAAAATAGAGGTACTCCAATCCCGATGATCTTGGTTCGGCGCCGGCCGAACTTGGTAAAGTACGCATTGTATGAATTCGTCATCCGAATCTCGTCGATCGGCGGTGCTTGAACGGCCGCGGCAATGTCATCGGCGAGACGATACAATCCGGGATATTCCTCCCGCCGCAGAGGCTGGCCCGACAGTCTCCACCTGGAGGGCAGCATTAAGCCGATGAATAGTAGAAACGGGACAATGGCAAGCATAGTAAGCAATAACGAATTGCTATAAAAAAACCAATACACCGCAATAATCGGTAGACTGAAGGTACCTGCAAGGATACTTCCGGCTAACAAATAAGCGAGCGCTTTACGCCAGGTTAAGGGATACGTAATCCGATCAGTATGCAGATTCTCCTCAAGCAATAGCTGTGATTTTTTGACTCCCATGCGGTAATTGAGCCGTTCCACAAGGCCTAGTGAAGAGATGGGGCGCCAGTCCGGATCGATGTTCCAATTGCATTCCTCGCACCAGGTAACATACCCCGGCACGGATTCCATTTTGTGCCCGCATTCCGGGCAGTATTCCGTCGTTTGATTGGTCATTTTCTCACTCCAACATGAAGGATTCATAAAAGCTTCCTTATCATGTATCGGTAAATGACACCAAAACGTGAATCGCATGGGAAATTAGGGAGGGGCAATCTGACGTCTGATCAACATTATAGTTCTGTCATAATAAAAATTAACGATGCTGCGTTTCTTCATGAATATAGTGCCGCTGCCATTCGGGGTTCCATGTACGATGGAACTCGATTTCTTTTTTATATACAGAGAATAAATGGAAATCCCATTTCCAACCTATGAAATCATGAAAATAAGTGATAAATTAATATACCGTCTACTATGTGCGTAAATATGAACATGAACATCGACATGAACATCAATGGAAAAGAGGAAATGGATAGTGGAACTAGGTATAAGCACGTTTGTTGAGACTACGCCTGATGTGAATACCGGAATCACGATTAGCCACGCAGAGCGGCTGCGGCAAGTGGTCGAGGAGATGATCCTCGCAGATCGGGTAGGGCTGGATGTATATGGGATAGGGGAGCATCATCGTCCGGACTTTGCGGCATCCTCTCCTGCGGTTGTATTAGCTGCAGCAGCAACTCAGACGACAAGAATTCGGCTGACAAGCGCAGTGACGATCCTGTCGTCTACCGATCCTGTGCGTGTATTTCAAGACTTTGCAACTGTGGATGGCCTCTCTAATGGTCGTGCAGAAATTATGGTTGGTCGTGGTTCGTTTCTGGAATCATTCCCTTTGTTCGGTTGTGATCTGAACGATTATGAAGAGCTGTTCGATGAGAAGCTGGATTTGCTGCTGCAGATTCAGAAGTCGGAGAAGGTGAACTGGAGCGGGAAGCATCGCCCTGCGATTCATGAACTAGGCATCTATCCGCGTCCTGTGCAGGAGCAATTGCCAGTGTGGATTGGAAGCGCCGGAAGTCCGGAATCCGCGGTCAGAGCAGGGAAGATGGGACTTCCATTCGTTTTGGCGATCATCGGACCAGTGAAGCCGCTTGATTATGCATCTCAGGCTGAACTATACAAGAAAGCTGCTGCGGAAGCAGGCCACGATGTAAGCCGTCTAACGATTGCATCGCATTCTCATGGATTTGTCGCGAAGGAGCAGAAGCAAGCAATCGAGACGTTCTTCCCGTCCACATTTGCAAGAACGAATGTGAGAGCGAAGGAAAAAGGAGCGCCTCCTTATACGAGAGCGAATTACGACGCGGCTTGCAGCCCTGAGGGTGCTCTCTATGTTGGCGATCCCGAGACGGTAGCCCAAAAAATTATCGAGCTCCGTAAGCATGTAGGGGTTACGCGATTCATGCTGCATATGCCGCATGGCACTATGCCTCACGAAGAGGTTATGGAAGCGATACGGCTGTTCGGAACGGAAGTTGCGCCGCGTGTCAGAGAAGAAGTAGCACGCTGGGAACAAAATCAAGGTTGAGCTGGATGCGAAAAGACGCTGCCTGAATGAGGCAGCGTCTTTTTTATCGTTTCTAACCGTAGTTTCCCGTAACCCAGCCAATACATATGTAGGTTTATGGAAATGCATGCTTGTTCATTTGAATCAGCCATCGATATCCTCAGTTTTGGTAATCATCTGTCCGATGCTTTATCGTCGATATGAATTTGCTGCAGTTTGGGATTCCAGGTCACGTGAAGACCAAGTCCTTTTTCTAACAACTGATAAGGTATGGAGGTAGTACCAGTTGCACCAACTAACGGTTTCTCACGATCAATGAACCCACCGTCATAAACAATGCGATCTTGTTCATATCCGAAGGACAACGTTCGGCTCTTATACGTTATGGAGTAAGGCATTGCAACACCGTATTCCGCATTGAACTGCAGCTTCGTACCGAGTGCCGCCGCGACTGTCGCTGCGGGGAGAAGCACGGTATTGGTTTGAATGAAAGAAGGATACCTGGAGTTGATGAGCTTGCCATTGACGTAAATGTCTGCCGTACGTTCTACAGGAACAGGGCTATAGACCATATTGTCTTTAAATTTCTTCGTTGTCCCGATCGAAGAAAACATATTTCCACCCCAGCCCCATACGTTCCCATCTTCCGCTATAGCTTGACTGTGGAATGCTCCTGCGGCTATCGCCGTAACTTTAGGCAAACCGTTTACTTTTCCCTGCTTTCCAGTCGGTGTTCGTCCTCCATTGCTGTACACTTCACCGGAAGTCGTTAATAATAGTTCGTAATCGTCATAAGCGCGAATGGACTTTATTGTCAGCTTGGGCTGAACGGCGACAGGCTTCCCTTGTTCCTTCACTCTCCAGACCTTTCCCTTCTTGTTGAGAGCAAGCAGGGAATGACCGGAAGAGATCATGCGAATATCAGAAAGTCCTTGGATTTTTGTTGGTTTTGCTGCATCTGACCAACTCCACACCGTACCATCTTTTTTTACTGCATACATTTTATTTGTGGAGGATTCAATTTGGATGACTTCGGATAGGCCTTTCACTTGCACGGGCTTCACAGGAGCTGTCTCTGTTCCTTTTGCACGCGGCCAGTACCACACCGTCCCGTCATTGAGAACTGCTGCACCCCTATTGGATGTTGCGGTTGTGGAAACGGCATGCTTTATTCCTTGAATCTGATGTGGCAGAATGGAATGCTGGCGGCCGTCTTTAGAGTCTCCTGAGGCACCCCATGTCCATACGGTTCCATCGGCTTTTGTGGCCAAGTGATAACCTTCTCCGCTTGTTGAGATATGACGGATGTCTGTCAGTTCAAATAGTCGAATCGGATAGGAGTCGTATATGGTCACTGTTTCTTGGATGCCCATTTCCCCATTGAGATTGCGTCCCCAAGCCCATACAGAGCCGTCACTGCGCAGCGCGATGGAATAATAATATCCTCCCTCGACTTGTATGAATTTTGGCAGCGATTCTTTTGTGGAATTGGCTGCTGAGGCAGCACTAGCAGTCGATGATAACGATGCGGTGAAGAGAATCATAAATGTGAGAACGACAGACAGCAATCGAAAGGTATGTATGTGTCGTGATGAGGTCGTGTGAGTAAGAGAGTCGCGTGTAATGGATGGTTGCATACGTTTTCTCCTTCCTAGTAAGAGGGATTTAGTAATATAGTAGATCAATATATTAACGATCCAAATTCGTATAAAGTTGCCAATTTGTTATTGTTAACATGGAATTTTTTCTCCGTCAGTTTTATTTTCATAAACTTAACTCGTCTCTTCTTCATTTTCCCTGTTCTTTAAGCTCTGATGGATAGCACTCATAATAGTCCCGGAACAGCTTTGCAAAATGGCGTGCACTGTAATAACCGACGGCTTCGGCAACCTCCTGCACTTTAAGATGAGGCTCCTTGAGCAGCAGATCCTTCGCTTTCAACATTCTTGTTTCCGTTACATATTTCAGAAATGGTGTGCCATGCTTCTTATGGAATAAGCTGCTTAAATAATTCGGCGTCACATGGAACATATCCGCGATTTGCTTCATTCCAATGTTATGCATATAGTGCTCGTCAACAAAAGCAACGACTTGCTGCACGATATCTTTGTTCATGCTTTCATGACGTGGAGGCTGGATTATCATCTGATCCCCGAGACTTTTCAATTGCACAAACCAGCATTCTTGATCTTCTATCTTGTCTATCGATATTCCAATCGAATAGGATATGGATTCTTGAATCCGATGAACAAGGGCTAGATCTGCCAAGTGTGTTCCACACAATCTGCGAAGTTCTTTTTCCATGCACACGATGGCTTTAGAATAACCGTGATAGTCTTGCTGACGGAATGATCGGCATACCCTCTCCCCGAGATGACTTATAGAGAGCCATTCATGCTGCTGATCCAATTCGAGTAGGGCGTGAAGTGCCAACGTGTGCTCCATCGGGAACAGCATGCGAAGGGGAGCGATTCGCTGAAGTTCTTCCACCTTCTGTGCTACTTCTTGGAGGCTCACGCATTCTTCGATCTGAACGGTAGTAATGATAGGAGTGGGATCGGAAGTAGGCTCATGTTGTAACATTTGCTGCATAGCATCCTCCATCTCCTTTTGAAACTCCGCCGCATGTTGCTGGTGTGCAACTGGCCATGACCATACGATTGCAGGATTTCCGTCAGTGAAAGGTAATGCGACGGCATGGAGACTGGTGGTTAGAGATTGATTACGGATCAGCAATTGCAATTGCTCATGGAACTGCTGCTGCCGCAAAAGCGTCTCTTGCTCTGAGAGACAGCCGTCGAAATAGAACACGTTGACTTTGTATCGCCGTGCCCCAAGCTGACATAGGTTTGCTTGATTGCCGCTGCTGCCATGCATACAAGAAAGAATGGCATGTTCAAGCTGGCGATTGAGATCCAAGATATGTGCATCATGGATTTCCTGCGCACGGATTAGGCTATCCTGAAGCTCATCGAGACTGAATGGCTTCAATAAATAATTGCATGCGCCAAGACGCAGCGCTTCCTTCGCATATTGGAATTCCGAATGGCCGCTTACAATAATCCACTTCGTATGAGGGGAGTTATCCCGACTCTGCGCGATGACCTCCAGACCATTCAACTTCGGCATCCGAATATCGACGAACACAAGGTCTGGCTGCCGCTCTGCCACATACCGAAGGGCTTCTTCTCCGTTACGGGCTTCTCCGATGACGTGGACAGGCAAGTTCAATTCAGCCAGCATACTTCGCAAACTGGCTCTTACCAAGGCCTCGTCGTCTGCCACTAAAATCCTCATGATAAGCTGTCCTCCTTCGAAATCTGAATCGTTACGCAAGTACCGATATGAGGCTCGCTTACAATGCTCAGTTGTGCGTTCGGGTAGACGAGCTTCAATCGCGAATTTACATTGGCAAGACCAACATGTGCTTGAGATTGCATCGCCTTCGCATCGAATCCAACACCGTCGTCACGCACTTCGATACAGATAAGCGGGTCGTTGTCTTGCTGCTTGATGGAAGCGGACACGTGAATGGTGTGATCTTGATCATCGGGTTCAATGCCATGGATGACGGCGTTCTCCAATAGAGGCTGGATGAGCAGTTTTGGAATACGGCACTCAGCAGCTTCATCATCATAGTGAATATGAATCGTCAGCCTGTCTTGGAAGCGAAGCTGCTGCAGCAGCGCATATTTGGTTAGAAACTTGAATTCGTGTTCGACCGTTGTCCATTGATTATCCTCTAGAATGTAGCGCAGCATGCCGCTCAGTGAAAGAATGGCCGTTTCCAGACTCTTCGTATCGCCGATGCGGTTCAACCCGATGAATCCAGACAGCACGTTGTATAGAAAATGGGGCTGAATTTGCGATTGCAAGGCTCGATATTCTGCATGCTGCTGTGCCAGAACCGCTTTATACTCGCGATTAATGAGCTCATCGAGCTGGATGACCATTTTATTTAACGAATGCCCAAGGTAAGACAGCTCGTCTGATCCTGCCCCTTCATAACGTGCCTGCAAATTTCCATTGCGCACTTTTATCATCACTTCTTTCATCTGCGTGATCGGTTTAACGATCCATTGCGATGAGTAGCGGAATACGAAAAAAGTGACAATGAGGCCGCCAATCGAAATGAGTGCTGCCGTAATGTAAATCCAATGCACCTTCTGCTTAAGCTCGTCATTGGATAAGAATACGGTGATTTCCCAATTTGCTGGCTTGATAGTCTGGGTTACGGTCACGAATCCGGTGTTCCGTACGTCTTCATTCCCTCGAGTCTGAAGTTGTTTGAGCATTTCCTCGGTCAGCGGCTTGCCTGAATAGATTACATTTCCCATGTCATCCGTAATTGCGACGACAGAACTAACGTTAAATGGAATGTCCTTCGTGATCTGATCGAGTACATTCGTATCTGCATCGGCAGATATGACCGCGAGCGGCTGGCCGGATTCTGGATTTTTAATTAATCGGGATACGGAGAATACCTGAATGTTGGACGGGTTCGTTAAGTAGGTCTGCGAATGAGAACTGATGAATGCAGCTTTCCCATCTCTTTTCACTGCTTTTTGATACCATAATTCGTACTGGAACGGAAAGTCGGGAACGAGGTCAATGCTGCTGTTCTTGGTTGTGAGGTAGGCTTTCCCGTTCATCGTAATGATGAGCGTGCTGAGAATATCTTTGCGGGTATTGATTAAGTAATTGGGCAATGTGCCTGTTAAGGCGCGATCCGTCTGAAGCTTCGTGTATGCGCTTGCATGTTCATATACATTGTCGGCAATAATTTTCAGCGCCTGTATGACATTGTCATTCAGATAAGGGGAAGCCGTCAGCCGTTCCAAATCATCCAGATAGGTCTCGATATTGCCGGCCATAGCGCGCAGAGTTCCTGCCGTCAGCTTCTCCGTCTCTCTGATGAGCACGTGCTGGGCGTAGATGGGAAGAACAAATGCCAATATGACAAATGGAGTGACAATGGTCAGGCCATATACGAGCGTCAGCTTGGATCGTAGTGACTTGAATGCAGCCATAATCGCCAGCCTCCTTCACTTAAGTTAAAGGATAGGTACTCCTTGCAGGTTCGTCAATACGAAAATCGACAGTGTAGAAATGAGCGGAGTAATTGTAGGTTTATAGCATATGAAAGCGCAATCATAAATGGTATCTTCTATACAGAAAACGGAATCAACGACCATATCGTCGGCAAGGGGGATACAGATGAAACGGGACAATTGGTTCAAGATGCTCACACTGCTTGTTATCGCAGCATGTCTGCTTGCGGCATGCGGAACAGCAAGTACGGGCGGGGATGCAGCTGGAGGGAAGGCATCAAGCAGCGCCCCCGGTCAGAGTGCAGGAAGCAAGGGAGGAACCGGGGTCAATCTTACGGTTATGACGAACGTGGTTGGCGAGCCAGCGAAGGTGCTCCAGGAGATCGCCAATCAATTTATGAAAGACAATCCAGACATTAAAGTGGATTTCAGTGCTCCAGGAGCGGAGTATGAGAACATTATGAAAATGAAAATGGCATCCAATGAACTGCCAGATGTATTCGCGACTCACGGATGGGCCAAGGTACGTTACGGAGCGTACTTAGCTGACCTGAAGGACGAAGAATGGGCAAGCAAGCTTAACGCCTCCATCAAACCTGCTGTAACCGACGATCAGGGGAAAGTGTTCGTGCTCCCTATGGATCAAGATAAAGGCGGGCCTGTGTACAATTCATCAGTGCTGGAGAAGTATGGCATACAGGTTCCGATGACATGGGATGAATTGATGAAGGCCGCGGAAGAAATCAAGACGAAGAGTAATGGAGAAGTCGTGCCAATTCATATCGGAGGCGCGGATTCATGGCCGATCGGACAATTTTTCGATTTCTATGCGACGTCCGTCTTTATAAGCCCTGAGAAGAATGATGGAGCACAACTGCTCGACGGAACCTTTGATTGGAACCGATTCGACGCACTGCCGCAAATGTTCCTATCCTTGCAAGAGAAAGGATATTTGAACAAGGATGTGTTGACTGCGAAATATAGCGATTCCGCTAAAGCCTTCGCAGAAGGAAAAGCTGCATTCGGGATATATGGTCCGTTCCTTATCGAAGAAGCAAAGAAGTTGAATCCTGATCTGAAAGCAGGCTTGATGCCGATTCATTCGGTAGCAGCTGGCGATGCGCCAACGCTTGTAGGTGGAGAGAAGACGACATGGGGCGTGTGGAAGGATTCCCCGAACAGCGAGGCGGCTCGTAAATTCGTGGCCTATTACGCCAAGCCGGAGAATATAGCCTTGGTCGCCGCTGCAAATGTACTCCCTCCTGGACTTGATGGAGTAGCCACCAACGCGGGCAGCTTGACTGCTGACTTTGAGAAGTTCAAAGATTTGCGCGTGTTCCCGTACTTTGACAGAGTGTATTTGCCGAACGGGATGTGGGACGTCATGTGCAAGAACGGCCAGGATCTGCTGGCTGGCGGCATTACGCCTCGAGAATTCTCGGAAAATATGAAAAAGGAATATGAAAGATTACGTGCTGCTAAATAACAGATAGGCAATTCATCGACCCGCGGCTGCATCTGTCTTGCTGCGGGTCTATTTTCACATCTAGGGGGATGCATATGGCTAGAAGTCCGTCGAAGATGGAAGCCACGCATGAAGGACGAGTGCAGCTGCGTTCGGGCTTCATGGTCAGATGGGTTCATTCTGCTGGAATACTCAATCTGATGTACGTCCCGGCGCTAGTGCTGTTTGCCGTGTTCATTTTCTATCCTCTAATCCAGGGAGTTAAAATCTCCTTCACCAATTGGGACGGCTATTCGCAGCAATACGCATGGGTAGGCTTCGACAAATATCGGCTAATGCTGTCGGACAAGAAGATTGTCCAGACGATTCTGAACACGTTTATTTACGGCTTCGGAAGCACGGTATTTCAAAATGTGATGGGTCTTGCTTACGCCTTGTTTCTGGATCAGAAGCTAAGAGGGAAAGGGATCGTCCGAATGATCGTGTACCTTCCCGTAATCATCAGCCCATTAATAATGGGTTATATCAGCTACTTCTTCTTTCAGTACGACGGCGGGGCGCTGAACGATGCAATCCGTTTATTTGGCGGAGAGGCCGTGGATTGGCTGTCGAACGGCTCACGTGCGGTATGGATGATTGTCCTGGTTAACACGTATCAGTATATGGGCATTGCGATGATTATTTTTTTGGCAGGCTTACAGTCTGTTTCGAAAGAGTATCACGAAGCGGCCAATATCGATGGCGCTGGCTGGTGGAGCCGATTCATGCGGATTACGCTTCCGCTGCTTATGCCGGCAATTACGATCAATATTGTGCTTAATCTCATTGGGGGCTTGAAGCTGTTTGACGTCATAGTAGCGATGACGAACGGCGGACCAGGCTATGCGACGCAGTCTTTGTCCACGATGATGTACAATCTGTATTTCGCCCGTCAGGATGCGGGATACGCGGCAGCGCTCGGGAATCTGATGTTCATCATCATCGCGGTCATCAGTATTTCATCACTTGTACTGCTTCGTCGGAAGGAAGTGGATGTGTGAAGATTGCTAAATATATTGCGCTAGTACTCATCGTGCTGATTCACAGCATCCCTTTTTACATTTTAGTCAATCTGTCCTTCAAACCAATAGAAGATACAAGCAGCAAATGGATGCCTTTGCAGCAGCTCCAAGTGGATAATTTCATTCATGCATGGCAGGATGCTCAGCTAGGAAGAGCTGTTATGAACAATGGGATTATCACGGTTACTGCGGTTATTCTCGTCGTGTTCATCGGTGCGTGTGCTTCGTATCCGCTTGCTCGCCATCAGACCAAGTGGAATCAATTCGTGTACACGCTGTGCATCTCATGCTTAATTGTCCCAGCATTGACGATTCTCGTACCTTTGTACAAATTCATCGTAGACGTAGGCGGAATCAATACATACTGGGCGATTATTCTGACACAAGTCACTTTTGCGCTGCCGATGACGATATTTTTGTTTACCGGGTTTATCAGTACGGTTCCGCGAGAGATGGACGAGGCGGGGCTGATCGACGGCTGCAGCCGGTACGGAATTTTTCTGCGAATTATTTTCCCTTTGCTGAAGCCAATCACGGCTACAGTGGTCATTTTGATCGGTGTGCAGGTGTGGAATGACTATCAATTCTCCGTATTCTTCTTGCAGAAGAAAGAGATGATGACGATTCCGGTTGCCCTGTCGGGCTTCGTCTCGCAGTTCCATAGCAATATTAGTTGGGTCGCTGCGGGCTGCTTTATTGGGATGCTGCCGCTCACGGTCGTGTATTTGTTTCTGCAAAAATATTTCGTGAAAGGGATGGTAGACGGGGCGATTAAAGGGTAGCAGCAACAGCAAGGAAAAGTGGTATGGTCAAGGTAAACAAGTTACAAAGAAACCAAGATCAAGGCAACAAGGACGGGGCTACAACAACTAGGAATGCGAAGGGGGTTAATCATGTTCAGGAAGAAATCGAGTGCAAGGATCACTTCATTAGCGCTTGTTCTTGCTATGGTGTTCGGCTTATTCACTAGCGGCGGTACGATTCAAGCCCAAGGGGCAGCCGATAATGACAATCCACTTGTATCGGTTAAGCTGTCCGCCGACGATATGGCAGTGCCTTTGGACGGTGTGACGCAGCTGCAGGTGACGGGTTGGTTGAAGGATGGCAGTGAGATTGACTTGCGGCATGATGCAAAGACGACAATTGCATATAGCGCTCCTATCGACATGTTTACCATTGGGGATGATGGACTAGCAAGGGCAGGGACACAGGATGTTGGTGAAGTCCAGATCGGCGTGGAAGTAGTTAGAGACGGTATTCGCTTGACAGATACATTGAAGCTGACGATCAAGCCTGAGCCTGCGCGGCCATTTTTGCGAGATTACACTGGCACTTTAACGATGAAGCTATATTTGGGAGACAACGGGAAAATAGAATTAACGCTGGATGAAGCGCTGGAAGCGATCAAGAAGGTGGATCACATGACGCGCGGCATGCCGAAAATCATCTATTTGGTTGGCTGGCAGCATGATGGCCACGATTCGAAATATCCAGATTGGAATGTCGTCAATCCGAAGCTGAAGCGACCAGGTGATGCTACGGCGCTGGACAGCCTGAAATGGTTCATGGATGAGGCGGAGAAGTACAATACGACGATCAGCTTCCACATCAATATGACGGACGCCTATCAAGATAGCCCGCAATGGGAGGAATTCGTCAATAAGGATCTCATTCGCAAGGAAGAGAACGGTGAGCTTATAAAGGGAGGCCATTGGGTAAGTGGCCAGAGTTATAAAATTAATCTAACACGTGCTTGGGGAGCAGGAGTATTCCAACGCAATATCGATGACTTGCTTGTCAAGATCCCTCAGCTGCTTCGAGGGAAGACGATCCATATCGATGCATTCGTAACGAGTCCAACGGAATGGGTGCCTTCCGTCGGATATGCGGATCCGTATCATAAGACAACGTATCGTCAGGAGAGCGACACGCAGAAAAAGATTATGCGATACTGGCGTGATAAAGGAATGGACGTTACGAGCGAGTATTTCCATGGCTACCGCGGTGATCCGTTATTCGGTCTGCAGCCGATGGCGTGGTGGGCGGATTGGCGTTCGTTCGACAGTCAGATGAAGCTGCCAGCAGCGCTTGCTGTCGGTGGAAAGGGTGGCAATGAGTTGTTCGGCACGAGCATGCATGGCGAAGACATTGTCAAAAAAGACAAGGTGAGGCTGACGGGATTTTTGCAGGAATTCAGTACGACAACATTGCTCTGGCAGTATCTCAATCAGTACGAACGCCTAAGTTACGATGGCGCAACGGACACTGTGCAATTTTCAGATGGAGTGACGAGCTCTAAGCAGAACGGCAAACGCGTCGTGAAGCACGGTGATGTAACGATTGCAGATGGTACAGAGATGTTCGTACCTGCCTTATGGCGTAAGGATAAGCTGGAGATTATCGCATTCAGCCAGGATGGCTACAAGGATAGAAGCTGGAAGCTGCCTGCTGGATGGGCGGGCGTGCAGGCGGTTGACGTATTCGAGATCGGCTTGGGACTGCCGAGATCGATTGAGCGAGGACTGCCGACTGCTGGGGACACCGTCACTTTATCGATAGCTGCGGGGTCAGCGGTTTCCATTACGCCAGCGAATCAGGAACCATTGGATCCGATACAGACAATCGCTGCGGGATTGAAGTCAGTTCCAGCGCCTGCGAAGAATGCGACTCGTTTAACGCTGCCACCAGTGCCGGAGGGCTATGAGATCGAGCTGCTTGAATCCAAGCGTCCGGATATCATTGACCACACGGGGCTCATATCGCCAACGAGCCAAGAGGAAGAAGTTCTTCTTATTTTCCAAGTAAAGCGGAGGGTTGACGGTGTGAGTACCCATACGACTGCAATCCCTGTTATCGTGCCGCCAGGAAGCGTTGTGAATATCAACGATGTGTATGATGCGAAGAATGCCGTATTGACAGGAAATGCGGTACTGCGAAGCAATGGCGCGTTTATGACCGGGAGTGTGGTTGGATTTGTCGGCGGGCCTGTTGGAAACTACAACACCGTTACCTTTCAACAAGTCACCGTGCCTGGGGATGGCATCTATGAATTGCAGATCGAGTATGCAACCGCCGTGCCTCGTTCGGTGTTCGTGCGGGCGAATGAGGAGCAAGGGATCGAAGTGCCACTGACGGGGACGGATTGGAATAAAGCACAGCTCAAAACCATTCAGATTATGCTGAAGAAAGGCTCGAACTCCATTACCTTATATAATCCGACGGAATATGCCCCTGATATGGGATCGATTATTGTGAAGTCCATCACTCCAAATTCGATTGCAGACTGGATTACTTCTATTCAACCACCTGGGAAAAACGACAAGTACGTAACGCTTCCTTCTGTACCGCAGGGCTTCACAGTCTCGATCAAATCGTCGGACAACGAGACGGTTATTCGGCCGGATGGTACGATTGTTCGTCCAGCTGCGGATCAGATCGTTCATCTTATTTTGCAAGTGACACGAAATTATGATGGCGTAACGGCCGAGACTGCAGCAATCCCTGTCGTTATAGCTGGAGAGCCTCACATTATCAGTGTTGCTCCGGTAGTTGTGAATACGGAAGTCGGGAAGCTTCCAGTGCTGCCGACAGTCGTGACAGCGACGTATTCGGATTTAACGGTAGCGGAGATATCTGTCAAATGGAATCCAATTGAGGCTGAACAGTATGCGAAGGTTGGAACATTTACGGTGACGGGATCAGTTGCAGGTACGGATCTTCAAGCGATCGCGACGGTTCATGTCAAGGAGTCACCTGCACAGACACCATATATTACGAGTCTATCACCAGTATTCGTAGAGACAGTAGTCGGAACACCGCCAGCGATGCCTTCTGTCGTAACGGCGACGTATTCAGACTTATCGATAGCGCAGGTGTCAGTTGTGTGGGATTAGATTGATGCTAGTCTTTACAGCAAGGTTGGCAGCAATACGGTGAAGGGAGCTGTTGAAGGGACGCTATTAAAGGCAGAGGCCACGGTTACGGTGAAGGTGGATCAGGGGTCAGACAAAGTAAATGGAAATGGAAAGGGCTCAGGAAGCGGAAACAGTTCCAACAGTAATTCCTCATCACCGCCATCAGTGATAGAACCGGAGAAGCCTAAGCCTGACAAGGAGCACGGAGAGATACAACTTATGGAGCTGCCATATGAACCGACAACTGAACAACTGCAGCATCCACACTATTTAACTGTCGTCCGGGTGAATGGAGATGGGAGCACCACACCGGTTGTATTCAGCTACTATGATCCTTCAGTACTTAAAGTGAAGTTCCTTGGTTACGACGACGAGGACTACAAAGTTGTATACAAGTTAGCAAAGTTCACGGATTTGCAGAAGCAGGCTTGGGCGAAAGAGGCTATTGAAGCACTTGCCTCACGCGGTGTGCTGGATGGCGTATCGTCCTATCGATTTGCGCCAGAACAAGAGATAACACGTGCTGAGCTCGTTGTCATGCTCGTTCGTATGCTCGGCCTTACTGCGGAAGCGGATTCGAATTTTGCTGACGTTGATCCATCCGCATCCTACTACCATGACATCGCGATAGCCAAAAAAGCTGGGCTTATTCAGGGGGTTACGGATAAAGAGTTTCAGCCTGAGGCAAAAGTGACGCGGGAGCAGTGGATGACCATCATCGAGCGTGCGCTGCTGCAAATGAAGGTCATTAATGGGTCGGAAAATGAAGATGCATTGAATACATTTACGGATCGTGAGCAAATTGCAGATTATTCGCGGCGGAGTGCAGCAGCACTTGTGAAGCTGAAATTGATCGAAGGATCCAATCAGCAGCTTTTGCCGAAAAAAACAACGAGTCGTGCCGAAGCCGCGTTAGTTTTGTATCGCATGATTCCGATGGTATTGCAGAAGTAAGTACAGAAGATGATCATGACAACAGCCTTCTCCTCTTAATAGGGAAGGCTGTTCATGCTTTACATGGTAGCTGAACTGATAGTTTCTGATCTATATGTTGCTTTTTGGTAAAATGGATGTCGATTAAATGATTGAATTGATTTGATGTTTGAATGATTATATGCCTGAATGTGAATGCTCCTCGATCTTGTTGTTGGTAAGTTGGCTATTATCTTGCTTCTCCATACGATCAAAAAGGCTGCATCCCAAGCGTGTTGAGCTTCTCGCCTGTAACATCCACACCCATTTTACTTGTAATGTCCAAATAATGACCTGTGCGGCGCTTGATGGCGCCGTTCGATTCATCCAGATTAGCTTCCAGTCCATTCAGTACCATGATGCTAACCCCGAATCCTGCAGAACCTAATCCTTTTTCTTTTTCCTCCGTAGCGGGCTTCCATCTGCCAATCATAACATCATGGGCGGAAGGTTTCGGGGCTTGCGGCGTCATCCAGAATAAGATAGCGGTTGCAAAACCAAGCTTGCCGTCGGCCGCAATCCATTCCGGATTTCGAAGCAGCACATGTTTATCTCCGTATATAATGGCACTCATTAACCCGTAATTGAAATTCCAGCTCAGCATGATTGGCCCACGGCCATAGTATCTCTTGCCTGGAACACCCGGATATTCCTTGCTGCTGGCAGGGTCCACGAACTCCGATTTATTCTGCCCCGTTCTGCCAGCGATGTTCTCATTCCAATAGAGCCCCCAGCGCAGCATACCTCCCGGAGCGGTGTCCCAACCTCCGCCAGTCTCATGAGACAGATTGGCAAGCAGCGCCGCGAGATCGCGTTTGCGATCCTTCTCCAATCCTTCATTCAAGAAGGCGCCGTAATCGACGATTTGCGTGATGATGCGCTTAGTCTTGTTTTCTGGTGTATTGAAGTCATCGGAGCGTACAATGAGCGTTTCGGTTTTGCCCTTTTTCTCTAAACGATAAATTTCTTGAGCAGAATAGTTGCCTTCCCGATACGAAACTTTGTATTTCACATTGGCTACAAGGCTGACGGCATTGATGAGATTTTGATAGGAGTAATAGTCGGTCTGATTGGGATTATAGTCTTTCTTATCTTTGTTGAAGGCATGCCATTCTTTCGAACCAAGGCGCATTGGGAATAACGCTTCGTATTCCTTCTCAGGGAGTGCGGATCGGACGGCCTCAACCGCCTTGTCTGCGGTATAGTCAGGATCGATTCCATCCCACTGGGATTCAATCTGTTGTCTGGTCAGAATGCGGCTGTCGCCAACGGACAAGCTGTCATCAAGCAGGTATACAATATCAGCTTTGCCTGAAATGGAAGTAACGTCAGCAGCCGAGGCAGAGGCAGTTGTGCCGAGTGAGGTGAGAAGCAGCGTGGAGCAGAGCGTCAGCAGCAGTGTGCACCGAATCCATTTCTTTGAAAGCGGATACGAAACGTTGGACATCAATACATCCCCTTTATAATCGAATACGTGCAAGTTTTATTGATACATATTTATATCGCTTTCATTTTGGAATATGACAAGTAAAAGAGACGAAATTGGAAGACCGACCTCAACAAGCAGCGAAAAAATATAGTTGAAGGTATGATGATACTTACATATAGTAATTCCGACTATTCTGGTGTATAATTACGGAAATAAAATTTTCGGTAATTCGGCAGTACATAGAACGACCAGGAAGGGTTGGACATCATGATCTCATTATCGAATATTTGGGTGACGTTTGACACGGGCCCTCAATCGGTTACTGCTGTACAGGATGTTAGTCTGCACGTAAACGCAAGTGACGTGTACGGCATTGTTGGATACAGCGGAGCGGGGAAGAGTACCTTGGTGCGTGTCATTAACCTGCTGCAGCGGCCTGCATCAGGGAGTGTAGAGGTGAACGGTCAGGACTTGCTGGCTCTGAGCCCCAAGGAACTGCGGGCAGCTAGGAGGAAGATCGGAATGATCTTTCAGCACTTCAACCTGATGAATTCCAGAACGATCTATGACAATGTAGATTATCCCTTAAAGAGCTCCAAGCTTTCGAAGCGTGAACGCTCGCAAAAGGTTAAGGATTTGCTCGAATTAGTAGGCTTGTCAGATAAATTGGACGCGTATCCCTCTCAATTGTCAGGGGGACAGAAGCAGAGGGTGGCGATTGCCAGAGCGCTGGCGAATGATCCGGAAATCCTATTATGCGATGAAGCGACGAGCGCCTTAGACCCTAAAACCACACTATCCATATTGGAATTATTGAAGAAATTGAACCAAACTTTAGGGTTAACGATCGTGCTCATTACGCATGAAATGCAAGTGGTCAAAGAAATTTGCAATAAGGTTGCCGTAATGGAAGACGGTCGGATTATTGAGCAGGGAGATATCGTGTCAATCTTTAGCCGTCCGCAAAATGCGTTAACTCAGGATTTTATTAACACGGCTACTCATATTGAACAAACGTTGGAGAAGCTCTCCCAGCATCCGTCATTGGTACAGCTGAAAGGCAACGATATTTTGTGCAAGATATCCTACATTGGCGATAGCACAAGCGAGCCGATTATCTCCGCGCTTACCGCTCGCTACAGGGTGACGACCAATATCTTATATGCGAATGTGGAGATATTGCAGCAAACGCCTATCGGCAATTTGATTGTGGTCATGTCGGGATCAACTAGCGATCTAGAAGCGGCGCTCGAATATTTACAGTCGATTCAAGTTGCGGTGGAAATGATTGATTCCCGTCTTGTGCAGAACGTTAAGGTAGGTGAAACGGTATGAGTGAGTTTTTGATGAATAACTTTCCAAACATTTGGAACTTAAGAGAAGAGATTCTGATCAGCATCTATGAAACGATTTACATGGTGTTCGTAACCTCCTTATTCTCGGTACTTTTCGGCCTTTTGCTAGGTGTAGCCTTGATTGTAGTTGATAAGGGCGGGATTTTAGAAAACAAGCTCGTTTACAGTGTCTTGGACAAAGTCATTAATCTATTTCGCTCTATTCCGTTTATTATTCTTATCGCGGTTGTCGTTCCGCTTACCCGCCTTATTGCGGGGACATCGATCGGCATGCAAGCAGCAATTGTGCCGTTAGTTATCGGGATCGTTCCTTTTTATGCGAGACAAATTCAAAATGCGCTGGTAGAGGTAGATCCTGGGATCGTGGAAGCAGCTCAGTCAATGGGATCAGGGCCGATTGAGATCGTGTTCCGTGTCTATTTGAAGGAAGGTTTGAATGCGATTATCCGGGCTTCCTCCGTGACGGTTATTAACTTGATCGGGCTGACGACGATGGCGGGTGCGATTGGCTCGGGTGGTTTGGGCAGTCTGGCAATTAGCAAGGGGTATAATCGGTTCCAAAATGATATCACCATAGTTGCTACCATTTTGATCTTAATTCTGGTGTTTGTGTGCCAATTCATTGGCGACTATTTTACGAAGAAGACGATGCATTAGCAACGGATTAGTGAACTTGATTTATGCAGTATGCTCCTTAGGTGCGTACTGGATTAAATAGAATACAAACTACAGACAAAGGACTGAAGAACAATGGCAAAAGTAGAAAGCTTCCAACTGGATCACACAATCGTAAAGGCTCCTTATGTAAGAGCAGCAGGAGTTGAACATGATGAGAAAGGCAGCACCGTGCAAAAATACGATCTGCGCTTTTTGCAGCCAAATAAAGACGCAATTCCAACGGCAGCGCTTCATACGCTTGAGCATCTGCTCGCTACATATATGAGAGACGAGATTAAAGGGATTATCGATATTTCTCCGATGGGATGCAGAACGGGATACTATCTGATTCTGTGGAACGAGCACAGTCCGGAAGAGATTGCTTCCGCTTTGGAGAGAACGCTGAAGCGTGTATTGGAGACAACAGAGGTTCCGGCTGTATCGGCTCTGGAATGCGGCAACTACAAGGATCATTCTCTCTTCTCTGCGCAAGAATATGCGAAGATTGTGCTGGAAGCGGGAATTAGCAGAGATCCGTTTGAAAGAGTGCTGTAATCGCGATGATTACGCTCAATCTATCGCATCAGACAGCGATTGTCACAGGCGGGAAGTCAGGCATAGGGCAGGGGATCGTGCAAATCTTGCTGCAAAGCGGAGCTACGGTCATCTCTGCTGATCTGGCGTACGAAGCTGATTATCGAGAGGCTGATGGTCAGCTTATCGAGACGAAATTGGACTTGTCCAAGTCCAAGGATATTGATCGCTGGTCCAAATTGGTTGTAGAGAATGCAGGGGTTCCCGATATCGTCGTGAACTGTGCGGGGACATCCACAATGGATTATGTGATTGACAGCAAGCTGGAGGATTGGGAGAAGGTGTTCTCCATTAATGCTACGGGGCTGTACCTAGTCTCCAAAATATTTGCCAAAGCAATGGTCGATGCCGGGAAGCCGGGCAGAATCATTCAAATTGCTTCCCAAGCAGGAAAGAACGGCTACCGGGCTATGGGTGGGTATTGCGCATCCAAGCATGCTGTTCTTGGCTTGACGAAGGTGATGGCGATCGAGCTGGCGCGGCATAACATTCTCGTGAATGCGGTATGTCCGGGAATTGTAGAAACACCGATGAAGCATCGGGAGCGGATTGAAGGTGGAGTCATCCGCGGCATGACCGCAGAGGAAATCTATGCGGAGGATTGTTCCCAGATTCCGCTCGGAAGAACCGCTGAAGTTCAGGATGTGGCCAATGTCGTGCTGTTCCTGGCAAGTCCGTTGTCTTCGTATATGACCGGCCAGGCGATTAATGTAACAGGCGGGATGACGATGCATTAAGCAAGAAAGCTCTTATCTTTATTTTACATATAGGGGGGAGTAAATCGAATGACTAAAAAGAGAGTATGGGGCGGATTAGCGGTTGGGTTGGCTTTGACACTGGTGCTGGCCGGCTGCGGAGGCAAATCATCAGGCGATGCTGGGAAAATCGTGATCGGTTCTCAGGGATCGGACGCTCAGATTTGGAAGCATATCGCGCAATCTCAGGCGGCGAAGGACGCCAAGCTCAATATCGAAGTCAAGGAGATCAATGGCGGAGTAGAGCTGAATAACGCAACCAAAGACGGGGAAGTAGACGTCAACGCATTTCAATCTTGGGCGTACTTGGTCAGCTACAATAAAGACAGCAAAGCTGATCTTGCAGCAGTAGCGACAACCTATCTAGAGCCGATGGGAATCTATTCGCAGAAGATCAAGGATATTAAGGACGTTCCAGATGGTGCTCTTGTTGCTCTGGCGGATAACCCAGCCAACACGGCAAGAGGATTAAGCTTGCTGCAGGCAGCAGGGCTCATCAAGTTGAAGGATGGGTTCGACATTGGAACGGGTTCGGAAAGTGATGTTGTAGAAAATCCGAAGCATCTGAAATTCAAGCTAATTGACGATACGACAGGTCCGCGGGTCATTCAAGATGTGGATTTGGTATTGATCGGGAATACGGTTGCGATGGAAGGCGGATTGAACGTATTGAAGGATTCGTTGTTCCATGAGGAGATCTCTGTGGATACCAAGCATAATATCAACGTGCTCGTGACGACCTCTGATAAGCAGAACGAGCCAGGCATTTTGAAATTAGGTGAATTATACCACAACGAAGATACGCAAAAATATATTGAGAAAGAGTTCGGAGGCACAAAAGTGCCTGTAGAAAAACCGATCTCCTATCTGAAAGAATAGTGAGGCTGGCTTCATGCGGATTGCGATTATAACAGCGATGGAAGAAGAAATGGCTCCTTTTCGAAGCCAGTCACAAATTATAGCAAGAATACAGGTAGGCAAAGTCATTATCGAAGAAGCGATGTACCAAGGTCAATCCTTGATTCTAGTGGAGAGCGGGATTGGCAAGGTCAATGCAGCAGTGGCGGCTACCCTTGTAATTGAGCGTTATAAGCCGGATGTCATCATCAATTCCGGGTCGTCAGGTGCATTTGGCGCTGGATTGGACGTAGGCGACGTCATAATTGCTACCCAGTTCGTGTATGGTGACGTCGATGCCACCTGTTTTGGGTATGAACTCGGCCAGGTTCCGCAAATGCCGGCCAAGTACGAGGCGGATGCGGAGTGGCTGAAAGTGGCGCGGCAAACTGCGGCATCAGCAGAGCTTCCATACACTCTTGATTTTGGATTAGTGCTGACATTGGATTCATTCATGAGCAAGGCTGAGCGTGTAGAGGGGATTAAATCCACTTTCCCTCTCGTGAAGGTATCTGATATGGAAGTGCTGGCGATTGTACAGTCAGCAGCGCAATACGGAATTCCGGTATTATCTGTCAAGGCTGTATCCGACATTGCCGGACATGGCGATGATACGGCGAACAGCTTCGATGATAATCTGGATGTCGCCGCTGATCATGCCGCACACTTCACTGATTTGCTAGTTCAGCGCCTTCGATCCATTGGGGTTGCGAGCTGAGCACGGAATAAAGATAAGATAGACCCGCTAACGGTACGTACGAATGTACGCATTGTTGGCGGGTTTTTCTTTATACTCTTCTTTGTTTTTATGTTTTGTCTATGGCTCATAGCTTATGTGAAATAATTGATCATTCATAGTTTACATTGGTTGTTTTGTATAGCAGTGTATTTATATGGGTAATATCGGAGGGGGCTTTTGGTGTCGCCCAATCCGGTAGAGTATTGGCTTAACCTTGTTCATGATGAGATTCGTTCTACAGCAGCCATCACAACTTACTTCTCTTCAAAATAATAGCGGATGTTGTGTTCTAATAATAACGGAAAATAAGCTGAATTAAACGAACGATATTACCAGATTATTAATTATACAATCGTATAGGATATACAGTAGTTACCAGATTACCACGAGTGTAATTCCGATAATCGATACTTGTATCATAGTTTCTTTCCTCCCTGTGTATTTTCTGACTTTTCACTTCATGCTTCATCTCTCTTGTAATTCGTTTACATTTGAATCCACTATTTTATTAAATGAAAGCACATCGTTTTACAAAATTATTGCCCGTGAAAATCTTTGTTTTCTTATGGAAGCGAAAACTAGGTTGGTTTGCAGCACCGACTTGCCTTACTTGATCTCAAATGATGTGCTTGCAGGTAACGTCTTTATGAAAATTCCGAAATCGCTTACAAATAGCTTTATACCGGATTTCGCAAAAGGGGGGATCAAAACCGAGCATTCACCCGGGAAAGGGAAAATCGTAGTAAAGAAGAAAGGGGGCTAGCTCTGTACTTATACTGACTGTTGCATTTGGCAATCCGGACGAGAAAAAAAGAAAGGATGATAGGTGTAATGAACAATCCTTGGTTACGAAAGTCGTTAGTAAAGCTTTTGTTTCTGTTTACACTGGTCATTGGTTTGTTAGGGTTCAATTATTCGCAAGCCTTTGCGCTAGACAATGGGCTTGCGCAAACGCCTCCGATGGGCTGGAATGGTTGGAACGCCTTTCATTGTGACGTGAATGCCGTTCTCGTGAAGGAAACGGCTAAAAAGATGGTTGATTCCGGGATGAAAGAAGCGGGCTATCAATACGTTAACCTCGATGATTGTTGGATGCTTAGTGAGCGCGATGAAAACGGCAATTTGGTTCCCGATCCGGCAAAGTTTCCAGACGGGATTAAGGAAGTCGCCGATTATGTTCACTCTCTCGGTCTGAAAATGGGCATTTATGCAAGCGCAGGTAACAGGACTTGTGCGTGGTATCCGGGGAGTCTCAATTATGAAGAGAAAGATGCCCAACGTTTTGCCGAATGGGGAATCGACTATGTAAAGTATGATAATTGTGGTGATCCTCTGGGTCAACCGCTGCAGGAACGCTATGTGAAGATGCGCGATGCGCTTGCAGCTACAGGACGGGACATTGTTTTCAGTATGAGCGTTGGAGGAAACGAAAATCCGTGGGAATGGGGCAAGCAAGTAGGTAACCTGTGGCGGGTTACTGGTGATATCAGTGATTCGTATGAAAGAATGTTAGTCCATATCCTTCGGAATATGGAACTGTATCCGTATGCCGGTCCGGGTTATTGGAATGATCCCGATATGTTGGAAATCGGCAACGGGGGCAAGAATCTAGAAGAATATCGAACCGAATTTGGTCTTTGGTCCATAATGGCTGCGCCATTGCTCTCGGGCACCGATTTACTGAATGCCCCCCAAGAAATTTTAGATATCTACGCCAATGGTGAAGTGACTGCGGTGAATCAGGATCCAATCGGATTGCAGGGACGTCCCATCAAGCAGCAAAACGACGGTACTTATGTATTGTTGAAACCGATGGCTAATGGGGACAAAGCCGTATTGTTTTTCAACGCGAACGGTGCTCCTACAAATATGGAGATAAGTTTGAGCCAATTGGGCATATCCCCGTCTGTAGACAATCAAACCTACACGGTTCGAGATCTTTGGGCACATGAAACAACAACGACCACTGACAAAATCAGTGCTTCTGTCCCGGCTCGCGGGATTATGATGTATCGCATCAGTCCTGAAACGAGCAATGTGATTTCAACGGACGGGTTTGAGCGTGTTGTCAATAATGACGGCAAGGAAGTTTGGGTGAAATGTTTATCTAATGGAAGCAAAATGATTACATTGGTCAACCGGACTACTGCAGCGACAACAATCACTGCTGAACCGGAAAAATTAGGTTTCAAACATGCTCCGGTTTACTTGGCTGAAGACTATTGGACTGGTCAAAAAATGAGTTATGCCAGCAAAATTGTCTCCGACGTTGCACCATTTTCAGCGGTTACCTACCGTGTTGCAACGGGAACACCGAACCAGGCGCTTTCCGCTGTTGGTATATCGTTTGACGGACCTTCTATTATTGCCCCAGGTGAGACCAAAACGATCACAACCACGATAACCAATTATGGAAGAGTCGCTGTCCATGACCTGAATCTCAATCTGCATGTACCGGCAGGATGGGAAGCAATCCCCAGTTCGGCCACCACAGTTAATAACATGCCACCGCAAGGCAATAACAGTTCCGTTACGGTGAGTTGGGCGGTGACGGCTCCTCAAGACGCTGTGGTTGGCTGGAACCACCTTTCAGCGGATGCCGTGTTCAATTCTGGTGGCGGAAATCAGGGGCATGTACGCTCAGGATTTTCCGTGCAAGTTCCATCCTCTCCTCCGACGGACGATGCGTTTATTAGCGACATGCAGTTTTTCGGCAATGTTACAAACGGTTGGGGTCCGGTTGAAAAGGATACAAGTGTTGGCGGGAGTGGTCAAGGAGACGGCAATATGATTACGCTGAACGGTAAAGGGTATGAAAAAGGGTTAGGCGTCCATGCTTACTCTAAAGTTTCCTATTATATTGGCAAACACTTTGCAAGGTTTATCTCTGATATTGGCCTAGACAGTGAAACTCAAGGGAGCTCTGTCATCTTTCGAGTATGGGGAGACGGGCAAAAGCTCTATGATAGTGGTGTAATAAAAGATAATGCGGAGCCCCAGCATATCAATATTGATGTTTCTACTGTCGATGTTCTTACGTTGGAAGTAATAGACGGTGCTGTCGGCAATAGTGCAACACATGCTGATTGGGCGGGAGCTAAGTTGTTGAAAGAGGTATTGGTAGATGACATCAAGATCAACGGGGAATCCTTCTCAAGTTTTGATCAGGTAACCAAAGATTACTACATGACATATTTGGAAGGCACGATAACGGATGTGCCTACGGTGGAAGTCATTCCGGCCAATAGCGATGTTCAGGTAAATATTTCACCAGCTGATCAACTTCCGGGTACCACCGTGATTACGGTAACCTCGGCAGATGGATCAGTGACGAAAACGTATAAGATTCATTTTAAAATCACTCCACAATTGTATGTAAGCGACCTCCCGTGGATTTATGCGACGACTGGCTGGGGAACGATTCATCGAGATGCTAGTGTCGGAGGGAACCCGATTAAATTATTAACTGATTCGGGCATTGTCACCTATGATAAAGGAATTGGAACGCATGCGAATTCAGAAATCATTTACGACATTGCCGGAAAAGGGTATGATCGCTTTCAAAGCTACGTAGGCCTTGATCACGAATCACACAATAACGATAGCGGATCCATAGTTTTTCAAGTATGGGCCGATGGTGAAAAATTGTTTGACAGCGGGACGATGAGACGAGACACTCCAGCCAAATTTGTTGATGTTGATATTAGTGGGAAGAAACAAGTAAAGTTAATCGTTACCGATGCTGGCGATGGAATTGGCAATGATCACGGAGATTGGGCGGACGCCCAATTTATTGCTGACAACAACACTGCTCCCGAAATTCATACAAAGATAAACGATGAGGATCTTCAAACAGAAGTGACTGTGCCTGAGTCAAATCAATGAGTTCACGTGGAATGATATAGGTTCTTATAGGCCGTGTCCAGTTCGGACTTGGCCTTTTTTAAAATATCAGTTTTCGTATTTTTACAGACAGTAGTTCTCGTATGGCGTATGAAAAAAATTTCGGTAGTGTATCAAATTATGTTGCTTGTTCTCCTGCAAGTCCCCCTCTATCATGAACGCATGCGGAAGCAATTTTCAGCCATATTCCAATGTATAGGGCCATGATCGCGCTCAAAATGATCAACAGGCGAAACACTCTTTCTATTTTGAAAGCGCTAACTAAATACTATTTTTGGAGGCTGATACGCAGGCACATCTTTACTCAGCTACTGCTCACTCGTTTTCGGGCTTTTAGGAGCTTTTTTCTGAAAGTGCTCCCAAATGGTTTATGCCGGATGCTACGAAAGGAGGGATCAAAAATCGAGAGTTCATCCAGAACAGAGAAAGAGGTGTACAGGTTTCTTGTATTTCTAAAATGCCCGACAAAGAGTATCGGAAAGAAGTCCTACGCCTCTCGAAGAGGGCGCTTTTGCGGAGCAAAAGTACGGAGTGGAGCCTATGCTTCGATGCGTATTCCAAATATTTTGTGGGGATCCAAAAAAAACTTATAAGGAGCTGGATTAATGAATTCGAACAAAAAATGGGGATCGATCCTGATTGCAGCTGTTTTGTTGATGACTTCAGTTTCTGTGGCACAGGCGAAGTCAACTGTTCCGACAGTGACCATCACAGAGACGGAAGATGCGATCCAGACAGAAGGGAATGACGCGGGAAATCCACAATTATTGGAACAACCAACGGATGACGGAGGGCCGGAAATGGATCAGGCAAAGCAAACACCGGATGTAAATCGCCAAGCAGTATCATCATCAGAGGATCAGACGAAATTCCGCAATCTTGCGCTAGGTCTTCCCTATGAATGGTCTGAACAGCCGGACGCATCGCATCCGGACGACGGCTATAAGCTTACAGATGGGAAATATGGAAAGTTGGATAGGAATGACCCGGCGTGGGTAGGACATGTGCGCGGAAAAGCACGTGAAGTCGTGTTCGATTTGGGCGAGGCAAAGTCGATCGGCAAAATATCAGCCCGCTTTTTTCAGGATTTCCCCACAAACTCTATCCTCGTACCGCTAGAGGTATCGATGTATGTCTCCGACGATAAGGAGAATTGGGGATTACTTTCTCATAACGCTACCCAACTGCTATGGGGGTCAGGGCCACCTCGACAGGAGACCTTCACATGGGATGGAAGCCGGGACGGAATCAATGGCGGGAAAACGGATGGCAAGCTGGCTTATGCCCGGTACGTGAAAGTCATCTTTACGATGCATCCCTCACAATGGGAATACATTGACGAAGTTGAAATAATGGGTACGGACGGCAAGGTAGACGGGGCAGTAACCGTTCTTACTGAGCAGCCTCATTTTTTAGAGCCGGGTGAAGCGACAGCTGGGATTCGGAATCTGAATTTGCTGTACAACGGACAGTATGCAAATGGTTTGGGTGATTGGAGCAAGGAGCGGATTATTCCTAACATCAGTTATGTGAATAAGGATGGCGAGCCTACTGATTGGCTTTTTGATGGTATTTTGTATCTAGGGCTTGCTTCACCTGCTGGCCGTGATTACGGCCTAGGGCAAACGAACTTAGAAGACTGGAAATGGTATTTGGATAAAACTTTTGCGGACACGGGGGATATGCAGAACTTGAATGAGGCTACCAAGGAAGTCGGAGCCAAGCTGAACCAGCCTGATCATAAAGAGAAGGTTGTGTTAATGATTCCGGATCCAGGGGGATCCTTAACCGATTTTGGCGACGTTGACGGTACTGGTTCCTTGAATTTTAACGAATCCGTTGTCGGCAGAGATAAAGCGCTTGAAAACAGGGGGAAAGCGATACAGTGGTGGCTCGATCAGGTTCAGCAAAGATGGGATGCTGCGAACTATTCAAATCTTGAGCTTGTCGGTATGTACTGGCTGCCAGAACAAATCGATATAGGTGAAACGGGACCAGACGTGGCTCGAATGATGAGTGAAAAAGTGCATGCCATGAATTTGAAGGTGTTCTGGATTCCTCACTCTTTGGCATACAAAATGTATATGTGGAAAGACGTTGGAATAGATGCTGCTGCTTATCAGCCGAATTACTTCTTCGGTGGAATGGATGTTGACCGTCTGGAGGATGCTGCGAATAATGCAAAGCGGTACGGGATGGGGAATGAAGTCGAGTTTGATGACGGTATGCTGACGGACGCCGTACTCCGCGAGCGTTTTATCGAATACTTGAACAGCGGCGTTGAAACGGGATTGATGCAAAATGGCTTTAGGGCTTATTACCAAGGAAATAATGCCGTTTACAACTTGGGAGTCAGCAAGGATCCAAGCTTGCGTTTAATGTATGACTGGCTGTATCAATATTTGAACGGAACATACGTCGTCCACAATAGCCCGGCGCCGGAGGCGGACATATTCATTAACGGACAAATTTTAAATGGTGATATGAACATACCGGACTCGGAAACTCTTCAAATTACGTGGAAAATCCAAGACGACGATGGAAGCGGATTGGCGAAGGTAACAGTCTTGATTGATGGCAAACCTTACACCCCGGGAACACCATTTGATCTGGCGGGAAAACCGGATAAACATCAACTGGTCGTTACTGTGGCCGCTGCCAAATCCAAGACGACGACTTACATCATCAGAGCGGTAGCGACCGCCGATACGATGAAAACACATGTGGATCGATTCGCAGAACAGAATCAGTTTACGACAGCTGAAGCCCCTCGTTCGCTGAACAATAATCTAGAACTGATGAAACGTTTTGAAGGAACAGATGCGGGCCAGTTTGACAAGTACTTGAAAGGCTTCAATGTGAAACTAGATCAATTGTCGGCAGACCAAATCATTTCGGATACGGCTTACGCCGCGTTGAAAGAAGAGGTTTATAGTCTCATTGGCAATCTGGCCGAAAATAAACCAGCGACTGCTTCTTCCGTAGAAGGCTCCCTTGCGAGATTGGCACCGGAAAATGCGGTAGACGGATTCTCTTCGACAAGATGGTCGAGCGCCTATGTGGATGATACCTGGTTCCAAGTCGATCTTGGTGAATCCAAGGAGTTCGATACGGTTAGCATCGACTGGGAGAATGCCCGGGCTAAAACCTACAAACTCCTTGTCTCCGATGATAATCAGAATTGGACCAGTGTGATCAAGGACAATGACGGAATCATTACTGCGCATGCCGGAAAAGAAACCGTTCATTTTGATCCAGTCACAGCTAGGTACGTCAAATTCCAAGGCGTTCAAAAAAATACGGAATACGGATATTCCTTCTATGAATTTGGTGTATATAATCTTGCGGGAAGCAATGCGGTCACACCGATTGATGGCGCAAGAGCTCTGATAGATGTGGATGCAGGGAAATTAACGATCGATGGTCTGGTGATGAGTGGAAGCCAGTCCAAAGTGAATTTGAAAGTGCTCGATTCGAAAGGGAAAGTCCGGTACGAAGGCCAGACGACGAGCTCAGAAACGGGAAGATTCCAATTCACGATCAAGCTTGTTGGGAATCTAAAGGGAACGAACGACGCCTATCTCTGGATAGAGGGAATGTCGACGCCCGTGAAGTTTACATTCGACTACAGCAAAAAGAACTGATACTTCGCAAATATATAGCCATGGACGCAGCATTATTTCCACGCTGTGATCCGTGGCTTTACCTTTTGAATTGCGCCATATTCTTTTCCCCCGTACAGGCACGCATAGGCGGCTGCCCACATAGAATGTAACGTTCTCAATCGGAAAAATCATGAGGGTGTTTACGTCTTAGGAGGTGGAGTAATGCTTGGGTTTTTGTCGTCGATCGCCATGTTCATTAAGCAGATTTCCTTATTGGTATCCTATGTTAAAAATAATGCGTTCCCCCAGCCATTAGCGGAGGAAGAAGAAATGAAGCATTTGCGCTTGATGGCAGAAGGAAATGCACATTCGAGAAATATGTTAGTTGAACATAACTTAAGGCTTGTTGCCCACATCGTGAAGAAGTTCGATAATACCGGCGAGGATCTTGAGGATCTGATCTCGATCGGCACGATTGGATTGATTAAAGCGATCGAGAGCTTTCAGCCGAATAAGGGGACGAAGCTGGCAACTTTCGCAGCTCGCTGTATAGAAAATGAAATTTTGATGCATCTTCGTTCGCTGAAGAAGACACGCAAGGATGTATCGCTGCATGATCCAATTGGGACTGACAAGGAAGGTAATGAAATCACTCTTATAGATATCCTTGGTACGGAAAGCGATGAGGTCGTCGAGAAGGTGCAGCTTAAGATCGAGAAGAGCAAAATATATCGCAATCTGGATATATTGGATGAACGGGAGCAGGAAGTTATCCGGGGGCGGTTCGGATTAGATGGGGGCGGCGATGAGCGCACACAGCGGGAGATTGCGAAGGAATTAGGCATCTCGCGTTCGTATGTGTCACGGATAGAGAAGCGGGCGCTTATGAAGCTGTATCATGAGTTCTACAAAGTGAAGCGAGATTGAACTGTTACGAATAAGCTGAGCCTGGTCATGAAGAAATCGAAAAACCGAACAGAGCAGCGAGGATTGCCTTGCGGCTCTTTTTGGTGTGAGCGGATGGAGCACGATGTCGCAATCTCTTATTTACATACGACATTTTCTATTGCTTGTTGGCTAACACGTGATACCTATTTAACTCGAAATCGATTACACTTGTGCTAGGACAACAATGATAGAGCATAAGGAGAGAGAGTGAATGACATCGGCTAAGCATCAAGGAATACAACATACGGGGAATGATTTGCATAGACCGCTGGACTATCCATGTACCTATATGCCAAGCGGCACGCCAGATTGGAGCTTGACAGATTCGGTAGAGCTAGTAGATGTAGTAACGGGGGCAGCTCCACGCCAACAGACGAAGGTGAGGGCTTGCTGGACAGATACGACGTTCCATATGCAATTTGAATGCGAGGATGATTACATCGTCAGCCCATATACGGACCGGGATGACCCTTTGTACGAGGCGGATGTAGTAGAGTGCTTCATTGATCCTGACGGGGATGGCCGTGCTTATTTTGAATTTAATGTAAGTCCGCATAATGTGATATTCGATGCTTACATTACGAACAATCCTGGCGAACCGAAGGGCTTCCATCCGGAATGGAATGCCGAGCATTTGCTATCCTCTGTGTCGTATGTCAATGTTCCAGTACGCAGAGTGATATATGAATTGGCGATTCGCTTTGAGGACTTGGAATGTACTACACCAGAAGTGGGCTCTCATTTCCGTCTTAACTGGTTCCGAATTGATCAAGATAAGCTTGGTGCTCGCACTTATGATGCTTGGGCTCCGACAGGTGCAGTTAATTTCCACATGCCAGAATGCTTCGGAACCATTCGATTTACGAAATAGAATAGTGGTTGATACGAGTAAGCGCCTTTCAGGCCCATAAACTCAGCTTCTGTGCTGAGGGGGACTGGGGCGCTTATTTGTATAGCGAATAAACGAATCCTCCGAATATGGACATCCTGAAGGCTATTCTTCCTTAGCTTGTAGCGGATTATCAGGAACTGCATACACTAATGTATCGCATAGGGCCGTATCCAGTAATGCAGAGAGGAAGAGTGAATTTGGATAACAGGGTCATGGTACCGTTGTTCAGCTGTATTGTGCTTGTTCTGTTCGTCCTGCTCGCTATTTGCTTGCTTCTGCTGCACCTGCAGCGACTGCTGTAGGCTGTGCATGAAGGCAGTATGAGATACATGACATATTCCATCTCCAAAAGACAAATACTGTGTAGGAATGATGATGCATGTGAAATGATGAATGCTACACAAGTATGTTGCAGGAGGTGGAGATATGGCGTCATCAACGAAATCCGGAACACCGAAATGGAAATCAGGAAATTGGACGCTTTCTGAGCAAGAGTACAAGCAAATCGCCAGTCGACGGGAGCCCGCACGGACGGTAGGCAAAAATTGCATTCGTGCGTTCCTCGTTGGCGGGACGATTTGTTTGATTGGACAAGTTATCCAGCAGCTATATATGACGTATTTAGGAATGAGCGAGAAGGAGGCAGGCAACCCGACAGTCGTCACCTTAATTTTACTGTCCGTCATTCTTACATGCTTCGGCGTATACGACAAAATCGCACAGTGGGCAGGCGCGGGTACGGCCGTCCCGGTTACTGGCTTCGCCAATTCCATGTGTTCGGCGGCATTGGAGCATCGCAGTGAGGGCTTAGTGCTTGGGGTAGGAGCGAACATATTCAAATTGGCTGGGTCAGTCGTTGTGTTCGGAACCGTAGCGGCGTTCTTCGTTGCGTTGATTTATTTGATCTTTGGACTCCAGCATTGACCTGCTGCTGCATTATGAACGCATGCATGAGGAAGGGGGATTTGGATGCAAATCGGACGTCATACATGGCGATTCCAGAGTGAGCCAGCGATCATTGGCACGGCAACAGTTGTGGGTCCTGATGAAGGAGAAGGGCCGCTGGCTGCTGACTTTGATTATATACATGATACGCTTGATATGCAGGAGAAAAGCTGGGAGAAAGCCGAACGTAAACTATTGGAGCAGGCGACGCAGCTTGCAATTGTAAATTCCCATATTACGCAGGACGATCTGAACTTTTTTGTCGGCGGGGATTTGCTTAATCAGATTATTAGCAATTCCTTCGCAGCGCGTACCCTGGGAGTTCCTTATATTGGCGTGTTTGGTGCTTGTTCGACATCGATGGAATCGCTTGCGATTGCCTCTCTGCTTGTAGATTCGGGCAATGCGAACAAGGTGATGGCAGCTACTTGCAGCCATAACTGCACAGCGGAGAAGCAGTTCCGCTATCCGACCGAATATGGTTCCCAGAAGCCGCCTACGGCGCAATATACAGTAACAGGTGCTGGAGCAGCTGTAGTTGCCAAGGCAGAGAAGCAATACTCATCCATGCCTCGTGTGATTGCAGCTACGATCGGCAAGATTGTCGATCTCGGAATTAAGGATCCATTCAATATGGGGGCGGCAATGGCTCCAGCCGCAGTCGATACGATCCAGACTCACTTAAGCGATCTGGATCGCAAGCCTCAGGATTATGACTTGATTGTCACAGGCGACTTGGCATCCATCGGTCTGTCGATCGCCAATGATCTGTTCCAACAGAACGGACTGCATATGGAGCGGACAACTTTCAATGATTGCGGCCTTATGGTCTATGACTTGAACAAGCAGGCCGTACAAGCAGGGGGCAGTGGCTGCGGATGCTCGGCAGTCGTTACATACGGCCACATTCTGAAGCGTTTGCGTGAACGGAAGCTGAGACGTGTGCTTGTAGCTGCTACGGGAGCGCTGCTCTCGCCGCTATCCTTCCAGCAAGGGGAGACGATTCCTTGCATTGCGCACGCAGTAACGATTGAAATGAAGGGATGAAGCAGGATGATATATGTATGGGCATTTGTCATAGGCGGGTTAATCTGTGTAATCGGTCAGCTCATGTTCGATGTTGCCAAGCTGACTCCGGCGCACACGATGACGATCCTTGTTGTCGCAGGAGCGATTATCGACGGACTTGGCTGGTATGAGCCGCTTATTAAATTTGCAGGAGCAGGGGTAACCGTTCCGATTACGAGCTTCGGCAACTCTCTTGTACATGGAGCCTTGACCGAGATTAAAGCTTCCGGGTGGGTAGCACCTGTCAGCGGTATGTTCAAGACAACAAGTGCAGGCATTTCCGCTGCGATTGTGTTTTCTTTTTTAGCTGCTCTTGTCATTCGGCCTAAGGGATGAGTGGAAGTTCTATTCAGATCTCGTCAATCGAATAAGGATACATGTAAAGTTCTGACGCTATTTCGATGGTGTCAGAGCTTTTTTTGTTGGTGATCACAATCCATTGTTTAGCGATAAAACGAAGATATTTGACAAGATTCACCATGAATGGACATGTACGTTATTCCTTGAATGGTGTAAAATGAAAAAATGCATGTATTTTTAAAACGTTATCACGTGGAAAGTTACTAATTCTTCTACAAAATAATGAATGAACCCAATAGGAGGTCGTTGCCATGTCATCCTACCAATCATTGCATGCCCTAATGCGAAAGATGCAATCGACATTGGAACGATGTATTTTAGGTAAATCCCAAGAAATTGAACTTCTGCTGACAGCGATGCTGGCCGGAGGGCACGTTCTTATTGAAGATGTTCCCGGGACAGGCAAGACGCAACTCGTCAAATCGTTAGCTCGTACGATGAATGGTTTATTTCGGCGAGTGCAGTGCAACCCGGATTTGCTTCCAACTGATATTACAGGTGTATTCATATTCCATCCTAAGGATCAGCAATTTGTCTATCGTCCGGGCCCAATCATGGCGAATGTCCTGCTGGTAGACGAAATTAACCGTGCTACTACAAAGACACAATCTGCATTGCTGGAAGCAATGGAGGAACATCATATTACGGTAGATGGGGAGAATTTCTCTCTTCCTTCACCTTTCGTTATGTTTGCTACACAAAATCCGATTGAATTCGAGGGTACTTATGTACTTCCGGAAGCACAGCTGGATCGTTTCATGTTCAAGCTTAAGCTGGGGTATCCGGATGAGCAGACAGAGCGTACGATGCTGATTCGCCATGCGGAAGGTCTGCCATCGGAGAGAGCAGAGACCGTGACGGATATTGCCTCCATTAAGCTGATGCAGGAGGAAGTTCGCAATGTATATGTGGATGATGCAGTCGCGGCCTATATGATTGAGATCGTACGGGCTACACGTGAACAAGCACATGTCCTGCTCGGAGCGAGCCCGCGCGCTTCCGTTGCATTGATGCAGGCTGCGAAGGCGAGAGCATGGATGCATGAGCGGAATTTCGTTACGCCTGATGATGTGAAGGAACTGCTTCCTTTTGTATTGACGCACCGGATTGTACTGCGCATGGAGGCGAAAATGGAGGGCATTTCAGCCCAGCATATTGTAAGCGATATTACGGAACGTGTTCGTGTACCAATCCGATTGGGGACGTAGCATATGAGTCATTCGCAACGTATGTGGCAGCGCAAAGGGGCTCGCAAGCGAACGATTATATCGGTTGCCAGCATGTATATCTCGTGTTTGTTCTATTTCTTATTTCAAGGCGGCAAGACGTCAGTCATGCTGCTAGCTATGGCGACTGTGCTGCTCGTATATTGGGGTGTAGTGTTAATTGGCGGCATTCGCAACGTACGGGGAACAAGAATGCTTGGCGACGGATCAGGGGTCTTCTTTCCCGCCAATTCGCAATTATACGTTAACATCCGAGTCACTGTACCAGGTTGGCTGCCCATTCCTTACCTCGTTGTCCGTGATGAGCTCTGCCGTTTCGGCAACCGCTGTAATACGATGGAGTCTGCAGTTGCCTTAGGCGCTGGCCGTTCGGCTGCAGTCACTTACCGGACTCCGTCTTTGGCAAGAGGATATTATGAATTTGCTCCAGCGTTATGCAGCTCCAAGGATCTGTTCGGGTTGTTTGAGCAGAGTGGAAGCTTTAATGCGCCATCCGTCTTCTATGTGATGCCAACTGTCATTCCTATTCCGAGGTGGACACATGCGGAGCGACAGGTAGGTCACGGTGTACATGCAGCATCTTCTGTCCGTCATCACAGAGAATCTTCACAACAGAACGGTGTGCGTGAGTATGTGTACGGAGATAAATTATCTCGCATTCACTGGAATGCAACTGCAAAGACGGGGATGTTGAAGACAAGACAGTTCGATCCAGAGTCCCAATCGCCTATCATTGTTGTGTTGGATTGCCGTTCACTTTCCTATGAGGGAAATAAAGCAGTGGCGGATGAGAAATTTGAAGCTGCTGTATCTACGATGGCATCCCTTGTACAATACGGTGCTCAGTGTCAACGCCCAACCTATGTGGCGACTATCGGGGAGCGATTGAATTGGTGGACGGCTGATCAGGCCAAACCAGATATTGCTGTATTTCGACAATGGATGTCTACTGTGCAGCTGGAATCATCAGATGAGCAAGAACAACAGCTTGCAGCACTTACTGAGCATGCATCGATGCTTCAAGGAGCCTCACTTGCGTTCATTAGCGGACATGCCTCTTCAGATGTGTTGATTTACACACGGACATTATCGAAGCTGGGGTGTTCCGGGAGCTTTATTCATGTGAAGGAAGAGGTGTCAGCCCCGCATAACGAGAGGAGTCAATCTCTTGTACGCTTGCTGGCCTCTCAGCGCTTGCACTACATTTCCTTGTCTCAAGTACAGGATCTGCCGAAGCTTCTAGGAGGTGGGGCCGCATGAAGACGGAACAGCCGTACTCCGCTCCTTCACGTACCTCAACCGTACAGAAGGCTGCAGATGATCGAATACAAGTGTGGTTATCCTCCTATTGGACAGAGAGGATGATCTGGACCTGTATGATTGTGATGGTCTGGCAATGGCTTGTCATGCTGGAACCGTATTGGTACGACGAGACGCTAGCCATGTCGCGCATGTTCATGATTGGATTATGGGGTGCAGTTATGCTCTTCCCATGCCAATTCATAGGCAGACTGATCATTGCCCTCCCAGCTTTATGCTATATCGTATATCGGAATCTCGTACAATTTAATATATGGATAGATGGTGGTGAACGGTGGGACAAGCTCCTTCAATTTCACCCTTACATCTGGTTTCTGCTAGGACTATGGTTATGCTGCGAATCTCTTGTAGTGCTCGTGCAAGGCAAGGCGCGTGTTCTCCTATGGCTGCTTGTCCAAATTATGATCTTCGGCATACTGGATTCATTTACCGACGAAATATTGTGGATGCAGGTGGCGTGGATTGTTGGCGCGTCATTGATTTGGCTCATTTGTATTCACTATAAACAAATGAACACGGACTATCCGAACATATGGCGCGGATCCGTACGTTACCCGCTGCAAATGGGGCTGCTCGCTGTGTTCGTGATTTCTCTCATTATTTCTGTAGGGGTTAATGTACCAGAAGTCAAGCCAATCTTGACTGACCCGTATACCGCTTGGAGCAATCGCTATGGCGATGGGAATAACCCGATGTCGGATCTCGTATCGAAAGTGACGGGTAGCGGGAGCGGATCTCGTACGAGTACATCCGGTTACAGCCATTCGGATGCAGAGCTGGGCAATGGCTTTAACATGGACTATATGCCTGTTATGTCCGTAACAACGGAAATGCGCGGCTACTGGAGAGGGGAATCAAAGGACTGGTACACTGGACAGGGATGGGATAAAACACCAAGACGCAATCCCATTTTTAGTCTTCGACAACAGCTCACAGCAGCGGATCAGCCTGCTCGAAACATTCCTACAAGAATGATTCAACAAACAATTACGATGCAAAATAAAGACTCGTATCCCGTGTTATTCGGTTTAGGAATGATCGAGTCGGTAGAGTCAATTAGTAATTCTCTTGAGGCGGTTCTGCGTTGGAACGAGCAGGAAGGGGAAGTCAGGTATGAAGATCCGAAGACAGATAAATATCCGACTAGCTACACTCTAACTTCGCGAGTCCCGATTTTTACCGAGGAAGATTTGCGCAAATCATCACAAACAATATCTACAGACGCGGATCGATTCCAGAGATATTTGCAGATCCCAAACACGCTTCCACAGCGAGTCAAGGATTTGGCGCAGGAATTAACACATGACGAAACTAACTATTACGACAAGGTAAAAAAGGTAGAAAATTATTTGCGTACGCAGTATCGATATACAAATGCGCCGAATTTATCCTTGCGCAAGAGCGAGGATTTCGTCGATGCCTTTTTGTTCGAAATCAAGGAAGGGTATTGCGATCACTTCTCAACATCGATGGCCATTCTTCTTCGTTCTGCTGGCATCCCAACACGCTGGGTGAAGGGATACGCACCAGGAACGCGTCAGAACGGGGACGTTCCCACTCATGAGCTGGCCGAGCAATCGCAGGACAGTGGAGCTGGCACGTATCAGGTGACGAATGCAGAGGCTCATTCCTGGGTCGAAGTATACATGGGTGACTATGGCTGGGTTGCATTTGAGCCGACGCCTGGCTTCACCTATCCGCGTCTGCAACAGGAAGAGAAGAAGCCGGAGCCAGAGAAGAAGGAAGAACAGAAGCCGGAAGAGAAGCAAGAGGAGAAGAAGCCAGAACCGAAGCAGGAGCGGCAAGACGCATCACTTCCAGCTTGGCTCGTTCAGGGGGCGAAGTGGATTGTTATCGTGATGGCTGCCGTATGTTTTCTTCTATTATTGTGGAAATGGAGAACGATCGGGTTCTCCCTGCGGTTCTTCTGGCTGTTGAAGCGTAATTTAACCTACAAGGAACAGATCATTCTGCATACAGACTTGTGGCTAAGCTATTGCAGATGGAAGGGCATGCGCAAGGGAGCGCATGAGACTGTGCGTGAAGCTGCCAAGAGATGGTCGGATCAGCGAGAGGGCAGAAGCGATCCAGCGGCAGTGATCGTCAATAAGTTCGAGCAGGCGAAGTATGGCGGGCATCCTATAATGGAATCAGATGTGAAGCAACTGAAAGAAGCAATTCGGGCGTACAAACACATCGGATAACAGGTTATATAGCATGTGACCATTTTCCAATAAGTAGTTGTTTTTGTGAATCCAATGCGAGGAAGATGTATCCGTAAATGTGGCAAATGAAAGTCGTTCCGCATAGGAACGGCTTTTTTTTGCACGAAAAACAAAGAATATGGTATAGTTTTTCGTATGAAAACGAGGTGACCGCTTTGTTGGAAAGGCTTATTCCCCGTCTTCGGGTTCGTACGGTGTACGATATTAACCTTGCGGAGCTGATGGACAAAGGATACAAGGGAATTATTACGGATTTGGATAATACGCTTGTAGGCGCGAAGGAACCTTTGGCAACGCCCGAATTAACGGCTTGGCTTGAACAAGCTCAGCAAATGGGGTTTCAAGTGGTGATTGTGTCGAATAACGATCATCCGCGAGTATCCCGGTTTGCGACGCCGCTTAATATTCCGTTTGTGAATTCAGCACGGAAGCCTTCGCAACGGGCCTTTCATCAAGCATTGAAGCTGATGGGGCTGACACCTGAGCAAGCGGTGGTAGTTGGAGATCAAATGTTGACCGATGTGCTCGGAGGCAACCGCATCGGGATGTATACGATATTAGTTGATCCAATCGCAATCCAAGATGAGGGTTGGATGACACGCATTAATCGGCGAGTCGAACGCATCGTAACGAAACGTTTTCGTAAAAAAGGAATGTGGCACGAGGAGGAACGACATTGACAGAAGAACAAATGGCACGGAAATGCAGCGGGTGCGGTACAGCTCTGCAAACGGAGAGTACGGAAGCATCCGGGTACGTGCCGGCAAAAGCGTTGGAACGGACGCCAGTAATTTGCCAGCGCTGCTTTCGGATAAAAAATTATAATGAAGCAATATCCGTCGCATTCGATCAGGACGAGTTTCTTCGCCTATTGGGACGTATCGGCGAGGAAGACGCGCTCGTCATACACATTGTCGATCTATTCGACTTTGACGGCAGTATTATTTCCGGCTTGCAGCGATTTGTGGGGAGTAATCCAGTACTGCTCGTCGTGAACAAGATCGATTTGCTGCCGAAGGTAACGAATTGGAACCGCATCATCAATTGGGTACAGCGCCAAGCGAAGGAACACGGCATTCGGATTGTAGACATTGCGCTCGTGAGCGCGAAGCGCAATCTTGGCTTCGATCGGTTGATCGATCAGGTTTCCGAGTGGCGCGGCAATCGCGATGTCTATGTCGTTGGTGCAACGAATGTAGGCAAGTCAACATTGATTAATCGCTTGATTCGGGACTATAGCGATTTGGATGGCGAGCTTACCACTTCTCGCTACCCGGGAACGACGCTTGATATGATCCATATCCCGCTTGACGACGGGAAGCATATCATTGATACACCGGGGATTGTGTACAAGAGCCGCTTGACTGAGCTTGCGAGCCGGGAGGACTTATCTTCCCTGCTGCCGGACAAATCATTGAAGCCACTGGTATACCAATTAAATGAAGGGCAAACGTTGTTCTTTGGCGCGTTCGCTCGATTTGATTTCGTGGAAGGCGAGCGTCAATCCTTCACTTGCTACTTGTCGAACGATCTTCCGATCCATCGGACGAAGCTGGAACGTGCGGACGAGCTCTATCGTGATCACCGCGGCGAACTGCTTGCTCCACCGACTCGGGAACGAATTGACGAGCTTCCAGCATGGACGAAGCACCAGCTTCGCATTGGGCGTGGAGGAGAGACAGACGTGTTCATTTCCGGCTTGGGCTGGATCAAGTGCAACGGTACAACTGGCGCGCTGGTTGAGATCCATGCGCCTAAGGGAGTTAAGGTGCTGGCACGCCACTCCTTAATTTAAGTTTTCGAAAGAGAAGAGACAGTCAATAAGCAGGGGGATGGGGTTCATGCCGGATAAGGATGCATCATATTCGAACAATCTTGTAAAGAACATGAATAGCAGTTCCAAGGTGTATGCGGTAATCGGGGATCCGATTGCACATTCCAAGTCGCCGCTCATGCACAATGCAGCCTTGCAGGCGATGGAAGTGAACGGGATATATACTGCATTTCATGTAAGGCCAGAACAGCTTGAATATGCCGTAGCAGGCATTCGCGCACTTGGTCTCGGAGGGGTGAACGTCACCATTCCGCATAAGGAGCGGGTGATGGCTTATTTGGACGAGATTGATGGCAGCGCTCAGGTGATTGGTGCGGTCAATACGATTGTCCAACGTGACGGCAAGCTGCATGGTTACAACACGGATGGTCTTGGATATGTTCGTTCTTTGAAGGAAGAGATGCAAGCAGATATCCCATCCTCCCGCATTGTAATTATAGGGGCTGGCGGTGCGGCTCGGGGGATTGCGCACGCTCTTCTTACAGAGGGCTGCAAGGAGCTCGTCATTGCAAATCGTACGGTGGAGCGAGCGCAGTCACTTGCAGACGATTTGTCGGGATTCGGCAACGTAAGAGCAGTTATGTTGGGCGATGCGCCTGCAATTGCGCCGAACGATGTTGATATCGTCATTCAGACGACTTCCGTCGGTATGCATCCCCATATAGAGGCGTCACCCGTGTCCGCGGAATGGCTGCAAGCCCATATGCTTGTAAGTGACATCATCTATAATCCACTAGAGACAGCCCTGCTGCAGGCAGCAAAGGCGAAGGGGTGCCGGATTCATAATGGGCTCGGCATGTTCGTTCATCAAGGGGCAATCGCATTTGAATTGTGGACAAGCTTGAAGGCGCCGACAGCGCTTATGCGGCAGCGCGTACTTGAGACGCTGCAATCCTAATTTCAAGATGTGGATACTCTAATACAGAAGACATTTAGGCACGAAGGAGTCGCACGTTCCAGACATGGAAAGAGGCTCAATACTATCACTCATGAATAGATAAGGCAGGTTAAACTTATATGCTAACGGGTAAACAAAAACGCTATCTTCGCTCTCTTGCACATCATCTGCAGCCTATTTTCCAAGTAGGCAAGGGCGGTATGAATGATCAACTCGTACGTCACGTTGAGGATGCAATCGAGAAACGCGAATTGATGAAAGTATCGGTATTGAACAATTGTTTGGAAGATCCGCGCGAAATCGCAGAGGAGCTTGCTTCACGCTCCGGATCCGAACTTGTTCAAGTCATTGGCAAAACGATCGTGCTGTACAAGGAATCGACGGATAACAAGCAGATTGAACTGCCATAACGATCACTGGAGGGCTACCGAATGAAGTTCGTAGGGATCATGGGCGGGACTTTTGACCCTATTCATCTCGGGCATCTAGTGGCAGCGGAATGCGCTAGGGAGACAGCTTCCTTAGATGAGGTATGGTTCATGCCAGCGCATGTGCCGCCGCATAAAGCGCATCGACCAGCTGCTTCTGCGGAGCAGCGCTTGGAAATGGCGAGGCTGGCGGTGCAAAGTAATCCGCATTTTCGAGTGTGCGACTGGGAGATTAAGCATGGCGGTGTATCCTACACGCTAGACACTGTCCATGGGCTGCGCCGGGAGTATCCCGACGTCAAGTGGGCGTGGATTATCGGCGGCGATATGGTCGCTTACTTGCCCCAGTGGCATCACATCGATGAGCTGATGGAGCAGATTCAATTTGTTGGATTGCATCGTCCTGGATCAAGCTGGGATGCTGCCAAGCTGCCTGCTGCGTGGTCTTCTCGGCTCATCGAGAGCGAGATGCCGCAGATGGATATCTCATCGACCGATATTCGGCAGCGATTGGCCGAAGGGCGATCGATCAAGTATATTGTGCCGGACGAGGTTCAACAGTATATAGCAAGGTGGGGTCTATATGAATCGGACGCGCGAACAACTGATTGAGGCTGTACAATCCCAGATGCCAGCTGTAAGATGGCAGCATACGCAAGGGGTTATGACAACAGCCGTTCAATTGGCCAAGAAGTATGGAGCAGACCCGAATAAGGCGGATATCGCCGCCATACTGCACGATGTAGCAAAGTACTGGCAGACAGATCGAATGGAACAGATGATTCGGGAACATAACATGCCATCCGAATTGCTGGAGTATGACAAGCAATTATGGCATGCGCCTGTGGGCGCACATGTGGCGCAGCATGAATATGGAATTGAAGATGTAGAAATACTGGATGCAATCAAGTACCATACTTCCGGCAGAGAGAAGATGACCCTGCTGGATAAGGTCGTGTGTCTGGCAGATTACATCGAGCCAGGGCGGGATTTCCCTGGAGTTAATCATATACGTGAACTGGCGGAGCAGAATCTAAATGCGGCGTTAATTGCCGGATTTGACTCGACCATTCGATTCTTGATTGAGCGCCGCCGCCGGGTATTCCCGCTGACGATCCATGCTCGCAATGGGCTGATCCTCGAACTGGAGGCAGAACTTGAACAGTCAGCAACTTAATCACGAAATGGGCTTAGAAATACAAAAATAAGAATGGCTCAAACACAATGTGGAGGTAATTGAATGGCAGACAACATTAAACAATTGCTCGAAATCGCCGTAAGTGCGGCTGAAGATAAGAAAGCGATGGATCTTATTGCGCTTGACCTGCAAGGCATTTCCCTCATTGCAGATTATTTCGTAATCTGCCACGGGAACTCGGATACACAAGTTCAAGCGATTACGAATGAAATTCGCAAGCGTGTGCATGAAGTAGGCGGACACGTGCGCGGTACAGAAGGATTTGACTCCGCACGCTGGGTTCTCATTGATTTGGGCGACGTAATCGTGCACGTGTTCCACCGCGAAGAACGCGAGTACTACAACATTGAGAAGCTGTGGTCCGATGCGAAAGTTGTGGAGTTTGCATGATTTGGGAAGCAGGAACGATTCAACGATTAATAATCGACCGTGAAGTATCTCCGTACGGATATTTCTTGACGAACGGAGAGCAGGACGTGTTGCTGCATTATACAGAGCTTACGGGCAAAGTAGAGCCTGGCGATTACGTGGAAGTGTTTTTATACTATGACACGGAAGATCGCATTGCTGCGACAATGAAGCGTCCTTTGTTGACACTCGGAGAGATTGCTAAGCTTACGGTAGCGGATATTCATCCGAAGTACGGCTGCTTCCTGGAGATGGGGATTGGGCGTCAACTGCTGCTTCCGAAGGGAGAGCTTCCCGAGTTCGAACCGCTTCACCCGAAGGTTGGCGATGAGGTATACGTCCGGATGGAACAGGATCGCTACGGACGACTTATTGCACTGCCAGCTCGTGAAGATGATTTGGTACCTTATATGTTCGCAGCTCCTGAGTCTTGGAACAACACATGGCGCGATGCGGTCGTGTACCGTGCTCTCAAGATGGGAACGTTCGTTGTCGTAGATGGCGCGCCTGTTGGAGAAGGTGTTATTGGATTCATTCATGAATCACTCCGTCCGCGCCTGCTTCGTCTTGGTGAGTCTGTCCGTGTTCGCATTACGCATGTCCGTGAGGATGGGCGCGTGAATGTAACGATGGCAGAGCGCAAAGAAGTCGGCATGGATCAAGATGCTGAACGCTTGTTCACCTTCTTGAAGGAGCGCCCAAACGGCACAATGCCATATTCCGATGAGACGCCTGCCGATATTGTGAAGCAGCGCTTCGGCATTAGCAAGTCAGCATTCAAGCGTGCTATCGGCCGCTTGATGAAGGCAGGTCTCATTCGTCAAAATGGAAATTGGACCGAATTGACGGAAACGGCTGCTGCAATGGATACGGCACAGCTTCACAAGGCACTGTCGGCGGCACAAGCCGAAGCGCGTGAAGCACATAAGGCTCGCTCGTACGGCAACGACAATGCACGCTAAGTCGTTCGTTCAACATGCATTACGAATGATGGAATGAGGGAACAACCTCCGGCAGGGGAAGTGAAGATAGATGATTTCATATGGGCGTGTAGCGGAGGTTTATGACCGCTTAATGGAGGACATGCCATACGACCAGTGGGTGTCATTTGCTCGGCAGGCTTGGGAACGATTTGGAAGCGGCCAGGTTCGTTCCATCGTTGACCTTGGCTGTGGAACCGGGAGTACGGCATTGCCACTGGCGAAGCTCGGTTATGATGTAATCGGCATCGATATTTCAGAATCGATGCTGTCAATTGCGAGCAGCAAGGGAATAGAGGCTGGACCGCTGAAGGGCGACGTGCGTTGGGTGAATCAAGATATGTGCGATTGGGCCATGCCTGGAGAAGCGGATGCCGTCGTTTCGTTCTGTGACAGCTTGAACTATGTGACAGAAGAGGGCGACGTGAAGCGTGCTTTTCAAGCTACCTATAACAACTTGAGATCTGGCGGCGTTTTCTTGTTCGATGTGCTTCATGTCCGTCAATTCGAACATTATGCGGAGACCCAGCCTTTTGCCTATGATGATGAAGATATCTCTTACATTTGGTTTTCGGATTATGATGAAGAACGCCAGGAGATTGAGCACCAGCTGACCTTGTTCGTTCGTCAGCAGTCTGGAGGCTTGTACGAGCGTATTGACGAGGAGCATGTTGAACGCGCCTATGATCCAGACTGGTTAGAACGTATGCTGAAAGAAGCTGGTTTCGATCATGTCGAGCAATTTGCGGACTTTGAATGGCAGTCGCCGGACGAAGAGTCGCGCCGAATCTTTTTTGTTGCAGTGAAGCCATAAAGATAGATGTGCATAGTTTCTGAAGATGCATGTGATATGCACATTGATCCGTCGTGAGATGTAGAATTCGGTGTTACTTTCTCAATTCAAGGCGAATGAACAAGAAAGATTTGGAGTTGCATGGCGATCATTGACAATAAGAAAATTTTTCATTATGATATAGCTACTTGCATCTATTTGGATGCATCATAATCATATTCAAGCTGAATAGGTAGAATGGAAAGACTTCGAAGAGGAATAGTACCTCAGGTCCCATCTTCAGAGAGCCGGCGGTTGGTGCAAGCCGGTGATGGTGCAGAAGCGAACTCACCTCAGAGTCGCGCAGCAGAATCAGGAGCGGTAAGCTGCGACGTATTGCCAGCGTTAATGGTGTAAAGGGAGTGGATAGCAAAGCATGCTGTCCGCTAACTAGGGTGGTACCACGGGAATAATGCCTCTCGTCCCTAGCGATTATCGCTAAGGATGGGAGGCTTTTTTAATCACATTTATTCATTGCCACAAGTATGACGGACATGCGCGAGCAGCCGTCTGGGCATCGTAGGAGGAGTAAGCATGAGTCAAGAAGCGAAGCAGCCGCACGGTTACGTGCCGCAGCAGATCGAGCCGAAATGGCAATCCTATTGGGATGAACATAAGACATTTGCAACGACAGAAGATGAGAACAAGCCAAATTTCTATGCACTGGATATGTTCCCATATCCATCTGGCGCCGGACTTCATGTAGGACACCCGGAAGGATATACGGCTACAGATATCATGTCTCGTTACAAGCGCATGCAAGGATACAATGTCCTTCATCCGATGGCATGGGACGCATTCGGCCTTCCAGCTGAGCAATATGCGATCGATACGGGACAGCATCCGCGTGAATTCACGGTGAAGAATATCGACAACTTCCGTCGTCAGATCAAGTCCTTGGGCTTCTCTTATGATTGGGATCGTGAGTTCAGCACAACTGATCCGGAATATTACAAGTGGACGCAGTGGATCTTTATTCAGTTGTACAAGAGAGGACTCGCTTACGTTGCAGAAGTTCCTGTTAACTGGTGTCCAGCCCTCGGTACAGTACTTGCGAATGAGGAAGTCATCGATGGCCGTTCGGAGCGTGGTAACCACCCAGTTATTCGTAAGCCAATGCGTCAGTGGGTATTGAAGATTACGGAGTATGCAGAGCGTTTGTTGCAAGATCTGGATGAGCTTGACTGGCCGGAGAGCTTGAAAGACATGCAGCGCAATTGGATTGGGAAGTCCAAGGGAGCTGAAGTTCGCTTTGTAATCGACGGTCACGAAGAGGAACTGGTTGTTTTTACAACTCGTCCAGATACGCTGTTCGGTGCAACTTACTGTGTCATGGCTCCTGAGCATGAGCTTGTCGAACGCATCACGACGGCTGAACAGCAAGCTGCTGTGAAGGCATATCAAGAGCAGGCGGCACGCAAGAGCGATCTGGAGCGTACGGATTTGGCGAAGGATAAGACGGGTGTATTCACAGGCAGCTATGCGGTGAACCCGGCGAATGGAGCGAAGCTTCCAATCTGGATTGCGGATTATGTGCTTGCTGGATACGGTACAGGTGCAATTATGGCTGTTCCTGGACATGATCAGCGCGACTGGGAATTCGCGAAGCAATTTGACCTGCCGATCATCGAAGTGATTGAAGGCGGCAATGTACAGGAAGAAGTATATTCCGGCGATGGAGCTCATGTGAATTCAGAATTCCTGAACGGAATGGACAATGCGGCTGCAATGGCGCGCATGATTGAATGGCTTGAAGCTGAAGGCAAGGGCGAAGGCAAGGTAACGTATCGCCTGCGCGACTGGTTGTTCAGCCGTCAACGCTACTGGGGAGAGCCGATTCCAATTCTTCATCTGGAAGACGGAACAATGAAGCCTGTACCGGAATCCGAACTTCCGCTTACACTGCCGGATGTCGATCAGATTCGTCCATCAGGAACTGGAGAATCTCCGCTTGCGAATGTAGACGAATGGGTGAACACAGTTGATCCAGAGACGGGCATGAAAGCTCGCCGTGAAACGAATACAATGCCGCAATGGGCGGGAAGCAGCTGGTACTACCTGCGCTACATCGATCCGCACAATAACGATGAAATCTGCTCCAAAGAGAAGCAAAAGAAATGGCTTCCAGTTGATTTGTACATTGGCGGCGTTGAGCATGCGGTTCTTCACTTGCTGTATGCGCGCTTCTGGCACAAGGTATTGTTCGACCTTGGTGTCGTAGATACGAAGGAGCCATTCCAGAAGCTTGTTAACCAAGGGATGATCCTTGGTACAAATGGCGAGAAAATGTCTAAGTCCCGCGGCAATGTCATCAATCCAGATGATATTGTGAACGAGTTCGGCGGAGATACGCTGCGCATCTATGAAATGTTCATGGGTCCACTGGAAGCGACGAAGCCATGGAACACGAATGGTGTAGAAGGAAGCTACCGATTCTTGAGCCGCATCTGGCGCTTGTTCATTAACGAGGAGACAGGAGCCCTGAACAGCAAGATTGCTGACGGAACGGATGGAGCAGATCCGGCCTTCGTTCGTACATGGCACAAGACCATCAAGAAGGTGACGGAAGACATAGAAGGATTCCGCTTCAATACAGCAATCAGTCAATTGATGATCTTCATCAATGAGGCGTATAAGACAGAGGTTCTTCCACGCCAAGCAATGGAGAACTTCGTTCAATTGCTGGCACCGCTCGCGCCACATATCGCGGAAGAATTGTGGCAGCGTCTTGGCTACCAAGAGTCGATTACGTACGCTGCGTGGCCGACTTATGATGAGTCGCTTACAGTTGATGCGGAAGCAGAAATTGTTATTCAAGTGAATGGCAAGATTGTATGCCGTGCAAATGTAGCAGCAGATGCTGACGAAGAAGCAATGCAGCAAAAAGCGATGTCCCTCGCGAACGTTCAGGATGCCATCGCTGGCAAGACGGTTCGCAAAGTCATCGCAGTAAAAGGCAGACTTGTTAACATTGTGGTCGGTTAAGTTCTTCGCCAAATAGTTGGGATTCGACCTTGTGTAGATCCTCCTCATATTTGGCATGGGTGACTTGAATGAGCTGCTGGAATACCCCATCCAGCTCACCATCCAACAGACGGAGCGCCTCGGCGGTAATGCCGCCGGGGACTGCTACCCGCTGTCTCAAGTGCTCCAGGCTGAATCCTCCCTCCGTTAGCAGCTTGCCAGTACCAAGCAGCATCTCACTGGCCAGGCGCTCTGCCTCATTCCTTTCGATTCCTGTAACTTCAACTGCAGCCTCTATCCATTTCTGCACGAAAAAGGCGATAAATGCCGGCCCACAGCTTGAGATATCCGAAGTGATGCGCGTATACTGCTCGGATACCTGAACTGGACGACTTATGGACATCATCAACTGTTCCAATAGTAGCCTGTCTTCTGTTTGAATTCTGCTTCCATACATACATAAGGATGCTCCACTCCATACATAATTCGTAACACTTGGTATAATTTTTGCTATCTTGCAGGACAGCTGCCGCTCCAAATGGCTAATGAGCACTGGACTCGTTATCGATACAACGATGAGAGAAGGCTTTACATATTGTGCGATTTCGTTCAGAACGGCTTTGAATTCTGAAGGCTTCACACATAAAAAGACGATATCGCTTTCTTGTACAGTTTCTACATTGCTGCTGGCCAATTGCAGCCCAGGATATTGCGCAGCCAGCTGTTGAACCTTATTCCTCGTGCGATTGCTCGCGATAAGCTGAGATGGTTCCAATGCACCTGATTGAATAAGTGCTTCAATGATTGTAGACCCCATGCTTCCCGTACCTATAAACCCGACTTTCAAGTACGTTCCCTCCCTTTGCTTCTGCCTATTCCGCTGTTGTCGTAGGACGTGATTATGTTCACTTCGTATTCATTTGTGATGAACACAAGTTTATCAAGCTTATTGATCCATATGATGACATGGTTGACCATTATGCCGTCATTCGCTGACGAAGGGTGTGGTGACATGAGAGAAGGAATGAGGAAGACCAGAGCATTGCCAATGCGATGGCTAATTGCAATGAGTCTAGCAGTAATCGGTGTTGCAATCTGTATGTGGATATGGGTGAAGCCGCAAGGGTCACTGCAAGCAGGGACTTGGACGGATTTGAATGATGAGATTGATTCGATAATGACTGCTGAAGGGAAGGAAGCCCAGATCACGGAATCGAAGATGTCTTCGAAGTCGACTCCCGCCGCGGAACAACATGCACAGAACAAGCAGCAGTCTTCCGTATCGACAGTAGCCCATAAGGATGATGGTGCTGATGCGGGAAAGGGAGGACAATCGGAGGCCGCTAGTTTACTTCCTTCAACGGATGTCCTTAAGACGGAGAAGGAGCATTCCAGTGCGTCTGGGAACAAGGGAGCTAAGGGAGCTGTATCCCAACTTCTTAACATTAATGAAGCTGATGCATCTGCACTGGTGACACTTCCAGGTATTGGCCCGAGTAAAGCGAAAGCAATCATTGAATATCGCGAGAAGAAGGGGGCCTTCCGCCACGTTGACGATCTCATGAAGGTGAAGGGAATCGGCAAGAAGATGATGGCCAAGATCCGGGATCAGGTACGTGTGGAATAAAATGCGTGAAATGTGCAACATTGTGATGTCTTTAGTTGCATGAATGCGCAGGCCTGCTTACAATAAGGATAACATACACAACATAGACAAAGGCAGAAGAATGGGGATTGGAGTTATGACAACGACTATGCGCAAAGACTGGGATACGTATTTTATGGATATTGCCTATATGGTGTCTACTCGCTCGCGCTGTCCAAGGCGGCATGTGGGCGCTGTGCTCGTACAGGGCAAGAAGCTGCTTGGTACCGCTTATAATGGCGCTCCGATGGGGATTCCTGACTGCAGTGAGGCTGGCTGCATGATCGCAGAACAATATGAGAAAGTTGTCGTAGACGGCGAAGCGCAGATGGTTAAGAAGCAGCGCTGCATTCGCACGATCCATGCAGAACAGAATTTGCTGCTATTCACGGATCGGAATGATAGAGAGGGATCTACGGTATACGTGACGGATCAGCCTTGCTGGACATGTGCCAATATGCTCGCCAACAGTGGTGTTGTCGAGATCGTATATCACCGTCCTTATTTGAAGGACAGCGATAAAGTGGCTGCGATGATGGAGCATAAAGGAATTGTGTTCCGTCAACTTGATCATTATCATCCGCCGGCAGAGTCGGTAATGGATGAAGTTAGCGAATAAATGATAAATGTATCGTTGTGAATAGGGATGAGGAAGAACCTCTGTGCTCAAGCAGCACTGTTCGTTTCGTATTTAAATGCGAAGAGCAGTGCTTGCGAGTATAGAGGTTTTTTGTATATGGGCAGGGGGGATGATATGCTGGCACGTCGACCGTTGGTTGTGGCTGCCTGTATGATTGCCGGAGGCTTCCATCTAAGCGCAGTCCTCCCGAATGGAGAAGCTTGGATTGCAGCTCTCGGGATTGTGCTGGTATTGCCGCTTTGTGTCTTAGGAGGCTGGTGCAGACGTATGCAAGCAGTCTTGTATGCGCTGCTGCTGCTTATGGCTCTACTCTACTATCAATTGACGGTGAAGAGTGGAGATAGTGTCTGGTCGGATGAGGGGGTTAGTTCTTATGTAGAGCAGGTACAAGAATTGAACGGAGAATGGGAAGGGGTGATCCTAACCTCGCCGGAGTTGGACGGAGATCGGATGCAGTTCCAATTCGGAGTTACAGGCTGGAGAACTCCAGAAATGAAGCAAATGGAAAGTGTACGGGAGACGCTGTTAGTTCAAATCAAGCTATCTAGTAAGCAGGAACTGCAACAGGTGCATCAATGGAACCGAGGGCAATTGGTGCGTATACAAGGTAAGCTTGAGATCCCCGGTGATGCGGGGAACTTTGGCGGATTCAGCTACAGAGAATATTTACATAATTTACAAATCGACTGGTTGTTAAGGGTGTCGGGTTTACAGCATATGACCTCGCAAATAGCACTTGAGACGACCTCTTCCTATGCACCTACTATCATGTGGAATCGAATGCTGGCATATGTGGATCAAGGCAGGGAGCGTCTGGCGGCGATATTGGAGCATATGTACAAGCAGCCCCATAGCGGCTATATGCAAGGGCTTATCCTGGGAACACGGGGAGATATGGATCCGGATATTTATCAACAGTTCTCGCAGTTGGGACTTACCCATATACTCGCCATATCTGGATTGCACGTAGGTGTACTTATCGGAGCTCTATTGTATCTCTTCCGATTGCTGCGCATGACGAAGGAGACGGGCATATCGATCACGATGGGGTTCATCCCGATGTATGTATTGTTGACGGGGGCGTCGCCATCGGTTATTCGTGCAGGTATGATGGCTTTCCTAGCCCTTTATGGGGCAAAGAGAGGCTGGTTGAAGGATGGGCTGCATCTTCTGGCAGCTGCCTTCATTTTCATGGCGGTATGGCAGCCTCGTTATGTACTGCAGGTCGGATTTCAATTGTCTTTTATTGTCACGGCTGGGCTGATTTTATTTGTTCCCCTCGCTATGAGGCTAATGGCTTCTTTGCCGCGGACATTGGCCAGTTCGCTCTCGGTTACACTGGTTGCACAAGCTGTTTCGCTGCCTCTTACTGTCTATTACTTTAATCAATTTTCGCTGTTGTCCTTTTTGGCTAATTTTGTTATTGTCCCCCTCGTCAGCGTTGTTGTGCTGCCAATTGGCTCAGTATCGTTGATTGTCGGTTCACTATATGAACCTGCGGCAGTACCGATCGTTTGGCTTGTTGAACGGTTGAATGAGGTTACGTTCCAACTAGTGTATTGGCTGGCACAAATGGAAGGTGCTACGATCATATGGCCGACCCCTCCATTATGGTGGATCGCTCTTTACTATCTCGGATTCGCCTTGGCGCTGACTTCTGTTCGGCGTTGGTGGGATGCGAGGCAGATTAACCGCAGAGAAAGAGATCGAGGGCATAATTTGAACCATGCTGATGATACACAACCGCTCGATTTTATCCAGATCCCGGCAGGCGGATATCGATATAGAGGAGCAATTGCGCTTGCAGCCGCTTGCTTGCTTGGGTTCATCGTGCTGCAAGGATATTCCATGGGGCGTTCGAATGATGCAGTTGTTAGTTTTATCGACGTCGGTCAGGGTGACAGCATCTTAATCTCAACGGCTTCGGGCAAACACATGCTTATTGATGGCGGGGGTACTGTGAATTTTCGCAAGCCAGAAGATCGCTGGAGGGAACGCAGAGTGCCCTTTGAGGTAGGGGAGAAGGTAGTTGTTCCGTTGTTGAAGCAGAGAGGCATCAGAGAATTGGATGCTGTTCTGTTAACGCATGCCGATCAAGACCATGCTGGGGGATTGCAAGCTGTACTGAAGCATATCCCGGTGAAGCAGTTCATTATGAACGGGACATGGAAGTATTCCGCCTCGATGAACAGTCTATACCGCACTGCGATTGATCAAGGGATCCCTATTCGCAAATGGGAAGCAGGCCAGCGATGGGAGCTAGATTCGTGGAGCTCCTTAGAGGTGATGTATCCTTATCCTTCGACGGATGGTTCTACCCTTTACTTTCAAGACAATCAGAACGAGGCCTCCCTTGTCGTCCAATTGACACTTACCCATCCAACAAGTAGGAAGCAGGCGGTATTCATGCTTACAGGAGATCTGGAAGCCGATGGCGAGAGGCAGATGCTCGAGCGTGTTGCATTGCAGCAATCGAAGTCTATCGACGTCTTGAAGGTGGCTCACCACGGAAGCAAAACCTCTACTACACCTGAATGGCTTGAGCAATGGAAGCCCCAGATAGGGGTCATATCGGCAGGGCGCAATAATCGATATGGACACCCTCATCCGAAGGTGCTGGATACACTGCATGATGCGAAGGTTCCTGTGAAACGAACAGATATGGAAGGGGAGATCCAATTCAAGCTGACGCCTAGTGGTTTGAAGGTGAGGGCGAAGCGTGATAGGATACATTTATAGAATGGAGCAGACAGCACGTCATGCGACGTGCTCTTTTCCTGTTTCTTTCTTCTATTTTTTAAGTTTCGTGACAATTTGATATGCTTTTCAGGGTGTTTTTTGCTATGCTAATGTTGAATTATTGATGGGAATTTCAAGTATTAAAATTAATCTACAAATTGGTAACGATCATCTGCAACCATTTCAGACGTTCTCACGTCAATGGATATGCAAGAGAGGGGGATCAAGGTGGTAGAGCCAGGACTCATTCGATCCGCTCAGTCTGGCGATAGAGACGCGCTTATCACTCTTTTGCGGGAAATCGAACAATATGTGTATCGAACTGCTTATTACATACTGAATAATGAGCAGGATGCACTGGACGCGTCCCAAGAGGCCTTAATCCGGATATATACTAAAATTCAATCGTATGAGGAGAAAGCACAGTTCAAGACTTGGGTACAGCGCATCGTGACGAATATTTGCATCGACAAATTCCGCCGCACGAAGCCGACTGTATCGATAGAGGAGCATAATCTCACATTCCTTGGCAATGAAAGCGTAGAGAGGGATGTCCTATCCTCCCATGCAGCGCAGGATATACGAGAAGCGATTGATCAACTGCCGGAACATCACCGTGCTGTCGTTGTTCTTCGCTACTTGCAAGATTTCTCGTATAACGAAATTGCTGATAGCTTGAACTTGCCTCTCAATACGGTGAAATCATATCTATTCCGCGCCAGACAACAGCTGCAGACTATGCTGCAAGATTACGAGAAAGGTGGTGTGCGAGGATGAACTGTTCAGAGGTGATGGAACTTATGCAGCGGAAATTGGATGGAGACTTGAATGATTCGGAACAGCACCTTCTGACTGAGCATATTAACCATTGCCCCGCCTGCAGTGAGATGGCTAGGCGATTGGAACGACTCCATACGGAATTAGTTCAGCTGCCTAAGGTCGAGCCGAAATTCAGCCTAGTTGATGCGATTATGCCAGCGCTGGATATCATTGATCGAGATGAGCAGCTAGCTGCGGTCGAACCAAATGCAGAAGCATATCCGCAAGAGGCTGTGTCAGCAGGCCATGCAGCGACTGGATCGCCTATCGAGCCGCGTATCGTCAAGGGAACTGCGACGCCTCAATCAACTCAGCAACGTTGGTTCGAACGAATCCGCTGGCGTGCGACCAGCGCTGTCATCGCAGCAGGGCTTGTGCTTGGTCTATTTATTGTCAACTTCAAGCCGCCTACAGAGGAACAGGCTGGCGAGTTTAGTGAGCTTAGGAACGAGCAGCTCATGAAGACCGAGACTGCAGACAAATCCGATAGTTCTCAAGTTACGAAATCCGAATCTAGCTCTCCGATGAAGGAAAAACCGTCGAATAACGATCCACAGAACAATTCAACCGAACCTTCTTCATATGCGACAACAGAGGAAACGGGAGAAGCGGATAAGGAGAAGTCTACTCAAGATAGACAGAAGGAAATGAAAGACTCATCCCAACAGAAGATCGGCATTCCGACACCGAAGGATGTGGAGAAGAAAGAAAGCACTTCTCATCCTAAGAAGGATCAGGAGACAGTTTCAGCAGATCGTTCTGTGGCAGGTGGACAGACGCGAACAAGACCGGATGCAGACAAACAGCCGCCAAATCAAGATGGGCAGAAACAAGATGCGAAGAAGGATCCACAGCAGAAGGATACAGAACAGGTTCTGGCAGAAGAGCCGCCGAAAGAGCCTCAGAAGGATGGAAGCGATAAGATGCCAGAACAGAAGGAAATTAATTCCTTTGTTGGCCCTTCTATTACATCTGTAGCCGAAGCGACGGCACCGAACGGTAGCCTTATGGCGACATGGGACAATGGACAGCTGCTGCTCTATAAGCTAAATGGTCAGGAGCGAACGAAGCTGCAGACGATTGCTGTAGCAGAGAAGCCATCTGAGCTGATTTGGTCGGCAGACAGCTCGAAGCTGACAGTTGTCGCATCCGGAGAGGATGGGAAGTCGAGTAAGCTCCAGTATGAACTGAAGAATGATGCGCTCGAGCCGATTGTGGACGCAGGCAATCCAGCGGAGAAAGAAGTCATTCAAGGAACAATTCAACAATCGAAATAAAAAGGGCTTACATGCAGGGCTATCATGCACACATTGTTACGTCCTTGCGTATAGTATGGTATCAAGAAGACAGAATGCTTTCCCGTACGTCGAATGACCATTTGTGCGGAGTTTCTAGAGCTTCGTGGCAAATGTTTATTATAGATGTTAGGGGACAAAGGGACTCGCGCAACAGTGATGTTGTGCCAGTCCCTTTGTTTTTGTGTCAAAGTCTGCTATGATGAGGTTCGTTATATCGTAAGGGGAGGCTAGCAATTTGGTAGATATTAAAGCAGCCGTCAAGGAAATTAAGCGCGGCTTTCCGCGCCCTATCTATATTCTGTACGGTACTGAAAAATATCGGATTCAGGAGTTCGTACAATTCTTAATAGAGCATGCAGTCGGTGAAGATAATCGTGAATTAGCAATTATGAAGATGGATACTTCGGAACACCCGGTTGAGGCAGTCGTTGCAGAGGCGGAGACGATGCCGTTTCTAGTTCCACGCAAATGTATTCTGGTGAAGGATTCGACAGTATTCGCATCTGGGAAGGATGGCAAGATTGAGCATCAGACGGAGCGATTGCTTGAGTATATGGATAATCCAATGGACACGAGCATTGTTGTATTTCTCGTGCAGGCGGACAAGCTGGATGAACGGAAGAAGACGGTTAAGAAAGCCAAGACAGCTGGAGCAGTGCTTCCTTTCCTGCCGCTTAGCGCAGACGAGCTGACGATGTGGGTTCGCAAGGAAGCGGAGAAGCATGAGTGCTCGATCGAGGATGAGGCTATCCGTGCAATTCTGAACAGTGCAGGGACGAATTTGCAGACATTGTCGGCTGAAATTGAGAAGTGCTGTCTGTTCACAGGGAGAGGCGGAACGGTTGTGGTAGAGACCATCCACTCCTTGATTGCCAAGAACACAGAACAGAATGTATTTCAGCTTGTTGAAGATATTATCAAACGGCGAGCGGATCAGGCGCTCGATACTCTGCACGAATTGTTGAAGCAGAAAGAAGAGCCTATTAAGATTATGGCGCTTATCGTACGGCAATTGCGGATTATGGTACAGGTGAAGGAATTGACGAGCCGCAGCTTCAGTCAGCAGCAAGCAGCTTCCCAACTTGGGCTGCATCCATACGCCGTCAAAATGGCTTACGAGCAAGCGCGTGACTATGATGGAAATAAGCTGACGCAATGGATAGCGGAGGCGGCAGAACTCGACTATGAAATGAAGTCAGGCCGAGTAGAGAAGGTACTAGGCTTGGAGCTCTTCATTATGCGGATGTCTAAAGGAATAGCAAGAATACAAAAAGAAACCAGAAGATGAACGCCGAGGCGTTCATCTTCTGGTTTCTTCGCTTCTAGCTAAGTATGAAAAGGCTCCAGCTTACGCTTGTGCAAGCAGAGCGTTCAATTTCGTCGCCAAGCGAGACTTTTTGCGGGCAGCCGCGTTTTTGTGTACCAAGCCTTTTGTCACTGCTTTGTCCAATTTCTTGGAAGCCAAAGCGACAGCAGATTTAGCTGTTTCTGCTTCGTTGTTCGCCAAAGCAGTGTCAGCAGCTTTAACAGCTGTGCGAAGTGCTGATTTTTGGGAAGCGTTCAACAGACGGCGCTTGTCGTTTGTTTTAACGCGTTTAACAGCGGATTTAATGTTTGGCATTGATTTCACCTCCGTTGCATCGTAGTGCGACAACAGAATCCAATTCCCTCGTTCTTAAGAAAAATAGATTCACAACTTAAAGTATTCTATCACGCCACAACTTAAAAAGCAATACATTTACCATGTTGGTATCGGAATACACGAACGATGGATAAGGAACGTTCAAAGCTCTGTCACGGTTGGCTTTAGCTTACATCATGATTCGTATAAGAAATGCGTCTGTGCGCAAAATATACGTTAGAAAATGATGTGCGTAGCGGGAGGCGTTTACCATGACAGCAGATTTGAAATCTTATTCAGTTCGAACCGACTTAGCATTAGAATCGAGAGAAATTGCTCAGCCGGACAGTGCAATTCCAATACCTGGGGTATCCGAAGAAGTGGAGGATGTTCGCGGGATTAAAGTAACGAAGATTCATGTTCAGACCGAGGAAGGATCACGAGCCATTGGCCGTCTCCCAGGACGATATATTACGATTGAAGTACCGGGTTTGCGGCGCAAGGATAGTCAGCTGCAGGATCGAGTGGCAACCAAATTCGCACAGTTGTTCGAAGGGTTCTTGGCAGAGGTCGGGGTGAATCAAGACTCCAAGGCGCTCATTGTTGGTCTAGGCAACTGGAATGTCACGCCGGATGCGCTTGGCCCTCTTGTCGTTGAGAACGTACTTGTTACTCGGCATTACTTCGAAATTATGCCGGATCAAGTAAGTCCCGGATACCGAGAGGTAAGTGCAGTTGCACCTGGAGTACTTGGAGTAACAGGGATTGAATCAAGCGAAATTGTACAGGGAATTGTAGAACGGACGAAGCCTGATGTTATCATTGCGATAGATGCATTGGCGTCCAAGGCGCTCGAGCGAGTGAACACGACCATCCAAATTGCAGATATCGGTATCCATCCAGGTTCCGGTGTAGGTAATAAGCGCCGTGGATTGACGAAGGACATTCTTGGCATACCGTGTATAGCAATAGGGGTGCCAACGGTCTGCTATGCATCCACGATTGTGAATAATGCAATTGATTATATGAAGGAGCATTTCAAGCAGGAAACGAATCAGACGAGAGAAATCCTTGGCATGCTGGACGATATTAACGAACAGGAACGGTTAATGCTTGTCAAGGAAGTACTGGAGCCGCTAGGCCATGATTTGGTCGTTACGCCGAAGGAAGTGGACGAATTCATGGAGGATATGGCGAATATTATTGCGAGTGGGTTGAATGCTGCACTGCATGATGCAGTCGATACGGAGAATGTGAATGCGTATACGCATTAAGTCGTCGATACAAGTATGACGTGGTTATGCAATGGAATAACGCCACGACTATAACGAAAAAGATCGAGTTCTGGCCTGCTCAGTGTGCCTGCACTCGATCTTTTCGCTTGTTCTCTGACGATCCTATTCGTTGTTCTCTTTCTATGAAGAAACGATATCTCATTTCATAGAAGTTGCCTATATAAGGGAATAAGTGATCATTCGTAAGTGCTTACTTCGTTGCGACGGCGCTTTGGCCTGTAATCGTTTGTCCGTACACAGGGTCAATCCCGCCTTCAAAACGAATGCGGATCGACATGCCCTCTTCAAATTGTGGTGTATCAGACACTTGGAAATGAATGTGCGGTTCGCTTGAATTGCCTGAATTGCCGCACTCTCCTAGCAGCTGGCCTTGCTTGACAACGTCGCCCTTTTTGACAACAACACTGCCTTTTTTGAAATGAGCAAGCATGCTGTATTCCCCGTTTCCATGATCAATGACCACGTAATTCCCCGCCATTTCTTTCTCATTCATGACGCCAACAGGACTATTGTCTGCAACATTGTTCTCAACCCGGACGACTGTTCCGTCTCGCGGAGCTACGACTGGTTGGCCAAATGCGTAGTAGCTTTCATTTTTCGTCGGATCGCCTTTGTAGCTGAATCCATCACGCTCCATAATCAGATCATAGGCATACCGCTGTACTAATGATTCGTAATGATAGTTCAAGAACTCGTTATTGCCGCCCCAGAATACAAACCATTGTCCCACAAATGGTGGCTTATAAGCTTGTTTGGTTGGATGAAGATCAGACTCCCATTTGTGAAGCGGGTACATCTGTAATGTTACGATCTGATTGCCCGCTATTCCTGTTTGAACTCCTCGCAGTCCAGTTGCATCTGTCCACACATAGGATTCAATACCGCTGAAGCTCTTGTGGGCGACAAGGGTTGGACGCTCGCCCTCTTTCCATAGTGCTTGAAGCAGCTTTGGTAGGTAACCTTCCGGTATTGCTTCTTTCAGTTCCTTGGACAAATAGCGGTACAATTGCGAGTCATTTCGTTCTTGGATCCATGTTGAGACCAGTTCAGGTGTTAGTTTATTAGCTGTTTCTGGTTGTACGGATACGATCTGTCCAGTTACGGACTTCTCAATCTCGGCTGTACCTCCTGTTTTTTGTTCAGCTTGTGCAGGCAATGCTACAATCAGGCTCGTTGCGATGCAGGCGGTCAATAAAGCAATTTTTCGTTGAGGTACTCTCATCGTTTTCATCCTCCCTATTTTAAAAAAATTAAGCTCGCCTTTTATTGCTATTGTAAAATGCAAAGCTGAACAGAAAGAAAACAGGAGCTCATTAGTTTCTTAATTTTAAAGCCATTCTGCCTAAAGAGTTAAGGTTGCGTTAAGAAAGCGGTGCTAAAGGGGACAGAACGGTGTGATACAATGGGCACAAAAGTAGGATAGAAATATAAATCTCACAGTGAATGGGAGATGGAGGATATGAATTTGCAAGAGGCACGCATTCTCATCGTTGAGGATGAACTCGCGCTAAGCAAGATGGTTCAAGCAGTGCTGCAAAAGGAAGGCATGGAATACATAACTTGTGTCTCGACCGGGGAAGAGGCAATCCGTTGTATCGATAATTCACAAATGGATCTGATCATCTTGGATGTGATGCTGCCGGGGAAGAGCGGTTTTGATATCGCTCCTTTTATCCGCCAGAAATGTGATGCCCCAATTATTTTTGTGACAGCAAGAGTGACGGATTTGGATAAGTTAACGGGGTTTGCGCTTGGTGGCGATGACTATGTCACGAAGCCGTTCAATCCATTGGAGCTGGCTGCTCGAGCCAAAGCATTGTTGAAGCGTTATATGACGAATAAGATGAAGTCAGAGCCTTCAATTGCTACTGCTTTCCCGGAGGTGAAGCGGATATACCGCTATGGTGACTTCCAGCTTGATGCGGCTGCAGGAGAGCTTCGTGTTCGGGGGAAAGTTACGGAGTGTCCGGCAATGGTATTTCAATTGCTGTTGTTTTTTTGCGAACACCCGAATCGGATTTTCTCGAAATCTGAATTGTATGAGCGAGTATGGGGGTATAATTCGCTCAGCGATGATAACACGGTCATGGTTCACATTCACCGAATACGGGAGCGAATTGAGGATCAACCGAGCAATCCGCGTCTGCTGGTCACGGTTCGAGGACTAGGATACAAGCTTGTCCCGCCTGAGAAGGAAGAGGCCGATCAATCAGAGCCAATATACGCGCAGGGAGACAACAGATGAAGACGGGGAAGCGGTTGGCGTGGCATTATGGTGGTCAATGGATATTGATTGGGGCAATTTTGCTATTCTTCGTGTTGATTACCTTCGGCTGGATGGTCGATCGGATGAACGAGCTTGAACTTAATCGCAATTTTATGCGTAATGGGTGGGGGTTCATCTCAGAATCAATTTCAATTGATGATGAAGGTAGAGTTACATGGGATGATGAATTGTTGAATCGTGTCAATACAAGCGGAGGATGGCTGCAAATTGTGAATGAGAAGGGAGATGTAATCAAGTCATATCATGTACCGCCGGATGTTCCGAATCATTATGCGATTGGAGAGATTACTGCCTACTCGGAGAAGAATGCTCCTTTTCCTTATCATTTAGGCGTCTATGTAACAACTATTAATAACCATATGATCACCGTATTATTTGGTGTCGATTCCTCCAAAGACATATTGCTTGAACGATGGCTGGCTGCGCGAGCGAAGGGGACGGAAGACGCTTTTACGGAAGCTGATAAGATGCTGCGTGATGAGAATGGCTGGATCCAACATATTAATGCGGATGGAAGAGAACTGCAATCGTGGCGCAAGCCGGGAGAATGGATCACACAGTATGCCGCATATGATATCGCCCTTCGTAGTGCGTATCCTGAACGATACGGCTGGAGTCTATCCTACCGCTATGAACCTCAGACGAAGGAAACATGGCTGCTGTACCGCCCTCACATTTCAACAGAGTCATCAATCCATGTGGCAGGATTTGCAGTAAGCAGCAACATCCAGTTAATCTGGATAGCCGTATCAGCTGTCATTGTCTTAATGATCCTTGTTTTTATTGGAATGGCATGGTGGCAGAGCGCCCGGCTTGCGAGACCGCTTCAGCATATTATGAATTGGACGGGGCAGATTCAGATCGGGAATTATAAGGAGCCAGTAAACGCGCGTGGAATCCCTCGTTCGCAGAAATCCAATGGCAAATGGAAACGGAACTATCGAATTTACGGGGATGTAATTCATGCGTTAGAGCGCATGGCCCAGCGCTTGCAGGAAGCGGATGAAGCGCGGAAGGGGAATGAGAGACTGAGGGAAGAATGGCTCGCAGGCATCTCGCACGATATGAAAACACCGCTTGCATCCATTATTGGATATGCGCATCTCTTAAACGCCCCTCAATATCGGTGGTCAGAGCAAGAAATCGCCGAATTCGCAAATATGATGAAGCAGAAGGCAGAGGTAATGGATGAGCTCATTCAAGAATTGAATTTAACCTATCGACTTCAAAGCGGGAGTCTTCCCTTGCAGTTGGAAATCGTGGATTTGCGGGATTGGCTCCGAGAAGAATTGAGACATTTGCAGCCGCTGCCCGAAAATGCGACCGACCGTATCGTCTGTTCGATGCCAGAAGAAGAGGTCCTATTCTCGCTAGATCCGCGTTATTTCCGGAGAATGATCGATAATGTATGTGCAAACGTCTTCTTGCATAATCCGCCGGAGACGAAGCTGCATGTACAGGTAACCCGTAAGGAGCAAGAACTAGAGGTAATGTTTTTTGATGATGGGAATGGGATGGACGAGCAGACTTTATCAAACCTTTTCAATCGTTATTATCGAGGGACTTCTACGGATGAATCTGTACGCGGGTCGGGATTGGGGATGGCGATTGCTAAACAATTGGCAGAATTGCATGGGGGTACGGTGATAGCCAGAAGCATACTTGGCGAGGGAACATCTATCATTTTCACCTTCCCAGCTTCGGTAGACTCATAGAGTCTATTGTTATAGTGCTTATGTTGCTTATTTTACATTTATTAATTGTTCTATTTCATAGATTGTCCTCATAGATTCTAGTAAACGTACTCTCTTAGATGAATCATCCTTAGCTGAGCTGAGAGGGAATACGGATGAAGGAGGACAGCACATGTTTCGGACATTTAATGTAGGAAAGTGGAAGCGGAAATGGCTGCAGGCGCTTGTCATGGGGCGGACGTTTGCATTGTTGTCTATCGGAACGGCCATGTTTTTTATCGTATTAGGTCTAGGAGGAATGGCGGAGAATAAGCTGAATTCCTCTCCATTGTCTTCCATGAAGGGTGTTGCAGCACAGCTCTCGACACGATTCTTCGTAGACATGATGGCCTTGGAGATGCCGAGTCTTCCACAAGGGGAGGGGGAGGCCACACTCACACGCAATCAAGTGGCTCAGTTCCTTGTAAGACTTGCAACGAACGTGAATCCGCTTGACCCAAAAACGCTGCTAGCTGGTGAAGTGCCAGGGATTAATAGAGATGCCGCAATTCCACTTCGTCTAAGTATTGGCAATCAGACAGGCATCGAACCGCAGGATTATCCAACGTCCTTAGACAAAGGTGGGAATGCACAGGGTGAGCATGGCGGAGAGCCTCCACAAGATGTGACGCATGGTGAAGTTATAGAAGAGAACGATAATGGGACAGAAGAACCGCCTAAGTCCACAGATCCACCAACAAAACCAGGAACAGATAAAGGGGATTCTCCCACGCAAACAGAAGGAGACTCGAAATTACGCAAGGTTGTGTTCATCTATCATTCTCATAACCGTGAATCCTTCAATCCTTTATTAAAAAAAGAAAGCAGCAATCCGAATGATCCCAAGAAGAATATTACGCTTGTTGGCAAGCGTCTGCAGGAGCAACTGGAGAAGAGAGGAATTGGAGCTTCCCATTCCAACAAAGACTATTCTTCCAGTGTAGAGGGCTACAACTGGAACATGTCCTATAAGTATTCGAAGCAGACGGTGAAGCAGGCAATGAGCGCGAATCAGGAACTGCAATTTTTCTTCGACATTCATCGGGATTCGAATAGACGCAAGGAATCCACTGTAACAGTTAATGGGAAGGATTATGCAAGGGTTTATTTTATAATCGGACACTTAAATCCAAATTGGAAGAAGAATGAGCAGTTTGCAAATGAGATCCATGAACGTCTCGAGAAGAACTACCCAGGGATTTCCCGGGGAATATTCGGCAAGACTGCATTACAAGGCAATGGAGAGTATAATCAATCGCTTTCACCAAATAGTGTCGTTATTGAAGTTGGCGGTGTGGATAACACAATGGAGGAATTATACCGTACTGCTGACATATTAGCTGATTATATCGCAGACATTGTCCAGAAGAAAAAGGATGCCAAACCAGTCAATAAGCCAATTCCAAATCCAACGAACGGGAAAGATGTCGGCAAAACAGTGATGGGTAAAACGCAGTCGAAATCTGTGGGGACGAAGGGATAACCCAAGGGGGCGCTTGCATGACACGGTTTATGAGACAACTGATCGGCATCGTGGTATTGCTAACGCTTGGTGTATTTATCGGCATGGAAATCACTACTTCGGGGATTGAGCGCATATATGGCCCGATCGATCCATCTCGCATAACAAGCGCCCCAGAGTCGATTGAACGATATTCCAGGGCTAATTCGAATCGAGACAATCTGCCGACGGATAACCGTCAGATGAACGAAGACGCTGCCGCTCAAGACAACTCTCGTTTGACAGTTAACGAGTCCACTCCTATAGAAAAGTATCGTAATACATCAGTAGATACCGAGCGTAATACGGCGAATAATCATGAAAATGATATCAACAATACGAATGTAGCGCCTCTTCCTCCGGTAAAAGATGCTACTGTGAATCAATTGGCGGACAAGACGGCGGGTATGCTGCAGCGTGCATCGCAAGCTGGTATTCAAGCGGTTGTTGGCTTGTTCAATGGACTATTCTAAGCGACATGTGTGTGCCTTAAAGGTTACCAGGATGAGAGGATTGCATGCCCCCATTGCTGTTAGAGGGTCATTCCGGTATAATAAATAAATTGAATCTTGGCATAGTGGTGGGGGTATTGAAATCGAATGACGGAATTGCTGTCACGACAAAAGAAAATTCGGAATTTTTGCATCATAGCACATATTGACCATGGTAAATCAACACTCGCCGACCGGATATTAGAATATACCGGGGCGTTAACGTCCCGTGAAATGCAAGCTCAAGTACTCGATCAGATGGATCTGGAGCGTGAGCGTGGGATAACCATTAAATTGCAGGCTGTGCGTTTGAACTACACAGCAGATGACGGTGAAGAGTATATCCTGAACCTGATTGATACACCGGGACACGTCGACTTCACGTACGAAGTATCCCGCAGCTTGGCTGCTTGTGAAGGCGCCTTGCTCGTTGTAGACGCTGCGCAAGGGATTGAGGCTCAGACGCTGGCGAACGTATATTTGGCGCTAGATAATGATTTGGAGATCATCCCGGTTATTAATAAGATTGACCTTCCAAGTGCGGAGCCTGACCGTGTGAAGCAGGAGATCGAAGAAGTTATCGGTCTGGATTGCTCTGAGGCGGTTCATGCTTCTGCCAAAGCAGGTATCGGAATTAAGGAAATTTTGGAGCAAGTGGTGCAGAAGGTGCCTGCTCCAACAGGGGATCCAGAAGAGCCGCTTAAGGCGCTTATCTTCGACTCCCATTATGACCCGTATAAAGGCGTAATCGTGTACGTTCGCGTTATCGACGGTGCAATTCGCGCGGGCAGCAAAATTAAAATGATGGCAACGGATAAGACATTTGAAGTTATCGAGGTTGGTGCGTTCAAGCCGCGTATGTCAATTGTCGATGAACTTAATGTTGGCGATGTTGGCTTTGTTGTAGCCGGTATTAAAAATGTAGGGGATACTCGTGTCGGTGATACGATCACGGATGCGAAGAAGCCGACTCTGGAGCCGCTTCCAGGTTACCGTCGGATCAATCCAATGGTATTCTGCGGCTTGTATCCGATCGAAACATCGGATTATAACGATCTGCGGGATGCGTTGGAGAAGCTGCAATTGAACGATGCGTCTCTTACATTCGAACCGGAAACTTCCTCAGCGCTTGGCTTTGGTTTCCGCTGTGGCTTCCTTGGTCTTTTGCATATGGAGATTATCCAGGAGAGAATTGAGCGTGAATTCAATATTCCGCTCATTACGACAGCACCAAGCGTTATCTATCGCGTTACGTTGACGAATGGCACTTCTCTAGACATCGATAACCCGTCGAATTATCCAGAGCAGGGAAAGATCGATTTTGTAGAAGAGCCTTATGTCAAAGCATCTATTATCGTTCCTAACGATTTCGTAGGAGCGATTATGGAACTGTGCCAAGGCAAACGCGGTGATTTCGTGGATATGCAGTATCTGGATACGACTCGGGTAACGATTACGTATCAAATTCCATTGTCGGAGATCGTATATGACTTCTTCGATCAATTGAAATCAAGCACAAAAGGATATGCATCCTTCGACTATGAATTGTCCGGTTACCGCAGGTCTAATCTTGTGAAGATGGACATCATGCTTAACAACGAGCAAGTCGATGCGCTGTCTGTTATCGTGCACAAGGATCGTGCCTACCATCGTGGTAAACTCATTTGTGAGAAACTGCGTGGACTGATTCCGCGTCAAATGTTCGAGGTACCGGTTCAGGCATCTATCGGAACGAAGATCATTGCGCGTGAAACGGTTAAGGCAATGCGTAAAAACGTACTCGCGAAATGTTACGGCGGCGATATTTCCCGTAAGCGGAAGCTTCTTGAGAAGCAGAAGGAAGGGAAGAAGCGCATGAAGCAGGTCGGCAGCGTTGAGGTGCCGCAGGAAGCGTTCATGGCCGTATTGAAAATCGACGATAACTAATTCGGAGGAGGGGGCGGAACGCCTCCTCTTTTTTAGAAAGATCATTATTAGATAGGCTGGTGTCATACAGCCATGAAAGGAGGGTCTCGCCATGCCGGCGAATCAACCTTCACCAAAGCAAGCATCAATACCGGCACGTGCTCCACGCGCGGTATATATTCATATTCCATTTTGTACGAACAAATGCCATTACTGTGATTTTAACTCCTACGTACTGAAAGGACAGCCTGTTATGGATTATTTGCGGGCGATGGAGCAGGAGATGGCATATACAGTGGAGCAGTATCCTCCAGGCGTCATTGATACGATATTTGTAGGCGGCGGTACCCCAACGGTCTTGACGCCAGATCAAATGTCTTACTTCCTGGAGTCCGTTCGTAAGGCATTTCCGAACTGGAGTCCCTCGATTGAGTTCAGTATGGAATCGAACCCGGGTACGACGGATTTAGACAAGCTGCGGGCGATGCGAGACGGAGGAGTGAACCGGATCAGCTTCGGAGTTCAGTCGTTTAATAACGACCTTCTTCATGGCATTGGCCGCATTCATAATACGGATGATGTGTATCGCAGTATTGAAAATGCACATAAGGCGGGCTTCAGCAATATGTCCATCGACTTGATGTTCGGCTTGCCGAATCAGACGGTCGAAATGCTCGATCATAGTGTGACGAAGGCATTGGAGCTGAATTTGCCTCATTTGTCGATATACAGCCTGAAGGTAGAAGAGAACACTTTGTTCCATGCCATGTACCATCGCAATGAGCTTCCGCTGCCAAGCGAAGAGGATGAGCTGGATATGTATATGCTCATTATGGATCGGATGAAGGCAGCTGGATATGAGCAATATGAGATCAGTAATTTTGCGAAGCCTGGCTATGAGAGCCGTCATAACACCGTCTACTGGCGCAATGAGGATTACTATGGCATTGGTGCAGGTGCGCACGGTTATGTGAATCGGGGACGCCATCTGAACATTAAAGGCGTTAATCCCTATGTGGAGGCCTGCAAGCAGAGCTTGCCGAGACTCGATTCGTTCACCATTGAAGAGAGTGAAGCGATGGAGGACTTCATGATGGTTGGTCTTCGCTTGCTGGAGGGTGTGAGCAGCACACGCTTCGCGTCGCAGTTCGATGGGGCGCTGCTGGACAAAGTATTCTCTGATCCGATTCGCCGACTGTTGAAACAGGGATTAATCGAAGCTACGGATGACGGATATCGTTTGACGGAGCAAGGTCTGCTGTTCGGCAATAATGTGTTCGGAGAGTTTGTAGGTACGCTCACTGCGAAGGAATAACAGTGCGACGATAAGGATGGCTGGTCTCTTAACGGGCAACGGCATCACAATTGGTTATGTACTGTTGTAGTAGGTACAGTAATAGATACAATAATAGATAAAACGAGCTTGAGAACATGGATTTGTTTCTCTTGCTCGTTTTTTTTATTTGTTGTAAAAAGAGAAGGAATGATTTCGATACGGTGCCTGCCTGTAATAGTAGCCATGTCTGTAGAGGTTTCATCAGAATCTGCTCAGGCCTCTCTTTGTTTACGTATTTTACATAATGAATAATGGACATGATGTTGCTTGAAGGAGTCGCTAATACGACGTTTACACATAAGGAGAAGCAGGTAAAAATAGTCTTGATAATATATGCAGTTGGATGTATATTAATACGTACATATTTTGGAGTTGATCAGGGATGTACATCCATAGATAGAGATTGTGTTGGAGGGACTATACTTATGGTAGCAACGATTCGCAAGGCAGATGAGAACGATATTGAATCACTGGCAGAGCTTATTCAATTTTATGCACAGCAAGGAATTATGCTTCCTCGTTCCAGAGAGGTGCTGGCGAAGCAGATTGAACATTTTGTCGTTGCTGAATGGGAAGGAGAACTGATTGGCTGTGGCTCGCTCTGCCAGCTTGGAGCTGACTTGGTTGAAATTCGCTCATTGGGCATATCGCCTGACTATAAAGGGAGAGGCATCGGAACAATGCTAGTGGATGAATTGCTTATAGAAGCAAAGGCGCGAGCTATCCCCAAAGTTATGGCCTTAACCTATGAATCGAAGTTTTTTCAGAAAAATGGCTTTGATATTGTAGAAAAAGAGATCTTCCCAGAGAAGGTATGGACGGATTGCATTCATTGCAGCAAGCTCCATTGCTGTGATGAGATCGCAGTGATGAAGGTGTTGGACTGACTTGGTGAAGATCCAGAAGATTGCACTTGGTGCCCTATATCAGGTACAAAAGGAGCTGCTGACTATTCGGCGGCTTTTTTAATGATTTTGAATAAAGAATTCTATAAATCATAACCCAAAAAAGGTTACAGCTGAACTTGAGTGCTGATTCTGCGGAGATTTGGACTAGCATTTATGAAAAAGCCATAGATATAGTAAATTAGTAATCCTGACCTTATTAAGTCAGGATTACTAAAAGAATCTACCAAGGATGAATTCCACCCTGACCGCCTGACAAAACTACCACAGTAGATGTAATAAATACGAGAGTGCAAAGAAAAGACTGGGAATAGAGCTTCTTAAAAAACTTCATACTTACTCCTCCGTTTTCTTATAGTATGTACTCAACTTTTCGAACGTATCCTGCGTAGGGATGTCATAATCCAAGTGGATACGCATTACAGTATTAAGACAATCTTTCTCCTTGAATGTATCATCGACTTTAGCATAATACAAGGCTGCTTGAATCAAGGAGTTAATAGATTTTGCATAATCACCAATAGACAGGTAATACTGTCCGCGAAGATGAAGATGATCTGCATACTTTTGATAAACAAAAGGATTATCCTCACTTATGGGGCTAATCTCATTATTGTTAATAAGTACCTCAGCCATTTTGTGATTGTTTTGTTTTATGTGTATTTGCAGCAGTTGATTAATAGCTAGAATTGCTGCATCACTTTTACAGGTTTCTAGGAACGAAGTGAGCATGAATTGTGCTTTCTCAAATTCTCCTCTATGTGAAGCGAACATCGCGTCCATTAGGATGATGTTATCTTGAACATACGGGTAGTTAAATTGTTTGTATTGAAGAGCGTAAAATTCCGATTCTTCGTATTCCTCTAATGCAAAGTAAGCATCTCTAAGGATACCTAGTGCATTTACCTTATGTTCGATGATGTTCTCAGTCAAAATTTCCTTACAGTGCTCGATGCTTTCTGAATATAGTCTAATGTTATATGCATGAACCCCTAATTTGTAATAGAGCTCAATACGCTCTGATAGCGATAGGAAATCCGAATAGAGAAGTATATATTTCCCATCGTGATAGGTTTCCTTCAGTTTGCTGAAGTCATTTCTTTCAATAAGGTAGCGCTGATACATTCCTTTAGCAATGTAAGGCATGATTCCATGTGAACGTGAATATCCAATGATGAGGTTATATAATGTCAACTGAATAGTAGAATCTTCGATAGAGTTGATGATGGTGTACAGTTTGTTAGTTAAATCATAACTATCTTCGTTGGCAGATTCGAGATACTTGGATGCCACTTTACAAACCGTTTCTTTGCTGCTCTGGTGTTGTATCGTGAATTGGAGAATGTGCAGCAACGAATCTGGCCTCTTTTCAATCTCTACATAATAATCTATCAATGTATCTAAAGAGATGTTCAATGCAGCAGCCAAAGGTTGAACGGTTGAAAACTCAGGTCTCTTTACTTCGTCATTCTCGATTTTGGATACTGTACCTTTTTGAATACCTGATCGTTCAGATAGTTCAGTCTGTGTCATACCAGTGGCTCGTCTAGTTTGTTTAAACAACTCACCTAATGACATAACGAGAGTTGTACTCAAATAGATACCTCCCTTCTCACTACAAAACTATCACCTATATTTTACCATATAGGAAAGGTCATGTGAATTGGTATGATTAGATTTAAGTTAGAGTCAGTCTGTGAGAGATGGAGTGGTCTGACAACAAACATAATATGCATTCGATCAATAATACTGCTGAATACGGCTCTACATATAAAATAGGCACGCCCAAAGTACCGAACTGACTTGACAATGGTCTCGTCCGTTTGGTATTTTTGTATTAACGGTTAGCACTCGACGTTGATGAGTGCTAACGACTACAGCTAGAACATTCACGAGGAGGGAATGCGCATGTTGACGGAACGACAACGTATGATTTTGAATGCCATCATTGATGATTATATCCGTTTTGCGGAACCGGTGGGTTCCCGCAGCATCTCCAAGCGCGGCGATGTCGGATTTAGTCCGGCGACCATTCGCAATGAGATGGCCGATCTGGAAGAGCTCGGCTTTTTGGAGCAGCCGCATACGTCTGCAGGTCGCATTCCTTCCCAAAAGGGATATCGCTACTATGTTGATAACTTAGTCCAGTTGGATAAGTTGTCGAGTGAAGAGGTTGGCCGATTGAAATCCGCGTTCGCGGAAAAAATAACGGCAATGGAAGAAATCGTGCAGCATACGGCTTCGATATTGTCGCAGATGACGAACTATACGTCGATTGCGCTCGGCCCAGAAGTATTTGAAGCTTCCTTCCGCCATTTTCAGCTGCTTCCGCTGAACGAGGATACTGCAGTAGCTATTGTTGTTACCAATACGGGGCATGTAGAGAATAAGACGGTGCCGATTCCTCCGGGAATATCGGTGTCGGAGCTGGAACAGGTCGTGAACCTGCTCAACGCGAAGCTCGTCGGTGTTCCATTATATAAGCTTCGTTCTCAATTATATACCGAGGTCGGCAATGAGATGGGTAGATACGTCTCTCATGTGCAAGAACTGATGACACTGGTTGAGAGTGTGCTCATCGGGGATGACAACCATCGTGAAGTATTCTTGAGCGGAACAACCAATATGTTGGCGCAGCCTGAGTTCAAGGACGTTGATAAGATTAAGACGATCTGGGAGCTGCTTGAGGAAACACCGACGCTTATCAAGGTCGTAGGCAGTGCGCCCACCGGTATCCAAGTCCGTATCGGGCAGGAAAATCCACATGAGGCGATTGCCAATTGCAGCTTGATTACGGCGACATATACGATAGATGGCCAGACGTTGGGTACGATAGGCGTATTGGGGCCGACACGCATGGAGTATGCGAAGGTCATCAATTTGATGAATCATTTAACGAGTCAATTTGCGTTGCTGCCGCAGCGCTGGAATAAATAACGAATCAAGGTAAAGGAGGCGTCGTCATGACTCAAGCAAGCGGACATGTGCAGGAGACCGATGAGCGTTATGCGACGCTTCTCAATAATGCAGGGGCTGTTCGTGCCTTGTGCGCAGCAGTAGAAGGAACGCTAGGTCCCAAGGGTCTTGATGTCATGCTCGTTGGGGGTGACGGCGAGGTCATAATTACGAATGATGGGGTTACGATTCTAGAGAAGATGGACGTATCCCACCCGGCTGCCAAGCTGCTCATTCAAGTGGCGCGTGCACAGCAGCATGAAGTTGGCGATGGCACGACTACGGCTACCGTCCTTGCAGGTGCATTGGTACAAGAGGGAGTAGCCCAAGTCACACGCGGTGTTCCAGCCGCTAAGGTGGTTACAGGACTTATGCATGGGGTTGCGGCCGCATGCGAGGAACTTCGCCATCGCGCGGTGCCGCTCAGCGGATGGAGTGATGATCGGCTCCATCGCGCTGTACATATAGCAGGACGAGAGCAAAAGGATATTGTGCAGCTCGTGCTTGAAGCCGGACAGGCGGTAGGCTGGGAACAGCTAGGACAAACGAATTATCGGTATGCAGACAGTATTGTCGCGCATGAGAAGGCAGAGAATGAATGGTTCCACGGTGTAATGCTCAAGCAGAAGCCGCTGCAGCGGGATTGGCTGCCAGAGCGATTGAACTGCCGGGTACTCGTATTGCAGGACAGCTTGGAGCCAGTGGCGCTTGATGAGCAGCTGCTGACGACGGAAGCTGGCTTCCAGCAGTATATGGCGGAACAGGCTCGTTTCATGCATATGCTGGAACAACTGCACGAGCTTGGTGTAGGATTTATCGTGCTGGAGCGCGGCATTCATTCCGATGCGGAACAATATTGTCTGGATCACGATATGATGGTCGTGCAGCGCGTAAGCCGCGAGGATATTATGCGCGTCTGCCGGCTAAGCGGTGCCAAGCCGCTGAAGCGCACAGCGCTTGCGAAGCAGCGCAGCGAGCTGGAGCCGCTGCTCGGGCGCACCGCCTGCGCTCGCTACGATGAGCGCCTGGAGCGCGTACGGCTGTATGCCCCGGCACCGCCGGGCCACACAGCCCGGAACGCCGAAGCCGGCTCCGTCCCGGATCCAGCTTCGGCGCCGCATCGCCCGCAGGTGACGCTCATCGTCGGCGCAAGCACGCGCGAGGTGGTGGGCGAGCGAGCACGCATCGCCCAAGATGCCGCCTCCGCGCTGCAGGCCGCCATTCAAGGCGGCGTGCTTCCCGGCGGAGGCACGACAGAGGTAGCGCTCGCCTATCGGCTGGAGCGCTACCGCGAGAGTGTGCGCGGCATGGAGGCATTCGGCATCGCTGCCGTCGCACAGGCACTGCGCAAGCCGATGGCACAGATCGTGCTCAATGCCGGATTCAATCCGCTTGAGAAGCTGGAGGAGGCGCGCGCGGCGCAGCTTGCCTCGAACAATGATGCAATCGGCATTGACTGTGATTCAGGAGCATTGCTCGATTATGCACAGGCGGGCATTTATGACCCGGCAGCCGTGAAGCTGCATGCTTTGCGTGCTGCAGGAGAAGTAGCCGCAGCGGTGCTTCGCATCCATACGGTAATTAAGATGAGAGCACGATCCTGATTGGAGAACGCTCGCCTGAGCTAAAACTAGGTAACAATGTATATGCAACTATAGATAAAAGTATTGAACTACGAAGGGGAGGTGAAGGGGTTGAACCCAGAAAAAGAAGAGAACATCGCAACTGAAACGATGAATGAAGAGGCGGCACAAGCTGCCCATAATCATACAGAAGACATTCCTGCTGCTGATAACGCGACAGCGGAGTCCAGCGAAGGGAATACTTCTTCGAGCGAAGGTGCAGTGGAGGATGCTGAGCTTGCCAAAGCAAAAGCAGAAGCAGAGGAATACCAGCAGCGCTTCTTGCGTGCGCAGGCAGACTTCGATAACTTCCGCCGCCGCACACTGAAGGAGAAGGAAGATCTCGCGAAGTATGCTTCTGCGAAGCTCGTTACCGAGCTGCTTCCTGTGCTCGACAACTTCGAGCGCGCACTTGCAACTGAGCAAGCGGCGAGCGAAGCTGAATCATTCATCAAAGGGGTAGACATGATCTTCCGCCAGTTGGGCCAAGTGCTGGAGCAGGAAGGTGTGAAGCCGATGGAAGCTGTCGGCCAGCCTTTCAATCCAGAATTCCATCAAGCGGTAATGACAGTCGAAACTGATGAATTTGAAGAAGGCACTGTAGTTGAAGAACTGCAGAAGGGCTACTTGCTGAAGGACAAAGTATTGCGTCCGGCAATGGTCAAAGTTAGCGGATAACGTGAACGTACAAGCCGGATTACACGGCCAATGTATGAGCACATCACATTAAGAAATTCATGATAAATGAGAATCGAAGTTAGTTAGAGGAGGATATATTCATGAGTAAAGTAATTGGTATTGACTTAGGTACAACAAACTCTTGCGTTGCGGTTATGGAAGGCGGCGAAGCTGTCGTTATTCCGAACCCAGAAGGTGCGCGCACAACCCCTTCCGTATTAGGTTTCAAGAAGGATGGAGAGCGCGTTGTTGGTGAAACAGCGAAGCGTCAAGCGATCACAAATCCTGATCGTACCGTGATCTCCATTAAGCGTCATATGGGAACAAACCATAAAACATCAATTGATGGCAAAGACTTCACACCGCAAGAGCTTTCCGCAATCATTTTGCAAAAATTGAAATCCGATGCAGAAGCTTATTTGGGCCAACCGGTTACTCAAGCCGTAATCACAGTTCCTGCATACTTCAACGATTCCCAACGTCAAGCAACGAAGGACGCTGGTAAAATCGCAGGTCTTGAAGTTCTTCGTATCGTCAACGAGCCTACAGCGGCAGCACTTGCTTACGGCGCAGACAAAGAAAACGATCAAACGATCCTCGTATACGACTTGGGCGGCGGTACATTCGACGTATCGATCCTTGAGCTCGGCGACGGCTTCTTCGAAGTTAAAGCGACAAGCGGCGACAACCAATTGGGCGGCGACGACTTCGACCAAGTGATCATCGATTACTTGGCTGCAGAATTCAAGAAAGAGCATGGCATTGACTTGGCTAAAGACAAAGCAGCTGTACAACGCTTGAAAGATGCTGCTGAAAAAGCGAAAAAAGAATTGTCTGGCGTAATGACAACAACAATCAGCTTGCCGTTCATCACGGTTGTTGATGGAGTGCCTCAGCACTTGGAAGTAAACTTGACTCGTGCGAAGTTCGAAGAATTGTCTGAGAACTTGGTTGAGCGTACACTTGGCCCAACTCGCCAAGCAATGCAAGATGCAGGCATGACTCCTGCTGACATCGACAAGATCGTTCTTGTCGGCGGTTCTACTCGTATCCCAGCGGTACAAGAAGCAATCAAGAAGCTTACAGGCAAAGAGCCTCACAAAGGCGTTAACCCGGATGAAGTGGTTGCACTTGGTGCAGCCGTTCAAGCTGGCGTATTGACTGGCGACGTGAAGGACGTTGTATTGCTCGACGTAACACCATTGTCCCTCGGTATCGAAACAGCAGGCGGCGTATTCACGAAGATGATCGAGCGCAACACTACGATTCCTACAAGCAAGTCGCAAGTGTTCTCGACTTATGCAGACAACCAAACGAGCGTAGAAATCCATGTGCTTCAAGGTGAGCGCTCCATGGCTGCTGACAACAAGACACTTGGCCGCTTTATGCTGGCGGATATCCCACCAGCTCCACGCGGAGTGCCACAAATCGAAGTTAGCTTCGATATCGATGCGAATGGTATCGTAAAAGTATCTGCACAAGACAAAGGTACTGGTAAGACTCAAAACATCACAATTACTTCCTCCAGCGGCTTGAACGATGAGGAAATCGACCGCATGATGAAGGAAGCAGAAATGCATGCGGAAGAAGACAACAAGCGCAAAGAAATGGTCGAAGTGAAGAACAGCGCTGACCAATTGGTATACACAACGGAGAAAACAATTAAAGACTTGGGCGACAAGGTTGACCAGGCTGAAGTAGATAAAGCAAACGAAGCAAAAGAAAAAGTGAAAAAAGCACTCGAAAGCAACAACGTTGACGAGATCAAAGCAGCAACAGAAGAATTGACGCAAATCGTACAGCAGTTGTCTGTGAAGCTGTATGAGCAAGCTGCTCAAGCTCAGCAAGCAGCACAAGGCCAAGAGCCAGAGCAAGGCGCAGCGAAGAAAGACAACGTCGTTGATGCTGATTATGAAGTCGTAGACGAAGACAAGAAATAAGCTTTTCGATGGTGAGGTCAAAGCCGGGAGCACTCGGCTTTGACTTTCCTTTTGCAGTGAATTCGTATAGTCTTCTATAGAGGTATCTACGAAAGCGTATGGGGGTGGAATAGTGGCGAAACGAGATTATTATGAAGTGCTTGGCGTTGCCAAAGGTTCTGGCGACGACGAGATTAAGAAGGCGTATCGCAAGCTCGCACGCCAATATCACCCGGATGTCAACAAGGCCGCGGACGCAGAAGACAAGTTCAAGGAAGTCAAAGAAGCGTACGATGTGCTAAGTGACAATCAAAAACGGGCAATGTATGACCAATACGGTCATGTCGATCCGAACCAAGGTATGGGTGGCGGCGGAGGCGACTTCGGTGGATTTGGCGATATCTTCGATATGTTCTTCGGCGGCGGTGGCCGCAGCAAGGATCCGAACGCGCCTCAGCGTGGCGGAGATTTGCAGTACACGATGACGATCGAATTCAAGGAAGCTGTATTTGGCAAAGAGATGGATATTACCATCCCGCGTACCGAGCAATGCGACACATGCTATGGTTCTGGAGCGAAGCCGGGAACGAAGCCAGATGCGTGTACGACTTGCCACGGAACAGGACAGCAAGAAGTCGTGCAGAATACGCCGTTTGGCCGCATGGTCAACCGTCGTGCATGTTCGACATGTCAAGGCCGAGGCAAAATTATTCGTGAGAAGTGTGGAACATGTCACGGTGCGGGTACTGTGAAGAAACAGCGCAAAATTCATGTCCGCATTCCTGCGGGTGTCGATGATGGCGCACAGCTGCGCATGAGCGGCGAAGGGGAAAGTGGACTTCGCGGCGGACCGAGTGGGGATCTGTATATCGTAATCCGCGTGAAACGACACGAGTTCTTCGAGCGTGACGGGGACGATATCTATTGCGAGATTCCGCTTACGTTCGCGCAAGCAGCGCTTGGCGACGAAATTGAAATTCCGACGCTGACGGAGAAGGTGAAGCTGAAAATACCGGCTGGCACACAGACGGGCACGTTCTTCCGCCTGCGCAACAAAGGGGTTCCTCGCCTGCGCGGTTCCGGTCAGGGCGATCAGCATGTTAAGGTTGTTATCGTGACACCGACGAAGCTGTCTGACGAGCAGAAGGAGCTGCTTCGCCAATTCGCGGAGAAGAGTGGCGAACATCCGAACTACGGCGGGAATGAAGAATCGTTCTTTGATAAGATGAAGCGTGCTTTCCGCGGAGATTAACAATAATTTCATACAACTGCGATTGGCGGATTTGTCCATACCATTTATCATTCATGTATATGTTCATAATTTCGGTTGGAGCATAGAGAAGGATCACAACGAACGTATTGAGATTTTCAATGCGTATGTTGTGATCCTTTTTATTGTTTCCTAGAGAACTATATACGACTGTATTTACGCCATATGCATAATCCGATGGGAAATGACTCAAGTTATGGAGGAGATATATTGATGACGAACCCGAAGGAGGCGCACCGATGAACAATTTCCATGATACGCATAACCGCCCCTCAAGCGCTTACAGCGAGCAGGCAGATGCGGACATTAATCAACAGGCTGTCCCAGCGGACGGCAAGTTTGAGGATGTGGAATTTTCATATGAAGAGGCGGATCGCGATGACTTAAAGGCATTAGAGCGTGCGAATCAGGCCGATGAGCGTGCGGAACAGTCGTGACACGCATAACAGCTACGTTTGAGCATGCTTCGGCTGCAGATGTATGTGAGCGCAAGCTGGGGGCATTAAGAGGGCAAGACATACGTATTACGGCAGGCGACGACTATTACATGGTCAGCGCGGATGTTGGAGAGGACGTGCTGGATCGGGCCTATGCGCTCATCCGCGACCATTTAGGCGAAGCCTCCAAGTGAGCGCCAACAACTGAATAATGCGTTGAATGAATCAACATAAAGAGGCAAAACTCCACAGCGATAGCGCTCCTTAGTGAACGCTCGTTGTATGGAGTTTTGTTTTTGTGTACAATAAATAGAATGTGTAGCTATTTTAAGATGTATAGGAGGATGTACGATCGTGCATTGGCATGAATTAACGATACATACAACCGAAGAAGCAATTGAAATGATATCGAACTTTTTGCATGAGGCTGGCGCTGGGGGCGTGACGATTGAAGAATCGGGGACGCTTAACAAGCAGCGCGATACAACGTATGGGGAATTGTATCAATCTCCACTGAACGATATCCCTGAGGGACAAGCAGTCGTACAAGGATATTTTGCAGATGGAACGGATTTGAAGGAAGTAGAAGCGGTCATTCGTGAGCGTATTGAAGAACTCAGAAGCTATCAGATCGATCCGGGTGAAGCTCTAATTTCGTGGAAGACGGTTCATGAGGATGACTGGGCAAATGCATGGAAGCAGTATTTCAAGCCAGCGCGTGTTACAGAGCGATTGACCATTAAGCCGCCATGGGAGTCCTACACGGCGCAAGAAGGTGAGCAGATTATTGAGCTGGATCCAGGGATGGCATTCGGAACGGGAACGCATCCGACGACCTCGCTCTGCTTGCGTACCTTGGAAAGTGTCGTTCAAGGCGGAGAAGATGTCATTGATGTTGGGACAGGCTCAGGCATATTGGCAATCGGAGCTTGCAAGCTTGGCGCCAAGCATGTGCTTGCGATTGATCTGGATCCGGTTGCGGTATTAAGTGCGAAGGAAAATGCCAGCTTGAACGGTCTAGCCGATGAAATTACGATCCGAGAAGGCGATCTGCTTAGTATTATCAAAACGAGCGGTACCGATGAAGAGCAGGAGCTTGGTGTGCAGCTTCCGGTTCAGATCGTAGTGGCCAATATTTTGGCGGAGATCATTTTGCTGTTCGTCTCGGATGTCTACGAAGCATTGCAGCCGGGCGGAGTTTACATCGCGTCAGGCATTTACAAAAATAAAGAAGACGTCGTGGAGCAGGATTTGCTCGCGAAAGGCTTCATTGTTGAAGCGAAGCACCGGGAAGAAGACTGGATTGCATTCGTTGCGCGCAAGCCGTTTGAATAGAGGAGAGGGGACAATTTATGGATTTTCTAAATAGCCTGCTGGTAGTCAAGCTGGAGTTGCTGCCCTTTCTCGTACTGTCACTGTTGATTTCGTTCACAGTTCACGAATTTGCACATGCTTACTCCGCATGGAAATTTGGTGATCCGACAGCGAAGATGCTCGGCCGCGTCAGTTTGAACCCGACGAAGCATATTGATTTCCTTGGTATGCTGTTGTTCGTCATCGCTGGCTTCGGATGGGCAAGGCCTGTCCCAGTCAATCGGGACAACTTCAAAAAGCCGCGTGCAATGGGGATTGTTGTATCCGCAGTCGGACCGCTCAGCAACTTGCTATTAGCGTTCATTGGTACATTGGTGCTTCATCTTGGATTTAAATTTGGGTTTGTCGATGTGGGATCTGGAAATCGGATCCACTTGGCATTATTTTATTTCTTGTCCTTCTTGATCTCGAACAATGTCCTGCTGTTCTTGTTCAACTTAATTCCACTGCCGCCGCTTGACGGATATCGCATAGTGGAAGATTTGGCGCCGGCTCATGTACGTTCCCGGCTGCAGCAGATTGAACAATGGTCGATCTTTATCTTCTTGATTATCGTGTTCATCCCTGTGTTGCGGGATAAGACGCTAGGGCCTTTGTTCAGCTTGATCCAGCCGATCATGAGGGAGATGTCCCGAGCAGCTATGTTCATCGTAGGCAGTTAAGAAAGCCCACGCAGCAAGCTGTCCACGCTGTCTAAGGAGTATCCAGAATACGAGTGAAAAATGTTGACAATGCTGGCGAATGCCGATTAAAACGTGTATGATGAGGAATGTTGATTACGATGCAGAAATATTTTGTGCCCTCCGCGCAGTTCGGAGATCAAAGCATACAAATTACGGGCAATGATGCCCACCATATTATGAACGTAATGCGCCTCAAGCCTGGAGCTGAGATATTGGTCAGCGATGGGGAGAAGCGTGAGGCGGTCGTCGTGATTGAGCAGTGCGATGCGGATGGGGTAGAAGCTCGAATTGTCGAGATGAGGGACTTCGACCGAGAGCCGACCGTACAAGTAACCATTGCGCAAAGCTTGCCGAAAGGCGATAAAATGGAGCTTATCATTCAGAAATGCACGGAGATTGGTGCCGTGCATTTCATGCCGTTCATCTCAGAACGGACAGTGGTTCAATACGACAGCAAGAAGGAAGCGAAGCGCTTGGAGCGTTGGGGCAAGATTGCGAAGGAAGCAGCCGAGCAGTCTCATCGGAATGTTGTCCCGACGATTGCATCATCAATGAACTGGAAGGCCTTGACGGCCCAGTTCGCATCCTATGACCTTGTTCTTATCTGCTATGAGGATGAGCGAGGGACGATGCTGCGCGACGTATTAGAAGCGTTCGCACCTACACAGGGCGACATGCAGGGAAGTATGGCAAAGCAAGCTCGAATGATGGTTGTCATCGGGCCTGAGGGTGGATTTGCTGCGCAGGAAATTCATTCCGCTGTGGAAGCTGGAGCACGATGTGTCAGCTTAGGCCGCCGCATATTGCGAGCAGAAACGGCAGGAATGGCTGCATGTGCCTGCATCATGTATCAATTCGGAGAAATGGGGGGAATGTGAACGATGCCATCAGTAGCATTTTACACATTGGGCTGCAAAGTCAATTTTTACGATACAGAAGCGATCTGGCAATTGTTCAAAAATGAAGGCTATGAGCAGGTCGACTTTGAGCAGACGGCAGATGTATACCTGATTAATACGTGTACCGTAACCAATACAGGAGACAAGAAGAGCCGTCAAATCATTCGTCGCGCTGTGCGCCGCAATCCTGACGCAATTATTGCGGTAACAGGATGCTATGCGCAGACATCGCCTGCGGAGATTCTTGACATTCCAGGCGTTGATCTCGTTATCGGCACACAGGATCGTGAGAAGTTGATGGATTACATTCGTGAGCTGCATGAACAGCGCCAGCCTATTAATGCGGTACGCAACATTATGAAGACACGTGCATTCGAGGAGTTGGACGTGCCTGATTTCGCAGAGCGGACGCGTGCGTTCTTGAAGATTCAAGAAGGCTGCAACAACTTCTGTACATTCTGTATTATTCCTTGGTCGCGTGGTCTATCCCGCAGCCGTGAAGCGGAGAGTGTGTTGAATCAGGCTCGCCAGCTCGTAGCGGCAGGCTACAAGGAGATTGTGCTCACAGGGATTCATACCGGTGGATACGGCGACGATATGGAGAACTATGACTTGACCGATCTGCTGTGGGATTTGGACAAGGTAGAGGGGCTTGAGCGTATTCGTATCAGTTCCATTGAAGCCAGCCAAATTGATGATCGCATGATCGAAGTACTGAACAAGTCCTCGAAAATGTGCCGTCATCTGCATATTCCGCTTCAAGCGGGCAATGACGAAGTATTGAAGCGGATGCGCCGCAAATATACGACGCAAGAATTCGCGGAGAAGATTGCTCGTATTCGCGAGGCAATGCCGAATGTGGCGATTACGACAGACGTCATTGTAGGCTTCCCAGGTGAGACGGATGAGCATTTCCGTCAAGGCTATGAATTTATGAAGCAAGTGGGCTTCTCTGAAATGCATGTATTCCCGTATTCGAAGCGTACAGGTACTCCGGCTGCGCGCATGGAGGATCAAGTGGATGAAGAAGTGAAGCATGCTCGCGTTCATGAGCTGATTGATCTGTCTGAACAAATGCAGCTGGAATATGCACAGAAGTTCGTTGGAGAAGTTGTCGATGTGATTCCAGAACGGAACACGAAGGGCGATGAAGGTGCTGGCATGCTGATGGGCTACTCGGACAATTACCTTCAAGTAATCTTCGAAGGAGATGAGTCCTTGATTGGCCAATTATGCCGTGTGAAAATTACAGAAGCGGGCGTGAATGAGAATCAAGGTATTCTTACACGCGTTATTGGCCAGGAGCCAAATGTTGCTTCCTAATCGCCTTGTCTAACCAGGATAGGCTATTGGAAATAGAGAAAAATGCAATAAGCTAGAGAACGAAACAACCGAAACTACTGAATAAAGAATCGAGGAGGATTCTCCGCTCAGCAATGGCTGAATGGATGAAATCCTCTTTCTTTTCGGTTAGGATATATACATAGGAGTAACGAACATAGATGGAGGTGCGCAAGATGAAGGAAGTATCCGCAGGAGGAGTCGTTTACCGCAGAAGAGGGGAAGGAATTGAGATCCAACTGATCCAAGATCGGTATGGCAAGATCTCGCTGGCCAAGGGCAAGATGGAGGCCGGAGAGACGATTGAACAGACGGCGTTGCGTGAAATATGGGAAGAGACCGGGATTCATGGACGAATCGATACCAAACTCGATACCATTTATTATCAATATGTACAACCACAAGCGGGTACAATTGATAAAGAGGTGCATTATTTCCTCGTTGAGGCAGAGGAAGGCAAGCTTCATGCGCAAATTGAGGAAATTCGCAGCGTAGAGTGGTACAGTCCACAAGAAGCGTGGGAGAAGCAGCGTGAGTTCGGATATGATAACAACGACCACATCCTGCAAAAGGCATTTGAAGAATTGTCCATATCCGTAAATCTTTAATTCTCTGCACATTGCAGGAAGGAGAGAGTTTGCATGACGGATCAGCTTCAATTGGCACCATATATCGATCATACCCTGTTAAAGCCGGAGGCGACAGCGCGCGATATTGAGAAGCTGTGCGCGGAGGCGAGCCGATATCACTTCTACAGTGTGTGCGTGAACGGATCTTGGGTATCCGCTTGTCGCAATCTACTGAATGGAACCGGCGTGAATGTGACGGCGGTATGCGGGTTTCCATTGGGGGCTAGTGCCAGTCAAGCCAAGGCATTTGAAGCGGCCCGGGCGGTAGAGGACGGGGCTTCTGAGATCGATATGGTGCTGCAGATTGGAAGCCTGTTAAGCGGAGATCTGAAGGCTGTTGAACAGGATATCGCCCAGGTTGTCCGGATGGTTGAGGGAAGCGCGATCGTCAAGGTCACCTTGGAGACAGGCATTCTCCATACAGAGCACAAGATTGCGGCATGCAAAGCATCGGAAGCGGCAGGTGCCCACTTTGTCAAAACGTCGACCGGCTTCGGCAAGGGCGGGGCAACGCTGGAAGATATTCGTCTGTTGCGGGCACATGTACCTGTGCATATGGGCGTTAAGGCTTCCGGCGGCATTCGGGATACCGCCGCAGCGCTCGCAATGATTCAAGCGGGAGCAACGCGCATCGGCACGAGTTTCGGTATTGCAATTGTTAACGGATCCGGTTCCAAACCGGCAGGTAACACAAAGGCAGGGCCAGGAGGGAACTTGCAATATTAAAAATGGTCTGGGCGTGTGCAATCTGACCGGCGGCGTCGGAGCCAAATACGGCGCTAAGCTGTCCGATTTGGCTGATAAAAGGATAGAATAGGACAGCGCCGCCAATGTTCAGCACGACATGGGTCCAGGCGACGAACTGTCCGCTTCTTGTCCCGCCAAGTGAAGCAATTACGGCTGTGAAGCAGGTGCCAACATTAGATCCAATTGCGATCGCAATGCCAACTTCAACGGGTAATGCCCCGGTAGCTGATAATCCCATGGCCATTGCAATAATAGCTGCACTGCTGTGCACGAGTGCTGTTATGACGACGCCCGCTGCCAGCGCCCAGAGCAGACTGTCGCTTGATCGTTCCAAGAACCAAGTGAATAGTCCGCGCTGCTGCAGCGGCTCACTAATCTGCTTCATCCATTCAATGCCGAGCATAATGAAGGCGAAGCCTGACGCGGCAAGGGAGCCGAATTGGAGCGGCGGCCACCAAGAGGCGATGCGATGCAGCAGCTTAGGCTGATATTCGTCGGCCAATGCCCCAATGAACCATCCGGCTAAGGACAGGAAGAGGAGGGGCTTGGCGAATTGGCTTATATTTAGACTAATCAACTCGGTTGTCAGACAAGTGCCGATATTGGTGCCTAGAATGATGCCGAGCGTGCGGGAGAAGTTCATAATACCGGCATTGACCAGACCTATCGTAATGACCGTGATGGCCGTGCTGCTCTGCAGTACGGCTGTCATGCCTGTGCTGAACAGCATTCCATGTATAGGGGTGCGGGTAGAACGGTGTAGAAACCGCTGCAGGTAGGGGCCAGCCCAAGCATGCAGGGCAAGCTCCATCGTTTTCATTCCGAATAGAAACAGTGCCAATCCGCTAAGGAGCGGGAACCAAATTTCTTTAAACATGAAGGGCTCCTTTGTCATCCATAATTCGCCGCAATAAGCTATTCCATTCTATGCTTGCGAGTGGACAACCATGACATGCCATTGGAGCTGAGAGGAGAACTGTAATTGAATAGGCCTTATGTGAAATTAATCCGTTCGCGGAAAAAGAGAATTGAACGCTCCCATCCTTGGGTATATCAATCAGAGATTGAAACAGTCGAAGGAAATCCTCAGCCGGGGATGCTTGTCGATGTCCAGAACGCTCAGGGGAAATACATTGCAACAGGCTATTATAATCCTGCCTCGCAAATTACGGTGCGCATCGTATCCTATGAGCCGATTGAAGCAATGGATGAGGCCTTCTTCAAAGAGCGAATCGAACGTTGTGTTGCACATCGTCAGCGCTTCCTGCCTGGAGCCAAGGCTTATCGCCTCGTATACGGCGAAGCAGACTTTCTGCCAGGACTTATCGTGGATCGCTTTGGCGATGTTCTCGTTGTGCAGATTGTGACGCTGGGCATGGATGTCCATCGGGAAGCGTTGGTGGCAGCCCTAGTCGATGTCATGCAGCCGCGCGGCATCTATGAGCGCAGCGATGTGCCAATTCGTGAGCGTGAGGGTCTTGAACTGAAGACAGGCGTGCTGTATGGAGATTGTCCGCGCCATGTCCAAGTAGAGGAGAACGGGCTTATCATAGAAGTTGATATCGTAGAAGGACAGAAGACAGGCTACTTCTTCGACCAGCGTGAGAACCGCGCTTCCATTGCGCCGCTTATGACAGGCTGGGGAGCTCGCAGCGGCATCCACATGGGCGAAGTAGAGGCCGAGGATGGAACCGTGCAGAGCTTGCCACTCAATGCGAAGGGAAAGCCGGTTACATTCCCATGGTGGGATGGTGCGACGGTGTTGGAATGCTTCTCTCACACAGGAAGTTTCACGTTGAATGCTTGTAAATATGGAGCCAAGAAGGTCACTTGTCTCGATATTTCCGAGCATGCGATCGAGAGTGCAAAGCGCAATGTCGAACTAAACGGCTTTACAGACCGTGTCGAGTTTGTCGTTGCGGATGCCTTCGCTTATTTGCGTGAGCAGGTTCATGGCTTGGAGGAGCGCACGCAGCGGGCAAGCGGAGAATCTAGTGCGAAGAAGGTGGATACTTCGAAACCGATGACTGCTGGAGGCGGACGTACGTGGGATGTCGTCGTGTTGGATCCTCCGGCCTTCGCGAAGACGCGAGGTGCTGTCGAAGGCGCGTATCGGGGCTACAAGGACATCAATTTGCATGGTATGAAGCTGGTCAATGAAGGTGGCTATCTTGTGACAGCAAGCTGCTCCTATCATATGCGTCCGGACATGTTCATGCAGTCGATATTGGATGCAGCCCAGGATGCAGGCAAGGTGCTGCGCCTTGTCGAATGGCGTCCTGCCGGCAAGGATCACCCGCAAATTGCGGGAGTGGATGAAGGCCATTATTTGAAGTTCGCCATCTTCGAGGTTCGCTCGAAGTAATCTTCCTAAAGTATCGATAGGATAAGGAAGAATAAACAAGAAAAGCGCCATTCATTGCAGACAGGTTTGGGATCGTCTGCAATGAATGGCGCTTGCTGTATATATGGGATAAAGTCAGCAGTTAGCATATATTTGAATTTCTTCGGTTTCCTCACTCTATGCTCTTATTCCAGTTGTCGAACGGGTAATAAATGCGCCGCCAAGCCAGCGTCCATATCCACCAGACTGAGCCCAGTTGAGAGTGCCATCCAGTACCTGCTGGCCGCTTTTGGTTAAGAGGAGGTGACCAGCATCGGCTAATGGAGACTTGAAAGGTTCCGGCAAGGAGGATGAGGAGGGAGATAGCCCGAGCAGAGGAGCGTCTCCGCAGGTCATTCGGCGCAGGTACCCCCAGAATTGCATATCCCCAAGTCCATATTGCGGCAGTTGATTGCGAACAATCTCGAAGCACTTCTGAAATGTAACAGCTCCATCTTGAACTGCGCCTAGCGTGGATCGCTCTACAATCCCGATTCCATCCTGTGTTGAGGGGTAACGGGAGAGGTGGAATTGAAGCGCTTCCGTAATAGCGCAAAATGGAGCAGGGATACTGCTTGATTCCTGAGCCCATTGTGCAATTTTCAGTGGGTTTGGACTTGTATACGCAATCCAAGCAGAACGCATCCATTCGATGTGCTCAGCGGATAACCGTATGGCGGCATCTCGATAAGGGGCCAACTGCTCTCCCGTCAGCGCCCCAAATCCGAGATAGCGATCATGTTCAGCAATGGAGGCGATGTCGATCCAATATAGCTTGGCATGCGCATTCTCTTGTGTCAGGCGATCTACTAAGCGGAGCAGCATGGTAATGTCGAACAGATCGTGTTCGAACCATAATGCAATCTCTTGAGCAGGCAAAATATCTGATTTCCACGTGCGTTCCTGTTCATTTCCTCTTTGCAAAAAAACAGTGGAAGGCAGCCCGCACATTCGCTCCAATTGCAGCGCTCGATAAGCCAGATACTGCTCAAGCCTAGCGTATACGGGGCCTTCGGTCAGCAGCTCTGAATATACCCATACCTGCTCATTCCACAGCTGTTCGGCGACTTTGGTTAGCTGTATGGCAGTACAATTTCCATTGACAATATGTATCATGACAATCAGCCTCCTTATTCGAATAGAGGGTAGGTTGAACATGAGCCTCGCCTTCGATTACGAAGTTACATGATGCACTGCAACTCACAAGAAGCAGATGGCGAATATCGGCATCGTTTCCAAACATGTGTTCTATCGCTAGTTTGAAATATGATATAATGAAACCTAATGCTAGAATCGGGTGTAACCGAAATTATATACCAATTATTGGTTTGATCATAGTGTATCATATCGTGGCAAGTAGATGCCATGAATCGCATTTAGGGAAATGGAGGGATCACTTTGCCGTTGCATTTTGTCATCGGTCGTTCCGGCAGTGGCAAGACGGAGCATGTGTTAAGAAGCGTACGAGATGAGCTTCGCAGCCAAGCGGACGGGGCACCGATTATATGGATAGTCCCCGAACAGGCAACCTTTCAGGCAGAGCATGCTCTCATTCGTGAGGATGGAATCGCTGGCATATTGAGAGCGCAAGTACTAAGCTTCCGGCGACTTGCGTATCGCGTCATGCAAGAGGCTGGCGGCACTGCACTAACAGCGATCAATGAAGAGGGCAAGAAGATGCTGCTCTACAAGATTTTGCAGCGCCGCAAGTCAGATTTGCCTTTATTTGCGGGTGCAGCAGAACAATTCGGATTTATCGAGAAGCTTAACGATCTCTTTGATGAGATGAAGCGGTATCGAGTAGAGTCCAGTGAAGTTGAGGAGCATCTTGCTTTTTTGGACGCTCACATGACAGGACAACCGCTGTTATCCGCGAAGCTTCGCGACATTTCCAGCATCCTGCATGAGTTTGAATCGGAATTGGCTGGTCGTTACTTGGATGGGGAAGACGTGCTTGCTCGGTTGTCCGAGGGTGTTGCAGCATCGGAGTACGTGAAGAGCGCTGATATTTGGATTGACGGGTTTCACGGATTTACCCCACAAGAATATGCGGTTCTCGCTTCGCTCATTCTCCATGCGCCGAATGTAAGTGTGACGCTGTGTTTGGATAAGGCGTACGCGCTTGGCGAAGTTCCGCATGAGCTGAATTTGTTCCATCCGACGGCTACTACCATGCTGAAGCTGTTAGAGATGGCCGATACGCTTGGCGTGGACATCGGGAGTATAACGCATCTTGACTCGAACGAAGAACCACTTCCGCGTTATGCAACTTCCCCGAAGCTTGCTCATCTAGAGCGGCATTTTGAACGCAAAGTGCCCTATCGTGAGCCGGAAGTTAATGTGAAGAGCAAGGATAGCCATGCGTCCGATCACGATACGAATCGAGAGGTTACGGTGCAGGCGGCAGTACATCGCCGCGCCGAGGTTGAAGCGGTTGCTGGGGAAATGCTGCGGCGTGTGCGCAATGAGCAGGTACGCTGGCGGGACATGGCGGTAATGGTGCGGAACATTGCACATTATGGTGAGCTGATTGATACGGTATTCACCGAGGCGGGGATTCCCTATTTTACGGATCAGAAGAAATCAGTCCTGCATCATCCATTTGTTGAGATGACGCGAGCGGTGCTTGATATCATAATAGGCAATTGGAAATACGACGCAGTATTTCGGTTTGTCAAAACCGATTTTTTGCTGTCCGAAGATGGTTCGATTACAAGAGAGCACTTTGACAAGTTGGAGAACTATGTGCTTGCATGCGGCATCGAAGGGGGCAGGTGGACAAGCAAGCGTCCATGGCCTGCAATGCCGGAAATGTCGCTTGATCCTGATCATGCAGATGGAGCAGCGGAGGGCACAGCTGAAGAAGCTGAGGCTGTTGAACGGCCAAGACATGCTCCAGAGTGGGTGGAGCAATGCCGCAGCATCATTGCCGATCCGATTGCTGAGCTTGCACGCGCAATGAAGGCGAGCTCGAACGTTCGCGGCATGTGCGAGGCTATGTATGCGTTCTGGATGGCGCTTGGTGTGCCTCATAAGCTGGAGCGCATGAGCCAAGATGCTTTGCTTGACGGAGAGGTTCAACTATCACGGGAACATCGGCAAATATGGGGGGCTCTCTTAGATATACTGGATCAAATGGTAGAGATGGTCGGCGAAGAGAAGATGAGCATTGAATTGTTCGGCGGCATGCTGGATACCGGATTTGAGAGCATCAAGATGGCGCTTGTTCCGCCAGCGCTGGATCAAGTGCTCATTGCTTCGATGGATCGGACAAGACCCGGCCAAATTAAGCACTTATATATGCTTGGCGTGAACGATGGCGTTATACCAGCTCGTCCGATTGAGGATGGCGTGCTTACGGAGCATGAACGGGACACTCTGCAGCAGATAGGCATGGAGCTCGCGCCTGGCGTCCGCCGCAAGCTTCTGGACGAGCGGTTCTTAATTTATCAGTCCTTCGCGACGCCTAGCGACAGTCTGTGGATTAGCTACGCACTCGCTGATGAAGAAGGGAAGACATTGCTGCCGTCCGAGGTGGTTCGGCATGTACGCGGCATGTTCCCACGTGTACAAGAGCGGCTCGTCATGGCTGAGCCGAATGAATTCATGATTGAGGAGGAGCAATCGGAATTCGCTGTCTATCCGGAATCTGCGCTGAAACACCTGATTGTTCAGCTGCGACAGTGGCGCCAAGGAAGACCAATGGCGAATATATGGTGGGATGTATACCGCTGGTTCGCCGCGCAGCCAGCATGGCATGATCGGCTGAAGGTGCTGATGGGCTCGCTATTGTATCGGAATCAAGCAGAGACACTTACTCCGACCACAAGCCGTCACTTGTACGGTACTGCCTTGCGAACCAGTGTGTCTCGCATGGAGCGCTTCGTAGCCTGTCCGTTCTCGCACTTCGCCTCCCATGGCTTGAAGCTGAAGGAACGTCGGGTATATAGATTGGAGGCTCCAGACATCGGGCAGTTGTTCCATGCAGCGCTCAGCCGCTTTGCCATAGATTTGCAGAGCTCGAATCGAACTTGGGCAGCGCTGTCGGCGGATGAATGTCGAGCAGAAGCAGATCGTATCGTGGATATGCTTGCCCCAAAATTGCAAGGGGAGATTCTTCTTAGCTCGAAGCGTTATGAGCATATCTCGCTCAAGCTGAAGCGAATCGTTGGCCGTGCTGCTTCCGTGCTTGGAGAGCATGCTCGCAGAGGTCAGTTTGAGCCAATTGGACTGGAAATGGATTTTGGTCCGGACAAGCCGCTGCCGCCGCTTCGATTTACTCTAAGCAATGGATGTACGATGGAGATCATCGGAAGGATTGACCGGGTGGACAAGGCGGACAGTGACCACGGCGTGCTGCTTCGCGTCATTGACTATAAATCGAGTTCGACAGATTTGAAGCTGCAGGAAGTGTATTACGGTCTGTCGCTGCAAATGCTCACTTATTTGGATGTATTGATTACGTATGCGGAACTGTGGCTCGGCTCGTCGGCATTGCCTGCTGGCACACTCTATTTCCATGTTCACAATCCTTTGTTGCAGGCGGCGAATGGAATGAGTGTGGAGCAAGCTTATGAGCAAATGATGAAGAAATATAAAATGCGTGGACTCGTCCTGGCGGATCGCGAAGTTGTGTCCTTGATGGATGAGCCGCTTGAAAAAGGGTATTCAGACATTCTCCCGGTTGCGGTGAAGGCGGATGGGTCGTTCTACAGCAATGCATCTGTTGCGACTACGGAGCAATGGGATATGCTGCGGGGAACGGCTCGCCATGTGATCCAAGATATCGGAACCCGGATTACAGATGGTGATGTTCGGATAGACCCTTATCGCCTTGGGACGAAGAAGGCATGTGATTTTTGCAGTTATAAGCCAGTCTGTCAATTCGATGAGTTGACCGAAGGCAACGACTATCATGTATTGCCGCGGATGACGAAGGACGAAGTGTGGATGAAGATGGAAGGAGGAGCAGCGGACAATGAATCAGAACGAGAATCATAATGGGGACGAAGCGCTCGGCGGCAAGCGGCAGCAGGAGCTGGAGTTCGATCTGCTGAATTGGACACAGTCTCGTTCGGATGCTGTAGAGGCATCGCCTACAGTAAGGGTGCTGCCAGATAAGCCGGAAGGAAGCACCTGGACAGATGAACAATGGCGTGCTGTCGTTGACGGGGGACAAAATGTGCTTGTCGCAGCTGCTGCTGGATCAGGGAAGACAGCGGTTCTCGTGGAGCGTATTATTCGGACGATTAGTGATGAAGAACAACCCGTCCATGTCGACCAGCTGCTTGTTGCCACCTTTACAAAGGCGGCTGCATCCGAGATGAGAGAGCGTATTCGGCTTGCCTTGGAGCGGGAATTGGAGGCGAAGCCTGATTCTGAGCATCTGCGCCGTCAACTGGCGCTATTGAATCGCGCTTCTATCACGACACTGCATTCCTTCTGTCTGGAGGTTATTCAGCGCCATTTCCAATCGGTGCAGCTCGATCCGGCCTTTCGCATAGCAAATGACACGGAGACAGAGCTGCTGCGGCAGGACGTATTGGAGGAATTGTTTGAACAGCGCTATGCGGACGGTCACTCGGAATTCAAGCGAATGGTTGATTGGTTCAGCGGGGAACGCAGCGATGAAGCCGCATTCCGCTTAGTGCAGCAGTTGTTCGACTTCTCGCGCAGTCATCCATGGCCGGATGAATGGATGAAGGAGATGTCCGCTTCGTTCGAGGTGCAATCGGTGGAAGAACTGGGCAAGTCACCTTGGACGGCAAGTGTTATGCAGGATGCACGCCTGACCTTGAATGGAATTGTAGAACTGCTGCGGCAGGCGTATCGATTATTGGACGCTCCTGGAGGCCCTGAGCCCTATCGGGAGGCACTAATTCAGGAATTGTCAGGTGCTGCTGCATTGGCTGAGGCCGCTGAACATGAACCATGGGAGAGGCTTTTCTCCTCATTTGACTTATTGGCGTTCGGCCGTTTGGCTGCTTGCCGGGGAGATAAGTACGATAAATCACTGCAGGAGCAGGTGAAGCGTCTTCGCGACCAAGCAAAAGCGAGGCTGCAGCAGCTGCGGGACGAATTGTTCCGCAGAACACCAGAGCAATTTCTACAGGAACTAAGCGTGATAGCCCCAATCATGCATACGCTGGCTGATGTTGTCATTGAATTCGGTGAACGCTTTGAGGAAGCAAAGCGCAAGAAGGGATGGCTGGATTTTTCGGACTTGGAGCATTACTGCCTTCGAATATTGCGCCATCCAGACTCGACACCAGCGCATACGATTCCTTCAGAAGCAGCTAGACAGTATGAAGAACAATACGTTGAGATCCTGCTCGATGAATATCAGGACACGAACATGGTTCAAGAAGCGATTGTGAATCTGATTACGCGTTCCGGCGCTGGCAACCGCTTCATGGTAGGGGACGTTAAGCAGAGTATTTACCGCTTCCGCCTTGCCGAACCAGGTCTGTTCTTGAGCAAATATGAATCCTATTCTTCAGACAGCTCCGAGCAGAAGGGGATACGCATTGATTTGGCACGCAATTTCCGCAGCCGACAGGGTGTAGTAGATGCGGTCAATATGCTGTTCCGCCAGATCATGAATGACCGAGTGGCTGAGCTGAAATATGATGAAGCAGCTGAGCTCGTTTGCGGGGCGACTTATCCAACCTTGGAACAAATCAGCAATGAATTGCGTGCTGCTCAGCGCGAGCCGAATATGGAGCAGCTTGCAGAACGCCAAAACTATGCAACCGAGCTGGTGCTCATTGAGAAGGCTAGTACAAGTTCTGATGGTGAGCTGGCCTCCGATGAAGTTGAGGATATTGATTCAGATGTGGAAGCTGCGGCTGTCGAAGCGCTTGATCCTGCTGAAATGGAAACAGCACGCCTTGAGGCGCGGGCAATTGCGGCAAAAATCCGCAGGCTGCTCGGGGATGAAGGAACAGAGCCGTTCCTCGTGTACGATAAGCATTTGAAGCGAATGCGTCCAGCGACGTATCGGGATATTGTAATTTTACTTCGGGCGACGCAAGCATGGGCACCACTCATGGTAGAAGAACTGAGATTGGAAGGCATTCCTGCTTACGCCGAGTTCAATACGGGCTATTTTCAGGCTACGGAGGTAGAGGTTGTACTCTCTTTGCTTCGCGTTATTGATAATCCGCAGCAGGATATTCCATTGGCGGCGGTTCTCCGTTCTCCGATTGTCGGACTTACGGCAGAAGAGCTGGCACGAGTTCGACTTCAGGGAAAGGGTATTTCTTTCTATGATGCTGTGTGTAAAATGATGCAAAATGAAGCGGGAGAACAAAAAGCTGAGGAGGTATCAAGCGACACTGACTTGCAGGATAAGCTGTATCGCTTTCTGTACAAGCTGGAGCATTGGCGGTCGGCGGCCCGTCAAGGAAGTCTATCGCAGCTCATATGGCGGCTGTACCGGGAGACGGGCTATTACGAATGGGTAGGCGGATTGCCAGGAGGTATGCAGCGGCAGGCCAATCTGCGAGCGCTATATGATCGGGCACGTCAATACGAATCCTCTTCCATTCGCGGTCTGTTCCGATTCCTACGCTTTATTGACCGCATGCGCGATACAGGAGGAGACTTGGGAACTGCTCGTGCGTTAGGGGAACAAGAAGATGTAGTTCGCATTATGACGATTCATAAGAGTAAAGGGCTGGAGTTTCCAGTTGTTTTTGTTGCAGGACTGTCGAAGCGATTCAATCAGCAAGACTTGAACTCGCCATTCTTGATGCACAAGCGGCTCGGATTTGGGCCGAAGTTCGTAGATGAAGAGCTCCGAGTTTCTTACCCGACACTTCCGAACTTAGCAATTCGCAGGCAAATGAAACTGGAACTGCTTGCTGAGGAGATGCGGGTGCTGTACGTCGCCTTGACAAGACCGAAGGAGAAGATGATTCTAATCGGTACTGTCAATGATCCAGAGAAGTCAATTCGGGAGTGGGGAGAAGCACTCGATGTAGAGTCCTTGCTGCTGCCTGATTATATGGTGGCACGGGCACGTTCCTACATGGATTGGATCGGGCCATCTGTTATTCGACATATGTCCGCGTCGGAATGGCGCCGATTCGCGGGGCTTCCGAATCGGAACGGGGAGTGCCTGCATGACGATCGCTCGGAGTGGAGACTGTCAATTATGTCCGCCGCGGTTCTTGCATCTGGTACAGCACTCGGCGGAGTGGAACTGGATGAGGATAAGGCGCAGGTGCTTGAGGCATTGGAGCGGTTGGAAGTGCAGGAGAACATGCCGTCAAGCGATTGGCAAGCTGCGCTGGATGAGCGGCTTCGCTGGCGGGATCCGAATCGGATTGCAACTTTACTACCAGCGAAGACTTCAGTCACGGAAATGAAACGGATGTCGGCGTCGGATGAATGGCCAGCCGACCAATGGATTTCAGAGCCTCGTACCGACGAGCATGAGCCGGTCGATAGAGCGATGGCTGGGAATGAAACAACTATGGACAATGGCCACTCCTTGGAGACATCAGGGGGAAATGGCTCCGCTACATCTTCTCCCAGGAGTGAAGAAGGCTTCACGCTGCATCTGCGCCGTCCTAAATTTATGGAGGCTAGCAAGGTGACGCCAACGGAACGGGGGACGTTATATCATTTATTTATGCAGCATATGCCTTTGCATTCGGATGTGACGATAGATACTGTTCACAATACCCTGCTCTATTTGGTACAGCATCAATATATGACGGACAAGCAGGCGGAAGCGATTGATCAAGCTGCGGTAGCTGGCTTTTTCGAGAGTGAGGTTGGCCGTCAACTGCTGCAGGCAACATGGGTGAAGCGAGAGCTTCCGTTCAGCTATGGTCTGACAGCTGCTGAAGCTTATACGATCGAATTGACGAGACAGCTGCATCTCAGCTCCGGGAATAGCAATCTCGCTCAGGAGCCCCCTGCTCATGAAGATGTGCCGGTAGCTGAGCCAGTTTCTAGCGAACAACCAACGCTGGACAACGATCGGTCGGGGAAATCGTCGATGGAGCGGTTTGTGGCAACTTCGACCTTCGCGGCACGAGACACATCTGGCTTGCTAGATCAGGAGACGGTACTTGTTCAAGGGGTCATAGACTGCCTGTTCGAATGGGAAGGGCAGCTCGTGCTGCTCGATTATAAGACAGATAGGGTGCTTGCACATCGAGGCGGCCTAGAGGCACTAACGGAGCATTATCGTTTCCAGTTGAATTTATACGCACGTGCAATCGAACAGATTTGGCATCGTCCAGTCGACCGTAAGGTGCTGTACTTTTTCGATACTAAGCAAGCGTGTGAACTATAGTCTATTACAATCGCAGGAAGAAAGGAGAGACAACCATGCGTATTTTGCATACAGCGGATTGGCACTTTGGGCGGACGCTGGAAGGCAGGAGCCGTCTAAACGAACAGGCTGCTTTCGTCGAAGAGTTCATACAGCTGGCGGATGAAGAGCAGGCAGACCTGATCCTGATCGCAGGGGATGTATATGATTCGGTTAACCCCCCGGCAGCGGCAGAGCAGCTGTTCTATGAGGCTGCTGCCAGATTGTCGCAGCAGGGCAAGCGCCCGGTCGTAATTATTTCCGGGAATCATGACCACCCAGATCGCTTATCGGCATCAGCGCCACTCGTGCATGAGCTTGGCGTGACGCTAATCGGGCAGCCTAGTCTGGAGCCAGTGACCATTCATTGTGCGAGAACGGGGGAAGATGCAGTTATTGCAGGGCTGCCTTATCCATCTGAGGCGCGATTAGGAGAGCTGCTTACAGCCTCCAATGAAGAACATGAGCTGCGCAGTGCATACAGCGCGAAGGTAGGGAAGCTGCTGCTTCATCAGGCCATGCATTTTCGACCTTCTACCGTTAATTTGATTATGAGTCATTTGTACGTTCTTGGCGGACTGGAGAGTGATTCTGAGCGCCCAATTCAGGTGGGTGGAGCTTATACTGTTGATCCAAGCGTGTTCGCTTGTATGGGAGCTCCTGCTGCACCGCAGTATAGTGCACTTGGCCATTTACATCGGCCACAGGCAGTGAAGGGGCCGGGGGTTATTCGCTACAGTGGATCGCCGCTCGGCTACAGCTTCTCAGAGGCGGGTCAGGCGAAGTCGGTCACTCTGCTGGATTTGGCACCGGGTCAGGAGGCTGTTCCTCAGGAGCGATTCCTCTCTTCCGGCAAGCCGCTCATGAAATGGAATGTTCGCGGTGGGTATGAAGAGACGCTTCGCTGGATTGAGGAGGGCAAGGATGCTGGTGCTTGGCTGGATGTCTGCATTCATCTTACAGAAGCACTGACGTTAGAGCAGATTCAGAAGCTGCGTCGAAATCATGAAGGTATCGTCAATATTCGTCCCATTTATCCAGAGATTGAACGAATTGCGGCTGAAGAAGGACGCCGTAGTGAACTACCGGTACATGAACTGTTCCGGCGGTTCTATGAGCGTCAGACTGGAGGAGCTAAGCCTGACGATGCATTAGTGGACTGCTTCTTGGAATTGATCGGAGAAGATGGGCTGGAGAAGGAAGGTGAAGGTGCATGAAGCCAATCGAGTTGAAGCTGGCAGGATTGCAAAGCTATCGAGAAGAGCAGTGCCTCGACTTCCGAACACTGTGCGAGACAGGTTTATTCGGTATATTTGGCCCGACAGGAAGCGGCAAGTCTACGATCTTGGATGCGATGACGCTCGCACTGTATGGGAAGGTAGAGCGAGCTACGAATGGCACGCAGGGCATATTGAATCAGGCGGAAAATCAATTGTCTGTTGCGTTTACATTTGAGTTGAACGGTGCTGGGGAGCGTAGGGCGTTCCGCGTAGAGCGCAGGTTCAAGCGGACGGGCGATATTACAGTAAGCAACTCGGTCAGTCGGTTTGTTGAGATTACGCCTGAAGGCGAGGTCGTCTTAGCTGACAAGCTGGCTGAGGTAACTCGCTGTGTTGAACAGCACATTGGATTGAAAATGGATGACTTCACAAGAGCGGTCGTTCTTCCTCAAGGCAAGTTCGCAGAGTTCTTGTCGCTTAAGGGCAGCGATAGACGTCAAATGCTTCAGCGTCTCTTCTCGCTTGAGAAATATGGAGATGAGCTGTCTGCTCGTATATCTCGTCGTGCCAAGGATGCTGAAGCCGAACTGATGGCTTACTCGGCTGAACAGCAGGGATTGGGTGATGCCTCGCAGGAAGCGCTGGCGAGTGCAGAACAGGCATTGACAGAAGCGGCGAAACAGGCAGAACTGGCCAAGGCGTCCAAGCAGGCTGCTGAGCAGGAGTATCACGCTATGGCTGAGCAGCGTGAGCTTCAACAGGAGCATGCACGAATATCGAGAAGAATGTCTGAGCTGCAGAATGAGGCGCCGAAGCGCGCTGAAGAGGAAACGAAGCTGAATCGTGCGAGAGAGGCAGAGCGGATTGCACCTATTGCCTTGGAAGCGGAGCAGTTGATTGTAAAGCGGAACATGGCTGTGGCAGAGCATGCATCTCGTGAAGAACAAGCGGGTATCGCTGCATCGGATGCACAGAAGGCTGTGACTGCTGCCGAGGAGGCGAAGCACGTTCAAGAGCGTGAAGAGCCGGAATTGCTCCGTCGGAGTGAGCAGCTTCAAGAGGCAGTTCGCCTGCAGCAGGAATGCGAGCGTCTACGCAAGGAGGAGGGCGAATGGAAGCTCCGCTTGGAGAGTGCCCATGCACGCTATGACTCTGCAGCGTCTGATATTGAACGATCAGAGCAGCTGCTTAAGAAGGCGGCGGCACGTCAAGAGGAGCTTCGAACGACGCTTGTGGCACATGTCAAGACTGCCGAGGAGCAGGAACACTTCCATCAGGCGATCTCTTACTATGATAAGATCACGTTCATGGAAGGACGCTCCAATGAGTTGAATAATCATCGAATGAAGCATGAAACACAGACAGAGACTGTCAATCGCAAGCTTAATGATAAGCTTGAAGAGCTGTTGTCCGCAGCTGGGACGATTCGACATAAACTGGAAGAGGGGCTTCATTCAAGAACATGCTGGAGACGGCTTCGCGAGCAAGTGACCCATCTCTTTGTACAGGTCGAATCGGCAATGGATGATGAGCGCCAGAAGCAGTGGAAGGAAACAGCGGAGCAAATGGCTGTCCAGTTAGCATTGTCATTGGTAAATAATGAGTCCTGTCCGGTATGCGGATCGAAGGAACATCCAGCCCCCGCCCATGTACATGCGAGTGCTAAGGTCAACTCTACAAATGGAGACGAGCGATGGCGGCAATGGGAGCAACTGAAGAACATATCGAGTCGATTGCTTCTGGATGTGGACGCTGAAGCAGCTCGTAGTCGTGAACAGTTCTCGACCTGGATGCAGCGTCTGCAGGAAGTGTCCGAGCGAGCGTCGCAACTGATACGCGATCAGTTGTCAGCAGTGGCTGAAGAAGACCAACTGAGAGGCGAACATCCTTCGTGGAGAGACTCTATGACCGAGCTTGCTGCCGCGCAATCGTTCGGTTTAGATAACAAGGACATGCTGTTGGAAGATGAATCGCCGCTGCAAGCCGACGAAGGAGCAGCTTCTGAGCAAGCAGGATCACATACGTACAAAGATGTTGAAGAATTGGATTTGACTGCAGTGGAGAATCAGTTGACAGCTCTACAGCAAGACGTGCAGTCATTCATCCAGAATGCTCGTGCAATGGAAGGCCTTATGGAGCAACTGCTGAAGGATGCTGCAGGCAAGCAATGGGAGCTGCAGCAATTGTCGTCTAGCTACCAATCTTCATTTGTGGCGTTGCGTGACGCCAATCGTGCATGGAAGGAAGCAGAAGAGGCTCTGGCCAAGCAGCATGAGGAATGGAATCTTCGTTACAAAGCGTTCCAATGGGAATTCGCGCAGATGCCGTCTTTGCAGCAGGAATGGACTGCAAGAGAAGCAGTCGTGAGCGATTGCCGGGAACGACTGGAGAAGAGTGCAGTTTATATAGAGGAAATGAAAGAACGAATTCTTCAATACACGAAAGAGCGTCAAGCTGCTGAGGTTGAGCGTGTCAATGCGCAAGCGGAGTGTAATGGTGTTGCCCGTCTACTAGGGGATTACGAGACTCGGTTGAAGCCATGGTTGCAGAAGCAATCCATAGAGGAGCTTGCAGCAGCTACATCAGCTCGTCTAGCAGAGCTTCGTGAACGAGTTAAGCGAACAGCGGACGAGGCTGAAAGGTTACGGGCTGCAAGCGAAGCTGCAGGCCGTCAGGCGGCTCTTGCTGCGCAAGCCTTGACGAGTCTGGCCGAGCAGGTAGAAGTGAGCGGTCAACGACTTCAAGATCTGCTGTCGAAGTCTTCCTTTACAGAAATTTCAGATGTGCATGCCGCTCGGATGACAGAAGAACTCACCTCACAATTAGAGCAAACGCTGCTCGCTTATCACGATTCAGTTCGGGATGTCAGTTCGCAGCTAAATCGATTGCAAGAGCGAATAGGTTCTTCAGTGGTTACGGATGAGCAGTGGAACGCTTGCAGCGAGAAGAAAGTGGCGGCCGAAGCAGCGGCAGAGGAAGCCCTTGCTCGGAAAGCAAAGGCAGAGCGGGACGCGGAGCAGTTACGTAGTAAGCATGCACGCTGGACAGAACTTGAGGAAGCACGCTCGCGCACCGAAGAATATGCGGGCCGATTGCACCAGCTGCAGGCTGTATTCCGTGGTAACGCCTTCGTTGAATTTATTGCGGAAGAACAGCTTATGCAGGTTAGCCGCGCTGCGTCAGAACGATTGAAGGTATTAACGAAGCAGCGCTATGCGCTGGAAGTGGATTCTGGCGGGGGCTTCGTCATCCGCGATGATGGCAATGGAGGTATCCGCAGACCGGTATCTACACTATCGGGAGGAGAAACCTTCTTGACTTCGCTTGCACTGGCTCTTGCACTGTCCTCTCAGATTCAATTACGAGGCAAGTACCCTCTCGAGTTCTTCTTCCTTGATGAAGGATTCGGGACACTCGATCCTGAGCTTCTTGATACGGTTGTTACCGCACTGGAGAAACTGCATTCGGATCGCTTGTCAGTTGGGGTAATCAGCCATGTTCCGGAGCTGCGTGCTCGCTTGGCGAGAAAGCTGGCTGTCATACCGGCAGAACAAGCAGGAGAAGGGTCACGAATCGTAATGGAAACGAATTAGATAGTTGTGAACTAGCTCACAGTAACAGTTTCAACAGGCTGTTATAATACAGGCAGCCGACATCAATAATTTTCCTATTTGCACCTCGGTGATCGTATTGTGTCTGCAAACAGTCGTGATCAATAATCAGAGTCGCGATGCATGCAGCAACAGTACGCTCACAGCGCTGACGCGCTGCCCGCAATTGCGGGGTACGAGGTGCTCTTTTTTTTGTCCTTTTTTTGATAAATTCCAACCTCATAGTACGGTATGTGCGCATACAAACGCTATTGCTATTTATAGATCACTTGGACAGGCTTCTTTTTTTTGCTATGATAAGGGTACGCCAAATTAAGAGACATACCGCCTGAATTCAGGCTCAGAGCGAATACATATTAAGGGAGGAATGAAAAGAGATGGATTGTATTTTTTGTAAAATTGTCGAAGGCTCCATTCCTTCGAAAAAAGTGTATGAGGATGATACGGTAGTAGCATTTCACGATATTACTCCCCAAGCTCCAGTACATATTCTCGTGATTCCGAAGAAACATATTGCAACAATGAACGATGCTGAAGGCGAGGATTTCGCCCTGATTGGAGACATTCATCGCGCTGCTCAGCAAATTGCACGTGAGCTAGGCATTGCAGAATCGGGATACCGCTTGATTAACAACTGCGGCAAGGATAGTGGACAAGTGGTATTCCATATCCATTATCATTTGCTTGGCGGCGAACAGCTGGGAGCATTGGTTGGATAAATCGCGTATTATAGCCATATAGTGGTAGATAAACATGCAGGAAAATGCCGCTGTGCAAACATTTCCAACCATGAAATGTCGTTATAATCTGTTCACATGGTTGACACCTAGTTTTACAATCACATATAATGTAATTTGATGAACCGTGTTTTTGTTCTTGGACGGTCTGTTCGGAGGGAGGGATAACTGGTGTCTGAAACGAAAGTTCGCAAAAACGAGACAATCGATGCTGCACTTCGTCGCTTTAAGCGCTCCATCGCGAAGGATGGCGTATTGGCTGAAGTTAAAAAGCGCAAGCACTATGAGAAGCCAAGCGTTAAGCGCAAGAAGAAGTCCGAGGCTGCCCGCAAGAGAAAGTTTTAGGAGGATTACGCACCAATGGATCTTAGCCAAAGATTGAACGAAGATATGAAGCAAGCGATGAAAAGTCAAGACAAGTTCAAACTCTCCACCATCCGAATGGTTCGTTCGGCGATCAAGAATGTTGAGATAGATGAAAGAAGAACTTTGAATGACGATGAAGTGCTTGAAATTCTAGGTCGTGAGATCAAACAGCGGAAAGATGCCCTCCACGAGTTCGAAAAAGCAGGTCGAGGCGATTTGGCAGATGGGGTTCGGGCGGAAATTGATATCTTGACGCCTTATCTTCCTGCTCAGCTTTCCGAAGAAGAGATAAAAGTGATTGTACAAGAGACCATCCAAGAGACCGGTGCTTCTTCGAAAGCCGACATGGGGAAAGTAATGGGTGCCCTCATGCCAAAGGTGAAGGGGCGCGCAGACGGCAAGTTAGTCAATTCTGTCGTGCAACAATGTCTGCAATAAACGATCTCTTTACGTCTATTGACGAAACGATAAAAAACACTCCTTATTCATAAGGAGTGTTTTTTTCTATATATCTAAAGATGAAACGCAAGGCATGATCAGGACGTATTATTATATGTGTTCAAAAGGGCTGTTTTCACAATGTGAGTCATGCCACAATTGTCAGCAAGCTTTTTGAATAGCACGTATCGCATTTGTCTACAACAGAATAAGAAAGGGGGTAGTCATCCACCATGCGGTATTTTCGAGGGAAACCACTAGGATTAGCCACCTTAGTTTTGACAGCGATCATGATCCTGTTCTCCTGCATCCCATTTGTAAGCGCTCAAGTGAAAGCGGAAGGCAGTTCGGCACACAATGTGATTGTCCTTCCACTGAAGGGAACGGTGAATCCAGTTATGGAATCCTTCCTGTTCCGTGCACTTGATGAGGCAGAACAGCTAAGTCCTGAAGCAATTATTATCGAGATGGACACACCGGGTGGAGAATTGGGATCTGCGGGCAATATCAGCCAGAGAATTATCTCCAGTCCTGTGCGTACGATTATGTTCGTAGAGGGCAATGCAGCATCGGCAGGCAGTTATCTTGCACTGAGCGCCAATGAGATCGCAATGACTCCAGGCAGTGCAATCGGATCGGCAGCCTTGGTTGATGGAGCTCACAATTATGTAAATGATCCAAAGCTGGTTGCCATGTGGGTTAGCAAAATGAAAGCCGTTGCACAAAAAAATGGCAGAGATCCGCTCGTTGCACAAGCAATGGCTGATTTGCAAGGCGCTTACGAAATTAAGGAGCTGGGACGGACAATACCATCGGGTGAGGTGTTGTCATTGAGCTCGGAGGATGCGCGTAAAGCCGGGTATGCGGAATATGTAGCTTCCAATACGGCAGATCTGTTGAAACAGTTGAAGCTGGATCAAGCAAATCTTGTTCAGATTGAGCCTTCTACCTCAGAACAAATTGCAGCCTTTGTTGTTCATCCAGGGATTGCGACATTGCTCCTGTTCCTTGGAATCGCAGGTGTTGCAATCGAACTGTTCGTACCAGGCTTCGGTGTCCCAGGAATACTGGGGATTGCTGGATTTGGTTTGTATTTCTTCGGTCACTACATTGCAGGACTAGCGGGGGTGGAGACCATCGTTCTATTCATCATTGGGCTAATACTGCTAGCACTGGAGTTGTTCATCCCGAGCTTCGGCATATTGGGCATACTAGGATCGTTAAGCTTGATTACGGGTGTCGTGCGAGCTGCTAATGATACTGCAGATGCGCTGATGTCGCTTGGCATTGCCTTCGCAGCTGCTCTGGTTGTGGTTATCATCGTCGTTCGTGTTTTCAAGCACCGCGGTATTTGGAATAAGTTCATTCTCCGTGATTCCTTGACGACAGATGAAGGTTACGTGTCGAATATAAATCATACAGAGCTGCTCGGGAAGACAGGGCGTGCATTGACAACATTGCGTCCATCGGGAACGGCTCTGATTGGGGATATCAAATATGATGTCGTCACAGATGGCGGTTTTATAAGCCGTGACGAAGAGGTTGAGGTTGTTGAGGTGGAGGGCGTACGGATTGTCGTACGATCGTTGACCAAAGATTGACCCCTTTATGTTATTTTTGACTATAGGTTCTAACCCTTGCTTCACACATATAACAAAATATTGGAGGATGATTGAATATGGATCCATCTACGGTAACTGCGCTATTAATAGGGGTTGTTATTGTTATTGCACTAAGTGTATTCTTTAGCTTCTTCCCAGTAATGCTCTGGATCTCGGCTATTGCATCCGGGGTGAAGATCGGGATTATCTCACTCGTCGCTATGCGTCTGCGCCGTGTAACGCCAAGCCGTATCGTCAACCCAATGATTAAGGCTACTAAGGCCGGTCTTGGACTGAATATTAACCAACTGGAGAGTCACTACTTGGCTGGCGGTAATGTTGACCGTGTTGTTAATGCGTTAATCGCTGCACAACGTGCGAATATTCATCTTGAATTCGAACGCGCAGCAGCAATCGATCTTGCAGGACGCGATGTATTGCAGGCGGTGCAAATGAGTGTTAACCCGCGTGTTATTGAAACGCCTATCGTTGCCGCTATGGCGAAGGACGGTATTGAAGTAAAGGTTCGTGCGCGCGTTACCGTACGTGCGAACATCGAGCGCCTAGTCGGTGGTGCTGGGGAAGAGACGATTATCGCGCGTGTTGGCGAAGGTATCGTTACAACTGTAGGTTCCAGCGCATCCCATAAAGACGTTCTGGAGAATCCAGATCTTATCTCCCGTACTGTACTCGGCAAAGGTTTGGATGCAGGAACGGCCTTTGAAATCTTGTCTATTGATATTGCAGACGTCGATGTAGGTAAGAACATCGGTGCACATTTGCAAACTGAGCAAGCTGAGGCGGATAAGCGCATTGCGCAAGCAAAAGCAGAAGAACGCCGTGCAATGGCAGTCGCACATGAGCAAGAGATGAAGGCACGCGTCGTTGAAATGCGTGCACTTGTTGTTGAGTCGGAATCTCAAGTGCCCCTTGCTATGGCTGAAGCGCTTCGTGGCGGCAAATTGGGTGTTATGGATTATATGAATTTGAAAAACATTGAAGCCGATACGCAAATGCGCGGTACAATCGGCAAGGTATCCGACAACAATCCCAACAATAATCACGACAACAAATCAGAAAGCTAGGCGATGAGCCATGGTGATCATTGAGAAGATTATTCATTTCGTCACAAGCAATCCGTTAATAGCGATTATTATTTTGGGAGCTCTTTTTTCTTCACTGGGCGGCTCGAAGAAAAAGGACAAAACCAACCGGATGCCTGATTTTAGTGGAGGGGCTGCAAAAAGCAGCGATGACAAGAGGTATGAAGATGCAGGCGAGGAGGAATATGAGGAGGTAGAACGCAAGCCAGAACGTCAGCCTGTGTTTACGACCAGCGCTGAACGTCCAGCGCCAGCAGGGATGGCTTCAAGTCCGGGTAACTCGTATGATTCCATTGACTCGGATGAGGCGCGTCTTACGGAGCTAGAGCAGCGTCTGGCTGCAATTGACCGAATGGCGAGCTCTATCTCGTCCGGATCAGCTTCCAGAGCCTCTAAGCGCCATACTTCATCAGTTGCTTCACCCGAACAGGTGCAGGGTTCTTCAAGCCGTGCAGTTACACCTGATGAAGTGATGCAGGGAGTCATTTGGGCGGAGGTGCTCGGTCCACCGCGTGCCAAGCGTCCCTATCAGCATCGCCGCTGAATCTATAAGTATTAATACAAGTCCATGCTGTTCCGTTCAGGAACAACTGTAGGCGAAGAGAGAAGTTCCACATACAGGGTTAGTACAATACGTGCTAAGCCTGCATAGTGGGGCTTTTTTTTATTTCTGCAGTTCCACAGACAATCATTAACATGGAATATTCCTCGAGGATCTCGCGTGAAGGGTCGCTGCAATCGTTATAATCGCGTCATTCTGCGCATAAATTGTAACGAATAGGAAGGGGGCCCGTCGCAAAATGAGTCGCTTTGGCCGCAAATTAAGCAACTGGACAGCGAATTGGCTGGATCTGCCGCAGGATACATTATCGGATACGCCCCGGTTAGCCATGATTGGAAATCGGCATCTTATCGTTGAGAACCACCGCGGGATTGTGCATTTTTCGAACGAGCTGGTTCGGTTGGCGCTAACCAATGGAGAACTAGAGATATCCGGATCAGAGCTTGTTATTCGGGCGATATGGACGGAAGAGATACGTATTGAAGGAATCATACGCAATATCACATACAATGGAACGGGGGAAATGAAGTGAAGGCACCTACGTTGGCCAATGCTCGCGGCTATGTTCGGGTTCGCATTCGAGGAGGGAATGCGGAGTCTTTTATTAATGCTGTCGTCTCCAAACAAATCCAAGTGTGGGATGTGCAGCGGATTTCGTTCCAAGACTTCCAGTGCTATGTACTGCTGTCTGAATATTTTAACCTGAGGCCCATTTTGAAGCAGACAGGCTGTCGGGTTCATGTGGAGCAGCGGATAGGATGGCCTTTTGCGTTGAGACGAGTTCTCCGCCGCAAGTTCTTCTTGATTGGCTTCGCTATGTTTATGCTTGGATTGTACATGCTCTCCTCGCTGGTATGGTCCATTGATGTGAAGGGCAATGATCGTATATCAACAGAGCAGGTGCTTGCGGCTGCGAAAGAGCAGGGGATATATCCTTTTCAGTGGACATTCCGTCTGCGTGACCCTGATCTAATTGCGAAGGCGATGCACACGAAGCTGAAAGAGGCATCATGGGTGGGAGTCAATTGGGAAGGGACCAGGGTATCAATTCAAGTGATTGAAGCAACGAAGCCCGACTCATTGAAATTGGTTAATCCAAGACATATTGTTGCTTCAGAGGATGCAATCGTAACTGATATTATCGCGGAGAATGGACGAGCTGTCGTTGCCCGCAATGCCCGCGTCAAAAAAGGCGCTGTACTTATTTCCGGGGCCGTTGGAACTGAAACTGAACCGAAGGATGTGGCGGCCAGGGGAGAAGCAAGAGGGCTCGTCTGGCACCAATATGAGATTTCCTCGCCGCTCGTCATGAAGCATAAAGTATACACAGGGGAAGAGAAAGAGAGAAAATATATCGTGACAGGCAACCGGAGGCTTATGGTCTCTGGATTCGGAGATATTCCTTATGCTCATTATGAACAGCTGCAGGAGGACAACACGCTGAAATGGAGGCAGTTGTCGCTGCCTATTGGCTGGACAAATGAGAAAATTAAGGAAGTTCAGTTCGCATCTGAGGAACGAACGGAGACGCAAGCTGCAGAGGCAGGACTGAAGCAAGCTAGGGCGGATGTGCTCGGCAAGAACGGACCTAATGCCCGCATTCATTCGGAAAAAATTTTGCATCAGAAGACGGACAATGGTAAAGTGGTCATGAAGGTGCTTTTTGAAGTGGAGCAATCAATAGCGGAAGAACTTCCGCTTGTTCGCCAGTTTGAACAGAAATCACAACCGGAATCAGAACCACATGAACAAGGACACTGAATACAAGGAGACTGAGGTTTTTGTCGCAACAACAGACTGTTAAAATTTCACTACAAAATGCTGCTGAAGGACTAGCCCTGTTCGGGCCGCAAGATAAGCATCTGCGCTTGATTCAAAGCCGTACAGATGCACTAGTGACATCGCGCGAGGCGGAGGTTGTCATTACGGGGGAAGCGGAAGAAACTGAAAAATTGGAGCAGTTATTCCTCGTTCTGCTCGAGCTGATTCGCAACAATATTATCCTGTCTGAACGGGATATCATGTATGCAGTCGATTTAGCGCAGGAATGGAAGGTTGACGAGCTGCTTGATTTATTCAGGGGCGAAATCGCTCATACATACCGCGGCAAACCGATCCGCGTTAAGACAATAGGTCAGCGGCATTATGTATCAACGATTAAGAAGAGAGACATCGTATTCGGTGTAGGGCCTGCAGGTACAGGGAAAACGTATCTTGCCGTTGTACTTGCCGTCGTTGCGTTGAAGGAAGGAGCCGTCAAGCGAATCGTTCTGACTCGGCCTGCAGTAGAAGCCGGAGAGAACCTTGGTTTCTTGCCTGGAGATTTGCAAGAGAAGGTAGATCCGTATTTGCGCCCTCTCTATGATGCGCTGTATGACGTGATGGGCACGGAACAGGTTGCTAAGGCTCTTGAGCGTGGATTGATTGAGATTGCGCCTCTCGCCTATATGCGGGGACGGACGCTGGATGATGCGTTCATCATATTGGATGAGGCACAGAACACGACCCCTGAGCAAATGAAGATGTTCCTGACACGACTTGGCTTCGGATCGAAGATGGTCATTACCGGGGATATTACCCAAATTGATTTGCCTCGCGGTAAGAGATCAGGTCTCGTGGAAGCAGGGCGAATCTTGAACGGGATTGAGGAGATCGGATTCGTGCATTTTGCCGAGCAGGATGTCGTTCGTCATTCCTTAGTGCAGAAAATTATTACAGCTTACCAGAAGGAAAGCGAAAACCAAGGATAGAGAGGACTGTTCTCTATGCTACAGACAAATCGTTCCGGCAACGGAAATAGCAAACGTCAAGTCAATATGACGGGATGGAAGTATAGCGTAGGTGTACGTTTTCTTCTGTTTTTCTTATTAACATTATTATTTTATTTCAGTTTGGCGCCGAGCATTCTGCCGGAGAAGCTGGATATTGAAGTCAATGCGAAGAGTGAGAAGGATATTATCGCACCGATTCAAATCCCAGATAAGAAGGCAACGCTTAAAGCCCAAGAGCAGGCTGCCGAGCGCGTGCAGCCCATTTATGAGATTATCTCGCTCAAAAATGAGCGCTTAATCGATTCTCTGTTCGAGCGTATCGACCAGTTAAATGACGATGAGCTCATATCGTACGCACAGAAGATCAGCTTATATCGCACCGTCATCCCTGATGAGGTCAGTAAGTATCTTAGGGAATTTCTGACGACAAGCCGCAATAAGGATACATATTCGAGTACACTGCTTGACGAAGTAAGTAAACGCATTGACGAGCAGAAATACGATATCCCTGAAGAAACGTATCTGAAAATTGCACGCTTGACTAAAGAAGACGTCGCCCAAATGAAGCCTGTTGCTCGGGAACTAGTGTCTAAGCTGATGGCTGACGCGGTTCCAGATGCCTCTGTGCCGCGAGCTAAGGTGCCGGAATACGTCAATGCAAGCTCGCTGGATAAACGCTCTGCTCGCGAGGTGGTGCAGGAGCTCGTTCGCCTCTGTATTACGCCAAACAAGTTCTACAATGATGACGCAACGAAGGATGCAAAGGTTCAGGCGCGGGAGAATACGCAGCCAATCTTCATTAAGCAGGGCGATATCTTTATTAAAAAAGGGCAGGTTATCTCTCAAGAGACTTATGATTTGCTAAAAGAGAACGATCTTTTGAAATCAGAAGTTAACTACTGGCCGCAATTTGGCTTGTTGCTTCTGTCGGTGATGTTCTCGCTCGTCTTATTTATGTTTATGCGTCAATCAAGCCATACTCATTTCAAGTTCAACAACGTGCAGTTGCTGATGCTTGTGTTGATTTTCATAATCAATATTATTGCGATTCATATAATCGGCTACGCGCAGACGAAGGAAATCCCTTATATTGGGTATGTCGCACCAACTGCGATGGGGGTTATGCTGATTACCCTGCTCATCGATCTGCCGCTAGCGTATATATGTGCAGTCGTTCTGAGTATCCTTGCGGGGATGATCTTGAACACCAACCAAGGCACGTTGTTTGATTTCCATTTTGGATTTTTTGCGCTCGTGACCAGTTACGCAGCGATATTCGCCATTCATCGTGCAAGCCAACGCTCCACGATCTTGAAGGCAGGCATTATGGTATGTATCTTCGGCAGTGTAACGGCTTTGACGCTGTCCATGCTATATGGAGAGCCAATGAATCAGAGTCATACGATGCTGTCGGCTGCATTTGCTTTTGCCAGCGGACTGCTCACATCAGTCCTTGTACTCGGACTGATGCCGTTTTTTGAAGTTACATTTGGCATTTTGTCTGCACTTAAGCTGGTTGAATTGTCCAATCCGAACCATCCATTACTGCGCAAACTTCTGACAGAAACACCGGGAACCTATCACCATAGCGTGATGGTAGGGAACCTGTCTGAACAGGCTGCGGAATCGATTGGTGCGAATGGACTGCTGTGTCGAGTAGGTGCCTACTATCATGATATCGGCAAAACGAAGCGTCCAAGTTACTTTATTGAGAATCAGACGAATATGGACAACCCGCATGATCAAATCGATCCGAAGCTGAGTACGTCCATTATCGTTGCTCATGCCAGAGACGGCGCTGAGATGCTGAAGGATTACAAGCTGCCGAAGCCGATACGGGATATTGCTGAGCAGCATCATGGTACAACCTTCTTGAAGTATTTCTACTTCAAAGCGAAGAAGCAGGCGGAAGAACAGGGTATTGAGCCTGACTTTACTGAGGATGATTTCCGTTATCCTGGGCCTAAAGCTCAATCGAAGGAAGCGGCTATTGTAGGGATAGCGGATTGTGTGGAAGCTGCAGTGCGTTCACTTCGTCATCCGACGGTCGAGCAAATTGAATCGATGATTCATAAAATTGTGAAGGATCGGATGGACGACAATCAGTTCAACGAATGTGATCTGACACTGCGCGAGCTGGATATTGTTGCTCAGTCACTGAAGGAGACTGTAATGGGAATCTTCCACTCCCGTATTGAGTATCCGGATGACTCGAAGTTGAAGAATAAGGACGCGGGTGCTGCAGCGGAAGCTCCGAAGTCGTAGCCTGCGATTGATTCGGTTGAACGTACATCTTAAAACTGCAAGTAAGGAGCAACGAACATGTCGAGTATGAAGCTGGAATGGAATGACGATCAAGACATTTACCCGATAGATCCTTCCCTAATTGAGCTGCTGGAGCGTATCCTACAGGAAGCTGCGGCGATGGAGGGCATTCAAGAGGGAGAGGTCGCGTTAACGTTCGTTGATAATGAGCAAATTCATGAGTTAAATCGTGAATATCGAGGAATTGATCGTCCGACAGATGTATTGTCCTTTGCCTTGAACGAATCTGTTGAAGAGGAATTGGACATTCTATACGAAATTGAGGATGAGCAAGAATTGGATGAGATGAATGATCTGCTTGGCGATATCATCATCTCAACAGAACGCGCCAAGGAGCAGGCTGATGAATATGGTCACTCCTTGGAGCGTGAAATTGGATTCTTGTTTGTTCACGGCTTCCTGCACTTGCTCGGATATGATCATCAGGATGAGCCAAGTGAACAAATTATGATGGACAAGCAGGAAGCAGTGCTGGAGAAGGTAGGTTTGCGCCGCTAATGAAGCGTCCGTGGAGCGATACCTTTCGTGTTGCCTTCGCAGGAATAGCCTATGCAATACGAACGCAGCGCAATATGAGGGTACATACAGCAATGAGTGTGTTGGCACTTCTATTAGGGGCTGTACTGCAAATATCGACTTCGGACTGGCTGTGGCTAGGACTCGCCATTACCATCGTAATCTCAGCTGAATTATTGAATACCGCAGTAGAATCTGTCGTCGATCTTGTGATGCCGAAGCCGCATCCATTGGCGAAGGTAGCCAAAGATACCGCCGCAGGAGCCGTGCTCGTGACGGCGGTATTCGCCGTTATAGTTGGCGTTGCTATCTTTTTCGAACCGGGAATGAAGCTGCTTGGTACGATTCTGCGCGTTATGCACGGATGAAGACATTCATACACGGCGCTATTGTCGTTATTGAACGGCAGAGCGCCGTGTATGCACATACAGAGAAGTTTTGGAGGGGAATTCATGTTTCATAATCAAGATCAAATGAATCGTAATACGTATAAATCGGGCTTCGTCGCGATTGTAGGTCGCCCAAATGTCGGCAAATCTACACTGATGAACCATGTGATCGGCCAGAAAATCGCCATTATGTCAGATAAGCCGCAAACGACACGCAACAAAATTCATGGCGTGTATACAACGGATCACTCGCAAATTGTATTTTTGGACACTCCCGGTATCCACAAGAGAAAGTCGAAACTCGGCGATTATATGAACAATGTGGCATTGAACACCTTGAATGAGGTAGAGGCTGTTCTCTTCCTTGTCGATGTATCTGCTGGGCTTGGCGGCGGAGATAAATATGTGATTGAACAATTGAAAAAAGTCCGTACTCCTGTCATACTCGTCATGAACAAAATCGATCAGGTTCATCCAGAGGCTCTACCGCCGATGATTACAGAGTACAATGAGCTGCACGACTTCGCAGCGATTGTGCCGATCTCGGCGATAAATGGAAGCAACGTCAACCGGCTGCTGGATGTGCTCGGAGGCTATTTGCCAGAAGGACCGCAGTACTATCCAGATGATCAAATTACGGATCATCCGGAGCAATTCGTCGTTGCAGAGTTGATTCGTGAGAAGATATTGCACCTGACGCGAGAAGAAATTCCTCATTCCATTGCGGTAACGATCGAGGATATGCGTGTGCAGGAGAATGGCGTTGTATATATCTCGGCAGTTATTTTCGTGGAACGGGATTCACAAAAAGGAATTGTTATCGGCAAGCAGGGTGCCTTGTTGAAAGAAATTGGAAAGTTGGCGAGACAGGATATCGAAAACTTGCTCGGTTCCAAGACATTCATGGAGCTATGGGTGAAAGTCAAAAAAGATTGGCGAAATCAGGATCGAGTCTTGCGAGATCTTGGTTTTAGACACGAGTAAATCTAGCGAGGAACAGGCTGGTCTAAACCATACACTCCAATTTTTGCAATGGATATTCCCTTCTAAGCAGCACAACCTAAATGATGACGCATAGTCTTACTGGTCTGTATCCGAAGATATTGCCTCGAACGTCCGCTTCAGGTACAGCAACTATAACTGCCACTATTGTTGCTTGCGGGCATCATAGGAGCATGTCATTGATTAAGGTTCTCTTAACGAAAGGGGATTGTTGCAATGCGTGATTTTTCATGGAATGTATTTGCGAAGACAGGGGATGTCGACGCTTACTTGCTATATAAGCAGGCAGGAATGACTGAAGAGCTTGAGGAGCACCCAACAGAGATTGCGCCAATCGTGGAGCAATCTGCAGATTAATAATGATTATGCAGCGTCAATCATGGGAGGACGAGAGTGTTATATCGGGTTGAAGGAATTGTCATCCGCAGCATGGACTATGGGGAAGGCAATAAGATCATCACACTTTGTACGAAATCTCACGGCAAAGTCGGTGTTCTTGTTCGCGGCGCGAAAAAGGTTCGCAGCCGACATGCTGCGGCGACTCAGTTGTTCACTTATGGAGAGTATGTGTTCTTTCGTGGAATGGGGCATATTGGTACTCTTAATTCTTGTGAGATAGTAGAGGCGAATCATCAGCTTCGTGAGCAGCTCCATCTGGCAGCCTATGCGTCCTATGCGGCTGAATTAGTGGATAAGGCACTGCATGATGAAGAAGCTGGGGGGCCAATGTTTGATCAATTCCATGCCTACTTGCAAGCTATTGCCCAAGGCAAGGATGTACAGGTGACAACCCATCTCTTCGAGATGAAATTGTGGCAGCGAACTGGCGTAGCTCCTCAACTGCATGCATGCGTCGCTTGCGGTACAGAGGAGAGGCTTGCTGCTTTTAGTTGGCGGTTAGGTGGTGCGCTGTGTGCAAGCTGCAAGCCGAGGGAACATGCGAATTACGTCGCCAATCTGCAAATGCTTGCATTGCTTCAAAAATTCGAGATGACAGACTTGCATCGTCTGGGCAATATTACATTGAAGCCTGCAACTAAGCTGCAGCTTCGGGCTTGCATGCGTGGTTACATGGATACGCATGTTGGGGTACGTCTGAAATCATTGCAGTTCCTTGAGCAGATGGAGAAATATGATCTGGCGCAGCTTGACGAGTAATATCCATTTCGCTATAATATATCAATAAATTGAGGTATACCTTGTGTTGAAGAAGAAAGTAGTTCGCAGCGTTTGAATGCAGCGATTCAGGGGCAGTGGAAGCCTGAACGAACGAACGAATGAAATGGCACTTTGGAGCAAGGCTCATGTGAAAGTGGATCGGACTATTTCGATCAAGTAGGGTGGAACCGCGGGAATATAACTCTCGTCCCTACGTCTGGCATCAGGCGTAGAGGCGGGAGTTTTTTGCATTCTCCCATACGTCAATGCCGTCAATATGAGGCAAAGGAGTCCTGACTGTGAATTTTCAACAAATGATTTTGACGTTGCAGCAATTTTGGGCCGAGCAGAATTGTATCATCGTACAGCCGTATGATGTAGAGAAGGGTGCGGGGACGATGAACCCGATGACCTTCCTTCGTTCCATCGGGCCAGAACCATGGAACGTAGCTTATGTAGAGCCATCTCGTCGTCCAGCTGACGGCCGTTACGGGGAGAACCCGAACCGATTGTATCAGCATCACCAGTTCCAAGTTATTTTGAAGCCATCTCCGGACAATATTCAAGAATTATATCTGGAGAGCTTGAACCGCCTGGGGATCGATCCGACAATCCACGATATCCGTTTTGTAGAGGATAACTGGGAATCGCCAACATTGGGTGCATGGGGCCTAGGTTGGGAAGTATGGCTTGATGGTATGGAAATTACGCAGTTTACTTATTTCCAACAGGTGGGCGGTATCGACGCACATCCAGTGGCTGTAGAGATTACGTACGGCTTGGAACGCCTTGCGTCCTATATTCAAGACAAAGAAAATGTGTTCGATCTGGAGTGGGTAGAAGGCGTAGCTTATGGCGACGTATTCCACCAGCCTGAATTCGAGCATTCGAAATATACATTCGAAGTAAGCGATACGGAGATGTTGTTTACGTTGTTCAATATGTACGAGAAAGAAGCAAATCGTGCGATGGATGCCCATTTGGTATTCCCAGCATATGATTATGTGCTGAAATGCTCCCATACATTCAACCTGCTTGACGCACGCGGTGCGATTAGCGTAACGGAGCGTACAGGGTACATTACACGCGTGCGCAATCTTGCACGCCATGTGGCTGCGACTTACTTGGAAGAACGTGAGAAGCTTGGCTTCCCACTCTTGAAGAAAGGAGAGGAACAAGATGCCTAGACATTTATTGCTCGAGCTTGGCTTAGAGGAAGTGCCTGCACGTTTCATTCGCAGTGCGATGGAACAACTGAAGGAGCGTACGGAACGCTGGATGACAGAATCGCGGATTGCCTACGGAACGGTATCTGCGTATGCAACACCAAGACGTCTCGCAGTGCTCATTCAGGACGTTGCAGATAAGCAGACAGACGTTCATGAGGAAGTGAAGGGGCCAGCCAAGAAGATTGCTCACGATGCGAGCGGTGAGTGGTCGAAGGCAGCCCTTGGATTTGCACGCAGTCAAGGCGTAGATCCGTCGGAATTCTTCTTCAAAGAGTTGAACGGAGTCGAGTATATCTACGCGAATAAGAGCAGCCTTGGTACGAATACGGCGGATGTTCTTGTTGAGGGATTGACTTCTATTATTCATGCAATGACTTTCCCGAAAAATATGCGTTGGGGTGCGAAGGATATGCGCTTCGTTCGTCCGATTCGCTGGATCGTTGCTCTGCATGGCGAGGATGTTATCCCACTTGAAATTGCAGGCGTAAAAGCGGGCCGCACGACTCGTGGACATCGTTTCCTTGGTGATGAGGCGGTTATTGATGCGCCGCTTCAATACGTGGAGCGCCTTCGTGAACAGTCCGTCATCGTTGATGTGGCAGAACGCGAAGCAAATATTAAGAACCAAATTCAAGAGCTGGCAAAGAGCAAGGATTGGCATATTGCGATTAAGGAAGATTTGCTGGAAGAGGTACTGTTCTTGGTTGAAACCCCTACCGTATTGTTCGGTGGATTCGATGAAGCATTCTTGAACATTCCTCAAGAAGTGTTGATTACTTCGATGCGTGAGCATCAGCGTTACTTCCCTGTATTGAATGCAGAGGGTCAGCTCCTTCCTTACTTCGTAACCGTGCGCAACGGTGACTCCAAGGGATTGGAGATGGTTGCAAAAGGAAACGAGAAGGTGCTGCGCGCACGCCTGTCTGACGCGAAGTTCTTCTATGAAGAAGATCAAAAGCTTAAAATTATCGATTGCGTGCACAAGCTAGATTCAATCGTGTTCCACGAGGAGCTAGGCTCGATCGGGGATAAGGTGCGCCGCATTCATGCAATTGCGGATGCATTGGCGCTGGCGGTTCAGACGGATCGTGAGACAGCGCTGTGGGTAAGCCGTGCTGCGGATATTTGCAAGTTCGACCTTGTTACGCAAATGGTCTATGAATTCCCTGAATTGCAGGGGGTTATGGGTGAGGATTACGCTCGCAAGGCAGAGGAACCAGAAGCGGTAGCCCAAGCGATCAATGAGCATTACAAGCCTAGATTCGCAGGCGATCCAGCACCAGCTTCACTTGTCGGTTCGATTATCAGCATGGCTGACAAGATGGATACGTTGACTGGCTGCTTCGGCATCGGCATAATCCCGACAGGATCGCAGGATCCATATGGTTTGCGGAGACAGGCGACAGGTATTGTGCAAATTCTATTGGAACGCAATCTTCCACTTACTTTGCATACGCTCTTCAACATTACGCTTGATGTATATGAACAAGCAGGATTGTTGAAACGTGAACGTGAGGAAGTTCGTAAAGAATTGTATGAATTCTTCGGCTTGCGGGTGAAGAATGTGTTGTCTGATTCCGTTCGATACGATGTTGTTGATGCGGTAATGGCTGCTGGCTATGACGATGTGAAGCTCACAGTAGCTCGTGGAGAAGCACTTATGCATGCTGTACAGGCAGATGAGTTTAAGCTGACGGTTGAATCGTTCAACCGTGTAGGTAATCTGGCTGCTAAAGCAGACAGCAAGGAGATACGTTCTGAGCTGTTCGAGCATGATGCAGAACGCAATCTTCATGAGAGCTGGCTGCGTGTGCATGAAGCTTATGAAGCAGCTTATAGCAATCCATCAGAGGCACTGAGCGTATTGTCCCAGCTGAAGGATGAAGTCCATTCGTTCTTCGAACAAGTGATGGTTATGGCTGAGGATCAAGCGGTGCGGGCGAACCGCTTGGCTTTGCTTGCGAATATTGCAAATGACATTCAGCGCTTCGCAGATTTCTCCAAGCTTGTCTGGGCGTAATAAGCAACAATGAGATTTATCGTCTATGGACAGTAGGGTAGTTGTTGTAAATGGATGGAACATGAAGAAGGGATTCTTCGGATTCTCTTCGACATGTTCCATCCTTATTTTCATCGATTCGACAAAAACTGAGTTGATGTAGAGGAAATCCGGATTTCGAAGCAGGAATTTTAAACGATACAGCGTATATAATATAAACGGTGAAACGATTAATGAAAGTTCCGACGCTTTACGAAAATGGTGAGAACATGTCTTCTAAACTTCGAATCGTAGTAGACGCCGATGCTTGTCCTGTGAAAAATGAAATTGTTGCCGCAGCCATTGAAATGGGTGCAGGAGTTATTTTTGTAGCTTCTTATGCTGCATTTGCTCCAGACTGGCAGCTTATGAATCTTGATATTCATACTGTTTTTGTGGATCAAGCGTTTCAAGCGGCGGATATTTATATTGCCAACACAGCGCGGTCAGGGGACGTAGTGGTTACAGGCGACTACGGGTTGGCCGCGCTCTGTTTGCCAAGAGGTGCATCCGTACTTACGCCGAGAGGCAGCGAGCTGACTGGCGATAATGTAGATGAGTACCTCACAAGGCGGCATATCTCAAGCAAAGCGAGAAGAGCAGGTTTACGAACGAAAGGTCCGCGAGCGATGAGTGAAGAGGACCGCGAAATTTTCCAACATAAACTGACAAAACTTTTGCTTCGTGAGCAGGAGAAAATGCGCCCATAGCGAATTAGTAATACGTGTTCAGATGAAGGTGATTGACGATGAACGGATATGGACTTATTCCTGACGAAGTTCGCGATGAAGTATTGAAGCGCAACGATATCGTCGATATTGTTGGACAATACGTCCACTTATCGAAGAACGGTAAATATTTGAAGGGGCTCTGCCCTTTTCATTCAGAGAAGACACCATCGTTCACGGTCACGCCGGAGAAGCAAATTTTCCATTGCTACGGCTGCGGGAAGAGCGGGACAGCCATTCAATTTGTGATGGGCCTTGAAGGATATTCCTATCCTGAAGCGATTACCCATCTAGCTGAGTTGGCGGGCATTCCTATAACATGGGGAAGCGGTGACTCGTATGCTGAACGCAATCCGCGGAATGAAGCGAAGGATCGGCTGATTGAAGCACATGAACTGACTGCGAAGATGTATCATTACATATTAATGAATACGACGGAAGGTCAGGAAGCGCTTCGCTATTTGCGTGAACGCGGCATTAATGACAAGCTCATCGAACAGTTTCAGATTGGATACGCACCGCCGAATTGGGATATGATCGTGAAGTTTCTAACGAAACGGCAGTTCGACCTAGCTCTGGTAGAGAAGGGCGGTATCGTATCGGCTAGAACGAATGGTGAAGGGTATGTCGATCGTTTCCGTAACCGGGTCATGTTCCCGATATGGGATCGCCGGGGACGCATTGTTGGATTTGCAGGAAGGGTACTGGACGGAAGTCAGCCCAAATACTTGAACTCACCCGAGACCATGCTATTCAACAAATCGAAGCTGCTGTACAATGTGCATCAAGCAAGACCGCACATTAAGCGCAGCGGAGAAATTGTTCTGTTTGAAGGATTTGCAGACGTTATTCAAGCGTGGGAAGCCCAAGTGATGAATGGCGTTGCAACAATGGGAACTGCGTTAACCTCTGAGCATGTCCAGTTGCTGAAGCAGCTCGGAGATAGTGTTACGTTATGTTATGACGGCGATGATGCTGGACAAGCAGCCGCCATGAAGTCGATTGACCTATTAGAGGGAAGCGGCCTTCATGTTGCTGTCGCCATGCTCCCTGATCGGATGGATCCTGATGAATTTATTAAGGCACACGGAGCTGAACGGTTCAGGCATGCGATCATCGCGTCAGCTGTTACGCCAACCAAATTCAAGCTTATATCTTTACGTCGAAATCATATACTGCTAGAAGATGATGGCAAACGGCGCTTCAAAGATGCGGCGTTGCGTGTTGTGGCGCAGGTTGAATCTCCTGTCGAACGGGAGATGCATTTGAAGGAGCTCGCTTCACTGCTTGAATTATCAGGGGATTCTGCGATTGCTTCTTTGAAGCAAGAATGCGCGAATATCCGTCAAAAACTGCAAAAAAACAACCAAAACGGGGATAATCAAGACAATTGGTGGAATAATGTTAGGAATGATAAACAAGTTATCTCCCCGCCCGTGTTGCGTCCAGCATATGTCTATGCAGAACGCAGTCTGCTGGCGCTAATGTTCCAAGATATTGAAGTGTCCAACTATGTGGAGCGGAATCTTGGTGAGCAATTCAATGTAGATGATCATGCGGCACTTGCCGCTTATCTATATGCTTATTACGCGCAAGGCAAGGAGCCTGATTTCAGTTGTTATTTGGCGACGTTGCAAGATGACCGATTAGAGAAAACGGCTGCATCCATATCGATGGCTGAAGTGCCATTGCGAAATGACACCGCCTTATTAGACGATTACATCGGTCAGATCTTGAAAGTGCCTAGGCATCGTGAAATTGAGCGTAAAAAGGAAGAAATGGTGCAGGCGGAGCGTTCTGGAGACATCTTGCGTGCCGCGCAAATTGCACAAGATATTATAGCCCTAGAGCAACAACTGAAGCGGTAGGAAGCAGAAGTTTCTAGGGAGGAGGGAGTCGGAAAATGGCGAATGATCAACATACTGGACTAGATGCCGAAGCAGCGTTGGAACATGTGAAGGATCAATTGATTGAGCTCGGTAAAAAGCGCGGCTCGCTCAGCTATAAAGATATTACTGAAAAGTTATCGACGTTCGATCAAGACCCTGAGCAGATGGATGAGTTTTATGAACAGCTATCTGATTTGGGCATTGAAGTGGTAAATGAAACGGAAGATGGAATGGGCAATCGCAATAATGGTGATCGGGAGAATGGGGATAACGAAGATTTCCATTTCGATGATGACTTATCGCTGCCGCCGGGAATTAAGATTAATGACCCGGTTCGGATGTACTTAAAAGAGATCGGCCGTGTTCCGCTCTTGTCAGCAGAAGAAGAGATCGAACTTGCGAAGCGAATTGAGCAGGAGGACGAAGAAGCGAAGAAACGCTTGACGGAAGCGAACTTGCGCCTCGTAGTCAGCATTGCGAAGCGTTATGTTGGACGCGGAATGCTGTTCCTCGATTTGATTCAAGAAGGAAATATGGGACTGATTAAGGCTGTTGAGAAATTCGACTATAGCAAAGGATACAAGTTCAGTACGTATGCAACATGGTGGATTCGCCAAGCGATTACAAGAGCGATTGCCGACCAAGCGCGTACAATCCGTATCCCTGTTCATATGGTAGAAACGATTAATAAGCTTGTCCGTGTATCCCGTCAATTGCTTCAAGAACTTGGACGCGAACCAACTCCAGAAGAAATTGCAGCAGAGATGGAACTTAGTGTTGAGAAAGTACGCGAGATCATGAAGATTGCTCAGGAACCGGTATCGCTTGAGACACCAATTGGTGAAGAAGACGATTCTCACTTGGGAGACTTCATTGAGGATCAAGAAGCATTGGCACCTGCTGATGCGGCAGCATATGAGCTGTTGAAGGAGCAGTTGGAGGATGTCCTTGACACATTGACAGAACGTGAAGAAAATGTGCTTCGTTTGCGCTTTGGTCTCGATGACGGCCGTACTCGCACCTTGGAAGAGGTAGGCAAGGTATTCGGTGTCACACGCGAACGGATTCGCCAAATTGAAGCGAAAGCACTTCGTAAATTGCGTCATCCGAGCCGCAGCAAGCGACTTAAAGATTTTCTTGAATAGTGGCTAACGACGAGACCTTCTTGCGCGCAGTATGCGTGGGGAAGGTCTTTTGTCGCCATGTAAGGCATTCCCACACAGGAGCGTGACAAGCCTCATGGATCAGAAGCAGCGCCAATGGATGTCGCAGGAAATTGCACGTTGGAGACATAATCGATTATTGCCGGAACGCTATTGCGAATTCCTTGCTCAATTGTATCAACTGCCAGAATCAACAGAAGCAGCTGAGCCGTCTGCGGTATCTAACAGACGCTTCGCGGAATGGCTGGCCAATCTTCCTGCCGCCAAATGGCTGGCGTTATTTATCATTTCTGGTTTGTTCTGTACTGCTGGATTTCATTTTACCGCTTTTGACATTCCAATGCAAATTGGGGCTGTCGCCTTATTTGCCCTTATTAACTATGGGCTTGCCGTCTTCAATTCAAAGTATGCGGCAAAGAAAAGTAAAGTGTAAATCGCGGTATTTACAAGTCTCGGCAACGCTGTAAGCATGCTTGGCGCGCTTGCCATTCTCATGCTGCATCAATGGCTTTCTTGGTATGGCGTGGCGCTGTGGCTGATTGGAGCAGGGCTCTTATGGATCATAACAGGATTGCTACTGCGGCGCGGCGGAATGCAGGGGTTCGGTTGGCTCCTGCTGGCGATCGCCTATGCGGTAATTCTCTATTCAATGGGGGGAGAACTTACGCTCATTGAGACGCAGTGGTTGTGGCTTCCAGAGAGCTTATTATTCATCTGGCTGGCTTGGGTGATGCACAGAGTTCTTCCTTCAGCTTCAGCAGGGCTGCTGATAGCTTCCCTGATTGCTTGGCATATGCCTGAGGCCGCTTGGCTTGGCAGAATCATCACACTGAAGCTTAATGCTGGTGGCGAGGTTCTGCTATTTATGCTAATGAAGCTTTTTATTACGTTTTACATGGGATATTACTTTAGACAACAGTGGGTGAAATGGATTCGTGAACATCAAACTGTCCAAACGACTACAATGGATTGCGGATTGGGTGCCTGAAGGCAGCAAACTTGCAGATATCGGTTCTGACCATGCGCTGCTGCCATCTTATTTGGCAAAGCAAGGCATTATTTCTTATGGCGTCGCAGGTGAAGTGAATCAAGGTCCGTATGAAGCAGCTAGACGTCAAGTGCTCGGATCTCGCTTGGAGAATATTGTACAGGTCCGGCTTGGTGATGGGCTTGCCGTATTGGAGCCTAATGAGGTGGACTGCATTTCTATCGCTGGAATGGGGGGGAGCCTCATTGTCAGTATATTATCAGCTCAACCTGAGAAGCTTGAGGGGGTCAAGCGACTCATCCTCCAGCCGAATGTGGGTGAGGATACCGTTCGTCGCTGGCTTCGCAAGGAAGGCTGGGCACTGCTTAAGGAGCATATTTTAGAGGAAGACGGCAAAATTTATGAGGTTCTGCTTGCAGAGCGCCAGTTCGAGTCAGCAGAGACACATAACGCTCGTCTGTACGAGTCTCGGCCTTTATTATGTGGGAAGACGCTGTCAGAGGAGTGGCTGCTGCAATTCGGCCCACTGCTGTCGCAAGCTCCTACAGATGTATTCTTTGAGAAATGGAAGCGTGAAGTAGCGAAGCGGGAGCGTGTGCTGCGTACGATGGAACAGGCCGAGAGTGAAGAGGCGAAGCAGCGTCGTGAAGTATTCGTTCAGAACAAAGCGGAACTGGAGGCGATTATTGAATGTTTGCGAAAGGGTCAACAATAATTCAGTGGATGGAGCAGCTTGCGCCTAAGTCATTGGCTGTACCAGATGATCGAATTGGGCTTCAATTAGGTTCGCTAAATAAGGAAGTAGCGAAAGTGCTCATTGCACTCGATGTGAATGAAGAGGTCGTGGAAGAAGCTATCGCTCAGCAAGCGAACCTCATTATCGCGCACCATGCAATCATTTTCCGACCTTTGAAGCATTTACAGACAGATACACCTGCCGGCCGATTATACGAGAAGCTTATCAAGCATGACATCTCGGTATATATCTCACACACGAATTACGATGTGGCAGTAGGGGGCATGAATGATTTGATGGCGGAACGCCTCCAGCTTACGAATGTCCGTGTCCTCGAAACGCTGCAGCAGGAGCAACTGCACAAGCTGGTTGTATTTGTACCGCAGACGCATGCAGATGAAGTCCGTGCTGCAATATTGGATGCCGGGGCTGGGCACATTGGGAACTACAGCCATTGCAGCTTCAATAGTGAAGGCTTCGGCACGTTCAAGCCTGGCGACGACACGAATCCGCATATCGGACAAGCGGGCAAGCTGGAGAATGTACCAGAAGTACGAATTGAGACAATTATTCCGAAGTCGGTTCGCAGCCGCGTGCTGCAAGCGATGTTTAAGGCGCATCCATACGAGGAAGTCGCTTATGATCTCTACCCTGTAGATATTCAAGGAACAGAGTATGGCTTGGGCCGAGTAGGCAAGCTGACGGAATCTGTAACTCTCCGTCAATTGTCAGAGCAGGTGAAGAGCAGCTTCGAGGTATCGAATGTACGCGTGGTCGGCAATCTGGAGCGTTCTGTACGCAAGGTTGCTGTCCTCGGCGGTTCAGGCGCCCGATATATCCATCATGCGATATTCCATGGAGCGGATGTGCTCGTCACGGGAGATGTGGATTACCACACTGCCCACGATGCACTCGCTGCAGGTCTTGCAATAATTGATCCGGGCCATAATGCAGAGAAGATGATGAAGCAGGATGTTGCAGGACGCCTGCAGCAGGTGGCATCTGACAAGGGAGTATCGACGCAATTCGTAGCTTCTTCCACAAATACCGAGCCATTTCAGTTTTTGTAAAAGTTGACGGTTGAGTTTCTTGCGCGAAACTTGTATACTAACGAATGTTGACGGAAAGTTTGACAGACAATCGCTGGTGACTTGGTCACGAGAGGAAAGTCCGGGCTCCATAGGGCAGGGTGCTGGATAATGTCCAGTCAGCGCGAGCTGAAGGATAGTGCCACAGAAATGGACCGCCGATGGCTGCTTCGGCAGCACAGGCAAGGGTGGAACCGTGGTGTAAGAGACCACGAGGAGCGTTGGTGACTTCGTTCCTGGTAAACCCCATCTGGAGCAAGACCTAATGAGATGCATGCCCGCAAGGGCAACCTTAGCCCGAGGTGCGTCTGGGTTGGTCGCTTGAACCGTGCAGCAATGTACGGTCTAGATAGATGATTGTCACTTTGTAGTGGAAGGGTAGCTCCCGTAATACCACGATCAGTACAGAACCCGGCTTACGGCAAACTTTCCGGAGCTACAACACTTATTGTTCGAAGCCTATAAGATAACCCCCGCACACAAGCTGTGCGGGGGTTTTTGGTTTGGGGGACATCATCTACAATGTCCCATCCCACGGCCATAAGTCGTTTACGGCTGGGAAGCGGGGATTATTGAAGATGGCGTAGATGGACGCTTCACATATTGAGCAATCGTGCGCTTGATTTCGCGTGCAATATTTTGCGGAAGCAGCGACAATGATGTTGATCCTTGCTCTGCAAGGCTTAAGGCCTGTGCGACATCGATTTCACCATAGCCATAATACATATCTTTACCCGGTGTTCCTAAGTCGACTACACTCTGCCGCATAATATCGTACACCTCCGTATTCTTTAACGAAGGATTCACGGAGCGAATAAGTGCAGCCAATGCGGATACATGCGGGCAAGCCATTGAAGTGCCTGACAATGCCGCATATTGATTGTTCGGATAAGTACTTGCAATCGACGTGCCGGGCGCCACAACATCTACGTAGTTGCCGTAGTTGGAGAAGGAAGCGCGCTTCTGATTCGCATCCGTAGCGGATACGGCAAATACTTCAGGATAAGCAGCAGGGTATCCAGGACGCCGGGTATTGTCATTGCCCGTTGCAGCGATCAGCACGACATCGCGATCATAGGCATACTTGACTGCATCATGCAGAAATGCGCCATCGACATAGTTGCCTAAGCTCATGTTGATGACCTTGGCTCCATTGTCTGTCGCCCAAATAATTCCTTCCGCAACAGAGTACGATGTACCTGATCCGTTGTTGTCAAGCGCTTTGACTGGAAGAATAGGATTGTACCATGTAATCCCGGCAATGCCTTCACCATTATTGACAGTGGCGCCAATAATGCCGGCTACATGAGTACCATGTCCGACTTCATCTTTTGGAGGCTGGTTTTTATCAAAGACGTTATAACCCTTCAGCAGCTTGCCTTGCAAATCACGATGATTGGAATCGACACCGGTATCGACAACCGCCACAATGACATCTTTGGCCCCTTTGCTCGTCATCCATCCTCGGTTCGTATGGATATTCGGCAAATTCCATTGATAAGCCTTGTACAACGCATCATTTGGCTCCTCAGCAGCATCCCCTTGTGTCGGTTCATTCAATGTCTTGGGGCGAGCTTGAGAAGAAGGAGTCGATGGAACTAGTGAAGGCTTCTCATTTGTCATATATAGAAAATGAGGCTCACTGTATATCGGATTGAATTGTTTGAAATAAGAAGTTAATTGCTTAACACTCATCTTATGAGAACGAAACACATACGTGTAACCGAGCTTGCGCGGGTGTGCGCACCCAGTATCCCGCATCATACGCTGCAATTGAATGGAGTCGGGGTCAGAACGGAAGCGCACGACGATTTCATTCTCATAATAATGGCTTGTGCCGGCGTTATCTTCTCCGTCTTGAACCTTTACATCCCGCATCGAGTTGGAATCGACAGACTTGACACGGTACTTGGATTCAGGCGGGTAAGGTACAAGCCGAAGATTTTTTTGCTGATGCTTGCGTACGGTCTGGATGACATCTTGATTCACGATTGCGACAATCCCCTGCTGCGATTGGGGAGAGGCAATGCCAATGACCATATGGCTTTTCCCATTCACTAACACTTCAGGAGAGGAATATGACTGCTGCTTCGTTACGTTCATGGTAGCAGTCCGAACGTAACTCTCGAGCTGCTTGTTGGCGTCCCAGCGCTCATCCTTCGGTACATTTCCTTTCTCCCAAGCGGTTGAACCACCCTCGACCCATTTCATGTACACGAAGTGGGGATGGGATTTCATAAATTGCTGAACGGTATCCTGCTTCTGGGCATGAGTCTTGGCTCCCCAATTGGCAAGCGCATCTTCCAGATCACGTCTGGAATCAATGGCGAACATCCGGCTTGTGCGTGTAACGTCCTGATTCAGGATTTGTTTTTTCATGCTCTCTTCGTGTGCGGCTGTCGTCATGCCCCTTGGCTCGGGATGGCGATCTGGAGCCCACAATAGCGGAATCGTAAGTATGGCTGCACAGAGAGCAACTATTCCAACCACATATCGTCGCTGCATACAACTTCCTCCTCTAGCGTTCCTTCCTATTTGTCCTGCCTTTTGATATCAAGCGCCTCTCGGCTGCAGATATCGTATCGTGAACAGACCTGTTTATAGGTTGAGAATTGGTACACGAATTTATTCGGGACGCGGCGGAAAATGATACCCATCATGATCGGATTGTGGTAGGATGAAGGGGAAATGAAAATGATTCCAAATCGGATGCCCGAAGAGTTGAAATTCCAAATGGACGAATGGGGTAAGGGGGAGCTTTCATGCCAGCATCCAATGTGAAGCAGCAATGCGAAGTTTCGAAGGACAAACTTAAGGAAGCGATTGATAAGCTTGAGCAATTTTTAAATGAGTATTCGCTAACTGCTCTTGTTCAAGGGAATGAGGAAGACGAGACTGTTAGTTTCTATAAAGGATTCCTGACGGATATTCGGCATTTGCTCGTATTCACGGAGCAGAGCTATGAACGGCTGGGTGTTGCGTTAAGAAGAGCAACCTTTGATACGGCATTTGGCGAGCGCTGCTTGTACGAAGTGTATCATCATTGTGTGAATGCCTTCTTCTACCCGAAGAATGAGTGTTATTCAGAGGATGGTCGATACGCGTATACGGGTCAAGACGCAATTCGTTTCCGGAAGAAGCCTGTTCGAGCAGCGAGGGATATTGTTCTGTCGGTTGTGAAGCTGTTCGAAGATCTCCGCGATGAGCTTGCCTATTATGAGAGTGACTATTTAACGCAGCGTCGTATGCAAGGCTCGAAATAAGGAATTCCAAATATATCAATTACGAAGACGTTCCGTTTATGCCACGGAGCGTCTTTTTCGTTAGATCATGGCAGGAAGAGAGCAGGATATGACATCACGGACTAGGACATGCTGATAACACGGAGGTGATGGATGTGAGTGAAAAACCTGTAGTTCGCTGCAGCGTATCCAACTGTAAATTTTGGGGGGATTTTCGCTGTCAAGCTTCTGAAATTATGATTGATATTGATGCACATGCTAATGTAAAGGCCAATTCAGAGTTCGCGGACGAATCGTTCCGAGGCGATCATAAGGATACAGCCTCTAAGTCCTCTTCAACATGCTGTCAGACGTTTGTGCCCAAATGATCTTGAACGGAAGCTAGGAGTGAGGTGTGATGTCAGGTCACAAAGCACGCAATTCACGCCGTTTGAAGCGGCACCGGGTTAGAAGTCATACCGCGAGAAATCGAGAACAGCAGCAGGATGTAGAATTTGGGCAAGAAGCGGGAACTCTCTCAGACACGCTTCGCATTGCAACACAGCATTCGAAGATCAATCATTGGTCGGGTATTGGCATGCTGGCCGTTATTTTCTCGATTATCGCCTTCTTTCTATTTCCAATTCCGATGGGGATTGGGGCCGCCGCGTTAGGTGTTCTTGCCTACTTGCAGGGAAGTCGTTCATCTGGAATCTTTGCGACCGTTGTTGGGTTATTAGCCGTCCTTGTCCAATTCATAACGATGTCATCATAAGTGAGCATTCAAGCTTGAACCGGTAAGTTGCCCCGGATCAGGCTTTTTCTATATGGGGAGCAAGGGAGCATTAGCTGCATGAAGGATCGATAAGAACATGGGATTAGGGATGGTGCTTTTATGTTGAAACGTGTAAAATAAGTAACATCTTATTTCGTACATGAGATCAACAACGGTGAGGAGCCGATTGCGCCTCGATCCGATTTTGATCTTTTTTGTTGTCATGAGGAGGGAATGTGGTGAGCGCAACTCAGTTGTATTTCGATCATTGTGCATCGACTCCCCCCCATCCGGATGTTATTCGGACGGTTGCGGAGGTGATGGGGCAGGTGTATGCCAACCCTTCATCGATTCATGGTGCTGGGGGGCAAGCAGAGCAGCTTATTCGACGCTCGCGCGAGGTTGTAGCTCGCGCCCTGGAAGTGGAGCCTGAAGATATACTGTTCACATCAGGGGCGACAGAGAGCAATAACATTGCTATATTCGGAATTGCGAAGGCCTATCAAGCTGCAGGCAAGCCAATCCATATGATCGTATCTGAAGTTGAACATGCATCCGTATATAAATGTGTTCAGCAGTTAGAGCAGGAGGGGATTGAGGTTACCTACCTTCCTGTGGATGAGAACGGCCGAGTCCGTCCTGACGAAGTGGAGGCTGCAATTCGGCCTCATACAGTACTCGTTAGTATCATGCACGTCAACAATGAAATGGGTGCTATACAGCCTATTGGAGAAATTGGAGATATGCTGCGCCGCTACCCAAAAGTAACGTTCCATGTGGATGGGGTGCAGGGCCTAGGCAAGGTTCCCGTTCGTCTTGCTGAATGGGGTATAGACCTATATAGTCTCTCGGGACATAAGATTCAAGGGCCACGTGGGGCTGGCGTGCTCGTTAAGCGGAAGCAAGTCGCATTGAAGCCGCTAATGTATGGAGGTTCTCAAGAGGGGGAGCTTCGTCCTGGTACAGAGAATGTCCCCTGCATTGTAGGGCTTGCTAAGGCGGTCAGACTAGCGGTCGAAGGGCAGTCTGAACGCTATGACAAGCTTGTTCGCCTGCGTCAATTCGTACTTGAACATTTGTCACAGATGAAGCCGCTTGTTGTGAACAGTCCTGCTGTTCCATATGGCGCTCCACATATCATCAATGTATCATACCCTGGAATGAAATCAGAGGTTGTGGTTCATGCCCTCGAACAGCGTGGCATTATTGTCTCAACACAATCCGCGTGTTCATCGAAGCTCCATAAGCCCAGCCGTGTGCTGCTGGCGATGACGCATGACTCTCAAGTTGCTGCAAGCGGAATCCGCATCAGTCTGGATGCGAACTGCTCTGAGGATGAGTTGAAGCGGCTTGTACAGAGTTTCAAGCAAATGACAGAACAATTGCAATCTCTTGTGCAGCGATAATATAGGTATTGGAATCGATAGCAAGCGAAAGGCAGGGAAAGAGAAAATCATGGAATACGATATGATTCTTCTTCGTTATGGGGAAATCACAATTAAAGGCAAGAACCGCAGCAAGTTTGAAAAGGCAGCTTACCAGCATGTCAATGCAATGCTTAGTCCTTTTCCTAATGCTAAAGTCATTAAAGAATACGGTCGACTCTATGTTGAGCTGAATGGTGAGCCATTAGACGAAATGATTCAAGTGCTCAAGCATGTGTTCGGTGTGGTGTCCATTAGTCCAGTTAAACGAACTCCTTCTGAGCTAGAGCCGATTATTGAAACGGCCGTCCAATTAATCCGTGAGATGAATCCTGCGGATGGGACAACCTTTAAAGTTTCTGCGAAGCGTGCTTGGAAGGGATTCCCGCATGGCAGCCAGGAGATGAATTACCTTGTTAGTGCGCCTGTGCTGCGCGAGTTTGAGGGGCTTAAGGTCGATGTGCGCAAGCCTGAAATTGATTTGCGCGTTGAGGTTAGAGAAGAATGGACCTATGTGTATAGCGAAGTTGTACAAGGTGCGGGAGGCTTCCCATTGGCATCCAACGGCCGCGGCGTGCTGCTTCTATCTGGGGGGATTGACAGTCCAGTTGCCGGCTATGAAGCATTGCGCAAAGGGCTGCAACTGGATGCGATTCATTTCCACAGCTATCCGTTCACAAGTGAACGGGCGCAGCGGAAGGTACTCGATCTTGCTCAAGTGCTTGCGAACTATGCAGGACGGATGCGTGTGCATATGGTTCCCTTTACAGATATCCAGACTCGCCTTCATCAGAGTGGACATGATAACTTGCTTATTACGCTGATGCGCCGTGCCATGCTGCGCATTGCCACACAAATTGCAGAGCAGCGCAATGCGCTGGCAATCGTAACGGGAGACAGCTTGGGTCAAGTTGCGAGCCAGACGCTTGGCAGCATGAATGTCATCGGCCGTGCGACAGATCTGCCATTGCTTCGTCCGCTTGTTACGGTGGACAAGGATAAGATCATTCGTGAAGCAGAGTATATCGGAACTTACGACTTGTCCATTCTTCCCTATGAAGATTGCTGTACTCTATTCATTCCGAAATCGCCGGCGACGAATCCGAATTTGAATATCGTTGAGCATGCGGAACGTTCTATCCCCGAGCTGGATGATCTCATTAAAGCTGCTGTGGAAAACACGGAAGCGATCCTGCTGAAGGCGGGTGGCTCGCCTGATGATGCAATCGTGTTGTCGGGTAAAGACAAAGACAAGGTAGCGAATGCGAATGAGCCTGCTCAGGTTGTACAGAAAGCAGATGAGTCTGCTGGGCCGGCAGCGCCAGCAACTGGAGATTGGTTCTAAACAATTGGATTGACTTGTTCTACGCATTGGCTAGCGAATAGCGGAATAGCTCGGCCTCCTCTGTCATAGACCTAACTACAGGGGAGGGACGGGCTGTGGAATCGATATGGTTGTTAGTGGAGATTATGCTGATTAACTTGGTGCTTAGTGGAGACAATGCAGTCGTAATTGCCATGACGAGCAGACGCTTGCCTAAGCAACAACAGCAGCAGGCCATCTGGTGGGGCGCCGCAGGCGCGGTTGTACTTCGCATTGTGCTGACTGTAGCGGCATTATGGTTAATCAACATTCCGCTCCTGAAGGCAGCGGGAGGGGTTATGTTGTTCGTTATCGCGGTTCAACTGATTGCTGAACAGGAGCCTGCAGATACCCGGGATAACGAGGCCCACTCCTTATGGGGGGCTATTCGAATTATTCTATTAGCCGATGTGGTCATGAGTCTCGACAATGTGCTGGCGATTGCAGCGGTAGCCAAAGGAAATCTGGCATTTGTTGCAATCGGCATAGCGCTAAGTATTCCTATTATCGTGTGGGGAAGCGGGTTCATCAGCATATGGCTTCAGAAAATGCCGATGCTTCTGTATGCGGGTGCAGGGATACTTGGCTATACCGCGGGCGAGATGATTGCGTCTGATGAACGATTGGCGGTATGGCTGCCCGCCATGTGGAGCAAGCTTCATTACGGATTCCCGTGGATCGCTCTTGCGCTCGTCGTGCTGCTCGGATTTTGGTTTCGGCGCCAGGTACGTTATTAGCTCTTTTTGATCTTCTGCAATAGATAATCGGAACAGATGCTTTGTACCTGCCGAAGTACGCTGATGGCAGGTTTTTTCTATTATGAATAGAGGGCGGTTATGGAAGTCTCAGGAGGGTTTGGTAAGGGTATTGTGTTTTTTTCAAGGAGCAGGTAGTAATTTTACGAACTTTCATATACACTAGAAAAAGTAAAAAACGACGCGAATTGCGTCACATCGTGTCCGAATCAGAAATCTGGACATGGAGGTTGACCTATGCCTAGAAACCAACAAGTGATTGGCATTGCTATATTGGCTGCAGGCTTATTCATTTTGCTTGGGAAAATGGGAGTGTTTGCTTTCATCGGCGGTACGATGTGGCCGCTCCTCATGTTCCTTATCGGTATTGCCTTGTATGTATTTGCACGAATGGCAATCCTGCCGCCTGTAATGATGGTTCCAGCAGGTATGCTGACGATGTATGGCGTCCTGTTCATGCTAAGCCACTGGATCAATTGGAGACTGTTCGGGTATTTATGGCCACTGCTTCTCATTGGGATTGGCGTGGGCCTGTATGGATACTACGCATACGATCCATACCATCCGAGAGGCGCATGGCAAGGCGCGCTGTTGTTCGGTGGGGTCGGTGTATCCATGCTGATCTTGATGCTCGTATTTGCAATTGGTACGTATATGATTGCCGTTGCACTCATACTTGCCGGAGCAGGGCTTGCATTTGGCGGACTCAGAAATCGATTCCGTTAATGGAAGCACTAGCTGGCGAACATGTAAGCGTAAAGTTCTGAAGTGTCCGCTCTAACATGCTTCAGAATGACCTATCGTAGGAATAGATGCCGCCCTCTATGGCGGCTTTATTCGTGGTTAGCTTGATTTGGATTTTTGGTATGATTCCACACCCAGAAAGGAAAGATTTTACGATGCAAGACAGAAGCTTACTTCGCAATATCGCAATTATCGCACACGTTGACCACGGGAAAACGACTTTGGTTGACAAACTGCTTCAACAATCCGGTACATTCCGTGAGCATGAAGCTATTCAAGAACGCGCAATGGACTCCAATGACTTGGAGCGTGAACGCGGAATTACGATCCTGGCTAAAAATACAGCCATTACGTACAAAGATAATCTGATTAACATTGTAGATACACCAGGCCACGCTGACTTCGGCGGCGAGGTAGAACGCATAATGAAAATGGTTGACGGCGTATTGCTCGTCGTGGATGCATTTGAAGGCTGCATGCCGCAAACGAAGTTCGTACTTCGCAAAGCGCTTGAGAGCCAATTGACGCCAATTGTTGTTGTAAACAAAATTGACCGTCCAAATGCTCGTCCAGAAGAGGTCATCGACGAAGTGCTTGAGCTGTTCATCGAGCTTGATGCGAATGATGAGCAATTGGACTTCCCAGTTGTATATGCATCTGCGCTTAACGGTACATCGAGCATGGAATCCGATCCTGCGAAACAGGAAGAGAACATGCAGGCGTTGTATGAGACGATCATCTCCCACATCCCTGCACCAACTGAAAATCCAGAAGAGCCATTGCAATTCCTCGTTACTTTGCTCGATTACAACGAGTATATGGGACGTATTGCGATTGGTCGTGTGAACCGTGGTACGATCCGTCAAGGTCAATCTGTAGCGGTTATTAACCGTGAAGGGAAGACGAAGCAGGCACGCATCGAGAAGTTGTTCGGTTTCCAAGGGTTGAAGCGTGTTGAGCAAGAAGAAGCTGGAGCGGGCGATATCATTGCCATTGCCGGCATTAAGGATATTAACATTGGTGAGACGATTGCAGATCCGGCGAATCCAGAAGCACTTCCGGTTCTTCATATTGATGAGCCTACTCTGCAAATGACGTTCCTCGTGAACAACAGCCCGTTTGCAGGACGTGAAGGTAAATGGGTTACATCACGTAAGCTGCGCGAGCGCTTGATGAAGGAACTGGAGACAGACGTCAGCCTTCGTGTTGAAGAGACCGACAGCCCGGATGCATTTATCGTGTCGGGTCGTGGTGAATTGCATTTGAGTATTTTGATTGAGAACATGCGCCGTGAAGGATACGAGCTGCAAGTTTCGAAACCAGAAGTTATCATCAAAGTTGTGGATGGTAAGAAGACGGAGCCGATTGAGCGCTTGCTTATCGACATTCCAGAAGAAGCTACAGGTCCGGTAATGGAAAGCTTGGGAACGAGAAAAGCAGAAATGGTCAACATGATTAACCATGGCAATGGCCAAGTGCGTTTGGAGTTCTTGATCCCTGCACGTGGTCTTATCGGATACAGCACGTACTTCTTGACGCTGACACGCGGATACGGCATCATGAACCACGCGTTTGACAGCTATGGCCCATATGCTGGCGGTCAAGTTGGCGGACGTCACCAAGGCGTTCTCGTATCGACAGAAACAGGAAATTCAACACTGTACGGCATTATGTCCGTTGAAGATCGCGGTACGTTGTTCGTAAACCCAGGTACTGAAATTTATGAAGGTATGATCGTTGGTGAGCACAACCGCGACAACGATATCGTCGTAAATATTTGTAAAGAGAAGGCGTTGACGAACGTTCGCTCCGCAACCAAAGACGATACTGTCAAGATGAAAACTCCTGTTCTATTCTCTTTGGAACAAGCTTTAGAGTATTTGAATGATGATGAATATTGCGAGATTACACCGTCTTCTGTACGGTTACGCAAAAAAATACTGAACAAAAGCGAGCGTGAACGCGCAGAAAAGACGCGCAAAGTATCCGAATCCCATGTATAATGGGATTTGGACAACTTTGGCAAAGGAGTGAGCGTTTACGATGCAGGAATGGTTGGCTTCCCATCCCTTTGTAAGTTATGCGCTTATTTATCTGTTAATCGTGTATGTGTTCAATAAAGTCTTCCGTGTGCAGAAACTCCCGATATTGAAGGAGGTACTGATCTATTTGCTGATGGGATTGGGCGCGTTTGTTCTGCTCATCTTCCAAATAGACAAGCTGCCAATCATTCAATGTTTGTTTGTCGCGGTCGCTTTGATGTTCATGGTACGCATTCGCTATTTTATGGAAGCTCGCCGCAAGAAGGCGACAGATTCAAAGAACTAATGGATTGTGCGTCATCGTTATCACCATCACCGACACGCAAAGGGGAGAGAAGGCCGGATGATGAAGCTGCAAGTTGCACTATTCAATTGGCTGCAAATTCATATTGTGTCTGAGCAGCGCCCGGATGATGGGGCAGCGAAGGAGACGGTACAATTTTTTGAGACAATCTTGAAGGAGGATCATCAACTGACCTCCTTCGAGGCTTGCTTGGATGGATCGGATGAGCGATATGTCATTACGTATTGGCGGGAAGAAGAAATGAGTACAGAAGTATTCGACCGCGAAGATGCAGAGCGATTATGGCAGGACATCGAAGCGAATCCGAAATACAATGAGTAAGTGAGGTAAGATATGAATTCATCGACACCATTGCCACCTAGAACGAAGCAGAAACGGCGGAAGTCGCCTGAGAGGAAGCCCTCCGAAGGGAAGTCTTCCACGAAGAAGCGAGGGATGCCGAAATGGTTGAAGGTGACCCTTATCACCGCGCTTATCGCAGCTGTTGTCGTTATATTCATTGTCGGATATTTTGCTTGGTATGCGAACAACAAGTTGAACGATATTTCTACAGTTGCTAAACAGGGCGGCGGCAGTTCAACGGTGCAAGATACGCTTTCACCGAACAAGGAGCCTTTTTCCTTCATCTTGCTCGGTATCGACTATCGGCCAGAACTGCCTGGACGTCGTACTGATGTTGTCATGGTCGGCGCAATGCATCCGGAAACACAGGAAGCGGTGCTTGTTTCTTTGCCGCGTGATACGTATTTCGAACTGCCCGGCTATCATCCGGATAAGCTAAATCATTATTATCCGAAGTTCTTCACACTTAAGGAGCAAGGCAAGCTGGACAGCGCTACTCCAGAAGATGAGATGAAACTGATGCTTGGCAAGTATATGGGCATGCCGATCGACTATGCCGCAGTGATTAACTTCCAAGGCTTCTCTGATGTCGTGGATGCAGTCGGCGGCGTCAACGTGAACGTGGATCAGAATATGTGCTATAACGATAATGCGGATGGAACCCATATCAAGCTGAAGACAGGCCAGCAGACGCTCGACGGCAAGAACGCCCTTGACTTCGTTCGCTACCGCAAATCGAACTGCCGTCCAATGACGAAGGGCACGACAGATGCGGATCGCAACGTCCGCCAGAATGCAGTGCTGAAGGAAATCGTCGGCAACATGCAATCGCTTGGCGGACTAACAAAGGTAACAGGCGTTATTGATGCGATGGCTGATAACTTCAAAATTGATATGACACCGGATCAAATTCGCAGTTCCATTTCTACGTACTTAGGAATTAACCGCGATAACATTCACTACATTTCAGTAGATGGGAATTGGGTTAGCCCGTACATCTATCCGGACACGGTGAAGTTGGAAGAGGGCAAGCAGGCGATTAAGGATGTACTTGCCGGCAAATCATTGAAATCAACCTTATCCGGAGAAGGTGGAGCGGACTCGCAGCATGCGAATACAACCCAACCTGGCTCCTAAGTGGATAAGGGTATGCAATTTTTGAAGCATCATTAATATAATAGAGTAAAGCTGCAATTATGATGTGGAGGAGGTCTGAGTGATGTCCGAAGCTTTGATGATGGGTAATCCCTTATTGCAACATAAGATGTCCCAAGGGTCTCATCTGTTATCCGATCAAACAGGCATCGGGACGGCCTATTGCCCATCTGCAGCTGTTATGCTGGATCATGAATATGACGATGTCTTCATGCGAAAAGCCTAGTGGAACCCCACTAGGCTTTTCGTGCGTCAATATGCTTGTCCGGTCTTCACGCGGCCGTGCGGCAATCATGCAGCTACATCTGTTTTTTCAGTTTAGGCTGGTCTGTATTGCGGGATGGATCAATATGTTGGACGTCGCTTGGCATCTGCGGCACGATGCGGCCCATTATATCTGCAAGTTCTTCTGTAAAGCCAGAAATAGGGTGGCCTTGCCGAATATCAACCGCCATCTCATGAAGACGCTGATTCAAATCGATATCTGCGGTAACAAGTGCATGGGCGCCATATTTGTCTTTGCTGAGAACCTCTGCAACGGAATATTTGACAGTTCCGACTCGAGAGCGTTCTAGGCTCGCATCGACGTCAATCCCGACAATTGCGGTATTGCCGAATACGACACAGTTAACGTTGCGAACCCCCGGCACCTTCCTAGCCAGCGCAGTTAAGTGTTCGCGAACGGCTTCCCGATCGTGAATGACCGGTTTTCCATTATTCGTTGATCTCGCCTTAACTTGATTGGAGGAGTTATTCGTAGCAGCGTGCTTATTCGCGTTTCCGCATCCGGCGATGAGTCCGATGACAAGCATGGCAATTAGCAATATACGCATGAATTCATCGTTCCTTTCTTTGTTCGTTGGTCAAATAAGTAGTGCGGCATGTGTACTGACTATAGTGTGAGCGGTGCCTGCATTTTTTATGTAACACCGAGCGCGGCTGTCCGCTGGTGTTGCAAGTACGGGCATGCGAACTGAAAGGGAGATCCTATGAGTAAAATTTTTGTACTGGATACGAATGTGTTGCTGCATGATCCGAACGCATTATTTGCATTTGGCGACAATGAAGTGATTATCCCGGCAGTTGTACTGGAAGAGATTGATTCGAAGAAACGAAATGCAGATGAAATCGGGCGCAATGCCCGTACTGTTTCCCGCTTGCTAGACGGGCTCCGCGATGTAGGGCATCTTCATTCGGGGGTTAAACTGCACAACGGTGGAACGTTGAAGGTGGAGTTGAATCATCGCAGCTTTGTCAAAGTACAGGAGATGTTCGGGGAAGTATCGAATGACAATCGGATCTTGGCCGTGGCATTGAATTATCATTTAGAGCAGGAGGAACGGCAATCCGAGCCAGCAACTGTCATTCTAGTAAGCAAGGACGTGCTTGTACGAATCAAGGCAGATGTATTGGGATTGCATACAGAGGACTATATGTCAGATCGTACCGTACAATCTGGCGATGAGTTGTATAATGGCTGCGTCACCTTATTCGTTCATCCTGGGGTGATCGATGAATTTTATTCCTTCCGGCATCTCCCCATCCGCAGCTTAAATGTCAATATGTCATTTCACCCGCATGAATTCGTCATCTTGAAAGATAACATGGGGACGAGTAAGTCTGCTTTGCTCAAGGTGAGCGCAGACGCCAAGAAGCTTGAGCCGCTATTTCTCAGTAATGATCCCGTGTGGGGCATTACTGCACGGAACGCTCAGCAGCGTATGGCGCTTGAGCTGCTGCTCAATGACGATATTCCCCTTGTCACTATGGCAGGGAAGGCAGGTACAGGCAAGACGTTGTTGGCGCTTGCAGCTGGCCTCATGAAGGTGGAAGATGAGCGCAAGTATAAGAAGCTTCTCATTGCAAGGCCAGTAGTGCCAATGGGGAAGGATATCGGGTACTTGCCAGGGGAGAAGGAAGAGAAGCTTCGGCCTTGGATGCAGCCGATTTATGATAATTTGGAATTTCTGTTCGATACGAAAAAAGCTGGGGACATTGAGAAAATATTGCTGGGTATGGGCAATATTCAAGTTGAGGCGCTCACTTATATTCGTGGCCGTTCCATACCAGGACAGTTCATCATCATTGATGAGGCTCAGAATTTATCCAAACATGAAGTGAAGACAATCGTATCCCGAGTCGGGGAAGGAAGTAAAATTGTCCTCATGGGAGATCCAGCGCAGATTGATCATCCTTATCTGGATTCAGCAAGCAATGGTCTCACCTATCTGGTGGAACGGTTTAAGACAGAAAGTGTAAGCGGCCATGTCACCCTTGAGAAGGGAGAACGCTCCCGACTCGCTCAGCTTGCAGCTGATCTCCTATAGAGTCATTAGTGAGCGACAGCCCTCAGAGCCTCTGGATAGTCCCAGGGGCTTATTTTTTTGCTCTAATGACGCATTCAGATAGGGACAGCTAGTGCGTTCGGTGCTACAATAAGGAGGTGGAAAAGTCAAAAATGGTAACGTGGGAGGAGAATGAGTGCCGAACTTAAAAAAGCTGCTAGTTGCGGTTATTATGATTTTCGTTTCGTTACTCTTGCTGTCCCAATTTCATATAGATGATCAATTATTCGTACCATCACAGCCCTCAACGAATGAGGTAGCCAATCGGCCGCCTAAGGCGAAGAAGAGTCCAGAAACGTGGAAGCAGCTAAGAGTGCAGGTGAACCTGTCACCTATATCATTTATCCAACTCAATCAAGCCAATCAGACTTTTATTGACGAAACGGGCATCTATGTAGAGCTTGTCAATACGACAGATAAATTGACTGATGCTGAATGGTTCAATCAGCTGGTTCAGGAATATAGTGCGGACATTATGCTGTCAGACAGTGTTTCCGTAATGGGCTTTGCCAAAAAGGGGTGGCTGCTGCCGATTGAGCAGTCATCGAATGCTGGCTTCTCCTCTCCGGCATGGCTAATGAATCAACTGAAGTGGAATGGGTATACGTGGGGAGTACCTGCTCAGATTGATCCTTATGTGCTGGTATGGAACAAGGAATTAATGGCCGGCAGAACCAAAGAATCCTTGCCTTCTAATTGGGAGGAGTGGAAGAGGATCCTTGACCCTAGCAGTCAGGAGGGGGCTTCTGCTCTGCTTGAGCGTGGTACAGCTGCTGTAGAATTGCGTGCTATGCCTCAAGCCTGGTTTGCCTGGCATGATGGAGATAAGGAAGCCTTCTTATCGTTAATTCGGCGGTTGGGCTTGCTATGGCCGGAAGTGAATCAAGCGCCATTGATGCGTGCCGATTGGTATGCGAAGGGAGTTGCCGACAATGCGCAAGGATCCGGTCTTAAGTGGAACCAACAGTTAGCCCAGCTGGAGTCTTATCGAGCTCATTTTATACCTTGGGGAGAGAAAGCGAGCAAAACAGATACGTGGGATTTGCTGCGTGCCGGTCGAGTAGCCTTTGGGATCGTTCCCTATTCGGAAGCAGTGGCCGAGGTTAGTGAACCGCTAGCGATTGAAGCGCCAGCCGATGTACATCTTCCTGCTGGGCAGTGGGCAACAAGCAGAAGCTATATGATTGCTTCCAGTTCACAGCATGAAGCGGAGGCAAGGCAATGGATTGATTATATGACAAGTCTTGCGGTTCAGCGAGAATGGTACGATACATTGTCTGTGCTGCCTGCTCACGAACAAGCATACATAGATCGCTGGAGAGATATCCGTCGCTGGCTGCCAGATATGTTCCTGCCTCAAGCCAATCAAGGAGCGGCGTTATTTCATGCAATGGAACCGATTTATGGATGGATTGGGACAGCTGAGCTTTGGCTGAAGGGGGCTGCAACAACGGAGCAGCTCCAGAAGGAATGGAATCATTCAAGCACGATCAGCAGATAGCGGGATTGAGTATCCATCCATGGTACAATGCACTGGATACGGCCATCTGCTGATTCTCTGACGAGGAGAAGTTCTAGCCTTACCGCCTTACCAGCTGAGCGCCAGCTTGACGGTAAGGCTTTTGTCTTCAATTGTCACTTCTTTGGCTTCAATAAAAGATACGAGCTGCTTCGGGTAGAAGCCAAGATCGAATTTTTCCTCCAACTCTGTACGCGTCGACTCGGGCAGTTCAAGCCCATTGAACAACATTCGATCAACATGGAACAAGATTCGATTCTCAGGTTCCGATTCTATCGTATAATGCCCTTCGATACGTACGCTCATGCCAGAGCGCGAGCCTTCAGCGGCGATCATGCCTTCCTTGAATTGGAATGCAAAGGTTTCGAACATGGGATCCTGCTCACGGAGAAACTGATTGAGTTGTTCTTCCTTGACTGTGATCGTATAATTAGTACCCTCGATGCTAAGGCTTCCACTATTTTTGACAAAATCGGGGAGCTTGTTCATCGCATTGGCCAATGCTCGGAAATAATGACGAACTTCATAAAGTCCAACGTTCTGCCAGTAAGTTGTAAACTCTTGTATAAGTGCATTCATCGCTTTAGGATCACTGCTGGCCGATATGTCAGCGTCCAGCTTCTGCTGCAGCCGCTTGAGCCGATCGCGCTGATCAATCAGCTGAGTGCGTACCGTTGAAAGCTCCCTTTCCAGACGCATATGCTGATCTCTTGTCTGACGCAAGGCTTGCGTTTGTTCCTTATAGTCATTCATAATGTCCTGATCAGACTGGAAGAGGATCTGGAAATATTCGAATAACTGAAACATATCTTGCAGCTGATCCGCAGAGAGAACAGCCTGGAGCATCATGTCTCGTTCTCCAATATAATAAGCGCGAAGCACACGACCGGCTTGTTCTCGCTTCTGTTCCAAGGCGGCTTCGCGGGTCTGAAGCTCAGCTTCCGTTCGTGAACGTTCTTTGGCTGTCGATGCTTCCTGAACGGAGATACGATCGATCTCCTTATCCAGTTCTGTGATAGAGAGACTCTGTTGAAGCAGCTGCAGCTCTTCAGCGGTAGGCTGAATGCTCCATTGTACAGGCGAAGCTGGCTCCGCACCTGTCGCACACGGAACGATCGCGATGAGCTGCATCGATAGTAGAAGTCCGATAAGCGAGCGCCATGCGCGTGTCGTTATGGTCATGAGGCGACCTCCTTAAATAGTTGCACAACATTATCGTATGTTCAGATCGGGTTGGACATGACCTGAACTCGTGGTTGTGTACATAGAGTTGTATACATGGATGATACTTGCATGACTTAGCAAGATACTTCTATTGAACCTGCATAGATAGAAAGGAAGGACTGTATGTCTCATTATCAGCCGAATCCCGTCCTCATTCAATACTTAATTAACCAAATTGAACAATCCGATAGCAGCTGCATTCCTTTCTCGCAGTTTATGGGCACCTGTCTGTATCACGCAACAGACGGATATTATATGTCAGAACGACCGAAGATTGGGCGTAATGGCGATTTCTATACAAGCTCGAATATCGGCTCAATCATGGCTGAGATGCTTGCTGTCTATGTAGAACGACGCACAAGGGAGCGTGGCTGGGATGCTGATTCCATCACGCTGGTAGAATGGGGAGCTGGTACAGGACGTCTCGCACTGCAGATGAGCCAGCGGCTTAAGTATGATCGCTTCGAAGGCTATAAGCATGTCATTGTGGAAAGAAGCCCGCATCATCAGAGACTAGTATCCGAATTGCTCGGAGGAGAGCGGGTTCCAATTACATGGTGGGATGAACAGGTGTTTGAACAAGAGGCTCCTACACGGCGCCTGTTCGTTGTAGCCAATGAACTGCTTGATGCATTCCCAGTCGAGCGCATCCGGCATCATGATGGCCGGTATGAACAGTGCTATGTGAAGTGGGATGAGGAGAAGGAGCAATTCATGCCGCTATGGCTGCCCGCAACGGAAGATATTCTCCTATGGCTAGAGGAACATGAAATTCAACTTGTGGATCAGCAAATTTTTGATGCGGGGATTGCGATGACGGCCTGGATGACCTCAATTTTAAGTCAGGTGGGGGAAGCAGAGTTCATATTTATTGATTATGGGGATGGAACGAATGAGCTGACAGCAGCACATCGGATGGAGGGGACACTGATGTGTTACCATCGTCATCAGGCTCATGACAACCCTTGGATTCATATTGGCGAGCAAGATATCACGTCGATGGTGGATTTCGATATTTGCCAGCGTGTTGCGAAGCAAGTGAATGCTGCGATCATCGGTTATATGACACAAAAGTCATTTTTACTCGAACAGGGGTTGCTAAATGAATTGCAGCAGCATACCAACCCAGATCCGTTCAGTGCGGAAGCGCGTCGCAATCGTGCCATTCGACAATTGCTGCTGAGTGATCAGATGAGTGAACGGTTTCATGTACTCCTGCTGTCTTGCGGTTCGGAATCGGAAATTGGAATATTATAAGATTCAACACAAAAGAAGCGCCAAGAGATCGCCGATCTCTTGACGCTTCTTTCTGTATCTATTCATTCTTTCATTCATTATCCGTCCGCAACAAGTCAACAGACAGTGATGCTGCTTAGTAAGGGTTTTTCATAACGAAGACGCTCCAGTACGAAAAGCCGCTGAAGCATACGACCATGTACGCCCAAAACAGCATTGTATATGTACGTTCGGACAATTTCAAGTAACCCAGCAACACAAAAAAAGCAGTCTGCATGAAGAACAGGAGCGCCATCTCAATCATGTCTCCTGCGAACGCCATCAGACCGATTACTAATGTCCAGAAGCCGAGTACGCGATACATCCGTGCCACGATTCATCCCCCTCTCGTTACGTTAAACCCAACATTTACTATTGACATTATAGCGTTCTAGCCATCTGGTGTAAACTGCCAATCTTGATGGATTAACGAACTTTTTCGGAATCTCCCCTTCATTGTGATCTATTGTATGGACAGGCATACGTATGATTCATAGAAAAAATGGATATACATTTTAGTATCCGATAGATTCTATGAACTCTACCATGGGCATAGAGATGGAATAAGCGGTTGATTACCGACTGATCATCCTTCGTCACTTGCTTCAATGCATATGGCGTGGGTGCTGTATACAACCGAATTGAATGAGTGTCGTTAGGAGGGTATCGCATGACAGCAATTAGACAAGATGCGTGGACAGCGGACGATGATTTGATTTTGGCAGAAGTGACGTTAAGACATATTCGAGAAGGAAGTACCCAGCTAGCTGCTTTTGAAGAAGTAGGGGAAAAGATTGGCCGCACCTCTGCGGCTTGCGGATTCCGCTGGAATAGCTGTGTCCGTAAAAAATATGAAGCTGCCATTCAGCTTGCAAAAGCACAGCGTCAAAAGCGAAACTATATGAAAAAGCAGCCTATTGGTGCACAGGTGGCCTCTATTGCATTGGCGGACAGTGAAGAAGTCGGCCTTAAGCCAGAGCTCATTACCGAAGAATCACTTTCCATGGATATGGTGATCCGCTTCTTGCGTCAATGGCGCAACAGTTATCAAGAGCTGTCGCGTCAATTGAAGCATACGGAGAAAGAACTGCATGAGAAGGAAGAGCAGTATCACCGTCTGCGTGAAGAGAATGAGTATCTCTCCAAACAGGTGAATGCCGTTCAAACGGATTACCGTACGGTAAATGATGATTATAAGGCGCTCATTCAAATTATGGATCGTGCTCGCAGATTAGCGATTTTAAGTGAAGAAGAGGACGACTCCAAAACTCGCTTTCGGATGGACGCCAATGGCAACCTAGAGCGAATTGAATAGTTCCATCCGCTTACAGAAAGCGTGAAGGGAGAGCATTGCTCACTCTTTGCGCTTTTTTGTGTTTTTGCATTCGGTTTGATATAACAAATAGATACTTGTACACAAGGGAAGGTGCCTGATATGGTTATCGATATTATTGGCGGGGGGTCATTGGGGCTGCTTCATGCAGCGATGCTGATGAGAACACGTAATTCAATAGATAGCAGCAATACAAAGGTGAGGATGTGGACACGAACTCCGGAGCAGGCGGAGCTAATTCGTAGTCAAGGGATTCACCTCGAGGATCTGGATGGGAGGCAGGCCCATATCTATCCAGTACATGCGTATCCGTTGGCAGAAGCAGGAGAAGTACTTGAACGGACAGGTATGAGAGCGAGCAGCATATGGTTGTTCGTGAAGCAGACACATATTGATTCTGAGCTTCTTAGTCAGTTAGAGAAGTTTCCTAGAGAGCAGACAGCTTCATTGGTGTGCTATCAGAATGGGGTTGGTCATATGGAAGCACTTAGTGCGATATGGCCGCACGAGCAATTAATATGGGCGGTTACAACGGAAGCGGCTAAGCGAGTAAATTGCAATGAGGTTGTACATACGGGGCACGGGCATACGTCAATTGGCATCTGGGAGCCTGCTGGAAGCCGAACAGAACAGATGGAATTAGTCAATTCTTTATGTTTGTCAACAAAGAAGTTGCTAGAAAATGCAGGATTTCAAACGTTTTTGTCGAACAACATCGAAGGTATGGTTTATCAGAAATTGCTTGTCAATGTCATTATTAACCCATTAACGGCTGTGCTGCGCATCAAGAACGGTCAACTGCTGCTGCAAGAGGACAGGCTGTCTTTAATGAAGGAGTTGTTCGGTGAGGCTGCTGCGGTATACCGAGCGGCTCATATTTCTATCGATGAAGAGAAGGATTGGGAGCGGGTTGTTCAGGTGTGCCGGATGACTTCGTCCAATTCGTCGTCCATGCTTCAAGATGTAGAAGCGGGAAGAAGGACAGAAATAGAGGCAATAACGGGGGCACTTATCCGAATGGCTGATCGATATGAGATTGCAGTACCGCTTCATCGTATGATGTACCGTCTTATTCTAGCAAGTTGCGAATAACATTTCCCGTGCTGATCCCTTGTTGAGAGGAGTGAGTCTACCCGAATATGTTTCAACTGATGTTTGACGGATTCGTTCTGCTTTCTTTACTGCCCTTCTTCCCATTTCTTATTACTTGGCTAATTGGTAGGGGGCTGCTTAAACCGAAGAAGAGGGCAATTAAGCTGGCAATGGATATAACGACGGTGTTTCTCATTGCCTCGGTAGGCGGTTTATATAATACGTTGTTTGATTCTAAGGCAGGATTTTATTGGATACTGTTCTTTCTGTTAATCGCAGCAGGGTTAATCGGTGGGTTGCAACAGCAGAAGTATGGCAGGTGGGATCCGAGAAAATTGATTCGTGTCATTTGGCGAATAACTTTCTTCTTGCTTGGCGTACTGTACGTTTTCTTGCTATTGATTGGAATAATTATTTATTCGGCAAGCATGTAGGATAAGCTATACTCATAAAGGTAGATTATTGATAGGACTCATGCGTCAATATCAATGGATGATGGCAGCTAGTTGTTGAATTGAGCATGAAGGAATGGAATACATAATCTTTGTTTTGACGGTCAGAAGCCGCATTGTGTACAATCGAGACGAGGCAAAAAGGGAGGCGGCTATCTTTGAAATGGCCAATATTATCTATTCCGGTTCAGCAACCGCTGACCGTACAGTACATGGAACGCGAACCATCTGTTGTCGAGACGTTCTACGAATATCATCCGGACTTGGATTGGGAGAAGAGAGCGGATTGGGTGGAGCGTTCGGGACAGCTAAGAGTGAATCGCACACGCTTGGCCGATGTGCTTACCCGCTATAATGAGCGGTTCAATAACAGCCAAGCTGTACGAGATTCCATAGAACGACTGAAGGGTGAGCGGTCGTTAGTCGTTGTAGGGGGACAGCAGGGCGGCTTGTTTACGGGTCCGCTGCTTGTTCTGTATAAAGCAATTTCCATTATTCGAATGGCGCAAGAAGCAGAAATCAAATTAGCAAGACCAGTGGTTCCTGTCTTCTGGATTGCTGGAGAGGATCATGATTTTGATGAGGTTGATCATACGTATGTGGTAACCTCCGATCCTGCTGTACAGCGTATACGAATGGAGAAGCCAGGTGATCGTCGTGCCCCTGTGAGCCATGTGAAGCTGGATGCTGCTGCATGGGAATCGGTTCTTACAGAGCTAGAGAGTTCCTTGCCCAAGACGGAGTTTACACCAGGGCTGCTCGAGCACTTGCGCGAATCAGTGGCTACTTGTGCCACGCTGTCAGATTCCTTCGCAGCGACTATGGGCCGACTATTTGGTGAATATGGACTCGTGCTCATCGATTCGGCAGATGACGGACTGCGCGAGCTTGAAGCGCCTATGTTCGAGGCGATCCTCCAGCACAATGACCGACTGGAGAAGGCTTACGACACCAGTGAGCAGCAGCTTGCTTCTTATGGCTATAGCCCTCAGGCGGTACGTTCCGAACACAGCGCGAATGTGTTCCTCGTGCGTGACGGGGAGCGACACTTGCTGCATAAGGAGAACGGGCAATTTGTCAATCATCGCCAAGGAATATCGTGCACGATGGAGCAGATGTTGGACATCGCACGGAATTCACCGCAGGAGCTGAGCAATAATGTATTGACGAGACCGCTTATGCAGGACTATTTATTCCCAGTACTGGCTACCGTGCTTGGACCAGGAGAAATTGCTTACTGGGCGCAGACGAAGCAGGCATTCAGAGAGCTGGGAATGAGAATGCCAATCATATGGCCACGCATGGGATTTACTTGTATTGAGGGGACACTAAATAAGCTTCTAGATAAGTATGAGTTGTCGGTTGAAGATGTTGTGTATCATTACGAAGCAAGAAGAGCTTCGTGGTTGCAAGCGCAGGATGCACTTCACTTGGATGAACGCTTCGAGACGCTGCGTGCAGAAGTGGATACTAGATATACCGAGCTGCTGGAGGACCTTGTCGTATCGCTTCCTGCACTTGGGAAACTTGGTGCTACGAATCATAATAAAGTACTTGAACAGATTGATTTCCTTCATCACCGTGCTAAGGACGCGATGGCGAAGCAGCATGAATCAGGTTTGCGGCAATGGGAACGGCTGCATGTCTCCCTTCATCCGCTTGGCAAACCACAGGAACGTGTATTGAATATGCTAGGGTATGCCTGCCGTTACGGTGAGAATTGGTTTGCGATGTTGATGGAAGCTCCTGTCGTATGGAGAGGGGAACATCGCATCGCCCTGTTGTCATAAGCTATGTTAAGAGCATGAGCTGGAAAGACCCGATTTCCTGAAATCAAGACGGATCATGAAATGGCTTCTTAATCCAAAATGGGAGAGGATGAACTGTCCATGAGTAATACACCAACTCGTAATACAAATGCGGCAAACAAGAGCATCATCCGAGATATTGCATTGGCACCAGAAGGTCATTTGAAAATTGAATGGGTTCAAGCGCATATGCCTGTGCTTAACCGCATTCGGGAACAATTTGAGGCGGAGCAGCCATTCAAAGGACTCAAAGTAGCAATATCGCTTCATTTGGAGGCGAAGACCGCTTATTTGGCGAAGGTCGTTCAAGCTGGTGGCGCAGATGTAACGATAACAGGAAGCAACCCGTTGTCGACGCAGGATGATGTATGCGCTGCGCTAGTTGAAGACGGCATTACTGTATACGCCAAGTACAACCCAGATCCGGAAGAATATAAGCAGTTGCTTATTCACACATTGGAGACGAAGCCTGATTTGATTATCGACGATGGAGGAGATTTGGTCTCGATTCTGCACGCTGAGCGCCCTGACTTGCGTGATCAAGTGAGAGGCGGCGCGGAAGAAACGACTACAGGCATTCTCCGCTTGAAGGCGATGGAGAAGGATGGCACGCTTCAATTCCCGATGGTTGCCGTTAATGATGCGTATTGCAAGTATTTGTTCGACAACCGTTATGGTACTGGTCAGTCGGTATGGGATGGCATTAATCGTACAACGAATCTGGTTGTAGCCGGCAAGACGGTGGTCGTGGTCGGGTACGGATGGTGCGGCAAGGGGGTTGCTATGCGTGCCAAAGGTCTCGGCGCGAATGTCGTTGTTACCGAGGTGGACGCGATCAAAGGCGTAGAAGCCTACATGGATGGATTTACAGTGCTGCCGATGATCGAGGCCGCTCGTGTAGGAGATATCTTTGTGACCGTCACAGGCAACCGTGATTGCATCCGTGGTGAGCATTATGACGTGATGAAGGACGGTGCCATCTTGTCCAATGCTGGACATTTCGATGTTGAAGTGAATAAGCCTGAGCTTGCGGCTCGTTCCACATCTGTACGTACGGTACGCAAGAACATTGAAGAATACAAGCTGCAAGATGGCCGCAGCATCTACTTGCTGGCTGAAGGCCGTCTAGTCAATCTGGCTGCAGGGGATGGCCATCCAGCTGAAATTATGGATATGACATTTGCGCTTCAAGCAATGTCCTTGAAATATGTAAATGATCAATATCAATCCATTGGGAAAAAAGTTGTCAATGTGCCGTATGAGCTTGACGAGCAAGTTGCACGCTACAAGCTGGAGTCGCTCGGAATCTCCGTAGACACGCTTAGCAGCGAGCAAAAGTCTTACTTGGAGAGCTGGCAAGAGCACTGATGGAATGAAGCGATGAAGCCTGTATCAGACAAGAAGGAAGAACCGCCATTAGCGATATGTTAGTGGCGGTTTTATTTTGTGTATGAAGCTTACCTATGCAACATATTTCTTGGCAATTCGTCTATTGATTGAGTATGGAGAACAAAGCCATTACATCCAAGATATCCATGCCAAGATGATAGAGGGGGCATATGGGATGAAAAAGAGAAATTGGGGATGGCAAACAGTCGTGCTGGCGTCGCTTCTGCTGTTGCTGCTTCTTGGTGGCTGTAGTTCGGCATCAGACAGTCAAGGGTTAAAAATGGCGGGGAATACAGCGCCAGAAGCGGCTCAGATGGAAGCGACTAGTAATGATGCTGCTGTAAGCAGAGAGGAACCATTACAGGTGGGTGCGGGGCAGCAAGTGCAGGTAAAGACCGATCGCAAGCTCATTTATGAAGCGCAGCTTCGCATGGAAGTTGCCGACTACGGGGCTGTGAAAGAGAAGCTGAATCGATTCATTGCGCAATCACAAGGCTATGTGCTGCAATTTTCGGATCAGGAGACAGACAGCGAGCGAGGCGGATCCTATGTCATTAAGATTCCTGCTGTTGGATTTCAATCGTTCATTGATGAGCTAGGCAAGTGGGAGTCGATCTCCTATACTCGTCAATATTCGGCTAATGATGTGACCGAGGAGTATGTTGATTTACAGGCGCGGCTTAAGGCGCGCCGCACAGTAGAGTCAAGACTGCTGTCCTTCATGGAGAAGGCCACGAAATCGGAAGATTTATTAAACTTCTCGAATGAGCTGGGGAATGTACAATCGGAAATTGAACAAATTGTGGGGAAAATGAGGTATTATGATAACAATGTAGCGATGTCCACGATTACATTGGATATGGTTCAACGGCTTAAAGCGAAGCGTGGTCAAGCGCTTGAGGATGCATTTGGAACTCAAGTAGCGGATACCCTTGTAGGCAGTTGGGACGCTCTTGTAAAATGTGTGAAGTCTATTGTTCTCGTGCTTGTTGCGCTGCTTCCTTTTCTTTGTGCGCTGCTCATTATCGGAACTCCGATCTGGCTTATCACCAGAAAGAAGAGAGGAAGGAATGGAAACTTGAGCGGGAATACCGGGGAGAATGTGTTGGGATCAATAACACCAGCAGATGCTGAGGCGGCAGAGGCAGCATTAGAAGACGCAAGTAAAGACAAGGCTGCGGATTCTTCTGAAGTGCAGAGTGACACAGGCAACTCGGCTGTAGACAATGGCGAAGATAGAAGGTAAGAGCATGATTAGGCATGCTGATGTCCTGTCTTTGTATGTGTTAATGGAAACATATCCAAAATTTATATAGGCCTATTTCGCAATAAAATCCTGCTTTCTAGCAGGATTTTTTTCTTTTATGGCGAAGTATACATTCGTTGTGGAGGAAAGTGGGGCACTGTGGTGGATTTAGGGGGAGGAGTGGTGGCTGATGTTTATGGGCGAGTATCAACATAGCATCGATGACAAAGGCCGTCTCATCATACCTGCTAAGCTGCGTGACTCTTTAGGAATCACATTTATACTGACTCGAGGGTTGGATCAGTGTCTCTTCGTCTACCCTATGAATGAATGGGAAGCACTTGAGCAGAAGTTAAAGGCACTTCCCTTAATGAAGGCTGATGCTAGAGCCTTTACCCGTTTCTTCTTTTCTGGGGCAAGTGAATGTGAATGGGACAAGCAAGGTAGGGTTACAATCCCTTCCCATTTGCGCGGCTATGCACATTTGGAAAAAGAATGCATGGTTATCGGTGTCCAGAATCGGGTAGAGATTTGGAGCAAGGATGCTTGGGAACAATATGTAGAGCAGTCGGAATCCGCATTTAACGAAATTGCGGAGACGTTGGTTGATTTTAATTTTTAGGTGAACATCAGGACTATCATAACGCATCGCAGCTAGATGGGAACCGAAATTGGGAGGTATTGCGTTGTTTCATCATATTACCGTGTTGAAAGAAGAATCGGTAGAAGGCTTGCGAATACGTCCTGACGGCATTTATGTCGACTGTACGCTAGGAGGAGCTGGACATAGCGAGCGAATTGTTTCTCAGCTGTCATCTGCCGGAAGACTAATTGCGCTGGATCAGGACGATTGGGCGTTGGATAATGCGAAGGTTCGGCTTGCGTCTTATTTGGATCGAGTAACGCTTGTCAAAACCAACTTCCGCCATTTGGAGGAAGCATTGATTCAAGCGGGTGTACCGCAGGTGGATGGAGTTCCACAAGTGGATGGGATCCTATTCGATCTTGGCGTATCATCGCCTCAGCTTGATGAAGGAGAGCGTGGATTCAGCTATAACCATGACGCGCCGCTGGATATGCGTATGGATCAGAATGGCGAATTGACAGCTTACGATATTGTCAATGGCTGGTCAGAAGCCGATATCGCGAAAATTTTGTATCAATACGGGGAAGAGAAATTCTCGAAGCGTATTGCCAGAGAGATTGGCGCAGCTCGCGCTAAGCAGCCCATTCAGACGACCGGAGAACTCGCAGAGCTGGTCAAGGCAGGTATTCCTGCTGCTGCAAGACGAACAGGCGGACATCCTGCGAAGCGAAGCTTCCAGGCGCTCCGAATTGCTGTTAATGACGAGCTTGGCGCTTTTGAAGATGCCTTACATCAAGCGGTACGCTGCTTGAAACCGGAAGGAAGAGTGGCCGTGATTACGTTCCACTCGCTGGAGGATCGGATCTGTAAGCACATTATGAATGAGTATGTAGGAAAATGCACATGCCCACCGGGGTTGCCAATGTGTGCATGTGGCCACAAAAGTGTATTGTCGTTAGTGAATCGCAAACCAATTGCCCCGAATGATAACGAGTTGGCAGACAACCCGCGGTCGCGTTCGGCTAAGTTGCGTGTTGCTCAAAAATTGGGATGAGGGGGAGCAGATAAATGGCCTATGTGCGCGGCAACCTGGCGATGCGTCCAGAGAAACAGACACAGCAGAAGCCTCGATATCGTCAAACGAAGAAGAAGGTAACCCGGAAATCTACTCTACCTACTCGAGAGAAGCTGCTTTATTTGGGCACAATCGGTTTCTGCGCGGGCGTAGCTTTGTTCATCATTAGTGGGTATGCCAATATTTACAACATGAACCTGAAGGTTCAAGAAACGAAGCGGGCAACGGTTGCACTGACGAATGAAGTGTCGGAGCTAACGGTGGAGAAGGAGAAGCTGTCCGATTGGAATCGGATTGAACGCGAAGCAAGAAAGAATGGTTTGCGCTTCCCTGAGACATTATCTGAGATCGAAGTATACAAACAACAAGTAGGAAACGATTAAACGAGGGATGAAGATGGTCAAACGAATTAAGTTGCGCACGTTGACGATCGGGGGCTTATTCACCCTCTTTTTTATTGTCATTATTGGGAGACTGTTTTGGTACCAAGTTATTAATCAGCCATTTTGGATGGCGGAAGCCAAGCAGTCTTGGGCTGTGAAGAAGGAGATTACCCCAGTTCGAGGCACGATATATGACAAGAATGGTGAAGTGCTTGCTATGGATGCACCTGCATACACAGTAGCGGTCGGCCCTAAGATCATTCAGGAACTGCGCACCTCGAAGAAGTTAGTTGAGAAGAATATTGATGTAGAGCGGCTTATCGTAGAAAAACTGAGCGTCATACTGAAGAAACCTGAGAACGAATTGTATGAGCTCGTCCGCAAGAAGAAAGACAAGGATGAGTTCTATGCGCAGGTAGAAGTTCGCAGTGAAGGCTGGAAGGTGAACGATGAGACTGCACAGAAGCTAAGAGACTTCACAGATGAGTTGAAGAAGACGACAGAATTGAGAGATGTCGGACTCTACCTCTTGCCTGAGGTGAAGCGTTTCTACGCGAAAGAATCATTGGCGTCGCATGTGCTTGGTTATACAGATAAGCAGGGCAATCCGATTGGCGGAATTGAGAAGCTGTATGACGAACAGCTGCGCGGAGCTGCAGGGATGCTCCAATATGAGAAAGATCGGATGGGTAATAAGCTGCCGAAGGCTTCGGAAGTATACAAGCCATCTAAGGATGGAGACAACATATACCTCACTATCGATCGTAATATTCAGCAATATATTCAAGATGCGATGCGTGAGGTGTACAATAAATACTCTCCTCATAGCATGACGGTAATAGCAGCAGATCCGAAGACTGGCGATATATTGGGGCTCGCGAATATGCCAGATTTCAATCCGAATACGTATTGGGATGCTAAGGACATTGCAGCTTTTTACAATCATGCGGTTCAGTCTCGATATGAGCCGGGCTCAACATTCAAAATTGTGACACTGGCCGCGGCTGTGCAGGAAGGCATCTTTGATCCGAATGCGACATTCGTTTCTGGACGCATCTATGCGGGAGGACGGCTCATCCACGACGTTAACCGTGATGGATGGGGGAGAATTACGTACTTCGAAGGTCTTAAGCGATCCAGTAACGTTGCCTTCGTTAAACTTGGATTTGAGCAATTGAAGGAAGAGCGCTTGAAGGCGTACATTGAGAAATTTGGCTTTGGCAAACCGACAGGCATTGAACTTCCCGGAGAGAACAATGGTCTTATCCGATTTGAATATCCGGCAGACGTGGCTGCGGCATCGTACGGACACGGTAAGGTTCAAGTTACGCCAATCCAGCAAATTATGGCAGTGGCAGCTGTAGCCAATGGCGGCAAGCTTATGAAACCGCATATTGTTCGGAAGGTTCATGATCCCGTTACGGGTGAAGTGACTGAACGCAAGCCGGAGGTAGTTCGTCAAGTAATCGACCCAGGCGTTGCAAAAACGGTAAGTGAATATTTGGAACAGGTTGTTGCGGATCAGCAGATTGGTACAGGTAAAAATGCGTATATCGAAGGATATCGCGTTGCCGGCAAGACAGGTACAGCATTGAAGGTCATTAACGGTGAATATGCCACGACTCGTGCGGTAGTATCTTTCGTCGGCTTTGCTCCTGTTGAGGATCCACGTATTGCTCTTTTGGTTGTTGTGGATGATCCGCAGGATTATTGGGAAGGTGGCGGCTTTGTAGCGCCGCTCATGTTCAAGAAGATCGTATCGCAGTCGCTGCGTTACATGGGTGTTCCTTCTTCAATCTCCGGCCAAGAAAAGGGCAGTGACAAGAAGACGGGTGCACCAACAACCGTTAAGGCACCTGATATTCAGGGCCTGAAGCCTTACGATGCCAAACAGCGATTGGCTGAGCAAGGCATCGTCTTCGAGACGGTTGGAGCAGGGGAGAAAGTGAAGCGTCAATATCCGGCGCCAGGCGAGCCATTGGCAATCGGCCAACGGATATACCTGCTTACTGACGAGCCTGATAAGCTGCCTTTGCCGAACTTTAAGGGCAAATCGCTGCGTGATGTCATGGAGATCACCTCCATGCTCGGTTGGGAAGTTCGTGTTGATGGAGAAGGCTACGTCACCGAACAAAAAGAAACCAATGAAAATGGGGCACGTATCGTTCATATTAAATTGGAGCCGAAACATCCGTAAGGTGTGAGGCGGAGAAGGAAAAAAGTGGTCTTGTGTAGGCTTACGGATCATCCTCTTGAAGCTTGTTCTATCCGCTGGTTGTCCCGAATAGGTTGTTTATGAACCGATGTCGGACGAGGGAGGGTATATATGAAGGTTACAGGGGTGACGATCCGTAAGAGGTTAATCGTTGGAATGGTGCTCATATCGATTGGATTTATCGCGCTCATTGTCCGCTTGGCGTATGTGCAGTTGTGGGAGGGCAAAGATCTGGCGAATCTGGCAGAAGATTCGTGGCGGAGGGAGATTCCTATTTCCCAGAAGCGCGGTGAGATACTGGATCGCAAAGGCGAAAGAATCGCCTACAATATCAGTTCTCCAACGATATGGGCTATTCCTGTGCAAATTGAAGACCAGAAAGCCACTGCAGCACAAATTGCACCTCTCCTTGGGATGAAAACGGAAGTTGTAGAGCGCATGATTGCGAAAGGGCAGTCTGTGAAGCAGATTAAGGGCGGCGGTCGTAAAATATCGCTTGAAACAGCGGAAAAAGTACGGGAGTTGAACTTGCCGGGGATCGTCGTGGCAGAGGATAATAAAAGATATTATCCTTATGGCGATTTGGCGGCTCATATACTCGGCTTCACCGGTATAGACAATCAAGGGTTGACAGGTATTGAGCAGAGGTATGATTCTGCATTAACCGGCTTGCGAGGGAACATCGCCTATTTGTCTGATGCAAGTGGAAATCAGATGCCGAATTCCTCAGAAAAGTACATCGTTCCCCGAGATGGATTAAATTTGCAATTGACGATTGACAAGCAGATACAGACAATTATGGAGCGGGAACTTGATCGTGCGATGGAGGAATTGAAGCCGAATCAGGCGCTGGCGATTGCCATGGATCCGAATACGGGTGAAATTTTGGCAATGGCAAGCAAGCCAAGCTACGATCCGGCTCATTACAAGGACTTCCCCTCTGATGTATATGATCGCAACCTGCCCATTTGGATGACTTATGAGCCGGGTTCTACGTTCAAGATCATAACGCTTGCTGCTGCGATACAGGAGGGCAAGGTTGATCTGTACAATGAACATTTTTTTGACCCTGGACGTGTAGAAGTCGGTGGAGCGAAGCTGCGCTGCTGGAAACGCGGGGGTCATGGCAGTCAGACCTTCTTGGAAGTCGTCCAAAATTCGTGCAACCCAGGCTTTGTTGCACTTGGTAATCGACTGGGTAAAGAGACATTGTTCGATTACATACGCAACTTTGGTTTCGGACAGAAGACAGGCATTGACCTGAGTGGAGAAGCAAGCGGAATTTTGTTCAAGCTTAGCCGGGTAGGCCCTGTTGAGCTTGCCACTACTGCGTTCGGACAAGGGGTATCTGTCACGCCTATTCAGCAAATTACGGCAGTGTCTGCGGCCATCAATGGAGGCAAGCTGTTCAAGCCGCATGTGGCGAAGTCATTCATTCAGCCGGAGACAGGGATGGTTGTTGAAGATATTAAGCCGGAATTGGTCAGACAAGTCATCAGTCCAGAGACCTCAAGCAAGGTGCGTGATGCTCTTGAACATGTGGTTGCTCAAGGCACGGGGAGAAATGCTTTTATCGATGGTTATCGCGTTGGTGGCAAAACAGGTACCGCACAGAAGGTTATCAATGGCAGATATTCACCGAACGAGCATATTGTATCGTTCGTTGGTTTCGCACCTGCTGATGACCCGAAGGTTGTTATCTATACAGCAGTTGATAATCCGCAAGGCATACAATTCGGTGGTCTTGTAGCTGCGCCGATTGTGAAGCGGATTATGGAAGATACGCTCCATTATATGGGCGTTGAGCCGCGGAAGGAACAAGTTTCTCGCAAGTATCGTTTCGATGAGACGCCGGTTGTTGTCGTTCCTAACTTAGTAGGGAAGACCTTGACTGATATCTACGAAGATATGAATATGAATTTTCAATTAGCCAAATCCGGTACGGGCAACACCATTATTCATCAGGCGCCTAAGCCCGGAACCCGTGTAGATCGAGGATCTACGATTCGAATCTATATGGGAGAAGAGAAAGAGACGGAGGAATAATTCATGCAACAGATGCAATTGGCTGAAGCTTGCTCACGAATGCTGACAGCGAAGTGCAAGGGAGACGAACATACAGTCGTAACAGGACTCGCGATGGATTCACGCCATGTGGCGCAGGGGGATCTGTTCTTCTGTATTTCTGGTACGGCCGAAGACGGCCATCGTTATGCAGAGCAGGCGGTTCAAGCTGGTGCAGCTGCACTTGTGGTAGAACGTGAATTGGAGCTGCCGGTTCCTCAATTGATTGTGAAGAGTGCTAGACATGCACTTGCAGTACTGTCAGATGCGTTCTATGGTTCACCTAGCCGCAGTATGAATCTAATTGGCATTACGGGAACGAATGGTAAGACAACAACCACGTATTTGATTGAAAAAATCTTGAATGATGCGAAGCGAAATGCAGGTGTCATCGGAACGATTCAAATGCGTTATGCAGGCAAGGTGTTCCCAATGTCGCGTACAACTCCGAATGCCTTCGAACTGCAAAAGTCGCTTCATGACATGGTGAACGAGGGTGTAGATGCCGTGGCTATGGAGGTATCTTCCCACGCACTCGTACAGGGACGTGTACAAGGCTGCCGTTTCCGTACGGCTGTCTTCACGAACTTAACACAAGATCATCTGGACTATCACGAGACGATGGAAGCATATCGTGAAGCCAAAGGCCTGTTGTTCTCACGGCTAGGCAATACATTCTCTGACGCTGAGGAAGATCGCTCCTATGCGGTGCTCAACGCAGATGACCCGGCTTCTGAATACTTCGCAAGCATGACAACCGCTGAGACGATCATGTATGGCATGACAGAGCAGGCGGATGTTCGTGCCGAGAATATTCGGATTACGGCAAAAGGAACGAGCTTCACAGTTCATACATTCAGAGGCTCGGCAGACATTCAGCTGCGTATGGTTGGTAAGTTCAATGTATACAATGCATTAGCAGCGATTGCTGTAGGACTCATTGAAGGCATCGAACTGGATGCGATTCGTGTGAGCCTTGAAAGTGTTGCTGGAGTTGACGGGCGTGTAGAAGCTGTTGAGGCAGGACAATCCTTTGCCGTGATCGTGGACTACGCGCATACACCGGATGGACTGGAGAATGTGCTGCAGACGGTGAAGGAGTTCGCTGAAGGACGTGTCATCAGTGTATTTGGCTGTGGTGGAGACCGAGATCGTACGAAGCGTCCGCTGATGGCCAAAATCTCGGCGAAATACGCGGATTATTCCATCGTAACTTCCGATAACCCTCGTACGGAAGACCCTGATTTGATTATTAAGGATATTGTAGCGGGCCTTCATGAAGTGAACTTGGATCCAAGCCGTTATGAATGCATCGTTGATCGCCGTGCTGCCATCACGAAAGCTATTGAAATGGCAAGCCTGCACGATGTAGTATTGATTGCGGGGAAAGGCCATGAAACTTACCAAATCATCGGCAAGGAAACATTTGACTTCGATGACCGCTTGGTGGCCAAAGAAGCGATAAGGGGCAAAGTTCAGTGATTGAAACGACGTTACGAGAAGTAGCGGACTTGTGTGGAGGGACACTCTCTGATCCCTCCTATGGGAACCGCACGGTAAAAGGGGTTAGCACGAACTCGCGCAAGATCGATTCTGGTGTATTGTTCGTGCCGCTTCAAGGGGAACGATTCGACGGACATCTGTATGCGGATCAAGCCTTGAAGGATGGGGCAGCGGCTGCGATGTGGCAGTCCAATCATGACGATATGCCGCAAGGCTATCCGCTCATTATGGTGGACAACACATTAGAGGCGCTTCAGCGGCTGGCACAAGCTTATTTAGCCCAGCAGCAGGTTAAGGTTGTAGCCATTACAGGCAGCAATGGCAAGACGACCACGAAGGATATGATTGCTTCTGTTCTTGCGGAACGTTATCGTGTTCACAAGACGGATGGCAATTTCAATAATCATATTGGCCTTCCGTTAACGATATTGTCCATGCCGAAAGATACGGAAATTGCAGTTCTCGAAATGGGGATGAGCGGAAGAGGTGAAATTGAACTTCTGTCTTCCATCGCTCAGCCTGACGCAGCAGTCATTACAAACATCGGGGAAGCGCATCTGCTGCAGCTTGGTTCCCGGGAAGAGATTGCGCGTGCTAAGCTAGAAATTACTAGCGGACTACGAGAAAATGGAGTGCTCATCTGTCATGGAGACGAACCACTCGTTGACATGGCACTTTCAGAAGAAGCGACGAAGCGGCCTGAGCATATGTCAGTTATTCGCTTCGGTGCAGGTATGCAATGTGATGTTCGACCAGAGCATATCGATCTTCATGAGGCGGGGACAACATTCACAGTTGCGGCATCAGGCAGTCAGAATGCGTTGACTGTCGAGCTTCCGCTCTTAGGCAAGCACAATGTCATTAACGCGTTGGCTGCTGTTGCAATAGGCCGCTTGTTCGGTCTGACTGACGAGCAGATTGCGCATGGTCTTGGCAATGCACAAATAAGCGGGATGCGATTTGAACGGACGATTACGTCTGGCGGATGGGTGTTGTTAAATGATGCCTATAATGCAAGTCCGACTGCGACGAAGGCTGCGCTTGACGTGCTTGCTGAACTGCAGGGCGGCAAACGGATTGCGATTCTCGGCGATATGCTAGAGCTAGGCCCTAATGAGGCGAGGCTCCACTATGAAGTAGGAGCATCCATACGCCCGGGCAGCTTGGATCTATTGCTCACGTATGGCGAACTGGGCCGTGAAATTGGATCGGGTGCCCTGCAACATTTTGCAGAGAACGCCGTTTATTCATTTGATGATAAGGCAGCATTGAAGGCTTGCCTGCTGCAGCATGTTCAGGCGGGCGATACCGTGCTTGTGAAGGCATCCAGAGGAATGAAACTAGAAGAAGTTGTTAATGAATGGACTAGTGTCCATCATTAATGGGTTGTGTAACGGGAGGTGTAAGGATTGGACTTCAAGTTGATGTTAATGACAATCGGTGTATCTTTTCTCCTAGCCGTCATATTGGGCCCGTTAACGATACCGCTTCTTCGTAGGTTGAAGTTTGGTCAGCAGGTTCGTGACGATGGTCCGAAGGCTCATTTGAAAAAAGCAGGAACGCCAACGATGGGTGGCGCAATTATCTTACTTGCGTTTGCTCTCTCTTTCCTTAAATTTTCGGTGATGGATACCGATTTCTATGTGCTGCTTATCGCAACACTTGGATTTGGCTTAATTGGATTTTTAGATGACTATATTAAAATTATTTTTAAACGTTCGCTCGGTTTAACTGCAAAGCAGAAGCTGATTGGACAGCTCATTTGTTCAGGACTCATTTGCTTCCTGTTGTGGCAGTCCGGTCATAGTACAGTTATTTCGATACCAGGGACGTCTCTAGGGCTTGATTTCGGATGGTTCTACTATCCGTTCATCGTCCTGATGATGCTTGCCGTGAGCAACGCGGTCAACTTCACAGATGGCTTGGATGGCTTGCTTGCCGGTACAAGTGCGATTGCCTTCTCGGCATTTGCAATCATCGCGATGCAGGCATCGGAAATATCGGCTGCGGTCAGCGCAGCAGCTATGGTTGGCGCAGTACTCGGGTTCCTCGTGTTCAATGCGCATCCAGCTAAGGTATTCATGGGCGACACAGGCTCGCTCGGGATTGGTGGAGCCATTGCAGCGGTAGCGATTCTAACGAAGACAGAACTGCTCATCATTATTATTGGCGGTATCTTCGTCATTGAAATGCTGTCGGTAATTATTCAGGTCGTATCCTTCAAGACACGCGGCAAGCGCGTGTTCAAGATGAGCCCGATCCATCATCACTTTGAACTGAGTGGATGGTCGGAATGGCGAGTAGTTATTACGTTCTGGCTTGCGGGAATCGTATTAGCCGGACTTGGATTATGGATCAACAAGGGGATGTAACGAATGAATCACCCAGAAACGTATCAAGGGAAGCGTGTCGTCGTACTTGGCTTAGCCAAGAGCGGCGTCAGCGCAGCGCAATTGTTCCACAAGTTCGGTGCGGTTGTCACCGTCAATGATAAGAAGGATCGCGACAAGTGCCCCGAAGCTTCGGTATTAGAAGCTTTGGGCATTTGTGTTGTATGCGGGCATCATCCAGATAACTTGATCGATGAGCAGGTATCGCTTGTAGTCAAAAATCCGGGAATCCCCTATACGGCTCCTCCAGTAGCCCGCGCTGTGGAACTCGGCATCGAGGTCGTAACGGAGGTAGAGGTTGCGTATCAGCTGAGTCCAGCTCCGATTATCGGGATTACGGGAAGCAATGGGAAGACGACAACGACAACATGGGTAGGCAAGACGTTGGAAGCTGCAGGAATGAAGCCGATTGTTGCAGGCAACATAGGCACTCCGCTTTGTCAGGCGGCTGAGGATGCGGACGAGGACAATACACTGGTTGTGGAACTCAGCAGCTTCCAGTTGAAGGGGACAAGCGCTTTTCGCCCTCGCATTGCATGCTTACTTAACATTGCTGAGACACATCTTGACTACCATGGCTCGATGGAGGATTACGTCAATTCGAAGGCACGATTATTCGCCAATATGGGAAGTGAAGATATTGCGGTGCTGAACGCAGATGATGAGACTTGCTGTAGTCTTGCATCCGATATTCAAGCGACGAAGTGGTGGGTATCTTCGATGAAGCGCGTGGAGCGCGGCGTATTCGTAGAGCCATCCTATGAGTTTGAGGCGAAGGAAGAGGAGCGAATGATCGTCTATGCAGATGGCACAGGCCAATTGCATCGGATTTTTTCTGTCGTGGAACTCGGCATCCCAGGAAGATATAACGTGGACAACGCCTTGGCAGCGTGTGCCATTTCGATTGCTGCGGGTGTAGAGCCATCAGCACTTGCAGAGCCTCTGCGTTCGTTCCAAGGGGTAGAGCATCGTCTTGAATTCGTATGCGAGCAGGACGGTGTGAAGTACTACAATAACTCCAAGGCTACGAATACGAAGGCTACCCTGATGGCATTGGGCGCATTCGAACGCAATATTATTCTTATTGCGGGTGGACTTGACCGAGGGCTGGACTTCCATGAGCTGATCCCCATTATGGGAGAGCGAGTGAAGGCTGTTGTTACGATGGGCCAAACGCGTCACATTTTGAAACAAGTTGCCGAGAAGGCAGGTTTAACGGATATATCTGTCGTCGACAATGTAGATCATGCAGCCGACGCAGTGAAGGAAGCTGTCGATATGGCGCACGCTTATGCGAAGCCAGGCGATATCATTCTCTTGTCACCAGCATGTGCAAGCTGGGACATGTTCCCGTCTTATGAAGATCGGGGACGCATGTTTAAAGCGGCGGTGCATAGTCTGTAGTAGGGGGGTGTTCAAGCCCCTACATTGTCCTAATAGAGGTGTACCGCATGGTCAAAGCACGCACTGCGCCCGATTTGTGGCTAATCGTCTCGGTACTGTCCCTGCTATCGATCGGTATGATTATGGTATACAGCGCCGGTGCTGTTCTCGCCTTCCGGGAATATGGAGATTCGTTCTACTTCGTTAAGCGTCAATTGCTGTTTGCTCTGCTGGGGATTGCTGCGATGTTCGTTACGATGAATACGGACTATCGCGTATGGAAGCGATATGCGAAGATTGGACTTCTTATTTGCTTCGTGCTCCTGATTGTTGTTCTCATTCCGGGAATCGGCAATGTTCGGGGTGGGGCGCGAAGCTGGCTAGGCATCGGTTCGTTTGGCATACAGCCGTCCGAGTTTATGAAGCTCGGGATGATTCTGTTCATGGCCAAAATGCTCTCCGAGGAGCAAACGAGCATTACGAGCTTTACAAAGGGGCTGCTGCCGCCGCTTGCGATTATGGGAACGGCGTTCGGACTTATCATGCTGCAGCCGGATCTCGGTACAGGAACGGTCATGGTTGGTGCGGTGTTGCTTGTTATTTTTGTGGCGGGAGCTCAGATGAAGCATTTGCTGTCGCTTGCTGCAGTTGGGGTAGCTGGGTTCGTTGGACTCGTGCTCGCTGCGCCCTATCGGCTTCTGCGGATTACCGCATTTCTTGATCCTTGGCAGGATCCGCTGGGGGCTGGATACCAATCGATTCAGTCGTTATTTGCTATAGGGCCAGGCGGTCTTATGGGACTTGGCCTCGGTGCCAGCCGCCAGAAATACAGCTATGTGCCTGAGCCGCAAACTGATTTTATCTTCTCGATTTTAGCAGAGGAACTAGGATTTTTAGGTGCAGTTACGGTTTTGATTTTATTTCTTATCTTAGTGTGGCGAGGTATGCGAACTGCTCTGACGGCGCCTGATAAATTCGGCAGCCTGCTGGCGGCAGGCATTGTTGGAATTGTGGCAGTTCAAGTGATCATCAATATTGGTGTCGTAATTGGACTCATGCCAGTTACGGGAATAACGCTGCCATTAATTAGTTATGGTGGCTCGTCGCTGACCTTAATGCTGACTGCACTAGGAATTTTACTGAATATATCACGTTATGCGAGGTGAAAGTCATGCGCGTCGTGCTCAGCGGTGGCGGGACAGGTGGACATATCTACCCGGCAGTCGCCATTGCAAGGGAATGCGAGAAGCAGTATCCCGGCAGCGCTTTTTTATATATTGGAACAGAGAAGGGATTGGAGAGCCGTCTCGTTCCTGAAGAGGGCTTGGATTTTCGGGCGATTGAAATTACAGGATTTCGCCGCAAGCTTTCAATGGAAAACTTCAAGACGATCATGCGTTTCATTCGCGGTGTAGGCAAGGCCAAAGAAATGCTGCGAGAATTCAAGCCTGATGTAGTCGTTGGAACGGGTGGATATGTGTGCGGTCCCGTTGTATACGCTGCAGCGAAGCTTGGAATTCCGACCGTCATTCATGAACAGAATGTGATTCCGGGTCTGACGAATACGTTTCTAAGCCGATATACGAGTACAGTTGCGGTTAGCTTCGAGCAATCGGTTCCGTATTTCAAGAAAGCAAAAAACGTAGTTTATTGTGGGAATCCGCGAGCAACGGCAGTGATGGAAGCGGAGAAAGCACGCGGCTTCGCGACTCTCGGATTGCCGAGCGACAGCCGAATTGTCCTCATCGTAGGCGGTAGCCGAGGTGCAAAGGCAGTGAACGAAGCGATGATCGGCATGGCGCCATTACTGAAGCAATTGCCGGATGTACACTTCGTGTATGTGACGGGGCAGAACTATTATGAAAATACACGGAAGGCTGTGCTGCAGACGAGTGATGCAGTTCGCAATCATCTGCATGTCCTGCCTTACATCAGCAACATGCCTGAAGTGCTTGCGGCAACAACGCTCGCTGTCAGTCGAGCGGGAGCTTCTTCACTTGCAGAGATGACTGCTCTCGGAATTCCTTCCATCTTGATCCCGTCGCCAAATGTGACGAACAATCATCAGGAAGCGAATGCGCGCTCCTTGCAGGATGGGGGAGCAGCCATTATGATTACTGAGAAAGAACTGTCGACAGAAGCCTTGTTCGGCCATATCAAGTCGTTGATGACTGATGAAGCGAAGCGAAAAAACATGTCTGACGCTGCTAAGTCATTTGGACAGCCAGATGCAGCTGCAAGAGTAGTAGCTGAATTACAACGATTATCGGGCAAGTAAGCTTGCCCGATTTTTTTGTGCCTAATTTACGAGCTTAAGGGATTTGATATGTAGCTATTGTCCTGAAATTGTCAGAACGTCATATAGTAGAAGAATCGGGAATGGGCTCCTGTCACACAACGTTTCGCCCGAACATAATATACTCTATACATCGTGACAGATTCCCCCAGACCGCTGCCTCGTCGTACACTCTTCAAGATTGCACGGCTTGTGAATATGAACCTAAGTATAGCTGACGGCAGCTCACAATCCTTGTGAGATGGTGTGGCGTGGCTTTGCCACGGAAGCGAGGAAGGCAAATTGGTATGCTGGAGCGACCCTCCCTTCATGAAGATGGAGCTATCCACACACAGTGTAGAGCTGTCGAGGCTTGAATATGCTGAGCGCATTCATGAACGGTCTGAAGCGCCGTATCCATGAGTGCAGGAGCGCACGGGTCGGATGTGTCACGAATAATTGATACTGCTGAGATTGAACTGGGATAGGGAAATTGGTGAGTGAAATGACGGAACCTGTGCATTTTTCCTGTGCATTTTTCGCATACGGCCCTCTGCGCTGCTTAACAGGTTTGTCGGAAATGCGACGCTAAGCTCTTCAGCATAGGGGATGCCAATTTCATTGTTATCACCGGTCAAGCAACAGCGTCAGACGTGCTTGCCCTTATAGCGTGCATTCAACAGATGATTCAAGAGATACAATCATGCAGCGTTGGTGCCGAAAATCGAGTAGTGGGTGAGCGGTAATCTCGGAGGTGACACATTGGACAAATTGGTGATTGAGGGTGGAAGGCCTCTATCTGGTACGATTCGTATCCAAGGAGCTAAAAATGCCGCTTTACCAATTATGGCAGCCTCGATTCTAACCGATGGCATCGTTAGGCTAGAGAACGTTCCGCAATTGCTAGATATCGAAGTCATGCAGCACATTATGCGAAGTCTGGGCTGCAGGACGATCCAAGATGGAGGGACGGTCTCCATTGATACGTCAAGCGCCCATTCCACGCATGTGCCGGAGGATTTGATGCGCCAGATGCGTTCTTCTATTTTCTTGATGGGGCCGCTGCTTGCAAGGTTTAAGGAGGTTCACATCTATCAGCCAGGTGGCTGTGCAATCGGTGAGAGGAAGATTGATCTGCATCTGCGTGGACTGCAGTCATTAGGCGCAGAGCTGGAGCATTGCGGCAATCGAATCACATGCCGTGCAGAACGGCTCATTGGGACAGATATTCATCTTGATTTTCCAAGTGTTGGTGCCACGGAGAATGTGATGATGGCAGCCGTTCTCGCAGAAGGAACGAGTGTCATAACGAATGCAGCAAGAGAACCGGAAATTGTTGACTTGCAGCATTTTCTGAACAGCATGGGTGCACAGGTGTCAGGAGCCGGTTCAGACACAATTGTCGTTGAGGGCGTTACGAAGCTAAGAGGAAGCCAATATGAAGTGATGCCTGATCGCATTGTAGCGGGTACGCTCATGATAGCCGCTGCGGCAACCCGAGGAGCAGTAACGCTGACCAATGCGCATGCGAGCCACTTGACTTCGCTAATCCATATCCTGCGTCGCGCCGGTGTTCAGATCGCAACGAGTGATGGTATAATCAACGTAACTAGCTTTGGTAGAGCGAAGGCTGTAGAGCGAATTGTAACGTCGCCATATCCTGCGTTCCCGACTGATTTGCAATCTCAGCTGATGGTGTTACTGTCACTTGCTGATGGGGTAAGTGTGATGAAGGAGACGGTATTTGAAGGCCGTTTCCGGCATGTCGAGGAACTCGCCAGAATGGGAGCAGATATTCGGGTTGATCTGAGTAATGCATTTATCAAAGGTGTGCCAGAATTGTATGGTTCGACAGTCGAGGCAACCGACCTGCGCGCAGGAGCGGCGCTCGTTATTGCTGGGCTTGCCGCAAGCGGTCGTACCGTCGTAGAGAATGTTCATCACATTGATCGCGGATACGATAGTATCGAGCATATGTTTACTAGGCTCGGCGCGAAGATTGAACGAATCACGTCTGTGCCTAAGCTTGATATTGCCAACGGATAATGCAATAATTTATACTCGGTCCCCTTCTTTGATACGGAAGGGGACTGTAGTAGTTCTCGTATTGATGTTTCTAGTTACTTTGAAATGTGTATTGATAGAAGGGGATGAATCCAGTGTCATTGAGAACGATACCCCCGCTGCCTGATAAGCCGGTGAGGAAGAAACGGATAGGTGTCAGAGTGAAATGGCTGCTCCTCTTCCTTCTAGTTGTGCTGCTTGTTGTCCTGTTCTTCAGGTCATCAATCAGTAAAATAAAAGAAGTTCGCTGGATTGGGAATCATCTCGTCAGTTATGAACAATTAAGCAGCAGCAGTGGTGTGAAGCCGGGTGAACCGTATTTCGGAACGAGTGAAAGTTCTGTTGCGGAACGAATCAAGGCGGAGTTCCCATTTGTCAAATCGGTTCAAGTGGACAAGCAGTTCCCAAGTGTCATTGAAATTTATATTCAAGAATATGCTCCAGTTGCTTATGAGTTGACGGAAGATGGGAGCATCCAAGCGTGCTTGGAGAATGGTGCGGTGATCTCGCTGAAGGACAAGCAGAAGCTTGTACTGGAGAAGCCGGTTCTTACACAGTGGGAAGGTCAAGCCGACTTGAAGACCGAGCTAAGCAAGGCACTTGCGGCTACGCCAAGAGGGCTGCTGGCTGATATTTCGGAGATCCGCTACTACCCGTCCTCTTCTTATCCTGATCGGATTAAGATGTATACACGTTCTGGGTTCGAAGTGGTTACGACTGTGCCTCTACTTCCTGATAAGATAGCTTACTTAAGCGGTGTCGTGGAATCTCAGTCTCCTGGACGGATAACGATGCTGAAGGCAGACTCGTACATTCCGTATTCCAGCCTGCCAAATGACATCGAGGCTCTCGAGGGAGCCAAAGAGGACAAGGGAGAAGCTGAAAGCTCAGAGCAGAATAAGGAAGGCACCGGCTCGGAGAATACAAATGAGAAAGTACGTGGATCTGAGCAGGAAAAAGGAGCTGACGCAGAGAATGATATAAAGGAACCTGAGAAAGGCCAAGAAACAAACAAGGAAACGGAATAAGACAATGGTTCATCCATGAATGAGCAAAATATGGAGAGATAAAAAAACTCTACTCAATAAACGGAAAAAATGCTAGAATAAAACTTATGGGTATTTCCGTTCTCTCCTTCTTTTTTCTTCACGTTTTTAAGAAAGAAGACGGTTACTGCTTATATGGAAGGAATTTGTCTTCAAAAAATTTGTAGAAAAAAGAGGGAATGACTAAACTTTGTTGAATACATACAAAGTGTCCGGGGATACAAACATACCAATTGATTGGGAACTAGGAGGTGCCACGGGTTGAGCAGCAATGACATCATTGTGAGTTTGGACATCGGTACATCCAAAGTGCGCGCTATCATCGGGGAAATTAACAACGGAACGCTACAAATTATCGGCGTTGGATCTGCTGACTCAGAAGGTATTCGCAAAGGTGCGATTGTAGATATTGATCAGACTGTCCAGTCAATTCGTAATGCGGTAGAGCATGCGGAGCGAATGGTCGGCATTGAAATTACGGAAGTGTACGTAGGCATATCAGGCAATCATATCGGCTTGCAATCCAGCCATGGAGTTGTCGCGGTATCGAATGAAGACCGTGAGATTGGCGAAGAGGATATTGAGCGTGTGCTCAAAGCAGCAGAAGTTATTGCTTTGCCACCAGAACGTGAAATCATCGACGTGGTTGCAAAGCAATATGTTGTTGATGGACTGGAGGATATTCATGATCCTCGAGGCATGATAGGTGTTCGCTTGGAAGTCGATGCTACGATTATAACTGGGGCGAAGACAGCTGTACATAACTTGTTGCGTTGTGTGGAGAAGGCTGGCTTGCATGTCAAGGATCTAATATTAATGTCTCTTGCCGGAGGGCAGTTGGCATTGTCTAAAGATGAGAAGATGATGGGCTCCGTCCTTGTAGATGTCGGTGCAGGTGCTACAACTATTGCTGTGTTCCAAGATGGAACGCTTGCTGCTACATCTACATTGCCTATTGGCGGGGACTTCGTTACGAACGATATCGCATATGGTCTTCGAACCATGTCTGACCATGCAGAGAAAGTAAAGCTGAAGTTCGGCTGTGCATGGATTGAGGACGCGCTAGAGGATCATGTGTTCAAAGTAACGCGTATCGGCAGCAATGTGGAGAAGGAATTCAATCAAGTATTTCTTGCCAACATCATCGAACCACGTATGGAAGAAATATTCCAGCTTGTCAAAAATGAAGTGAAGCGACTTGGCTTCACGGAGCTGCCAGGTGGGTATATTCTGTCTGGAGGCACAGTCTCTATGCCTGGAGTCCTGAAGTCCGCCCAAGCTGCCATGCAGACTTCGGTACGAATCGCGGTACCTGACTTTATTGGTGTACGCGATCCAGGATTCGTAAGCGGTGTTGGGGTATTGCATCATGTGTTGCGCTCCGTTCGTCCACGCAGTGCAGGTGGCGCCAAGAAAGCGGCAACTCGGAAGCCAACTCCAATGGAATCATCAAACAAACCTAGCTTCATTGATCGGTTAAAAAATATGTTTAGTGAATTCATTTAATAAAAGTTGACTTCAGGCCATCGGTGCACAATGAAGAGGAGATGGAGGACTCATGTTGGAATTTGAATTTGAGATGGAACAGTTGGCCCAAATTAAAGTTATTGGTGTCGGTGGCGGCGGTAGCAACGCGGTTAACCGAATGATTGATAATGGCGTTCAGGGCGTTGAATTTATTACAGTAAATACGGATGCGCAGGCGCTTCACTTTGCGAAGTCCGAGCACAAGCTGCAGATCGGCGACAAATTGACGCGCGGTCTTGGTGCAGGTGCGAACCCAGAAGTAGGGAAGAAGGCTGCAGAAGAATCCCGCGAGTTGATCAGCAATACGCTGAAAGGTGCAGACATGGTATTCGTTACTGCCGGTATGGGAGGCGGAACAGGTACTGGTGCTGCTCCTGTAATTGCTGAGATCGCGAAGGAATGCGGCGCATTGACTGTTGGTGTCGTTACGCGTCCATTCACATTCGAAGGCCGCAAGCGTTTTTCGCAAGCAGAAATCGGTATCGAAGCTTTGAAGGAAAAGGTAGATACGCTTATCGTAATCCCGAATGACCGTTTGCTAGAAATCGTAGACAAGAAGACACCAATGCTGGAAGCTTTCCGCGAGGTTGATAACGTACTCCGTCAAGCTGTGCAAGGTATTTCTGACTTGATCCAGGTACCAGGTCTTATCAACTTGGACTTCGCGGACGTGAAGACGATTATGACTGAGCGTGGTTCTGCCTTGATGGGGATTGGTGTTGCGAACGGTGAGAACCGTGCTGCTGAAGCTGCACGCAAGGCGATCATGAGTCCATTGCTCGAGACTTCCATTGATGGTGCTCGTGGTGTTATCATGAACATTACAGGTGGCGCAAATCTGTCCTTGTATGAAGTCAATGAAGCAGCAGAAATCGTTACGGAAGCTTCCGATGTGGAAGTAAATATGATCTTCGGTGCGATCATCGATGAGAATATGAAGGACGATATTAAAGTTACGGTTATTGCGACAGGATTCGAGAGCAAGGCGGCTGCGCCAATTCCAGGACGTCGTCCAGCTGCTGGCTCGACTAGTTCAAGCTCTGGCGAATCTCAGGAATCTCGTTCCTCGTCTACATTGCGCCCGTTCGGCAATCAACCAGCGTCTGATCAGCTGGATATTCCAACGTTTTTGCGTAACCGTCCACGCAGCACAAATAACGAATAATACGTACTACTTTACTATAAGCGTCTGCCCGTTAAGGGCAGACGCTTTTTGCATTTTCCACAACTACCTCCGACGGCGGCTAGCGCTATTATCTAATGGTCCTTCCCGATGAAGATTGGAATGATCGACAAAAAAAGTGCCATTCCACACCCATCATTAGACAGACTTCGAATACATCACTCTTTATACTAATTAATAACTTCCCAATAGTTGGCGGCAGAAAAAGGAGGGAAGCGCATTGACCGTCATCTATGCCGATCTTCTATTCGGCCTAAACTTAGTATTGGATTGGACGCTGCTGCGAATGACTGCGAAGATCCGCGGAATCCAGTTTTCGCGCTGGCGGATCGTTGCCGCAGCAGGCTTGGGTACTGCGTATGCAGCAGTGCTCTTTATTCCTTCTTATCCGATCCTCTATACGTATGTTGGCAAATTACTCTTATCTATACTTATGATCATCTTGGCGTTTGGATTTCAGAATGCCGGATATTTTCTTAAAAATGTTGCTGTCTTTTATTTTTCAGCCTTTGTCATTGCTGGCGGGGCATTTGGGCTGCAATATTTGCTGCAGGATGCGCGGGCTTGGACAATATCCGATCGTGCAACACAATGGATGGATGCTCATCGCACTACCTTTCAAGCTGGAATCGGCTTTCTCGTAGTAGCTCTTCCTGCCTCTTACGCATTATTCCGTCTCGTATGGCGACATAGTGCAAGACAGCAGCAGGTAGTGAAGCAGCTGGTGCAATTGGATATCTATATAGGCGATACAGTTCGACATTGTACAGGACTCGTAGATACGGGAAATCATCTGCGAGACCCACTAGGAGGAGCGCCTGTAGTGGTAACGGAGTCGAGGCTGTGGGAGGGCGTTCTGCCTTCTGAATGGTTGAAGAGGCTTCGGTCAGAGCAGCCATTTGATATGCTTCAGTCTTGGAAGGGTACAAGTGAAGACGGAGGAATGCTGGACGAATCCCGGCTACGGCTCATCCCTTATCGTGGGGTGAATCGTGACATGCAGTGGATGATGGGACTGCGTCCGGATTCGGTTCGGATACGCACAGAGAACGAGACTTATCTATGTACGAAAGTAATTATCGGGTTGGATGGCGGGACATTGTCACATGATGGTGCCTTCCAAGCCATCGTGCATCCAGATTTGCTGCAAACTTCAGAGAATGAGTCTGCCTATCATGCTATGCCGGATTCTACTCACCGCGCTTCGTAAGCGGCCTGCTAGGATGAACATTGCTATTATTCTATCGATTATACTGATGTACCTATACGAACGACCCTGTCATCACTAAGTTGTAGGAGGATTGGCGATGCGTTTGCAATGGAAACTGAGGATGCAGCTACACTATTATCGACTGTTATTCTGGCTAGGACTGAAGCGGGATGAGATTTACTATATTGGCGGAAGCGAGGCGCTGCCTCCACCATTAACCAGGGAAGAAGAGGAATTTTTGCTGTCACGGCTGTCGACCGGGGAGTCAGCAGTACGAGCAATGTTGATTGAGCGTAATTTGCGTCTCGTTGTTTATATTGCGCGCAAATTTGAAAATACAGGCATCCATATTGAAGATTTGGTCTCGATCGGTGCAATTGGACTGATTAAGGCTGTTAACACCTTTGATCCAGAAAAGAAAATCAAGCTTGCTACGTACGCATCGCGCTGTATCGAAAATGAAATTTTGATGTATTTGAGACGTAACAGCAAGACAAGAACGGAAGTATCCTTCGACGAGCCGCTCAATATTGATTGGGATGGCAACGAATTGCTGTTATCGGATGTGCTCGGCACAGAGAACGATACAATTTATAAAAATATTGAAGAGCAGGTTGACCGCAAACTGCTGCACAAAGCCTTGGATAAGCTAAGTGATCGGGAACGAATGATCATGGAGCTGCGCTTCGGATTGACAGATGGAGAAGAGAAGACACAGAAGGATGTGGCCGATATGCTAGGCATATCCCAGTCGTATATTTCCCGGCTTGAGAAACGGATTATTAAGCGTTTGCGCAAAGAATTTAATAAGATGGTGTAAACGTTTCACTGCTTGAACGGGTGCGGAATACGGCTCAATCGGAACTAATCAGGCGCAGGAAACGCAGGAATAAAAAAGCACCCCGGGGAGATAATGTACATTAATGTTTCATCCCTGGGAGGTAATACGAATGACCCGAAACAAAGTCGAAATTTGCGGTGTCGATACATCGAAGTTGCCCGTCCTCACGAACGCCGAAATGAGGGAATTGTTCGTGTCATTACAGGAGCGAAACGAGCTATCGGCTCGGGAGAAGCTGGTAAACGGTAATTTGAGGCTCGTATTGAGTGTGATCCAGCGATTTAACAACCGAGGCGAATTCGTTGATGACTTATTCCAAGTTGGCTGTATTGGATTAATGAAAGCCATTGACAACTTCGACCTTGGTCAGAATGTTAAATTCTCTACATATGCGGTTCCGATGATTATCGGAGAAATTCGCAGATACTTGCGGGACAATAACCCAATCCGGGTGTCCAGAAGCTTGCGGGACATCGCGTATAAAGCATTGCAAGTGCGCGACTCCTTAACCAATCAGAATTCTCGTGAACCGACGATTCACGAAATCTCGGAGGCGTTGAATGTTCCGAAGGAAGATGTCGTGTTCGCACTTGATGCGATTCAAGATCCTGTGTCCTTGTTCGAGCCAATTTATCATGATGGCGGTGATCCGATTTATGTGATGGATCAAATTAGCGATGAGAAGAATAAGGACGTGTCATGGATCGAAGAGATCGTGCTGCGTGAGGCAATGCGGAAGTTGAACGAACGTGAGAAGATGATTTTATCGATGCGTTTTTTCGAAGGCAAAACCCAAATGGAAGTTGCAGACGAGATTGGCATTTCACAAGCGCAAGTATCTAGGCTAGAGAAATCCGCAATCAATCAGATGCAGAAGCATGTTCGCACGTAAATACCTAGTTTGAACAGATAAGCCGTCCGCGGTTAAGCGGCGGCTTTTTTTATGTCTGTCAGGGCATTTTGCCCAATGCAGTCATATACTAAGGTATGTACGCTGGCTACGGTCAAATTCCTGGTGGAATGGTGATTGCGATGAAAATTTCTGATTTTCAAACGAAGGATGTAATCAACATTATCGACGGCAAGAAATTAGGTCAAGTAAGCGATGTAGAGCTCGATATGAAACAGGGAAGAATTGAATCCATCGTTGTTCCCAATTACAGTAAGTTCATGGGGTTGTTCGGTGGCGGAAGCGAGTTGATCATTCCTTGGCGAAATATTGTTAAGATCGGCGCTGATGTCGTTCTGGTGAAAATGGAGGAAATGAAGCAAGCGCGAACTGAAGAATATGACAGCACTGCCTTTGTACAGAAACAATAGGCTTCACCGTACGGTTTGTGGTAAACTGTACGGTGAGGTGATTATCGTCATGGAACCATTTCAATTACAGAAGCCTGAGGCAGCAGAAGGGCCTGTCCTATTGAATGTCAAGAAATGGACAGAGGCTTATCCAGAGTTGACGGCTGGTTTCACAACAAGAAATGGCGGCGTGAGCAGTGAGCATTTTAACTCATTGAATTGTGCGCTGCATGTACACGATAATGAGGCAGATGTCATCCATAATCGCGAGCTTGTCGCCAAAGCGTGCGGCATGCCATTTGAAGCATGGACATGTGGTGAGCAGGTGCATGGAAGTCATGTTCATGTCGTTACAGAGGAAGAACGAGGAAAAGGAAGGCTGAATCGTGAAGATGCGATTCAAAATACGGATTCTTTGGTTACTGATGTTACGGGAGTTCTATTGACTTCATTTTATGCCGACTGTGTTCCATTGATGTTCTTAGATCCGATCCAGCGCGTGGTCGGTCTTGCACATGCAGGGTGGAAAGGAACCGTCAGCAATATTGGCGCTGCAACGGTACATAAGATGCAGGAGCAGTTTGGCTGCCGTATTGAGCATATTCAAGCAGCGGTTGGACCATCGATTGGCTCCTGCTGCTATGAGGTGGACGAGCGCGTAATTGGCGAAGTGCGGCGTGTGCTCGCAGGCGATCCACAAGCGGATCAAGTTCAGAATGATATCATCCGTCCGACAACATCTGGGCATGCTATGCTTAATTTGCGTGAATTGAATCGACATTTGTTGATCCAAGCAGGAATTTTGGCAACAAATATCGAATGTACTACACTGTGCACCGGTTGCAATATAGATATGTTCTATTCCCACCGAATGGAGGGTGGGACGACCGGACGCATGATGAGTTGGATTGGCTGGAAGAAGGGATGACAGAATGACGCTGCAGCAACGAATCGAAGCTATAGGGCGGAACATTCGCTGCTTCATTCAGGTGAATATCTAGGGTGAGGAATCCAAGCATGGATTAGAACCGGAACAAGCCGCGGCATTTGTGGAGCAATTGCGCGCGTTTCCTCATATTGAGCCGATTGGACTAATGACGATGGCTCCATACGAAGCTGAACCGGAACATACGAGACCCGTATTTCGCAGATTACGGCATATTACGTGAGTTGCGAGACGAATTTGGATCATCGTTGTCCATATCATTGCCGCACTTATCGATGGGGATGTCCAATGATTTTGAAGTCGCTGTGGAAGAGAGGGCGACATGGCTGAGATTTGGATCCGTCCTAGTTGGGAAGGAAGGGGAAACGTAATGGGTGTAATGAACCGATTTATGAATTTTCTAGGACTTCAAGAAGAAGAAGAAATCATTGAGCGTGAGAAGGTAGTAACGGATATGAACGAGCAAGAGGTAGAAGCGCCGAATTTTGACCAGCGCAAATCCTCTAAGGCTGCTAATGTAGTGAGCATACACTCACAGAAGTCCTCCAAGATGGTGCTATATGAGCCGCGTTCTTATGATGAGGCCCAAGAGATTGCGGATCACTTGCGTTCACGGCGCTCGGTTATCGTGAATTTGCAAAGAGTTCGGAAGGATCAAGCTTTTCGGATTATTGATTTCTTGAGTGGCACGGTCTATGCATTAAGCGGAAACATATCCAAGGTTGGTGGAAATATATTCGTGTGTACCCCCGAGCAGGTTGAAATTCAAGGTTCCATCACAGAAATCCTACACGACGATTACGAAAACATGCAAACGAGGTGACCTTGTTGGAGTATCAGATTGCTGAATACGTGTATTACCTGTTCAACATATACAGATGGTTAATTATTGTTTATATTTTGATGTCTTGGGTACCTAATGTACGCGAGAGCTTTATCGGCGAGATTCTAGGCAAGATTGTTGAGCCTTATTTGGCTCCGTTCCGCCGTATTATTCCGCCAATCGGCGGGATGCTGGACATTTCCCCAATCGTGGCATTGTTCACGCTTGAGTTCGTGTACAGAGGTGTAATTGCTGTACTTCAGTATTTTATTTAGCAATAGGTGAGTGCTAGTGATGACAGCAAATGAAAATATTTATACGCACTTTCACCCTGATGAGCGTGTGTTTGTCGATCGCGCTGCGGAGTGGGTGGAACGTGCGGCGCAAGTCCACGAGATCCGTCGTACTGATTTTTTGGATCCGAGACAAGCTTTTATTGTGGCTACATTGGTCAATCGGAATGCTGATGTTCAGCTGCGCTTGGATGGAGGGCATGAGCAGGCCGAACGCAAGCGTGCGCTCATTGCTCCTGATTATGTATACGCAGACGGAGAAGAAATGGGGATGCAAGTCCTTCAAATTACTTCTTCCGACCGCAATTGGGGGCAGCTTGAGCATGGCGATTTCTTGGGAGCTGTGCTCGGGCTTGGCATAAAGCGAGACAAAATTGGCGATATTCACGTTAACGATGATCGTTGCCACATTGTGATCACAGAAGAAATTGGGGCTTTTCTCGATACACATCTGCGTCAGGTACATCGCGTGAATGTAATGACCGAGATTGTCCCATTATCCGAGCTTCGTACTGCTCATGCAGAGCTGAATATGATGTCCATAAGTGTTGCATCCCTTCGATTGGATGGCATTGCCAGCGATGTATTCAGACTTAGCCGAACGAAGATCGTAACCCCGATCAAGGCGGGGAGATGCAAGGTGAACTGGAAGGTAGAAGAAAATCCGTCCACCCAGCTCCAAGCGGGGGATGTTGTCTCCTTGCAAGGGTTCGGACGATTCAAAGTAATAGAAATTGAAGGCGTGTCGAAAAAAGGCCGCATGCGTATTTCGGTAGGTACTTATACACGTTGAGCTCGCTGTAGTTTGTACGTTTGCAGCTAAGAGGGTTCGAAAAGACATGATTTGCCGCATGCTTTTGTAATTTTGAGGAGGTGCACACGATGCCATTGACACCACTAGACATACATAACAAGGAATTTAGCCGCAAGCTGCGCGGTTATGATGAGGACGCTGTTAACGAGTTCCTCGATCAGATTATTAAAGATTATGAAGCGCTAATTCGCGAGAACAAGGAACTGCAAAACCATGCAAACTCCTTGCAGGACAAGCTTGACCATTTCGCGAATCTTGAGGAAACCTTGAGCAAAACGATCATCGTTGCACAAGAAGCTGCGGATGAAGTGAAGAGCAATGCGAAGAAGGAAGCACAGCTTATCGTCAAAGAAGCTGAGAAAAATGCAGATCGCATCGTGAACGATGCACTGGCGAAGTCGCGCAAAGTTGCGTTGGAAGTTGAGGAGCTTAAGAAGCAATCCTCGATTTATCGTGCACGCTTCCGCACATTGGTTGAGGCTCAGATGGAGCTGCTCAATCAAGACGGCTGGGATGCGCTTGAGCGTGAAGAAGTGAAGGAAGTTAAAGAATTGTATTAGTCGTAGGGGCGGCTGATTGACATTTGCCGCAAAACACGATATAAATATGTATTAATAACGTGATATTCAATGACGGGAACGCACTGACACGCCCATCCGTTCTTCAGAGAGTCGGAGCAGGTGAGAACCGACGAACGAATCGTGTTCAGACATCATCCCAGAGAAGATATGCCGAATGCAGTTGGTTGGATTAAGGCTGGCGTAGTAAGTATATCCGGATCCCCTCCGTTATTGGGGGCTTGTATGCTTGGAGAAGCATGCATGATGAAGGTGCCGTACGTCAATGTTGTAAGTCATTGTTGGACGGAACAAGGGTGGTAACGCGAGCAGAACCTCGTCCCTTTTTGGGAGGAGGTTTTTTTTGTTTCCTCAATTATGTATCGAAGAAAGGAAGTATCACTGTGAGAAAAGTTGATGTCAAAGAACGCGCCCGGGAACGGGAGCTGCGTGTATTGGCGAAATGGAACGCGGAAGATACATTTGCCAAGTCCATCGAGCATCGCGCAGACAAACCTAATTTCGTATTTTATGAAGGACCGCCTACAGCAAACGGAAAGCCCCATATTGGGCACGTGCTTGGACGTGTAATTAAGGACTTTATTTGCCGCTACAAGACAATGTCCGGCTATCGTGTCGTGCGTAAAGCGGGCTGGGATACACACGGTCTACCTGTAGAGCTTGGTGTTGAGAAGCAGCTTGGCATTTCTGGCAAACAGGAAATTGAGAACTATGGGGTAGAAGCATTCGTTAAAAAATGTAAAGCGAGTGTATTCGAATATGAGAAGCAGTGGCGTGAGCTTACGGAAGCGATCGGGTACTGGACGAATCTCGATGATCCATACATCACGCTTGATAACAACTATATTGAAAGTGTGTGGCACATCCTGTCCACGATTCATAAAAAAGGATTGTTGTACCGTGGGCACCGTGTAAGTCCATATTGCCCATGCTGCCAAACGACACTCAGTTCGCATGAGGTAGCACAAGGTTATGAAACGGTTAAGGATTTGTCTGCAACTGTGAAGTTCAAGCTGCATGACAATGGCGAATATGTGCTTGCTTGGACAACCACACCGTGGACATTGCCAGCACACGCTGCACTTGCCATGAATCCGAACATGGATTATGTTCGCGTTCAGCAAGAAGACGGTGTATATATCGTTGCGAAAAATCTGGTTGAAGATGTGATGCAGGGCGAGTACACGATCTTGTCTGAGCATAAAGGCTCTGAGTTCATTGGCAAGACGTATGCTGCTCCATTCCCATATGTGATGCCCGAGAAGGGACATCTTATCGTCGCTGCTGATTTCGTAACAGATTCCAGCGGTACGGGTATCGTTCATATGGCCCCGGCTCACGGTGAAGACGACTACAAGAGCTGCCGTGAGAACGGAATCAGCTTCATCAGTGTTGTGAATGCCCAAGGCCGCTATAACGATGAGATTACTGATTTTGCAGGCCGCTTCGTGAAGGATTGCGATATCGACATCGTGAAGAAGCTGTCTGAGAACGGAATCTTGTACTCCAAGGAAAAATACGAGCACAGCTATCCATTCTGCTGGCGCTGCAAAACGCCGCTTCTCTACTATGCGACAGAATCGTGGTTCATTGAGACGACAGCGGTTAAAGATCAATTAATAGCAAATAACAGCAAGGTCGACTGGTACCCTGGTCATATTCGCGAAGGCCGCTTCGGCAACTTCTTGGAAGACTTGGTGGACTGGAATATTAGCCGTAACCGTTACTGGGGCACACCGCTAAACGTATGGGTATGCGGATCCTGTAAAGGTGAATACTCGCCAGACAGTCATCAAGACTTGCGTGATCGTGCGACGATGCCGGTAGATGAGAACCTGGAGCTGCATAAGCCATATGTGGATGAAGTTAAGCTGCACTGTCCGCATTGCGAACACGGTGAGATGGAACGTACGTCAGAAGTTATTGACGTATGGTTCGATAGTGGTTCGATGCCATTCGCTCAGCATCATCATCCGTTCGGAGATGAGAAGAAGTTCGAAGAACAGTTCCCTGCAGACATCATCTGTGAAGGAATTGACCAGACTCGCGGCTGGTTCTTCAGCTTGCTCGCCGTTGCAACACTGTATAAAGGCATAGCGCCATACAAGGCCGTTATCTCAACGGGTCACGTGCTCGATGAAAATGGACAGAAAATGTCCAAATCGAAGGGTAATGTTATCGACCCATGGGATATTATCAATGAGTACGGTACAGATGCATTTCGCTGGGCATTGCTGTCGGATAGTGCACCTTGGAACTCGAAGCGCTTCTCGAAGCAAATCGTAGCAGAAGCGAAATCCAAAGTAATTGATACGCTTGTGAACACGCATGCCTTCTATGCGCTGTATGCTTCCATTGATCAATATGATGCTAGTGCATATGAAGAGCGTCCGTCGAACAACAAGCTGGATCGTTGGATCTTGTCTCGCTTGCATACGCTGATCGCAAGTGTAAGCAAAGGACTGCAAGCGAATGACTTCTTGAATCCGGCAAAAGCTATCGAGTCTTACATCGATGAGTTGAGCAACTGGTACATCCGCCGTTCCCGTGACCGCTTCTGGGGCAGCGAGATGACAGAGGACAAGTTGTCCGCCTACCAAACGCTTCGCCGTGTTCTGCTCACGTTGTCCAAACTTATCGCGCCATATGCTCCGATGATTGCAGAAGACATCTACATGAATCTTGGCGGCACAAGCGAGAGTGTGCACTTAGCTGACTATCCTGTTGCAGATCAAGCCTTGATCGATGCCGAATTGGAACGCGATATGGAAACAGCTCGCGAAATCGTTGAGCTGGCACGCAACGTACGTAATGAAACAGGCATCAAGACGCGTCAACCGCTGTCTGAGCTTATCGTGTCCATGGATCGTGAGTTCCATCTGGAGGCTTATGAAGAAGTCATCAAGGAAGAGATCAATGTGAAGGAGATTCGCCTCGAGACAAGCGACTCCGGCTTTGTTGATTTCACATTGAAGCTGAACCTCAAAGTAGCGGGCAAGAAATACGGCAAAAATGTCGGTGTCCTGCAAGGCGCTTTGAAGTCGATGGCTGCTGAGGACACTCGTCGTATCGTCGAATCCGGTGTATGGAACTTCACGAACCAAGACGGTGAGAGCTTCGAGGTGACACGTGAGGAGCTTCTGATTGAGAAGCAAGCGAAATCTGGCTTCGCATCAGCATCAGGTTATCAAACTACAGTCGCATTGAATACGGAGATTACGCCGGAACTCGAGCAAGAGGGCTGGGTTCGCGAAGTTGTTCGCGGTATCCAAGACTTGCGCAAGAAGCTTGATCTGCCAATTGAGAAACGGGTCGATATCGTTCTGGATGTCGATGCGCAATTGCAAGCGGCGATTCAAGCGTTCGAGTCCACACTGCGTGATAACGTACTCGTTGCGAACTTGTCGTTTGGTTCTCAAGAGAGTATGGAATCCGTTGATTTGGGACAGAAGACGATCCGTGTCGCAATTGCGTAACAGTTCCTGCGTATAGATGTTTCCAATTCAGGGGAATCTATAGTGGTCGTTAATCGCGGACGAGTATAAGAGGGGAGAGCGTTGACCTTGCAGATGGATAATCCATCTGTTCGGTCACGCTCTTTTTGCGATATAAGGGGATGCAGTACATCGGCTTTCACAGAGGAGGAAATGTCTGTCATGACAGAGCATGATTCGAACAATTCTACAAATCCGCATAACCCAAGTGCCGAGCGTGAACAAACAATAATTCAACAAGAGGATGATACTCACATAACCAAGGGTAAGGAGCAACTCACGGATTCGAGTTCATTGGATACCCAGGGAGAATCGAAAGCAGGCAGCTCGATCACCTCTCCCCAAGATGAAGAAGATGCTAAAAAAATGATGAAGAGCATTCATGATTATACGCTGCAAATCGCACAAGCGATGGAGAAGTCTAGAATTTCAGAATACAATGAATTGCTGTTCAATCCGCGCAAGCTGATCTGGGTGAACCTTATGGGTGGAGCGGCCCGCGGTGTTGGAATTGCGATTGGATTTACGCTATTTACGGCTATCATTGTCTACATTTTGCAATATTTAGGCGCGCTCAATCTGCCTATCATCGGTGATTTTATCGCTGACATTGTACGGATCGTTCAACATCAGCTTGATGCGAAGTTCTATTGATTCCCATCGTAATCGGCATCATATTCTTGATCAGGCTCGAATAACCCGACGCCCTCTTGGTTATCCATATATTGACGATATTGACGATTGCGAACGATAGTTACATGGCGTCCTGTCATATCCGTAGCGACAAAGCTCTCATAGGCTTCAACACAGCCATCGAGTTCTTCGGATGCTTCGATGTAGAGATTGCCATAATCATCGACGTCGCGTTCTTCATGCATGGCAGGTGTATTGGATGTCCCCCAGGACTCGACTATTTGCCAAGCATCTTCACCGTCGAAGCCATTTTGCGTATCTTCGTCAAGGCTAGTCCTCCCGAATGGAGGCATAAGAAACTGTTCTTCGACCGGCCGACGTTCGGACACAATCTGCTCAGGGGAATGCTCGACGCAATACATCGTGGAAGGGACGGCTTCAAGACGTTCATAAGGGATGTCTTTGCCGCATACAACACACTTGCCGTATTGTCCCTTATCCATGCGGGATAGTGCAGTATCAATGCGTTCAAGCAATATTTCATCGTGCTCATTTAGTGCGATGTCCTTACCGCGCTCGAACATCTCAGTACCAACGTCCGCGGGGTGATTGTCCAGTGTAGATAGCTCTCCTGTGTTTTCACGTAAAGAATTGGACAAGCCATAATGATCTCCGTGATGAAGACGGCGCTCGATCTGAGCCTTGGATTGCAGCAATTGTTGTTGCAAGCTGTTTAATTGTTCAGAGGATAGTCGATTCATTCGTGCAGAACGCTCCTTTCGCGTTGGCGTAACTTATGTCTAGCATGTGCAAGTTGAAGGACGTTCCTGCGTGGTAAATGGCGTAGGCGTTGGATTGGTTTGGGTTCGGCTCCTGTGATACAATGAGCACAGCTTCAAGTTCTTTCACACTTAATAAAAATTAAATGAGGTGACTGTGGCACGTGTGGTACTATATTATCGCCTTTATCGTTTTGCTGATTGATCAAGTAAGCAAATGGATGATCGCTACGAATTTGCAACTGAGAGAAAAAATTTCGGTAATTGGTGACTTTTTCTTGATTACGTCGCATCGGAATACGGGGGCGGCCTTCAGTATTTTAGAAAATCAACGCTGGTTCTTCATTGTCATTACGATAGTGGTAGTAATCGGACTTGTATGGTATATGCAGAAGATTAAACACCAGAGTGGGGTCATATTACCACTGGGACTCAGCTTGATCTTAGGTGGGGCGATTGGCAATTTTATCGACCGTCTGCTTACAGGGGAAGTTGTTGATTTCCTGCAGTTCAATTTCGGGTCTTACACGTTCCCAATATTCAATGTAGCAGATATGGGAATTTGTATCGGAGTAGGACTGGTACTGCTTGATGCGCTCGTTACCGTGAAGCGGGAGAATCAATCCGGCACGGGTACACCTGCAGAACAACAAGATCATTCATCGAACCAAGCATAGGATTAGCATAGAGGGGATTGTAAGCAATGACAGAAGAACATCAAATGCAAGAACAAGCAGGGGACGAAGGTCGGGAGCCATACATATGGACGGTCGAGTTGGCTAATGCAAAAGATCGGATCGACAAATTTATTACAGAGTCAATTGAAGAAGAGGTTTCTCGGTCACAAGTCCAACTATGGATACGTGATCAGCATGTGCTCGTGAATGGTAATCCAGTGAAGCCGAACTACAAAGTAGCTGCCGAAGATGTCATCACACTGACAATGCCAGAGCCGGAGTCTGCCGATATTGTAGCTGAGGATATTCCACTGGATGTATATTTTGAAGATAAGGACGTTATTGTAATTAATAAGCCGCGTGGTATGGTTGTCCATCCAGCACCAGGACATACCTCGGGGACGGTTGTTAATGCATTGATGTTCCATTGTCGTGATTTGTCTGGTATTAACGGCGAACTTCGGCCTGGAATTGTTCACCGCATTGATAAGGATACATCAGGCTTGCTGATGGCGGCCAAGCATGATCGCGCACATGTTCACCTGGCAGCACAGCTGAAAGAGCATTCGGTTACACGGAAATATGTGGCGCTTGTGCACGGGAATGTGCCTCATGATCAAGGAACAATCGACGCCCCAATTGGGCGTGATACCCATGATCGGAAGATGTACACCGTAACCGAGAATAACAGCAAGCATGCGGTGACACATTTTAAAGTAATGGAGCGGTTCGGGGACGCGACCCTTGTTGAATTGCAATTGGAGACAGGTCGTACACATCAGATCCGTGTGCATATGAAATTCATTGGTCATCCTCTTGTCGGGGATCCAATGTACAGTCGAGGGACGCGCGGTCTGACTATGAATGGACAGGCATTACATGCCATGACGCTGGGATTCGTACATCCTGCAAGCGGGGAGACTGTGGAACTTCATGCTCCGCTTCCGGAAGACATGGAGAACTTGCTTCATTCCATTCGCAATAGATAGTTGCTGTTTAGTCATAATTATGCAAATTAAACCATGATATTTAGTTGTAAAACAGTGTGTATTCTTATATTCGTATGAAAAAAGTGCAAATTGTATTGGAGATCGTTCATTCCTTTCGTCGTCATTATCAAGCATAGTTAATACATTGGCATCATAACCGATGATATAAGACTAGTGCAGGAGAAAGGGCTGGATAAGATGACGACAGAATTTTATCAAAACACATATATTCAACATACATTTGCAGAGCGAATTGGCGGAGCCAATTACGGAAAAGACACGAATATCTACAAATTTGAAAAGATCAAACGAGCTAAGGCTGCTGCCAAATTACAGTTCCCTGATGTGGAATTAATCGATATGGGTGTCGGTGAACCGGATGAAATGGCTGACGCAGGTATCGTGGCTGCATTGGCAGAAGAAGCGTCCAAGCCTGAAAACCGCGGTTATGCTGATAATGGAATTGCAGAGTTTAAGCATGCTGCGGCAACCTATTTGAAAGAAGTATTTCAGGTCGAAGGGATTGATCCAGACACTGAGGTGCTTCATTCCATTGGTACGAAGCCAGCGCTTGCGATGCTGCCTTCCTGCTTCATCAATCCAGGGGACATTACGATTATGACGGTTCCTGGCTATCCGGTAATGGGTACGCACACGAAATATTTAGGAGGAGAAGTGTATAACATTCCGCTTACGGCTGACAATAACTTCTTGCCTGATTTGGATGCGATCCCTGAAGAGGTGTGCCAACGGGCCAAGCTGCTCTATTTGAACTATCCGAACAATCCAACTGGAGCAGTAGCGAGTGTTGAGTTCTTCACCAAGGCCATTGCTTGGGCGAAGCAGCACAAGGTCATCATTGTACATGATGCCCCTTACGCAGCGTTGACCTATGACGGCAACAAGCCGCTAAGCTTCTTGAGCGTACCTGGGGCGAAGGACGTTGGGGTTGAGCTCCATTCCTTGTCCAAGTCGTACAACATGACGGGATGGCGCATTGGCTTTATTGCCGGCAATCCGCTCATTGTGAAGGCATTCGGTGACGTCAAGGACAATAACGATTCCGGCCAGTTCATCGCGATCCAGAAGGCAGCTGCATACGGTCTGGCTCATCCAGAGATTACGGAAGCGATCGCTGACAAATACTCTCGCCGTCATGACCTGCTAGTTGCAGCACTTAATGAAGCGGGATTCCGTGCCGTTAAGCCGCAAGGTTCCTTCTTCCTCTATGTTGAAGCGCCAAAGGCGGTACAGGGAGGGCCAGAATTCAGAACGGCTGAGGACTTCTCCCAATATTTAATTCGAGAGAAGTTAATCTCGACAGTGCCTTGGGATGATGCAGGACGCTTTATTCGGTTTTCAGTTACGTTCCAAGCCCGGGGCGAGGCGGAAGAGAAGCGTGTAATGAGTGAGCTCAAGCGCAGACTTACCGACGTTGAATATATTTTCTAAAATTTATATGAGTAGTATTACTTGACATGGATCGTGAGAAGTGGGATAATCCAGTTAATCAAATAAGACCTTTAAATCAGTCCCGTGAGACTGGCAAGGTAACGCTCGTTTACGAGAAAGAACACGTGAAGAGCGGAAGGAAGAAGCATGTCCGTCAGATGCCGAGAGCTATGATGGATCGCGAAGAGCTTCTACTTCTGCGCTGTAGCTTCATGCAGCTTCTTTCCGCGCATATCGTGAATGCACAACTCCTTGCCTACGGGCAAGGAGTTTTTTTGTATCTGCGCACACTATCGATAAACAGCCCAGTCCTTACTCGTGTAAGGGTGGGAAAACGGAAGGAGACAAAATCCAAATGAGCACGACCGAATTCAACATCATTATGGATGAAGCAGCGATTCGACGAGCACTAACACGGATCGCACACGAAATTCTCGAACGAAATAAAGGCATTGAAAACTGTGTACTTGTCGGAATCCGGACAAGAGGGATCTTCTTCGCAAGGCGCATTGCCGAACGAATCCAACTGATTGAGAATGTGAACATTCAAGTCGGAGAGTTGGATATCACGAGATATCGCGATGACAAGAAGCGGGAAGAGCGGGAGGCGGCAGACATTAGTGAGCCATTCCCAATACAGGATAAGAAAATTATCTTGTGCGACGATGTGCTCTATACAGGGCGGACGATTCGTGCAGCAATGGATGCACTAATGGATCAGGGCCGACCGCAAATGATTCAGCTGGCGGTACTGGCAGATCGAGGGCATCGGGAATTGCCGATTCGACCTGATTATGTCGGTAAAAACGTACCGACTTCACGCACCGAAGAGATTGAAGTTGCCTTGAAGGAATTAGACGGCATCGATGAAGTGAAAATCGTACACCACAGGGGGTAGCAGTAATGACAATACAGTTGGAACGTACGGTAAAAGACCGCAGCTTACTGGGCTTAAAGTCACTAAGCAGATTCGAAATCGAATCCATATTGAATCGAGCCGCACATTGGGATGGGCAGGATGTTAAAGTACAAGATGCATTAAAAAATAAATTTGTAGCCAACATGTTTTTCGAGAACAGCACGCGCACCCGCTGTTCGTTCGAAGTAGCCGAGAAGCGTCTGGGTGCAGAGGTTATCAACTTCTCTGCATCCTCCTCGAGTGTAGAGAAGGGCGAATCAATCTACGATACGGTTCGAACACTCGAATCTATGGGCATGGATGCAGGGGTTATCCGCTTGAAGCCGATTGGGCTCTTGGAACAAATTGCGGAACGCGTCAAGATGCCGCTGATCAACGCAGGCGACGGGAATAATGAGCATCCCACACAGGCACTCCTAGACCTGTACACAATGCGCAAGCATTTTGGAAAGCTAGATGGACTGAATGTCACGATAGTCGGAGATGTTGAGCATAGCCGAGTGGCACGCTCTAATTTATACGCGCTTCGCAAGTTCGGAGCGAACGTAAGCTTCTGTGCACCGGATAATATGCGTGCTCATGATTTGGACGCACCGTATGTGACGATAGATGAAGCGCTGCAGTCAGATGTGGTCATGATGCTTCGCGTACAACTTGAGCGTCATGAATCAGAAGTGATGCACTCGACAGCGGCGTACCGGTCAGAGTACGGCATGACGCTTGAACGCGTCGCATTGATGAAGAAACATGCGATTGTTATGCATCCAGCCCCTGTCAATCGCAATGTAGAAATTGATGACGAGGTCGTTGAAGCAGAACAGTCGCGAATCTTCGAGCAAATGGCAAACGGGGTTCCCGTACGGATGGCAGTACTGGAGCGAGCACTCTCATAGGAATCACTTCTTATATAGAAGAAATCGATAGATTGAAATTGAATGAAATTGAAAAATACCAACCAGACGGACGAACACTTCACAATGGCACTGTAAGGAGAGAGAAACCGATGATCGTATTAACAAATGCAAAGATATTAAATACCGAAGGCGAATTGGTTGACGCTAACATTTGGATGGAAGAAGGCGTCATCCGTCGGATTACGAATCGCGAAGAAGCTGCTCCAGCGGGAGCAGAAGTTCATGACATCGAAGGAAAATTCGTATCGGCAGGCTTCATCGACATGCACGTTCATTTGAGAGAGCCTGGCTTTGAACATAAAGAAACGATTGCAACAGGTACTCACTCCGCGGCAAAGGGTGGATTTACAACAATCGCATGTATGCCAAATACACGTCCAGTCACAGACACACCAGAAACGGTACAACTTATACTCGATAAGGCTAAGCAAGAAGGCTATGTGAAGGTCTTGCCTTATGGCTCAATTACGAAGAGTGAGCTGGGAAGAGAGCTTACAGACTTTGTAGCCTTGAAAAATGCAGGTGTTGTCGGCTTCACTGACGATGGGGTTGGCGTACAGAATGCCCAAATGATGAAGGATGCGATGAACTGGGCCAAGGAACTGGGCATGCCGGTTATCGCACACTGTGAAGATGATTCGCTAGTTAAAGGTGCGGCAGTAACAGATGGAGAGTTCGCCCGCAAGCATGGATTGAAGGGGATTCCGAATGAATCGGAAGCGATTCATGTAGGCCGGGATGTGCTGCTGGCAGAAGCGACAGGCGTACATTATCATGTGTGCCACGTTAGCACAGAACAGTCCGTTCGGCTTATCCGTCAAGCGAAGCAGTTCGGTGTGAAGGTGACTGCAGAGATATGTCCACATCACCTGCTTCTCTCAGATGAAGATATCCCGGGATTGGATGCAAACTGGAAGATGAATCCACCGCTTCGCTCTCCTCGCGATGTAGAAGCCTGCATTGAGGCGCTGGTAGATGGCACAATCGACATTGTCGTAACAGACCATGCGCCACATAGTGAAGAAGAGAAAGCCAAAGGGATGGAGCTTGCACCGTTCGGTATTGTCGGATTGGAAACAGCATTCCCTCTCCTTTATACGAAATTTGTAGCGACAGGCAAATGGCCGCTATCTCTGCTCATCAATCGCATGACAAGCGACCCGGCAAGAACGTTCGGCTTGAATACAGGACGTCTTGAAGAAGGAGCGCCGGCAGACATTACGGTTATTGACTTGGAGACCGAGCATAAAGTGAATCCGGACGAATTCTTGACTAAGGGACGGAATACGCCGTTTACAGATTGGAGCTTGAAGGGATGGCCAGTGAAGACATTCGTAGACGGCCGTCTTGTATGGAGCAAGTAACAAGATCGATAGATAGTCCATTATAGATAGATAAGAATAGCAACGTGAAGTGCACAAGATAGAGAGCGAGGAGTGACGGACATGCAAGCAAGATTGTTGTTGGAAGATGGTACCCTCTTTACAGGAACGGGGTTCGGTGCAGACGGTGAGTCTGTAGGTGAGGTTGTATTTAATACAGGGATTACAGGATATCAAGAGGTATTGTCCGACCCATCTTACTGTGGACAAATTGTAACGATGACGTACCCGCTGATTGGCAACTACGGCATTACGCGGGATGACTTCGAATCCATTCGTCCTTACGTAAACGGGTTCGTCGTGCGCAGACATGAAGAAGTTCCTAGCAACTGGCGCGCTGAGTATTCGGTAGACCGTCTTCTGAAAGAATACGGCATCGTAGGCATCAGCGGCATCGATACGCGCATGCTGACTCGCAAGCTTCGTCACTTTGGTACGATGAAGGGATTGCTGACAACGGGCAACCAATCAATAGAAGAATTGAAGGAAATGCTAGGTGTTGCGGAATTGATGCGGGATCAAGTAGCACGCACTTCAACGAAGCAGCTGTTCTCCAGCCCTGGTGACAAAGAACGCATCGTACTTGTCGACTTCGGCGCGAAGAGCGGTATCGTGCGCGAGCTGACAAAGCGCGGCTGTGATGTAGTCGTCGTTCCTCATGACACAACAGCAGACGAAATTCGGCGCTTGCGCCCTGATGGAATTCAATTGTCCAACGGCCCTGGGGATCCGAAGGATGTGCCGCATGCTGTGAAGATGCTGCAAGAGCTTCTTGGAGAGTACCCAATCTTCGGTATCTGCTTGGGACACCAATTGTTCGCACTCGCTTGCGGAGCTGACACTGGGAAATTGAAGTTCGGCCATCGCGGTGGAAATCATCCGGTTAAAGAGCTCGCAACGAATCGCTGCTATATTACTTCTCAGAACCATGGATATACAGTTCTGGAGGATTCGGTACAAGGTACGGAATTGAAAGTAACTCATATCAACAATAACGATAAAACAATTGAAGGACTTGCACATGCGAAGTACCCAGCCTTCTCGGTACAATATCACCCAGAAGCGGCTCCTGGTCCGCATGACAGCAGCTACTTGTTCGACCAATTCATTGATATGATTCGAGAGCATAAACGCAATCAACCTAAGACTCCGCGCCAAGCGGAGCTCGTAGCACAGCTGAAAGGGGAACTATAAAATGCCGAAAAATAACAACCTCAAGAAAATCCTTGTTATCGGATCAGGCCCGATCGTAATCGGTCAGGCAGCCGAGTTCGACTATGCAGGAACACAAGCATGTGAAGCACTGAAAGAAGAAGGCATGGAAGTCGTTCTTATCAACAGCAACCCAGCTACGATTATGACAGATACAAATATGGCCGATAAGGTGTATATCGAGCCGATTACTCTGGAGTTTGTAACACAGATTATCCGCCAAGAGCGCCCAGATGGATTGCTTCCGACACTGGGTGGCCAGACTGGCTTGAATATGGCTATGGAACTTGCTCGTGCAGGTGTGCTTGAGCAAGAGAACGTGAAGCTTCTCGGGACGCAGCTAGATTCCATTGAGCGCGCAGAAGACCGTGACTTGTTCCGCGACCTGATGCGTGAACTGGAGCAGCCGGTACCGGAAAGTGTTATTGTCAACTCGGTACAGGAAGCAGTTGACTTCGCAAATACGATTGGGTACCCAATCATCGTCCGTCCTGCTTATACGCTTGGGGGTACAGGCGGCGGTATTTGTGCGAACGAAGAAGAGTTGCGCGATACGGTTGCATCAGGTATCCGCTACAGTCCAATCGGACAGTGCTTGATTGAGAAGAGCATCGCGGGCATGAAGGAAGTCGAGTACGAAGTTATGCGTGACGCGAACGACAACTGTATCGTAGTCTGCAACATGGAGAACTTCGACCCGGTAGGTGTCCATACTGGCGACAGTATTGTCGTAGCACCGAGCCAAACGCTGTCGGATCGCGAGTATCAAATGCTGCGCTCCGCATCGCTTAAAATTATCCGCGCGCTCAACATCGAGGGTGGATGTAACGTTCAGTTCGCGCTGGATCCACACAGCTATCAATACTATGTCATCGAGGTTAACCCTCGTGTCAGCCGCTCTTCTGCACTCGCTTCGAAAGCAACAGGCTATCCGATTGCGAAGATGGCAGCGAAAATCGCGGTCGGCTACACACTTGACGAAATCGTGAATCCAGTTACGGGGCAAACATACGCATGCTTCGAGCCTACACTCGATTACATCGTATCGAAGATTCCACGCTGGCCGTTCGATAAATTCACACAAGCGAACCGTAAGCTCGGTACGCAAATGAAAGCAACTGGCGAAGTCATGGCTATCGGACGTACATTCGAAGAGTCCATGCACAAGGCAATCCGCTCCCTGGAAATCGGCGTACATCGCTTGATGTTGAAAGGTACGGAAGAGCTGGACAAAGAAACACTGGGATATCGTCTGCAAACACCAGATGATGAGCGCATGTTCTTGCTGGCAGAAGCATTCCGCCGCGGATACACACTGCAGCAGTTGCAGGATCTCACGAAAATCGACTGGTGGTTCCTCGACAAGCTGGAAGGCATGGTCAAGTTTGAGGATCGCATTCGTGAAGAAGAAACACTGACTGAGCAAACGCTCTACGAAGCGAAGCGCATGGGCTTCACAGACCGCGCGATTGCTGAACTGCGCAGTGAAGGCCAGCCTGGCGGCACTTACACGAAGGAAGCCGAGGTTCGTGACTATCGGGTACAACAAGGCTTGAAGCCTGTCTATAAAATGGTCGATACATGTGCGGCAGAGTTCGAAGCGACAACACCGTACTACTACTCGACCTATGAAGTAGAAAATGAAGTTATTGAATCCAATAAAGAAAAAATCTTAGTACTTGGCTCTGGTCCAATTCGCATCGGTCAAGGTATCGAATTCGACTACTCGACTGTACATGCGGTATGGGCGATTCAAGATGCAGGGTATGAAGCAGTAATCATCAACAACAATCCTGAGACCGTATCAACGGACTTCAACACATCAGACCGCTTGTACTTCGAGCCGCTCTTCTTCGAAGACGTAATGAATGTTATTGAGCAGGAGAAGCCGGTAGGGGTTATCGTCCAATTCGGTGGACAAACGGCTATCAACCTTGCAGCACCGCTGGCAGCTGCTGGTGTGCGGATTCTCGGTTCGAGCTTGGAGAGCATCGATGAAGCGGAAGACCGGAAGAAATTCGAAGCTTTGCTGTCGCGCCTTCATATTGCACAGCCGCAAGGCAGCACGGTAACATCTGTTGACGAGGCAGTAGGTACGGCACAATCACTCGGCTACCCGGTACTTGTTCGTCCATCCTACGTTCTGGGCGGACGCGCAATGGAAATCGTGTACTCTGACCAAGAACTGTTGACCTACATGGAGCAAGCAGTGAAAATCAACCCTGAGCATCCGGTTCTCATCGACCGCTACATGCTTGGCAAAGAGGTTGAAGTCGATGCCATCTGTGATGGCGAGACGGTGCTTATCCCTGGTATCATGGAGCATGTTGAGCGCGCAGGGGTACACTCCGGTGACTCGATTGCGGTATATCCACCACAGCACTTGTCCGAAGAGCTGAAGCAGCAAATCGTGGATGTTACGATTCGCATCGCAAAGGAACTGAAGACAGTCGGCTTGATTAACATCCAGTTCGTCATCTACCATGACCAAGTATATGTGATTGAAGTGAATCCACGCTCCTCGCGTACGGTTCCATTCTTAAGTAAAGTGACGAACATTCCAATGGCGAATGTGGCAACGAAACTTATCTTGGGTACGAAGCTGAGTGACCTTGGCTATCAAGAGGGCTTGTGGCCAGAAGATGACCATGTATCGGTTAAAGTTCCTGTGTTCTCGTTCGCGAAGCTGCGCCGCGTTGAACCGACACTCGGTCCTGAGATGAAATCAACAGGTGAAGTTATGGGACGCGACAAGCAATATGCGAAGGCATTGTACAAAGGCCTTATCGGTTCCGGTATGAAGATTCCTTCCACTGGCGCCATCATCTGTACAGTAGCAGATAAGGATAAGGAAGAAGCAGTTGAATTGATGCGCGGTTTCGTGGGCCTTGGCTACAAGATCATTGCGACAGGTGGAACAGCGGTTGCGCTTGAAAATGCAGGTCTGAGCGTGACAAATGTCAAGAAACTGACAGAAGGCTCGCCTAACATTCTGGATCTCATCCGCGGAGGAGAGGCGCACTTCGTTGTCAACACCTTGACGAAGGGCAAAACGCCAGAACGCGATGGCTTCCGCATTCGCCGCGAAGCAGTAGAGAACGGCGTAGTCTGCATGACATCGCTGGATACTGTACGCGCGCTGCTGGGCATGCTGGAGCAAATCAACTTCTCATCCCGCGCAATGCCGGTTGTTCAGAAGTAATCACTGAAGAAATAGACGAGTATCGTCTCACAATAAAGCAGAATCGAGGAGGCCGCAAGGCCTCCTCGGAGTATGAATAGGCTATGGACGAAGCTTGGGGCAAGGTACGAGAAAAATACGAAGAGGTGTCACGATGAACAAACGATGGAGCGAGGCAGAAGCGGCGGGCAGAATTATGGTCGCACTGGATTATCCGAATGCAGACGCAGCGAGAGAGCTGCTGCAGCAGCTGCAAGGAATCCCTTGTTATATGAAGGTAGGCATGCAGTTGTTCTATGCAGCGGGCCCAGCGTTTGTTCGCGAGCTGAAGGATAAAGGCTACAAAGTTTTTCTTGATGTAAAGATGCATGATATCCCGAACACAGTTAAGGGTGGAGCGAACAGCATCACGAAGCTAGGCGTTGATATGTTCAATGTCCATGCAGGCGGCGGTGCAGCGATGATGGCTTCTGCTATGGAGGGTGTAGAAGCGGCACTGGCTGAAAATGCGGAGTTGAAACGACCCGTCGTGATTGCAGTCACGCAATTAACGAGCACGAATGAAACGGTGATGAATGAGGAACTCGGAATTCCTGGCAAGGTAGCTGACACTGTCGTACGTTATGCGAAGCTGACAAAGCTAGCAGGGCTTAACGGGGTTGTGGCATCGCCTCAGGAAGTAACTGCAATTAAGGCTGCTTGCGGAGAAGAATTCCATACGATTACGCCTGGGATCCGTCCAGCAGGTAGTGCAAAGGGTGACCAATCCCGTGTCATGACTCCAGCACAAGCATTTGAGCAAGGAACAGATTATATTGTGGTCGGCCGCCCGATAACTGCTGCACCGAATCCACGCGACGCGATTCTATCTATTATGAAGGAGCTGTTGAACTAATGACTACAACGAACCTGGAACGCACAATTGCACAGCATCTATTAAATATCCAAGCGGTAGCGCTTCGTCCAAATGAACCATTTACGTGGACGTCAGGCATGAAATCTCCAATCTACTGCGACAATCGCTTGACAATGTCCTACCCAGAGATTCGAGATGCAATTGCAGAAGGATTTGCTTCCTTGGTGAAACAATACGCTCCTGATGCAGAAGTTATCGCAGGCACAGCTACAGCAGGCATTCCGCATGCTGCTTGGGTAGCGGACAAACTTGGCTTGCCAATGGCTTATATTCGCGACAAGGCAAAAGGCCACGGAAAGCAAAATCAAATTGAGGGAATCATTCGTCCTGGACAGAAGGTTGTTGTCATAGAGGATTTGATTTCTACAGGTGGAAGCTCCTTGAAAGCCGCACTTGCCGTGAAGGAAGCAGGAGCTAAGCCATTGGCAGTACTGGCGATCTTCAGCTACCAATTGGAAAAAGCAACTTCTGCATTCGAGGAAGCAGGGATTCCACTTCGCACGCTGTCGAACTATACAGCACTGACGCAGACGGCACTGGATCATGGTGTTATTCAAGCCGAAGATATGGATGTGCTCCAAGCATGGCGTCATGATCCAACGACATGGGGCAACTAAGAAGAAAAGAAGGCGAATTTGAATTTGATTTTGAATTCTATTTCTATAGATAACATTTCTTGAAGACCTTTCCTGCATCATGAGGAAGGGTCTCTTTTTTGCTAGAGTCATGAACTGACAAAAGACTACCAAAAAATAATCAGAATATTTGTCATTTTTACAGAAAAACGGTTAAGATCATTGTAACTTTTCACGCAAAACTTTCGTTTATACTTGAGGAGAGTTTGACGTCATGTCCGAGAAAGGGGCAGATATAAGGATGAAATGGCTTCGCAAACGGAAGCAGGCTGACGAGGTCGAGGCTAACGAGGCAACCCCAAATCTCGCAGTGCATAATCAGGACGAGACAGTTGCGAATAATGAGGCGAAATACATAGACGACAAAAAAACATCTTCAGAATGGCCTGAACGTGCGGTTCCTGTCGCTACAGATGAACCTATCCTCGAAGTTCGCGGTGTGGAACGAACCTTCCAAGTGGGCAGTGAGAAGCTTCATGTCCTGAAAGGCATCAATATGCAGGTTAACCCAGGTCAGTTGGTAATGCTGAAAGGTCGTTCCGGTTCAGGGAAAACGACTCTTCTTAACATGCTCGGCGGTCTGGACCTGCCTACAAAAGGCGAGATTTATTTTCGAGGAGAGGAGCTCTCATCTTGGAGCGATAACAAGCGCACCTTTACAAGACGCAATGATATCGGATTCATATTTCAGGCGTTTGCTTTGATGCCGTTGTTATCTGCATATGAGAATGTCGAGCTGTCGCTGCGTATGGCGAACATTCCGCGTCATTTATGGAAGGAACGCGTACAGCATTGTTTGGAATTGGTTGGTCTCGGAAAGCGAATGAAGCACCGTCCGTTCGAAATGTCCGGCGGTGAGCAGCAGCGTGTTGCGATTGCGAAGTCGATCGCGCATAAGCCTCTGCTGCTGCTTGCAGATGAACCTACAGCAGAACTTGATTCACAGATGGGTGCACAGGTCATGGGAGTATTCCGGCAAATTATACGTTCTGAGAAGATCGCAATCTGTATGACAACCCACGATCCTACAATTTTGGAGGTAGCTGATCATGTTTATGAAATGGTCGACGGAAAATTCATCTCATAAGGCAGTAGATAAAAGGAAGAAGTGGCGCCGCTCCGCGCTGATATTGATGTGCGGGGTCATGATGCTTACCTCTGCATGTTCCTTGCTTCCAGATGAGGAACAAGAAGAGACACTGCCGACAATTACGCCGCCAGCAATCTCGAAGAAGCCCGAATATGATGTTATGAAGGGCGAATGGATATCTGATGTGAAGGCAACAGGGAAGGTAATGTCGGAGCAGGAAGAGACGTTCTTCTTCACGCTTGATAATAAGCCTGTCAAGGATGTAAAGGTCAAGAACGGCGACAACGTAAAGGCAGGTCAGGTATTGGCAGTACTTGATGTTGAAGAAATGCAAAGGGACCTGCGTTCAAAGCGGAGAGAGCTTCGCAAGTTGGAAGTGAAGATGAAAGAAACGCTCCGCCAGAAGGATGAGATGGATCCAATTCTATTCGAAGATGAGCAAATCGCATACGAAGAGGCTCTCGAAAAGATTGCGGAAGTAGAAAACGATATTGCAAAAGGATTGGTTACTGCTCCATTCGCTGGAACGGTCGTTAACGTCGCTGCGAAGAAAGGGAATATGACGAAGAAGTATGACCCTGTCGCGACAATCGCCAATACATCCCGATTGGTTGTTACGGTGGATGTACCGAAGGATGATTTGAAGAAAATTGCCCCTGGAATGGATGTTGAACTAAGCATTAATTCGACAGGCAAAATTTTAAAAGGAAAGGTTAAGGCGCTTCCTGCTCCTACATCAGACAAGGACAACGGAGGGAACAACAACAACAACAATCCGGGCGGGGGCAATATGCCTGAACAGGATCGGATTGATAAATATGTAACGGTGACATTGAATGATAAGCTGCCTTCTACAGTAACGCGTGGATCCATGCTTGGTGCGACCATTATTACGAAGAAACGGAGCAATGTTGTCTATATCCCGCCATCCGCACTTCGTACGCTTGGTGCTAGAACCTATGTTCAAGTCGTTGATGACAATGGAAAACGTGAGGTTGACGTGGAAATCGGTGAACAGGATGCAACGAGATTGGAAATCAAAAAAGGACTTGAGCCTGGACAGAAAGTAGTGGGTCGCTAATGGGCATTCCTTTGTTGCGGTTTCTATTCCGGAAAATGTGGAATACCCGCTGGCTTACGTTCAGCACACTTCTAGGGCTCATTGTGGCTGTATCCTTTACAGTCAGCATTCCGATGTATGCTGATGGCGCCTTGAAGCGGGTTGTCTCGAAGACATTGGAGGACAATAGTTCAGCGATGCCAGCCGGCTCGTTGTCAATCAAGTACCAGGCGACAGGTGGAACTAAGACGGATCCGAAAGAATTAAAGGAAGTTGATCGATACATACGTGAGGATGTGAAGGCGCAGGTTGGGTTTCCAGCTCAAATCTTTGTCAATGCGCGTTCGCTCCGAGGAACAGAAGTTTACCCTGTAGATCCGAGCAAGGTTGATGCCAGCCGGGTTCGAACGATGACGCTTGGCTCTTTATCCGATTTGAACGACCGAGTAGAGTGGACACTGGGTAAGGAATATGAAGATGGCGAGCAGAATGGGACATTGCAGGTTGTCATGATGGAGGAAGCCATGTACCGTAATGATCTCCATATTGGTGACGAGCTTGAATACCCAGTAACCGGCACGGATACCGTGCTGAAGGTGAAGTTGGTAGGTACTTTTAAGCCGAAAGAAGATACGAGTGCTTATTGGTTCCAGGGCTTAGAAGGAATGATGAATTCCTTGTACGTCTCACCGGCAACGTTCGATCATTTGATGGAACAAAAAAAGCTGCCGATCTCTGTATCCAGCTGGTATTATGCGTTTGATCTTCGCGAGGTAAAGACAAGTCAGTTGTCCTCACTTAGCTCTATGCTGGAACGCTTGAATATTGATTTGTACCAGAAGCTGAAGGGAACGCAAGTGGAGATTTCCTTCGCGAAGGTATTGAATGAATTCCGCAGTCAGAGCGTACAGTTGCAAATGATGCTGTTCACGCTTGCTGCACCGATGATTGCAATGGTGTTCTATTATATTGCGATGAATGCAAGTCAATCGCTAGAGAAGCAGCAAAGTGATATTGCTGTGCTGCGAAGCCGTGGAGCAAGTACGCGGCAAATTATATGGCTTTATCTATTGGAAGGAATCATTCTCGGCTTGTTGGCTCTGGCATTGGCCCCTATATTCGGCTGGTTTATGGCGAAGTCAATAGGCTCAGCGAACGGCTTCCTGGAGTTCGTAAATCGGAAGTCTATTCCGGTAGGATTTACGACAGATGCTGTTTTGTTTGGCGTGGCTGCAGTTGTCATTGCCTTGTTCGCAAGCATTATACCAGCAGTAGTCTTCGCTCGTTCATCTATCGTGAACTTGAAGCAGAAGATGGCACGATCAGACCGCAAGCCTGTATGGCAGCGCTGGTTCCTTGATGTCCTGCTGCTGGGCTTGGCGGGTTATGGCTATTACCTGCTTAATGAGAGACAGTTGTTGACATTCCAATCAGGAGTGAGCTCTGATCAGCTGCAAGTACAGCCATTTCTATTTTTTGTGCCGGCACTTGCGATTTTTGCGTGCGGACTGTTCTTTTTACGATTGTTCCCGCTTATTCTTAAAATCGTGCAGTGGATTGGCGGAAAGCTGCTGCCAGTTCCGCTATATTTGACGCTTACGCAGTTGTCCCGTTCTGCCAAGACGTATTATCCGCTTATGATTCTGCTTATTCTTACACTTGGTCTAGGTGTATACAATGCGTCAGCAGCTCGTACGATTGACATTAACTCGACAGAACGCACCTTGTACAAATATGGTACAGACGTCGTTATCCAGACGGTATGGGAATCTGAACAAGAGATTATTAGAGATAAGGATAAAGGCAAAGGAAACAATGGAGGCGGAGGAGGAGGCAATCCAGGGCAAGGTGGTGGTGGCAACCAGCCGCCGAAGGCGGGCAAGACGATCTACACGGAGCCGCCGTTCGAGCTCTTCAAGAAGATGCCTGGTGTTGAGGGAGCCGCACGTGTGTTGAAGACGAAGGGGAATGTAATCATTTCCGGACGTTCGATTGGTCAAGGTGAGATTATGGGAATCGACAATGTCGACTTCTCGAAGGTAGCCTGGTTCCGTCAGGACTTGTTCCCATCCCATCCGTTCCACTATTTGGATGCACTAGGGAAGTATACGGAATCCGCTGTGATTATCCCGAGCAATGTCGCGAAGCAGTATCAATTGAAGGAAGGCGACATCATCTCCATCGGATTTGGGGAGCAGTTGGTTGAATTTGTAATTGTTGGTGTACTACCATATTGGCCGAGTATGTATCCGGACGAGAAACCGTTCTTTATTGCGAACTTAGATTATATTTATGATCAAGTACCAATCACACCGTATGAGGTATGGTTGAAGATGAAGGACAAAGCACCGCTAGGTCCTGTCCTTACAGAACTGCAAAAGAAAGGGATAGAAATATTCAGTAGGACGGATGTACGAAGCGAGCTTGCAACACAGAGCAAGCATCCTACCCGGGGCGGCGTATTTGGCATTCTGAGTATGGGCTTCTTAATATCCGTCATTATCTCCTTGATTGGATATTTGTTGTTCTGGTTCTTTAACTTGACAAGACGTGTGCTTCAGTTCGGGATTTTGCGTGCAATGGGGTTGTCGCGCAGACAACTAACCGGTATGCTGCTGCTGGAACAGCTATTTACAGCAGGGCTTTCTATCCTGCTTGGCATTTTGCTTGGGAAGGTGGCGAGCCGCTTGTTCCTGCCATTCCTACAGACGGCAGAAAGCTCCAAGATGCAGGTGCCGCCATTCCGGATTGTATTTGAATCACGAGATACGATCCAGCTGTACATCGTCGTTGGCGTGATGATCTTTACTGGGGCGACCTTGTTGTTCATGCATATTCGTCGTCTACGTGTCCATCAAGCCGTGAAGATGGGAGAGGAGCGTTAATCGGTGATACATTGTGAAGGGCTAGTTAAAATTTTCAAAACAGATGATATTGAAGTTGTTGCCTTGCAAGGGCTGAACTTGTCTGTTAAGCAAGGCGAGCTGATGGCGATTATCGGCAACAGCGGCAGCGGGAAATCGACACTTCTGAACATACTCGGCGGGTTGGATCGGCCATCCGCCGGCTCCGTTCAGGTAGGGAAGTGGGATCTGCTTAAAATTTCGGATAAAGAGCTTGTTGAATACAAGCGGGATACTGTCGGATTTATCTGGCAGAACAATGCGCGCAACTTGCTTCCTTATTTGACGGCGTTAGAGAATGTTGAAGTGCCGATGATGCTGGCCGGCAAGATGGATCGCAAATATGCGAAGGAACTGCTTGAATGGGTTGGGCTAAGTCATCGCATGCACAATAAGCTGCAACAGCTATCAGGCGGTGAGCAGCAGCGGGTGGCCATTGCGATTTCACTAGCGAATCGCCCACAGATGCTGCTTGCCGACGAACCTACTGGATCTGTGGATACGCAGACATCAGATATGATCATGAATATTTTCCGCCGTATGAGTAGGGAATTAGGGGTAACAGTGGTTATCGTAACCCATGATTTGTCGCTTGCAGGGAAGGTGGATCGTGTCGTTGCCATACGTGACGGCTTAACTAGCACAGAATTCATCAAGCGTAATCCGAATTTGGATGCTGGTGGAGGTGAGGAAGGATTCGGGCTTCAGGATCATCATGAAGCCTACGTGGTAGTTGATCGTGTCGGTCGATTGCAAGTGCCAAAGGAGTATTTGGAAGCTCTCGATATTCAAGACAAGGCATCGATGGAATTAGACGGAGATAAAATTATTATCCGCACACCTAAGGAATTGGAGGAGTAACCAGATGAAAAAAAACTGGGTACGTAAATTATTAACAGTTACACTGGTATTGACGATGATTATCCCAATGCTGGCTGCATGTACGAACAAAGATGAGGTTGTTCCAGGACAAGAGCGAGTATTGCGCATTGGCATGCAGTATGGAGGATATGACGACACCTATTTCCGTCAGCAATGGACGGATACATTTGAAATTACACACAAAGGAATCCGTATTGAGCTTGTACCAGCACTTGATGGTGCAGATATGCGATATGATAATTCTGGAGATCCGAAGAAACAGCCGGATCGCTATGAAGCGATGAAAAAACTGCTGAATTCTGCGAATCCAGTTGACATCATCGTCACGGATTCGTTCCAGTTCCGCAAGCTTGTGGAAGAAGGAATGTTGAAGCAGCTTGATCCGCTTGTACAGAAGGACAGTATTGATTTGTCTGACTTTGTACCAACGGTTATTGATGGGATAAAAGCAATGGGAGACAACAGCTTGTATGGTCTTTCGCCTACATTCTCCTCAAATGCACTGTTCTTCAACAAGAAGCTTTTCAGTGATGCAGGCATTACACCGCCAACTGATAATATGACATGGGATCAAGTATTTACGCTCGCAGCTAACCTATCGAAGGGTGACGGAGCAGATCGCAAGTATGGTTTCAGCTTCAACCGTTATAGTGGTTCCGATGTGTTTAGCGATATGATGAATTTATATATTACGCCATTAAATCTTCGTATGTTCGATGAAAAAGGCGAGAAGATGACGGTAAACACGCCGCAATGGGAAAAAGTATGGACAACGGTAAGTGATCTGGCGATCAAGAAAATCGTCCCACCTGCCAACAGTACTGAAATGCCTGTACAAACGCCGGAAAATGAAAATCCGTTCGGACATGATAACTTCCTGTCAGGGAAGGTAGCTATGGCGATCGGAGACTATAATTACATTAATACGGAATTGTCGGATGCCATGAAGAATGCTGACAAAATCAAAGGCTTTACGAAATTTGACTGGGATGTTGTAACCATGCCATCACACCCGGAATCTCCAGGTGTATCTGGCGGTTCTCAGCTGTATAATATTTTTGCAATCAATCAAAAAGCAGCGAATCCAGACGATGCTTGGGAATTCATGAAATTTATTAACAGTGAAGATTGGGCTAAGCTTCGTTCCCGCAGCAGTTGGGAAATGGTATCTCGTCAAAAGTACATTAAGCCTAAGGATGGCACTAACATTAATGTCAGTGCGTTCTACAAAACAAAGCCGGTTCCTCCTACAAAGACAGATATGGAGAAGTTCATGATGGACGGAAGCTACTGGCAGATCAATCAGCTTGGTACGGAGTTGATGCAGCAAGTGATCGAGAAGAAGAAATCAGTTGCGGATGCCTTGAAGGAATGGGAAACAAAAGGGAACCAAATTTTGATTCAAGCGAAAAAGAATCCGAACGGTAATGATACTCCTCCAGGAAACGTATACAAGGGTTAATCATCGTAATGCAGGAAGAATCGGTGGCTCCAAGTGAGCTTGCCGGTTCTTTTTTGCACGATTGGGGAATAGTAGGGGAAGGGGAGGGAGCTGATGACAAGAAGAGGGTGATAAAGTGCACTGGGTCTATTGGGGCAAGTTGTACGATTCCAGATTTCAAGCTCGTTGTTTGCAGCAGCGTCTGGAGCATGATGCTTGGATTTATGGATATGAGGCAATGAAGGAGATTGAAGTATATCGATCACGTAGAGGAAAATACGGGGTACGATTTCTTCCTTAGCCCATCATGTACAACTTATTCAAACATTTTTAATTTTTCTCTTGACTGAACATATGCAACTATTGTATAGTAATACTTGTCGCTGCTGAAGAAGTTCAGCTGCTGAATCATATCGCGGGGTGGAGCAGTCTGGTAGCTCGTCGGGCTCATAACCCGAAGGTCGTAGGTTCAAATCCTGCCCCCGCAACCAAACCTCATGAAATTGCAATGGTGAGGGCCCTTAGCTCAGTTGGTTAGAGCGGTCGGCTCATAACCGATTGGTCGGGGGTTCGAGTCCCTCAGGGCCCACCAATTCTAATTTCATAGATACATAGTTTTGTAAAGTGCATCTTTCATCATCAGTTCTAGCAGTTTGCTAGATTTGCATGAGATAGGTGTTTTTTTATTATTGAGGATCTAAGGGAGCCCGCTTTGCAACGTTTTGCGGAGGGGCTTCCTTTTTTGTGTCGCTATTTTCTTTTTTGCAACGCATCGTAGGCATCGAGGACATTTTGGAGTGCAGCCTTTTCTTTTTTTTGTTATCGTACGGTCATCATAATAAGTATCGCCTTCATGGCGAATGATGGTTTTCTTTGATTTAATAATGGCGCGAATCATTGAGATATCTGATTCAGATGGAGCGACATCGGCCCATTCCCAGATTCAGGTATTATTATCTCGGATGATCTCATCACTATTAGGGAAGATGGAATAGGTCTTATCATCGACTTTCAATGTGTACTTCTCGATGAACAGCCAATTTTCAGCTTCGTATTGAATACGCAACCGCAGCCAAGATATATTTGCTTCTTTCCCTATATATAAGAAGAAACTGTTCTCATTCGCATAGTGAGGTGAAGTTTTGTCATAATACCAGGTAATACTTTTGACTTCATCTACACTTTTTCTCATCTTAGATAGTGCTTGCGCCAAGCGCTTTTCTTCCGCCGCTTGTTTACGTTTTTTCTCCAACTGCTCGGCCTCGATCTTCTTACGCTCTTTTTCTTCAATTTGCGAAATCAATGTTTTGGCGATGCCTGCTTCCTTGCTTCCGGGATGTTTCTTCATTAAAGCATTTAGTTTGTCCTTTGCGTTGCCTAATGCCCCTTTAGTAAGACTATCCTTTGCTCCGGCAAGCATGCGGTCAGCTCCATTTTTGATATCATCGATTTCTTTCTTTAACTCGTTAATTGTACCTTTCAATTGTATATTTTCTTGTTGCAGGTTTCTTACTTTAGCGGTCAGGTTCTCGTTCGCAGATACCATATCGTCATATGAGGATTGCGAGATGCTAGAACAGCCTGAAAGGAGTATGAAAGAAACACATAGTAGGCTAGTCATTCTCTTCACTGCCCGGATCCTCCTAAATTGTAGTAGTTCTTTTGTACGACAAAAGCCAAATATTCCAATGAAAATAATGGTAACAAAATTGGTGTGAAGATAATTCAATAGGAGGAAAAAGGCCAGATGATGAATGTTCAATTGCGAACATTCACATTGATAAATTTATTGTTGACATCATATGAAGGCGTATGATATATTATATCTTGTCGGTTGCGATGTACAGTGTTTTGAAGCGAAAGTGGATGAGCAGCTTGTAGTGCGCAATGATGCAGCATATTGAACCACATGACGATGTGGCAAATATGCCGGGGTGGCGGAATTGGCAGACGCACAGGACTTAAAATCCTGCGGTAGGTGACTACCGTACCGGTTCGATCCCGGTCCTCGGCACCACGTATTGATGATGAGAACTCCTTTCCTGTTCAGGCCTTGAACAAGTGAGGAGTTTTTTGCTTTATACTCTTTTTTAATATGAAATGTGAAATGATTTGAGGATTACATAATAATCGTAATAGACTAATAGATACCAACATGGAAGGGGAATGTACAGTGGGAATGCATGTACAGAATGATTGGGCGGAATTGCTTCACGAGGAAGTTAGACAGCCATATTTCAAGCAGCTGTGGGGCTGGCTTCGAGAAGAATACAAGCGTGCAGTCATTTATCCGCCATATGAACTTATATTTTCTGCATTGAATGCGACGTCCTATGCGGATACGAAGATTGTCATCGTTGGGCAAGATCCTTATCATGGGCCAGGACAAGCTCATGGGTTAAGCTTCTCCGTTCAACCGGGTGTTAAGCTGCCGCCTTCACTTCAGAACATGTTCAAAGAGGGCGCAGCAGATGTTGGTCTGAAGATGCCGAACAACGGAAGCTTGCTGCACTGGGCCAAGCAAGGCGTCCTCATGCTTAACACAGTACTGACCGTCGAACAAGGACAAGCAGCATCACATCGCGGGAAGGGCTGGGAGAAGTTCACCGATCGTATCATTCAATTGTTGAATGACAGAGATCGCCCAATCATATTTGTTCTATGGGGAAGCCATGCACAAGCGAAGGCGAGCATGATTGATTTGTCAAAGCATTATATTGTACAAGCGCCGCATCCAAGTCCATTGTCTGCACATCGTGGGTTCTTTGGGAGCAAGCCGTACTCGAAAATTAATAATAAGCTGCGCGAATGGGGCGAGCAGGAGATCGACTGGCAAGTCCCTAATATCTAAATAAGGAATAGGCGTCATCGTGAACTGCTTTCATGGAATAGTAAGTTGTTGTATGCTTGTAAGAAGGTGTGAGCGATATACTATGAAAGTGGTTCAATGGGCTGCCGATCATTCAGGAAAAAAGTCTTCTCTAGTAATTGACATGGTAATATATTGATGTTATATTAAATTTGTTAATAAACATGATCTGTTAGCTCAGCTGGGAGAGCACCATCTTGACAGGGTGGGGGTCAGTGGTTCGAGCCCACTACAGATCACCATACTATAAACGTCAAAAGCCTTGATTATCAAGGCTTTTTCTATTTCTATTCCTTTGAACAGTGCAAACCTGCAGCAGAATCTTCTTTGCTCAATGAAAGTGATGCGACAGATGATACAAAACCACTATATTGTCAACATCATGCATTAAGAAAAATCAGATCAATGATATAGTTTAATATAACTCATTCTCTGCCTATTTTATTGATTTCTCTGGTGATCAAGTCCGTCATGCCTTGTTTGCAGGGGAAGCGAGTGTGTGTGCCTCGAAATATATATTATTACAAGACCAAGCATCTCTCATTCGTATCTAACGGGTGATGGATGCTTTTTTATTTTGTTCGTAATTGCAAGAACTAAACTTGCAACTGCTTTCATATAGTGAAGGTATAACGAATGTTTCGCTATTGAATGGGGACAAGCGGAGGAGGTTGGGTTATGGGAGCCGAATTGAGTGTATGGATAATCGGTGTGTTCGGGATCGTAGCGGTTGTCTGTTGGTTTTTATCCAAGCTTCTCATCTTTGATAGTACAAAGCATGATGAGCAATTTGTATGGCTTCGCTCAGTTGAAGAGGATGCCAGCAAGAAGGAATGAAGTCATGAGCAAGGGCATGAGATGTTTAAGGGATTAACTTTACGGTGAGAATAGGGGCTATATCGTGAAGTTATTAGTGTTGTTAGCGGGGGTAGCAGCATGCGTAGACGATGGAACGTAATAGGCGTGGTAATGTTGGCCGGAATCATCACGGGCGTCCTGCTTGTTGGGCTTAGTATGAACGCTGTCGACGCAAGTCGCTTCTATCCTGGGATTGATCCTGTAGAGAAGAAGATACCGATCTATGAGGATGTGTATGGTAAGCCAATTATTGAGGAAGTGTATGAGCCCTAGAGTATAACCATACAAGTGGCCGACAGCCCTAGAGATCCTAAGGATCTCCAGGGCTGTTTTCTTCATAAATGTCGTTCATTATGCTTCATTAATCTGTGTTGGATGAATGATTGGGCTGCCTAGCTGTGCTGTCTATAGGCTCTTCTGCATCCCATTTACGTGCGTAGGCTTTCTTCGTCACGTAGAGAAGCAGAAGCACCATGCCTACTACCATGACAACAACTGCGATTACTGTAGCCAGTATCGGATCCATCGTGTACCCCCTTGCTAATGTAAGCGTGTCCGTTATTGCAACTATACATGAATTTCATTTTTTTGTATAATATAAATTCGTTTGCAGCAGCTAAGATATTATACATAATCGCTGTTGCAACATTTCATTCGGAGGTGAGCGGGAGTGGCTGCTGAAATCATTGAGGTTAAGACACAGGAACAACTGGACGAGTGTATTGCGATACGAAAGGAAGTATTCGTTGCTGAGCAACATGTACCGGAAGAAGAAGAATGTGACGAGTACGATAACTTGGATGCTCCGGCCTTTCACGTCCTGCTGATGTCAGACGGACAGTACGCTGCAACAGGACGAGTGAAGCTGTTGGATGAATTCACTGCTAAGATGCAGCGTATTGCAGTAAGAAAGCCATTCCGCGGGAAAGGGATTGGAAGAGTTTTAATGGTAGGTCTGGAGCAAATCGCCCGGAAACACGGTGTGGAGAAATGCGTGCTGGACGGTCAGTGCCAAGCGGAAGGGTTCTATCATTCTTTAGGGTATGAGACAGTGTCAGAGGAGCCATTCTTGGATGCGGGTATTCCTCATATTCGCATGGAGAAGAAGCTGTAATTCGTTGTACCGATTTTCGGTTCATAAAAGTTGTGGGTTATGGACACTCTACCTAACAAACGCATCTAATGTAGGATGTATATAGTTAGGAGGATGATGTTCGCATGTCACAGCGAGAATCCATTGTAGCTGTTCAGAAGAATGGGGATGGGGATCTAACGGCGTTCCAAACGAATACAGGCCGAATCTTAAATTACGAGCAGGCTCTTCAAGCCGTGCAAAATGGAGAAATTGCGGGTGTGAATGCCTTCAAGGGAAGAGACGGCGGTACTTATCTTCGTGGAGATGCTGATGGTGATCCAAGCAACAATCTGGATAACTTGCCGACTTTCCAATAACGGTATAGAAGACATAACGAAAGAGCACTTGCAGCGGCCAAATTGGGTCGTTGTAAAGTGCTCTTTGGTGTATTATTCGATTGTATAGAGCTGGTGTTGATCGACAAAGGACATGGCGCCAGTATGCCCTTCGTACTGCGGCCGTTCATCTCCATAGTGCATGAGGAAGGTAAGCTTCTGCAGTGTATCTGGAAGCGTCAAGAGCTCTGCCAATGTCGCATGAACCTCTCCATTCCCACCTAATTGACAGTCATGGAAGATAATGGTTACTCCACGCTGTTCAACTAAGCGGTGAAGCAGTTCCGGCTGGAACTGCATATCAGCGCTGTAGAAAAAATGATTGTTGATAAGAAGAGAGAAGCTGCGCTTGCCTTCAATATGTGGAGTCTCTAATAATTCGACGGTAAGACCCGCTGCAATGTCATAGGGCTGCCCTGGCTCAATTGCATGTACATCGAATACATCCTCTAAGCAGCTTATTCCCTCCTGGGTTAGTCCACCCTTCAATGTATGCTCCCATAATACGGATACGAGTGGAGAAGCTATGTACAGTTTTGGCTTACGTCCATATTTGAACTTCATCTGGAAGGCCAATTCTTCTAATCCCCCAACATGATCAGCATGAATATGAGAGATAAGAACACCATCGATGTCAGAGAATGACTTATTCAAATGGTGTAGAGCCATCGGTGCCGTAATTCCACAGTCGATGAGCAGTGTGAATCCACCAGAGTAAAGTAATCCGTTGTTATTGAAGTATGATTTGGCAAATGCACTGCCTGTCCCTAACATTTGTATGTGAAGGTTCATCTTCATCCTCCTATTGGCTGACAAGGCTAGAATTACGCCTATACTGTACCATGTCTGGGATAAATGCACAAGCAAAGGCAGCGCAATCTGCATAATGTGCAATAATCAGGTTCGGCCGGAAGCGGCAGGCAACGTGAAATGCACATGAAGCGGGTGAAGGGCATGACGAAGGGGAAGGGCAAAAAGAAGACGAGTCTTCAGTCTGGTCGTGAACAGTTCACGATGAAAATAGTAACTTCAGATCGGTGTGAAGCGTGTAAGACACCCTGCACGCGCGGGATGGATTATGTGGAGCGGATGTCTCAGCCAGGCGCAGTTGGAAATGGCGTTCCCTGTATCCTAACTCGTACCAAACTGGGCGGCTAATTATCCCTACCCTACACAATAGGGTACATGTTCCCGGGGTGATAACATGTCTGTTGCACACCCAATCATTTCCCGGGACATAATGGATTTCCGGATCGCGCGAATCACCTACAATCGTCTTACCTATTGAACAATGGGGGGATCGTGATGCAGTTGGAGATTGTATGGAAGGGAAATGAGCATACCAATTCGAGTGATCGCAAGGGGGAGATCCCTGCAATTATTGTGAATCATATTTCTGCTCAGAGCTTAACGAGTCTAGATGCATGGTACACATGTCCTGACAACAAGATTTCTTCAGCTCATTTTGCAGTGTCCAAGAATGGGACAATTCATCAATATGTATCCATTGAGCGAATGGCATTCTCACAAGGACTAGAAGGAGAACGAATTGCCTTAGCGCCTGCTTTTGTTGTACGTGAAAAAGGAATGAATCCTAATCGATATGCGGTATCAATCGAGCATGAAGGAATGGACGGGCTGCTGACAGACGAACAGTATCAGGCATGTCTTCGTTTGCATCGTTATATACAACGATATGTAATGGAGAAGTGGGGACATTGGATCTCCTTGGATTATGAACATGTGTTGGGACATTTTCAGATCGATGCCATAAGAAAAGCGAACTGTCCAGGCCCTAACTTTCCATGGAGCCGGTTATATGAGGATATGAAGGAAGGGTGAGAGCATTGCTGGCATACCACAAGTTTTTGCGGGTGAAATAGTTCATGGCTTTGTTCATGATAGTATGAATGCACGTGAGAGTTATTTGCGAATTAGGCGCAACTCTAAAGCATGATTGGAGTATAACTTTACAACAAAGAAATTTGGGGGTAACGAGATGAAATGCAGGAGACTTGCAGCATTCGTTCTGCTTGGTTCTATTGTGGGTGGAGCGTATGCATCGGCACAGACAGATGTCGCACCTAGTTCTGCGCAAGCCGCTCCAGTGGCTGAGAAGATTGATGTTGTTCTGAATGGGAATGCGGTAAATGAAGGCGGGTATATGATAGATGGACGTGCTTATTTGTCTGTACGACAAATACAAGAAGCACTTCAGGCATTTATATTCTGGGATGATGCCAATAAGAAGGTTGTAATTGACAAGCCTAATGTGGACTTGCTGCTGTTCAAGGACAATAAAACATTTGGCAAAGTCGAGACGGGGAAGACCTCATTTACAGTATTCGTCCAAGTCGACAGTTTGCAGTCGACAGTTGATGCGATCAAGATTACGATCACAGATCCGAAAGGGAAGACAACGGAGCTTCAGGAATCGAGTGTTCCAACAAATGAAGATAATTTCTGGTTCCGTACGAATGAGCATAAGTATGATTTCAAGGCCAAGGGCGACTATATGATCTCTTGTTATTTGAGACAGAAGAATGGTGAATTCACCCTTATATCGCAGAAAAAGTTGCCTGCAATATCTAAACTTTAGCTTTCGGTTATTATACATACTGAAGCGAGTAGGCGTTCGTTGACCTCTTTCGCAGAAAGTGGTACGATACGTGAGTATAACCACTACCTGAACATAAAGGAGATTTACTCATGAGCGAACATAACCATGATTGCGGATGTGGACACGATCATGATCACGACCACGATCACGATCATGAATTGATTATTACAATGGTAGACGAAGACGGCAACGAAATCGACATGACGATGGTCGAGACGTTCAACGTCGACGAGCAGCTATATGCACTTCTTCTCCAACGCAACGATCCAGAAGCGGACGGCATTATCGTACGTCTGGAAGAGCAAGGTGAAGAAATGGCAATGCTTCCTATCGAAGATGACGCTGAGTGGGAACGCGTACAGCAAGCATACAACGAATTGGTAGCTGAGCAAGGCGAGTAATTCATTCGCTCTGCCAATATACAGGTATAGAACAAGCTCCGGAGAATTCCGGGGCTTGTTCTTTTTTTGAGCATGATTCCGTTCGGAGCGGATCAATTGGGATATTCTTATAGATGCTCTTATTTGCGTGGATTGTAATACATAATTCTACCGTTGAACAGCGTAAGTTCTGCCTTCCACTTTTTCGCCAAATATTTGCACAACTCGTTTCCTTTGGCCTTGTCTCCGTGAGTGGCATCGTCAGGCAGAACCATTTGGACGTAGCGGCGGAAGTCCTCTTTCTCACCAACACCAAATACGATATGTCGATATAATGGATTGGAACCTTTTAAATAGAACCATTCCTGCTCTTGCCCAGGCTTTGTTTCAATTGTATATGGAAAGGCAGCCTCGGCATAATCCCAGCCTAATTGTTCTCCGGTTAATTGGGTTTGTTCCCGGTAATGGAGAAGTTGGCCCTTCAATTCATCTAATGTAATGGACGCAACCTCCGAACCATCGACAAACGTAATGAATGCGCTTTGACTCATCGAATCTATCCTCCCCTTGGGACATCTTCTACTTATAGCACGAATCGCTTACATCATACCATTTGACTGAATGTGATGGCAATATTTACATGGAATGAAAGTTCGAATCTTGTTCTAGGAACGCGATTTATGTTATACTCGATCGTATAACCATTAAATGGTTTGTGTTCTTGGAAAAGGATATCCCGAGGAGGTGTGCGATGTTTGACCATTTGTATGAAGTTTCGGAGCAAGCAAATGTTACCTTTGTCGGTTGGGCCACAGAACAGATTCGTTATGATTTCGCACTCATTTATTCCGATCATTTTATCGGTAAGACATTAGTTGTATGTATGCAGACTGGTCGCTCGACATTATTATGTGCGGATGATTTGCGTCCAGAAATTCTCCAAGTCAAATTCAATTTGCCTCATGCTGAGGCGGCAAGTGAAGCGGCGCAGCTGTTGCTTACGCGAATACATCCACTCGAGGTGCAGGATCAATACTGAATGATCCTGCAGAGAATGAATACAGGGTGCCCCATATCGGGGCACCCTGTATTGTGCATTAGAAGATCGCGCGTTCCTCACGAATAACCTTAACAAATTCAATATTGCGATCTTCTGGTCCCTTAACCGGAAGCCCAATATCGACGTGATCACGAATATAATTGATGTTTTCTTGCGAGATGACTTCGCCTGGAAGCAAGATCGGAATGCCAGGCGGATAAACGTATATAAATTCTGCAATAATTCGTCCTGCAGACTCCTTAAAAGGTATGACCTCAGTATCCGCATAGAAGGCATCGCGCGGAATGAGGGACAACTGCGGAATCTCCGGAATTTTGACGACGAGCTCCTGTACTTCATTGCGTTCATGGTGAAGACTGGACAAGTCGCGCAATGCGCGGAGCAGAATGTCGATCGTCTCCTTGGAGTCGCCCGGCGTGACGAGACAGAGAATATTGTACATATCGCTCAGTTCGACTTCGATGTTGTAGTGCTCCCGCAGCCAGTTCTCCGTTTCATAACCGGTTATCCCCAAATGGCGGACATGAATGGTCAGCTTCGTCGGATCATAACTGTAAGTTGCTTCTCCGCCGAGAATCTCTTCGCCAAAACAGTAAAGGCTAGGAATTTCATTAATTTGCTGACGGGCAAATTCGGCCAGTTCAATGGTGTGTTCCGCCATTTCATGACCGTTAAGAGCCAAGTTGCGACGGGATGTATCCAAAGATGCCAGCAATATATAGGAAGTGGAAGTCGTTGTCAGCATGCTGAATATGGTTTGTACACGCTGATGATTTACGAGTCCATTTTTCGTATTTACATTAAGCACAGAACTCTGGGTTAGGGAACCGCCCAGCTTATGCACACTTGTCGCAGCCATATCGGCACCGGCCTGCATGGCTGACATCGGCAGCTTTTCGTGGAAATGAATAAGAACACCATGTGCTTCATCAACAAGTACAGGAATATCGTAAGAATGTGCTAAGTCGACAATCTCCTTCAAGTTCGCGCAAATCCCGAAGTACGTTGGATTAATGACGAGCACTGCTTTCGTATCTGGGTGTTTCTCCAAGGCTCTGCGTACCGAGCTGGTTGTGATGCCGTGATCGATTCCTAAATTCGCATCGCGCGCTGGCGAGACGAATACAGGCTTTGCACCGGCGAAAATAATGGCGGACATGATCGATTTATGAACATTGCGTGGAACCAGGATTTTATCTCCTGGAGAGCATACGGACATAATCATTGTCATGATTGCGCTGCTTGTGCCTTGTACGCTGAAGAGCGTATAATCGGCACCTAGTGCGTCAGCAGCAAGTTGCTGCGCCTCGGCGATGACGCTCGTAGGCTGGTGCAAGTCATCAAGCGGAGCAATGTTAATCAGATCTATAGAGAGCGCCTGATCTCCGATAAAGCTTCGGAATTCTGCATCTGTCCCTGCGCCTTTTTTATGACCTGGAATGTGGAACTGCACCGGATTATTGGAGGCATGTTCCGTAAGTGCGGTAAATAAGGGCGTCCGATGATGGTTCATCGCCGTATCACAACCTTTCATGTTGGCAATCTACTAAGCTGCGCATGGCGTGTCCTGCGCAAACAAGGTTTAGTTTAACAAAAACGACCCGGAATGCAAGATCTTTTTCCTCTATAGTAGGGGGGGAGCATGAATAAGTATTCGCACTTTATTCATTTTCGTTTCAAGGTATGGTGTGATAGGATGTACATATCGGAGGGAATTGTCATGAAAAAGAAAATGTCCGTTGTCATGTTCATGCTGATGATGGTGTTCATTGGCTTCGGTATCGTGATTCCGGTTCTGCCTCGAATGATAACGAATGCAGGCGCCAATGAATTTCATTTGGGGCTTATGCTCTCGATCTATTCATTAATTGCGTTCGTGGTGTCTCCAATATGGGGAGCATTGTCGGAGAAGGTTGGTCGGCGTCCCATCATCCTTATCGGGACTCTCGGGTTCAGTATAAGTTATCTGCTGTTCGGATTAGCGAATGGTGAGCTTTGGATGATGTATGTTTCCCGCGCATTGGGAGGCATCTTCTCTGGTGCTGTAGCTTCAGTTATTGTTGCCTACGTCGCCGATATCACGACACCTGAGCAACGCACGAAGGGTATGGCCTTTGTTGGAATGTCGATTGGGCTAGGTTTTACATTTGGGCCAGCCTTTGGCGGTATTTTAAGCAGATACGGTTATAATACGCCCTTTTTCGCAGCTTCAGCATTGACATTTATCACATGCGTGCTAGGCTTCGTATTACTTAAGGAATCGCTGACTCCTGAGGAGCGCAAGGGAAGCCGCGAATCGGCTCCTTCACGCTGGACAGCCTTTACGGGACGAATGAAGTATTTGTATGTATTGTCCTTCTTTGTTACCTTTACGCTGGCAGGATTGGAAGCGACGCTATTGTATTTTGAAGCAGCTAGAATCCCAGGAATTACAGAGGAGCAGATCGGATACATGTTCTTCTTCTGTGGCCTTTCAGGTGCGCTTGTTCAAGGTGGGGTTGTAAGACGCTACATCAAGAGTGGAGGAGAGAAGAAGGCGATTGCGGTAGGTCTGATTATTTCTGCTGCAGGATTTTTGCTGCTCTTGTTGTCCTCAAGTGTTGTCGACGCAACCATTTACTTATGCGTGTTCGGTATCGGCAATGCCTTGATCCGCCCGTGTGTAACTTCATTGATCACACAGAAGACGACGGTTAGCCAGGGTGTTGCTTCAGGTTTGAATTCTTCGATGGACAGCTTTGGCCGTATTACAGGGCCGCTGCTTGCCACGGGGCTGTTCGGATGGAACATGAATCTTCCTTACATAATCGGAGCAGTCTTATGTGTTGCTGCGATTTGGCTTCTCATCCGCTTTGCTGTGCTGGATCGAAATCAGACGGCCGCGAACACAACTGCATAAACAAGAACATGTGCAAAAACTGCGCTTGGAGATTGCTGGTTACGTAATCGCTGAGCGCAGTTTTTTGTTGAGTGTCGCTATATGACGTTATATGTGCGTGTTCAAAAAGTCCACTTCATGATTTACTTCGTGATCAAAAGTGGACTTTTTGAACAACCTCTATATGACGTTAATTAAGCTTCGACAGCCAACCGGTACAGTGGCATTAACGTCGTGAACGTCTGCCTAGCAAGCTCCATAAAGGCCTCACCGTTCTGCAGCAGTGGATCATTCATCGGAACGTGGCGTCCAACTAGCCATTCTGCCGACTTGATATCCCGGAAGCGGGTAAGCTTGTCAGCCATCTCCGTCTCACTCAGATCTCCGATTTGGTCGGCGTCTTTCTTCATATGATCCATGGACAATACATAATTATTAGGGATGATGCTTCTAAGTTGTTTTTGGTCATCAAGCATCGCCTGCGCAATGTTGCGCTTGTTCGCCACCTCATAAATGAAAGCCAGCCAAATAAAGACATGATCATCGAACAAGCCAACCTGGAAATGGGGAAGGGATTTGTATCCGCGTTTGTTCGGCCCAATGGCAAGCCATGTATCCTTCGGTGGATTAACCGTACGACGAGCATGCTTCGCAATATGGAGGAACATTTCAGTTCCGCTTTGCATCGCTACATCACTAATTAGCTGTTCTCCAATGGTGCGGAATTTCGGTTGAATACGATCACGAATGGCCTCCATACGGGCATCAAGCCCCTCAATTGTAAAGGTTTCAAAATCTGAAGGAGAAAATCCAGAAAACGTCATTCATCTCTTCCTTTCTAAGCTGTTGTCATCTATACACGAGCTGGTACAGAAGTTATCGAAACTCACTTACTTACTCGCTCGGGAATTTAAACATCAAGTAGTCCGTGCATGTTGCCTGTGTCGAACAAGCAGTCACCCACTCAGTATATCATAATATATTGAGAATGTTTATCAAATTATAATTATTATATTTTGATGGAACAAGCCTCTTGTTTGGAAATCCAGTCAATAATCCAAGTTGATGAATCATATGATGGAATATACGACAAGGTAAGGAGGGATTGCCGTGAATCGCAGCGACGAGGTGGAATACTGCAACCTGGAGCTACGCTTTGACCGTCGGCAAATCCAGAACCTCATCCGTGATCTTATACAAGAAGGTTATTCCTTGTATTGGAGTGAAAATGAATCGCTATTTATCGTATCTATCCGAACAGGAAGGAAGTTGGTCAAACTTCGGTTCCAACGTATGGAGCAGCGCTACAAAATTGTCGGCGACTATACGATTCGGGATGAGAAGCTGGCTGACTTTATGGAAAAACTGATCGGCGATTCACGCGGGCATGCGGTCGTCAAACGGTTCAAAGATAGACAGATTTTTATCGAGAATATTTTGTTCGGCGAACGAATTCGTCTGGTTGAGGTCATAGGGCCGAAGCAGCGCGTATTGTATCAGAAGAGGCCTATTGTAACTACTGAGGAGATGATGCAGGCATTCTTATCCAATCGGGCAGAGCAGCGTATGCGTGTGCTGCGGCTCGAAATGGATTATGTGCTCGCGGAGCTGTTTGAGGCGATGAATGAGCAAAAAATAGCTGTTATAGAGAGATGCAAAGAGAAGCTGAATGAGCTTCGTTCCGAGATGATTCAGCTGGAATGGTAATTGTTATTCATGGTTTAATCACCCTCCCATCCGCCAAATGTATGGATGAATTGCAAGGGCGAGATGGTTGCAGGGTGTTTTGCTGTGCTGTACAATAAGCGTAATGCAAACTATATAAATTTATGGATAAAGGGTGGAACAACCATATGGCTAACAATCAAATCGGTGTCATTGGCCTTGCCGTAATGGGTAAGAACCTGGCGCTTAACATCGAGAGCCGCGGCTTCACAGTATCGGTATACAACCGTTCCCGCGAGAAGACAGATGCACTCATTGCCGAAGCAGTAGGCAAGAACCTGACTGGTACATATTCCATTGAGGAATTCGTACAATCTCTTGAAGCACCACGTAAAATTTTGATTATGGTACAAGCTGGACAAGCTACAGATGCAACGATTGAGCAGTTGCTTCCACACTTGGATCAAGGCGATATTATTATTGATGGCGGTAACGCTCATTTCCCTGATACACAGCGTCGCAGCAAGTACTTGGAAGAGAAGGGCTTCCGCTTCATCGGAACAGGCGTATCCGGCGGTGAAGAGGGCGCATTGAAAGGCCCTGCAATCATGCCTGGCGGCCAAGAGAGTGCTTATCGCTTGGTTGAGCCAATTTTGACAAGCATTTCAGCAAAAGTAGGCGGCGACCCTTGCTGTACATATATTGGGCCGGACGGTGCTGGCCACTATGTTAAGATGGTTCACAACGGCATCGAGTATGGCGACATGCAATTGATTTGTGAAGCTTATCATTTGCTTACGAATGTACTGGGTGTAAGTGCTGAGGAGCTTCACTCCATCTTCGGCGAATGGAACAAAGGCGAGCTTGACAGCTATCTGATTGAAATTACAACAGATATCTTCTCCAAGTACGATGAAGAAACAGGCAAGCCAATGGTTGACGTCATTCTTGACTCTGCCGGTCAAAAAGGTACGGGTAAATGGACAAGCCAAAGCGCGCTTGATCTTGGCGTGCCATTGTCCATGATTACGGAATCCGTATTCTCCCGCTTCTTGTCCGCATTGAAGGACGAGCGCGTTGTAGCGAGCAAAGTGTTGAAAGGGCCGAAGACCCCTGCATTCACTGGAGACAAGGAGGCATTCATCGAGAGCATCCGCAAGGCTTTGTACGCGTCCAAGATCGTATCTTACGCGCAAGGCTTCGCACAGATGCGTGCGGCTTCCGAAGAGTTCGACTGGAACCTTCGCTATGGTGAGATCGCAATGATCTTCCGCGGCGGCTGCATTATCCGTTCCCGCTTCTTGCAGAACATCAAAGAAGCTTACGACCGCGAACCAGAGCTGAAGAATCTGCTGCTTGATCCATATTTCCAAAATATCGTGGAATCGTACCAAGACGCTTGGCGCGAAGTCATCAGCACTGCGGTTGCATACGGCGTTCCTGTTCCAGGATTCGCAAGTGCACTTGCTTACTTCGACAGCTATCGCACAGAGCGCTTGCCAGCGAACTTGCTGCAAGCACAACGCGACTACTTCGGTGCGCATACATTCAAGCGTGTAGACAAAGAAGGAACATTCCATTACAACTGGATGTCATAATAGAGATCAAAAAAACAACGTCGAGCCCGCTTAGGACTTGGCGTTGTTTTTGCGTACGGTTGATTATTCGCATTCATTCATATAAACCGGATACAAGTTCAGCCAAATATTTGCGAATCCGATCCGATTCTTGCCCGTAACTGCTGCTGTACACGAGCAGAGAAGAGATTTCGGCATAGCTATGGAAGCGGCGAACCAATTGATTCGGCTCAAGCATAGCCCACTTGTCAGGATAATCTGTGAGCTGCTGCTTAATTACATTGAGCGCCCATACGATGTCTTCCCTGCACAATGGATGATTCGAATCCATAATACGAGCCAGGCGAACAGATGTGGAGCGCTGAATGGTCGATTTGGATGGATGCGGTTCTGGGACAGGCAATTGGGGCATGTCTCATTCACTCCTACATAAAAAATGGCACTAGACGATTACTTAATTTCATTGACGATGGCAGGGCTATTATTCATCTTTATGTTGAACTCCTTCATTTTATACCTATCACCATTGTCGAATAAAAGAAACGTGTGGTATCATGTGGGAAGTTTACCGTCATATTGGTCATCATCTGACCTACTCGTTCACGATGAGCCATTTGACTTAGAGAAGTGAGGCGGGAAATGATGCAGCATATTATTTTAATCGGATTTATGGGCACCGGGAAATCGACGGTTGGGCAAGAAGTTGCCAAGAAGCTGGGCTGCAGCTTTGCAGACTTGGATGCTGCTGTGGTCGCGCTAGAGGGACGTACGATTCCTGATATCTTTGCCTCTGATGGAGAAGCTTATTTTCGAGAACAAGAAAGTCATGTTCTAGCTGGAATATTGAACAGTCCGACAAGGCATGTCATTGCAACGGGTGGTGGCATTGTCCTCCAGGAGAGCAATCGAGAGCTGATGCGAAATGGAGGCTTCATCGTGCATTTAGCAGCAAGCAAGGAGACGATACTGTCGCGTGTGAAGCGGGATCGCAATCGTCCGCTGCTTCAAGGCGATGTGGAAGAACGGGTGTCTAAGCTCATGCAGCAGCGCGAGGGACTGTATGATTTTGCACATACAACAGTTCTGACCGACCATGAGACAGCTGTGCAATTGGCTGCTCGCATTTGTAAGCTGGTCGAAGGAAATTGTAAATAAAAGCCCCTAGCAAGAGGGGCGTGCAGATTATTTGGGGCGTTATTTAGAGGTGTGCTCCAATTGACTCCAGGCGAGCATTCCGCCTTCCATATTGACACAGCCCTCCAAGCCGATATGCTGCAAGTATTCGCATACTCGTTCGCTGCGATATCCGCTTCGACAAATGAAAATGATTTCTTCCGTCCGCTCGATTTCGTCGAGACGATCTGGGATTTCATTCATGGGGATATGCTTGGCACCGGGAATCATTCCGTGAGCGACTTCCTCATCTTCCCGTACATCTATTAAATTTAGTGCTTCGCCGCGTTCTAGGCGTTGTTTCAACACAGCGACATCAATTTGAGCAATTGGATTCATAACGATTAGGCATCCTTTCTTATCTGGAATTCATTCGAGATAAGAGTTATTATACGTTGAAAGATAAAGGAGTGGAAGCGCATGGACGTAATCGTTCGATCAACACCAAAACTGCAAGGAGATATTCAGGCTTTATCCTCGAAAAACTATACGACACGCTATCTTCTTGCAGCTGCACTGGCAGAGGGGACAAGCACGATTTATTATCCAGCTCACAGTGAAGACAGCGATGCGATGCGCCGCTGCCTCCGTGATTTGGGTGCCAAGCTGGTTGAGGACGAAGAGAAGATTGTCATTACCGGCTTCGGTAAGCATCCAACATTGAGTAATTCTCATGAGCTGAACGTAGGGAATGCAGGAGCGGTATTGCGCTTCTTGATGGGCACAGCCTCTCTGCTGGAGGAAGTGAAGTTTGTTAATACGTATCCGGATTCCTTAGGGAAGCGTCCACACGACGACTTGATTACTGCACTTGAACAAATGGGCGTAGCGATTGAGCATCGGGAAGGCAAACTTCCGATTACGATCCGCGGTGGGAAACCACGTGGAGGGAAAATCAAGGTGTCCGGCAATGTGAGTTCGCAGTATTTAAGCTCGCTATTGTTCTTGGCTCCGTTGCTGGAGGAAGACAGTGAAATTGAAGTAGTAGATGATTTGAAATCGAAGGTTGTCGTTGGACAGACGCTTGAAGTGCTTGCGGAAGCGGGCATTCGGATCGAGGCGAGAGAAGATCTGATGTATTTCAAGATTGCCGGCAACCAACAATATGAAGCGAAGACCTATACGGTGCAAGGCGATTATCCGGGCTCTGCAGCAGTTCTCGCTGCAGCGGCTGTCGTTGATTCTGATGTGATCATTCGCGGATTGACTGAGGACAGCAAGCAAGGAGAACGAGCCATTGTCGATGTGCTCCTCATGATGGAAGTACCACTGCAGCATGAGCATTCAGTCGTTCGAGTCCAAGGGAATCGCAAGCTGAAGGCCGTTGAGATTGATGGTGACGTGGCAACGGATGCAGTCCTCGCTATGGTGGCTGCTGCGGTGTTCGCAGAAGGTACATCCCGCTTCTATAATGTAGAGAATTTACGCTACAAAGAATGTGATCGGATTACCGATTATCTCACTGAACTTCGCAAGGCTGGAGCGAATGTGGAGGAGCGTCAAGCGGAGATTATTGTTCATGGACGCCCAGAAGGCGTTACAGGAGGCGTAGAAATTAACGCTCATTATGATCATCGTGTTATTATGGCATTGACGGTAGTTGGCTTGCGCGCAGAGCAGCCGATTCGAATTAAGGATGCTCACCATGTTGCCAAGTCGTATCCGCAGTATTTCGATCACCTGCGTGCGCTGGGGGCGCAAGTAGAATGGGTCGAAGAAAATGCGTAATGCATGATACTTTTGCTTGACATGTACAGCATAATGTATTGCATGATATGTAATGTATGATACACAATGATTGATAAACCAGCAGTATGCTGTCCATTGGAAGGGAGTTGTTACGATGAGTTATCAGCATCCATCGCAAGAGGCGATCAAGGAGCTGCTGCGAAGCAGCACAAACATTGCAGTCGTCGGACTGTCAGACGATCCAACTCGCGTGTCCTATATGGTGGCGGAGGCAATGCAGCGCAAGGGATACCGCATCATTCCGGTCAATCCGAAGGCGGAGAGCATCCTTGGAGAACAATGCTATGCTTCGCTGCGAGATGTACCGGATCATATCGACATTGTTAATGTGTTCCGACGCAGTGAATACTGTGCGGATATTGCTCGTGAAGCTGCGGCTGTTAACGCAGGGGCAATTTGGCTGCAGCAGGGGATCGTTAGTGAAGAGGCGGCTGCCATTGCAGAAGAGCACGGAATGACTGTCGTGATGGATTTGTGCATTAAGGTACTGGACTCGATTTTATTGCCGCATGGCAAGGGTGAGTCTGCTTCCACATAAAGTGTAAAGACGAAAGCCGGGCATTCCTAGTTGCTGCTGCGATGAAGGGGTCCGGTTTTTCGTGTGATAGGAGATAGAAGTGGCTACGAGAGAGGGACGCGGCTGTAAAATGCTTTGACAACAAAGCGTGATGCCCTTACCATTCTTGGTAGAAGGGAGGATGTGCATTGAATCAATTAGGGCGATTGCAGCAATTGTCGCGTGCGCTCATGCAGCCGCTAATCGCACTCCCCGCCGCCGCGCTTGCGATAGCAATCGGCAATTTGCTTCACAGCGCAGGTTTGACGGATACTGCGGTACTATTTGAACTGACAGGGAAGACGGTGTTTGCTGTTCTTCCTTATATTTTCGCAGTCGGGGTTGCACTTGGACTGTCCAATAATGCCGGTGTAGCTGCACTATCGTCCCTGCTTGGTATGTTTATTTTCAGGCAGCTGCTCGTCCAATGGCAAGCTACATTCGAGCCAACGATCCTCAACGGCATCCTGTTTGGGGTAATGGCAGGCTTCTTGCATGAACGGTTCAAAAACATAAAAATGCCAGAATATTTACAGTTTTTTGGCGGCCCGAGATTCGTCATTGCGATTACGATTATGGCTTCAATCCTGCTTTCCTGGCTGATGAAGCTGTTCTCGCCGATTTTACAGCAAGGGGTCATGTTTCTTGGCCAGGAGCTGCTTGCGATGGGAGGATTCGGGGTATTTCTATACGGGGTTCTGCATCGGGTGTTAGTGGCATTTGGATTGCATCATCTGCTTAATAACGTATACTGGTTCCAAATCGGCTCCTATACGAATAGTGAAGGAATGACCTTCACTGGAGATTTGCCGCGGTTTTTCGCTGGAGATCCGAATGCTGGCATCTATATGGCAGGCATGTATCCCATTATGATGTTTGCACTTCCAGCAGTCGCACTGGCCATCGTGCATGAATCACGAGAGGACTTGCGCCCGAAGGTGCGCAAAACCTACTTTACGGCTGCCTGTGTATCATTGTTGACCGGGATTACCGAGCCGATTGAGTTTGCCTTTTTGTTCGCAGCGCCGTATCTATTCGTTGTCCACGCGCTGTTAACCGGAGCTGCGATGTGGCTGACCGCTGAGATTGGTGTGAGACACGGCTTCTCCTTCTCAGCAGGAGCGATTGATTATGTGATTAACTTCCACCAAGCAACGAAGGCGCTATGGATTATCCCGATTGGAATCGTATTCGGATTCATTTATTATGTGGTGTTCCGCTTTGCCATTCAGCGATTCCAAATTCCGACGCCAGGCAGAGTTGACGGTTCATTGCTTGATGATATGGCAGGAGATTTGCTGCCGAGGGTGCCGCTTATTATTCGGGCGCTTGGGGGTAAAGATAACATCATTGATCTGCAGGCTTGTATTACGAGATTGAGATTAAGGGTTAAGAACGATAAGTTGGTAGATCGTCACGCACTTCGTGTTATCGGTGCAGCAGGGGTCATTCGTCTTGGGGGAGGACATATTCAAGTCGTATTTGGAACCTACTCGGAGCTGATTAAGGACGAAATGGCGAAGCGCCTGCAGCGTGATCCGAACCAAATCTGGTTCGTAGCACCCGTACAGGGGCGGATGATACCAATCGAAGAAGTGCCGGATACGATATTTGCCAAGAAGCTTGTTGGCCATGGCGTAGCTTTTTATCCGGATAAGGGAGAGCTTGTATCGCCTGTGCGCGGACGCATCCGCCACATTTACCCTACGATGCATGCGATCGGCATTGAAACGCCGGAAGGGTTAGAAGTGTTGTTACATATTGGAATTGAGACGTCATCATTGAATGGCGCCGGTTTTCAAGCAGTAGTACAGGAAGGTGATGAAGTGAAACCGGGACAGCTGCTCATAAAATTCGATTTGCCGGAAGTGAAGAAGCGCTGTAAATCGCTCGCGACACCGATGGTGATTACGAACTCAGACACTGTCGCTTCGTGGAGTATAGCGCCATATGCGCCTGTTCGGAAGGGACAGACTTCAGTCATGTCAGTCATTATGCATGAACACGCGGTTGGAGGTGCAAGCCGATGACACAGAAAGTCCAAGGTATCGGTGCATCCGCAGGCATTGCCATAGGCAAGGCATTCGTATTGCCGACTTGGGAGTGGGATGTTCCTGAGGAAAAGATGGATCCAGCCGACTTAGCGCGTGAATTCGAACGATTGTATGACGGAATCCGCTCCTCGAAGCATGAGATAGAATTTATTAAGAGTGAAATTAAAGAAATGGTTGGCAGTGAAGAATCCAGCATCTTTGATGCGCACCTGGCCATTCTGGAAGATCCGATCTTCATGAATGAGATTCAAGGGATCATTCAGCGGCAGTATAAAGCTGCCGAGGTTGCGGTGAAGGAAGCGATCGATCATTTCGTAACGATGTTCGATCTGCTCGATGATGAATATATGAAGGAGCGGGCGCTGGATATCAAGGATGTCGGCAACCGACTGCTCAAGCATTTGCTGGGTGCACCGGAAATTACACTTCCAACGGACACACAGCCGTATATTCTTGTTGCGAAGGAGCTGTCTCCGTCACAGTTGGTTCATTTAAATCCGAAGAATGTGCTTGGCATTGTGATGCTTCAAGGCGGGAAAACCTCGCATTCGGCCATTATGGCTAGAGCGCTGGGCATTCCTCTTGTGCTTGGACTGGAAGGGAAAGTTGCGAAGCCGATTCAGACCGGGGATACCGTCATTGTCGATGGGGAATATGGCATCGTACATATTGCTCCGCCACAAGATGTGATCACTTGCTATGAAGCGCGGCGTGATGCCTATGTACAGGAAGCAGACGAGCTGCAGAAGATTGTATCCCTGCCAGCTGTCACACTCGATGACTTCGTTGTTCAGCTGGGGGCGAATATCAGCTCCACACGTGAGCTGAATATTGCCGATCAGAATGGAGCGGAGGGGGTTGGTCTCTTCCGTACCGAGTTCATGTACATGGATCGTTCATATCCGCCTTCAGAAGCGGAGCAGTTTACGGTTTATCTGGAGGCGGCAGAGCATTGTAAGGATAATTCGGTGATTATCCGCACATTGGATGTAGGCGGAGACAAACCAATGGATTATTTGAATCTGCCGGAAGAGGATAATCCATTCCTTGGGTATCGGGCGATTCGCATTTGTCTCGATCGGCAGGATCTGTTCAAGACGCAGCTGCGGGCGATCTTGCGGGCAAGCGCACATGGCCCGATTATGGTCATGTTCCCGATGATTACATCGGTGAATGAGGTGCAAGCGGCTAAGTCCATATTGGAACAGGCCAAGGCAGAGCTGCGGGAAGAAGGACTTCCATTCAATGAAGGGCTGCCGGTAGGCATTATGATTGAGGTTCCTGCCGCTGCGATGATTGCCGATCAGCTGGCGAAGGAAGTTGACTTCTTCAGTATCGGAACGAATGACTTGGTTCAGTATACACTAGCCGTGGATCGGATGAACGAGCAGATTGCACATATGTATGATCCTTTCCATCCAGCGGTGCTGCGCTTGATTCGTTATACGGTTCAGGCGGCGAAGCAGGCAGGCATTATGGTCGGTGTATGCGGTGAAATGGCAGGGGATCCGCGGGCGGTTCCGATTTGGCTTGCACTTGGCGTGAATAAACTAAGTATGTCCTCACGCTCCATTCCACGCGTGAAGGCGGCAGTTCGCCGTTCGACGGTGGAGCAGTGCAAGCGTATTGCAGATAGTGTGTTCGAGTCCGGAACGAAAGAAGAGATTGAGATGGTGCTTGAACAGCGTTAATAGGAGATCCTTTCAAGGAGAAATACCATATACAAAAAGGCATGCCTTAGTACCGAAACTAAGGCATGCCTTTTTCGCATGAAGCGGGATATCCATTTACTTCTCTGCAAGCTTGTCGCAGAAAGCTTTGCCGTAGGCAGGCAAGTCAGGCGGTCTTCGTGCAGATACGAGGTTGCCGTCTACAACAACTTCTTCGTCAAGCCATGTGGCGCCTGCATTTTCCATGTCGTCGCGAATTCCCGGTGTTGATGTCACTGTGCGACCGTTCAAGATTTTTGCAGAGATAAGCACCCAGCCAGCGTGACAGATTTGTCCGACAGGTTTGCCGGCTGCATCCATTTCCTTCACTATGCGAAGGGCGTCGGCGTAGCGACGGATCTTATCCGGTGCCCACCCGCCAGGGACGAGTACGCCATCATATTGAGTTGCATCAATATCTGCATAAGCATAGTCTGAGGTTGCAGGAACACCATATTTGCCGATATAGGTCTTGCCGCGCTCTAGACCTACCAGATGCACTTCAGCGCCTTCTTCGCGCACACGGTGTACCGGATACCACAATTCTAAATCTTCAAATTCTTCATCTACAAATGCAACAATTCGCTTGCCACTTAAACGCATGAATGTTGTCCCTCCTTCGTATGGTTATAGCAGAGCTTTTCACGGAGCCTCTCCTATTTCTTGCAGTTCTCTCAGAGAATTGGGATTTTTCCCATACAATGTCCATTGTCTCTTTTGCCATTATGACCTACGATCATAGACAACAGAATATCGCGTGTTGTCCACCTATTATTTAACCATATTGCCTGCAAAAAGCATACATGGGCATGTACGATTTGCCTTGGCAACGTGATATTCCTCATTGAAAAAAGAAAAACGACAATCGATCCGCTGTTAAAAGTGTAAAAAAATACATATCCACGCATGGAAGGAGATTGTGGAGCGTAGTCGAATATTAGGATAACCCAAAATCGAAATACAGAAATCTGCACAAATTTGCAGCAAGAAGTCATAAGGTTCATCTAGAGATATGGTAAGACTACCTTGTATGTTCAGGGGTGAATGATATGTATACAAGATGCATTTGTGATCATTACATGGATATTACCGTTCGTACCGTTGTACATGCGCGTACAATTCATATCCACCGCGTTCCGGTGGTGACTTGTGTGAGTTGTGGGCGTTCGGAACTGCTTGCTTTTGTCAAAAAAGATGTAGCCGCTCTCATACACAGCCGCATGGATATGATTGCTGAGAATCCACTTGCACTTGGGAAAGCTCCTCTGCATGTGTCCTTTGATGAGCAGAATGAGTTGGCCAGTGTCATCGTATCCTTGCTGGATGAAGAAGAAAGCGATGATATGCTGTCTCGATTGGAATGCCGCATTGCAGAGCGTGTCAATCAATTGCTTGATTTGTATTTATTTGCTCGAACATGCAATGACACGTTATGGATGGATGAGCTGCAATGTAGATTAAAGCAGATTTCCGGTTTTAGTTTTGAGTCATATCGGGTTAAAATAAGTTAAAGCGCATTTTCATAGATCATTGCTTGGAATATGAATGATCTTCTCATACATGACAGGGAATATATATCGAAGCATAGGAGGCACTACGATGGAAGCAGTTACGACGATGGAAGCATTGGAATCACTAATTGAACGGTCGAAGGAGCAGACAGTTATTCTATTCAAGCACAGCACACGCTGTCCAATTAGCGCACATGCGGATGAAGAGATGGTGAAGGTAGCTGAGGATTTCGAGCCACAAGGGATTGCTATAGGCCGAATACTGGTTGTGGAAAATCGTGATGTCTCGCTCGCGTGTGCGGATATGCTCGGCATTCAGCACGAATCCCCTCAGGTCATCGTATTGCGGGATGGGGAGCCAGCATGGAATGAATCGCATCATGCGATACGATACGACAAGCTGGAGAGCGTCCTTGGGCAATAAACGGTAAATAATGACAAACGGTAGCTGATTTGCTCGTGACATTGCGAATTTTCTGAAAATAGCGTATCATTAACATAATATCAATGGTCGCAACAAATTTATCGTTAATTGGAGAGAAGGATCGTGACGGTAACTATTTATGATGTAGCAAGAGAAGCGGGCGTCTCGATGGCCACCGTTTCCCGGGTTGTCAATAACAACCCGAACGTGAAGCCGCAAACGCGTAAAAAGGTATACGAAGCGATTGAACGTTTAGGTTATCGCCCGAATGCAGTTGCACGCGGACTTGCGAGTAAGAAGACGACAACCGTTGGGGTTGTCATTCCTGATATTTCGAATTCTATCTTTGCCGAAGTAGCGCGCGGTATTGAAGATATTGCCAATATGTATCATTACAATATCATCCTGTGCAATGCGGACAAGAAGAAGGAGAAAGAAATTCGGGTTATTAATACACTGCTGGAGAAGCAGGTGGACGGACTGTTGTTCATGGGCGGAGTTGTTACGGAGGATCATGTTCAAGCATTCCGTACCGCTTCGGTGCCGATTGTTCTCTGTGCAACTACAGATGAGCATGGCATTATCCCATCGGTTGATATCGATCACGAGGCAGCAGCATTTGATGCCGTAAATACGCTTATTCGCCATGGACATCGCGATATTGCGATGATCAGCGGTACGCTTCAAGATCCTGCGAACGGGTTTGCTCGTTTCCAAGGATATAAGCGTGCATTGGAAGGCGCGGGCATCGAATACAAGGAGGACTTGGTTCGAATCGGCAACTACCGCTATGAGTCCGGCGTAGAGGCGATGAAGTACTTCCTCGGCTTGAAGAAGCGTCCGACGGCAATCTTTGCCGCAACGGATGAGATGGCTATCGGTGCAATCCACTGCATTCAAGATGCTGGCTTGAAGGTGCCAGATGACTTCTCTGTCATCAGTGTTGATAATATCCGTATGGCGTCTATGGTTCGTCCGCAATTGACAACAGTAGCTCAGCCAATGTATGACATTGGTGCGGTTGCGATGCGCTTGCTGACGAAGCTGATGAAGAAGGAAAATGTAGAACATTCACGTGTTATTTTGCCGCATGAGACAATACTTCGTTTGTCTGTAAGTGAAGTATAGGGTTATCGTTTGGTGCATGTGAATCAATAAAGATACCGTGTTGGTATATACGCAAGGCCCCATGTATTGGGGCCTTTTGTATGATTATAAAGATGATATACATACAGGAGGTAGGTCTCGATGACAAATGCGCATGAAGCGGTTATTGGTATAATTGGGGCGATGGATGAGGAAATCGAATTGCTGCTTCAGGCAGCTAAGCCTGTAGAGCAAGTAGATGTAACGGGATTGCGTTATTACAAAGGCTCGCTTCACGGCAAGCATATCGTGATCTGCAAGTCTGGAGTCGGCAAGGTGAATGCTGCTGTCACCACGCAGGTGCTCATTGACCGCTTCCATGTATCGAAGGTGATATTCACGGGTGTAGCAGGTGCGGTTCATCCAGAGCTGAACATTGGTGATATTGTCATCTCGACATCGTGCATGCATCACGATATGGATGTCACAGCGTTAGGCTTTGCTCCAGGGATCATTCCATTTCAAGAGACTTCGCAGTTTATGGCGGATACGGGTCTTATTGAACTGGCAGAACGCGCGTGTGAACAGCTTGTTCCAGGCCGATATCGCAAAGGTGTCGTGCTATCAGGCGATCAATTTGTTGCAGATCGGGACAAAGTGCGTCAACTGCATGAGACGTTCGCCGGATCGGCTTGCACAGAGATGGAGGGGGCTGCTGTAGCGCAAGCATGCTTCATTAATGAGATTCCGTTCGTCGTTATCCGCTCAATGTCGGATAAGGCAGACGGCTCTGCTCATGTGAACTTTGCTGAATTCACGGTGGAAGCGTCGCATCGTTCCCATCAAATTGTAGACAGCATGCTGCAAGGACTTACGGTCTAATTGCGAAATCATAGCCTCCAACAGATAAATAGAGCGGCGCAAGCAGTCCCATACATCGGACCTGCCTGCGCCGCTGCTCGTTCTATCGGATATATTCAAGTGCGAGCTCCTTGGCACGTGCATTACGATCTTCGATAATGCTGCGCCTCGGCATTGGCGCCCACTCTGTGGCATCATCGTGCCAGGTATGCGGGAGAGGCACAGGCGATTGCATCGACCACTTCGCTAACCACTGCTGCGGCAATGGCTGCTGGGGGTGGTTCTGTAACGAATGAGCCAGTGGATGCTCACTCATCTCCAGCCACAGCATGCTCCAAGCCCGCGGTACGACACGCCAGATGTCATAGCCGCCGCCGCCAACGGCAACCCACTTGCCATCGCAGTATTGATGAGCAAGCCGATGAATGATACGCGGCATTTCACTGTAGATACGGGTACTGCAATGCATATGAGATAATGGATCGAGTGCATGAGCATCACAGCCATGCTGGCTGATAATAATGTCTGGCTTGAATGCCGCGGCTGCACTTTGCACGGTTTCAGTGAAGCATTCCAGCCAAGATTCATCCTCCGTATACGGCTCCAGAGGAACATTGACACACGCGCCGAACCCTTCGCCGCCGCCACGTTCATGAACGAAGCCGGTACCAGGGAACAGAAACTTCCCTGTCTCGTGGATGGAATAAGTGAACACATCCGGGTTCGTATAGAAGCACCATTGAACGCCATCTCCGTGATGGACATCGGTATCCACATAGAGGACACGTGCTTGGTACGTTTGCTGCAGCCATGCAATTGCAACAGCTGCATCATTATAGACGCAGAAGCCCGCTCCCTTATCGCCGAACGCATGATGAAGGCCGCCGCCTAAATGCAGGGCATGCTGTGATTTTCCAGTCATGACAGCCTCGCATGCAGCGATGGAGCCGGCAACTATCGCACATGCCGCTGTATGCATCCCTGTGAAGTAAGGGGTATCCTCGGTATGCAGGCCGTATTGTGCGGCACGGGCTACCCATTCGGTTGATGGGTTTGGATCGCTGAGATGCTTCACTGCGTCGATATAGTCAGCGCGATGAATGAGGGGCAGCCAGCGTTCGGTATCAGAGGCTTGCGTCTGAAGGCGAATGACAGCGCCTTCATCTAATGCTTCGGCGTACTCTAGCAGGTCATGCGTCATGGCAAGCCGCTGCTGATCGAATGGGTGATCTGCATTAAATCGATAACGGAGGGCTTCCTCATGCATGAAGTATAGGGCCTTACCTGACATGTCCAACATCCCTCTCTACAATACTAGTACATGAACCGCTGGCGGAATCGGACGCGATCGAATTGCTCCTCTGACGCTAACGGGACGTCCTTGCCGATGCGGACCATAAGGCAGTTGGCAGGGTGGGAACAAATTTCAGGATCATCCGTTGCATACCAGATCATACCTACGGATTCCATCAATTTCTCCATCATCTTACGATAGTCCCATACGTTCATCCGGGTGCCGTCTAAATCCCAATGCCAATAATATTCAGTCGTAAATATAATATAGCGTTCCATCTGTTCATCTTCAAAAGCCGTCGATACCATGCTTCTGCCAAGGCCCAGCGAGCGATAATCCTTGGCTACCTCGATGGCGCCAAGCTCAATGAGATCATCCATTCCCCCATCTGACCAGCGCTCTAGTTCATCAGGGTAATGGAAGGTGACATATCCGACGATGGTAGAGCCTTCCCTAGCAATAATAATGCGTCCTTCCGGCAAATCCGCAATCTCGATAAGTGCTTGTTGCTGTTCTGCTGGCCTGCGGAATGCCTTCAGATCGGTGTGCATAGTCAAGGTGCGAAGAATATCGGAACGTACGGGGCCTTCGACGACGACAACTCGTTCTCGTTCCGTATGAGGAATAACATGAGCGTAGTATCTCTTTGGATGTTCCACACCGAGCAGCTCCTTTCGTCTCTTCCATTCCGTTATAGCAAAAAAAGGTTGATTTGAAAAGGAAAAGAATAGGCGAAAAAGAAAACGTATGCTATAATGATTTTGCCTTAAAGTTCATGATTTTTTCCCTTGACACCACGAACTGCATCATCGTCCTTTAGTACAGTTCTTCATGAAAGCGATTTATTGCGCTTAGGCGTGAATAGTGAAGCATGAATAAAGAATGAAAAAGATATAGGAGGATGGAACAATATGGGTAACGTGCAGGGAGAAATTATTGCTGCTATAGCAAGCAATCCGAACATGAGTGACTATGAACAATGGTCGGCCGATTTCAAATGGGAAGACGTAGAGAAGCAATTTTCATGGTATGAGACAGGTAAAGTGAATATGGCTTATGAAGCGATTGATCGGCATGTTGCGAACGGGCGTGGTGATAAGGTAGCGCTCTATTATAGCGATGCTGCGCGTGATGAGTCGTATACGTTTGCTGACTTAAGCCGCAAGACGAATCAGTTCGCGAACGTGCTGCGCAAGCTTGGCATTCAGAAGGGAGATCGTATCTTCATCTTCATGCCGCGTACGCCTGAATTGTACGTCAGCTTGCTAGGATCATTGAAGGTCGGTGCGGTCGTAGGTCCACTGTTCGAAGCATTTATGGAGACAGCGGTTCGGGATCGTCTGGAGGACAGCGGGGCGGTTGCGATCGTGACGACGCCATCGCTCGTTCATCGTGTTCCTCGCTCCGAGCTGCCAGCATTGAAGAATATTGTTCTTGTTGGCGAGGGCGTAGAACAAGAAGAAGGTATAGTGGATTTTCATGCAGAAATGTCTACAGCGTCCGAGGAAGCTGAAATCGAATGGCTGCAGCGCGAGGATGGACTCCTTATTCACTATACATCTGGTTCGACAGGGAAGCCGAAGGGTGTATTCCATGTTCACAATGCTATGTTGCAACATTATCATACTGGCAATGTTGTACTAGATTTGAAAGAAGACGACGTATATTGGTGTACGGCAGATCCGGGCTGGGTAACGGGGACTTCGTATGGAATTTTCGCGCCATGGCTGCATGGGGCTACGAACGTTATTCGCGGCGGACGCTTCAGTCCACAAGACTGGTATGCGACGATTGAGAAATATAAGGTATCGGTATGGTACAGCGCTCCGACTGCATTCCGCATGTTGATGGGTGCTGGAGATGACGTGATTGCGAACTTTAATTTATCGAGCTTGCGCCACGTCTTATCCGTCGGTGAACCACTTAATCCAGAAGTTGTTCGCTGGGGAATGAAAGTATACAATCATCGGATTCATGATACTTGGTGGATGACAGAGACAGGCGGGCAGCTGATTTGCAACTACCCAGCAATGGCCATTAAGCCTGGTTCCATGGGCCGTCCTGTTCCAGGTGTAGAAGCCGCAATTATTGATGATCAAGGCAACGTGCTGCCTCCGTTCCGTATGGGGAACTTGGCAATTCGTACGCCGTGGCCTTCGATGATGCGCAAGGTGTGGAACAACCCTGCCAAGTATGAGGAATACTTCCGTCTGACTGGTTGGTATGTGTCAGGTGATTCTGCCTATATGGATGATGAGGGCTACTTCTGGTTCCAAGGCCGTATTGACGATGTCATTAATACCTCAGGTGAGCGTGTTGGGCCTTTCGAGGTAGAGAGCAAGCTGGTAGAGCATCCGGCAGTTGCTGAAGCAGGTGTTATCGGCAAGCCTGATCCAATGCGCGGTGAGATTATAAAGGCTTTCATTTCTTTGCGGGAAGGCTATACGCCGTCAGACGAATTGAAGGCGGATATAGCGCGGTTCGTTAAGGAAGGATTGTCTGCACATGCGTCTCCTCGCGAGATTGAGTTCAAGGATAAATTGCCGAAGACACGCTCAGGCAAGATTATGCGGCGTGTGCTTAAGGCTTGGGAACTGAACCTGCCAACAGGTGATTTATCAACGATCGAGGACTAATCCCTGAAATCTTGTTGACAAATCCATAATCGTGGGATATTATCCCAATAGCGAAGCGAATCTGCAACGCGAAACGACAAGTACAATAGAATGGACATAACATGTTACCGCAAGGGCATTCGTTATGGAAGTTCAGTCGCTATGTGACTGCCTTCTTAACGTATGCCTTTTTTTGTCGTTGCACCGTTATCGCGAATTCAATCCATGTTGACGGAGAGGGGTATATCCATGAACGGAATGCATCACAAGTGGGGCAGGTCCTTACTGCTGCTTATCATTAGTGCACTTGTCTTAATGATGGCAGCAGGTTGCAGCTCGGGCAGTCAGAAGAATGGGGAATCGAATAACGGAAGCAGTGGAAAGACAACGGAGCAAGTACAAAACAACAACAGCGATGCAGGCAAGACAGATTCATCTGGCGGTGAGGTGTCCGGTGATTTTGAAATTCAGTATTTCGTCGGCGGATATGGGGATCAGGGCTGGAAGAAGATTATCGCTGAGTTTCAGAAGAAGTACCCAAATGTAAATGTGAAAGAGTCAGCAGGCCCGAAAATCAATGATCAGATGAAGCCGCGCTGGATTCAAGGCAATCCTCCTGACTTCGTCTACATTGACGGTGCGGGCTCAAATGCAACCCAAATGGTGCAAGATGATCAACTGATGGATTTGACCGATTACTTTAAAGAGGCTAAGAACGCGGACGGCAACAAGATTTCAGAGGAGCTGCTGCTGAAGCCAATCGATTACAGCGGCAAAACGTATACAATTCCATTTGTTTTCGGTTCCTGGGGAATTTTCTACGATAAGAAATTCTTTGCAGACAATGGCTGGGTGGAACCGAAGGATTTCGACACTTTTATGAGCGAAGCGAAGAAAATCAAGGAGTCTGGCAAGGTCAATGCACCATTTATATTTACAGGCAAGTATCCATACTATTTCCAAAGTGGTGTGATGGATTCCGCATTCGTCGTGAACAACAACAACGATACTTCGATTCTGCTGGACATGTTCGCTTTGAAGGAAGGCGTATTCAAGAGCGAGCCTGTGAAGAAGGCATTGGAGCAAATGGTGCAAATGCGTGATGCAGGTCTCATTGATCCTGCTTCAGCCCCAATTAACCATATCGATTCGCAAATGCTATTCTTGCAACATAAAAATGCGTTTATCCCGAATGGACTCTGGCTCGAAAATGAAATGAAGAAAGATGTTCCGCAAGGTTTTGAATTCGGTTTCATTCCATCTATAACTCAAAAGCCGGGCGGAAAATTTGTAGCCATTCCATTTACGGCTACGGTTGGCATTGCGAAGAAGGCGAAAAATCCAGCAGCCGCTAAAGCATTCCTTGAATTTTTGTTCACGAAGCAATCTGCCATTACATGGGCGGAAGAGACAGGTGCACTGGGCAACTTGAAGGCAGATTTGGAAAAATCCAATGCGAGTGGGCTGTCCAAGACAGCTATGAAATTTTATAGCTCAGACAATACCATTGTCGCCCCTTACATTGAATTGAATGCGGACGTGGATAAGGTGCGATCAGACTCCACACTCTCGCTTATGATGGGCAGCATTACTCCAGATGAATGGATGGAGCGTATGGAGAAGGCTGCTGCGAAGGCAAGGAAGTAAAGTGTACAGCGGTTAAGAGAGGATGCATGCGTGAACAGACGTATGCATCCTAATCCGCATCGACAAATTGATGAATGGAGAGCGATAAGGAGGGGGTTGGTTGAACAAGATGGTGCCTGCACAAAAGACTCCTGTTAAGGGGGATGTGAGCGGACGGGTCGGCCTTTCATGGAAGCGAAAGCGCCAGATCTTCATGTTCGTATTTACCGTACCTACGTTGTTATTTTTCTGTTTATTTATGATATATCCGATTTTCCACGGACTATATTTCAGCTTCACAGATTGGTCGGGAGGATCGGAGACGAAGAACCTAATCGGTATTGATAATTATCGCGAATTAGCGAATGATCCGATTATCGGGAAGGCCATTCTGAATGACTATTTCTTCGTATTCTGGAAAGTAGTTGGCATTGTTGGGCTGGGGGTCTTATTCGCGGTGCTGATGACTCGCTTTCGGATCCGTGGGAGCGGGTTTTTCCGCTCGGTGTTCTTTATCCCGAATATTCTGTCTGTCGTTGTCATTGGAGTGCTATGGAATTATATATATAACCCAAGCATCGGATTCTTGAATTCATTTTTGTCATTGTTCACGGCGGATAAGGTTCAGACGCCATGGCTTGGAGACCCAAATCTTGCGATGTGGATGCTGCTTCCTCCAGCAATATGGGCGGGTGTAGGATTTGTTATGATTCTAGTTATCGCGGGAATCTTGAACATTCCGAAGGATTTATATGAGGCGGCCAGCATCGATGGCGCTCAGGAATGGCAGCAGTTCTGGCGCATTACGATGCCGCTTACGTGGGAACAAATTAAAGTATCGATTTTATGGGTTGTGATGACGACGTTAAATGGATCATTTGTTATCGTATGGATGATGACCGAAGGTGGCCCGGATAATGCGACACAGGTCATGGGCTCGTACTTGTATCAGATGGGATTCCGCCAATTCCATTTCGGCTATGCTTCTGCGATAGGCGTACTTATTCTAATTCTGTCGCTCATTACGACGTTGGCGCTTCAGCGGCTATTGCGCAGAGATGCAATTGAAATGGCTTAACTATTTCGACTGGAAAAGGAGAGGGCGGCCTATGGAATCCATGCAGCAATATCCTCGTAAGCGTTCTTATATGATGGTTAGAGCTTTGATGTATGCATTACTAGGGATATGGACGTTACTCGTCATTTATCCGCTGCTGTGGTCCATCCTTGGCTCGTTCAAGACGAATCAGCAGTTCCTGCTAAATGCGCCATGGAGCTTGCCGGAGTGGCCGTTTGAATGGGCTAATTTTACAACAGTATGGAACAACTATCACCTAGGAACGTACTTCATGAACTCGTTAATTGTTACGGTTGTAAGCACAGTGTTGGCTTTGCTGCTTTCTTCAACGACATCATATATTATCGCTAGATTTCCGTTTCGCGGCAGCATGGCACTGTATAATCTATATTTGTCCAGTATGATGATTCCTCTTATTCTTGGATTGATACCGCTGTTTTTTCTACTTTCCAATCTGCATCTAGATAATTCTCTCCTTGGACTGATTCTTGTTTATACGGTGACTAATTTGCCTTTTGGTGTATTTGTACTCGTCGGGTTTTTCCGTTCAATGCCTAAGGAATTGGATGAGGCAGCTTCCATCGACGGAAGCTCGCATTATGGGGTCTTCTTCCGTATTATGCTTCCACTTGCCAAGCCTGGACTCATCTCTGTCGGTATGATGAACGTATTGAACATTTGGAACGAATATATTATTGGTACAGTGCTGGTGAACGATCCTGAGAAGTATACAATTCCTGTCGGCATCGCAATCATGCAGGCAGAGATGCAGTATCGGACAGAATGGGGGCCGTTATTCGCGGGATTGCTGCTCTCAATCATCCCTGTGCTGATTTTATATATGATCTTCCAGAAGCAGATTACAAGCGGCATGATGGCCGGAGCGATAAAATAATGCAGCATCCTAGCAGCTAGGTAAGGGGAGCGGTGTTGCGAAATGAAAATGATGACGTATATGCAGCAAATTGGCCGATCGCTGATGATTCCCATTGCAGTGCTTCCCGCAGCATCAATATTAGTGCGGATTGGAGATATCAAATCCAGTATTCCGTGGGTGGACGCAGCAGCAAGTGTATGCAAATTAGGCGGGAACGCCATTTTTGATCATATGCCGTTATTTTTTGCGGTTGGGGTAGCGATCGGATTAACATCAGGCCAAGGGGTTGCCGCCTTGGCTGCTGCTGTTGGATACTTCGTATTTACCAATGTCATGAAGCATTTCGAGAATGAAATTGCCCTCGATACCGGAGTGCTTGGCGGGATGCTGTGCGGCGCAATTGTAGCAATATTGTATGAGCGCTATCATGACATTCGGCTGCCGGCAGCACTCGGCTTCTTCGGAGGCAAGCGCTTCATTCCAATCATCTCTTCACTGGTTATGGTCATTGTTGGAGTTGGAGCTGGTCTTATTTGGCCCGCGATTCAAGAGGCCATTCGTGATGCAGGTACCAGTATCATGACCGCGAAGGGCTGGGGAGCGGGCTTGTATGGCTTGTTGAACCGATTGCTCATACCTACAGGATTGCATCATATACTGAACAATATTGCATGGTTTCAAATTGGAGAATATGTAACAGATGCAGGGACGATAGTACGAGGGGATTTGTGGCGGTTCCATGCTGGCGATCCTACGGCGGGAACCTTTATGGCAGGTTTTTTCCCTGTTATGATGTTTGGATTGCCGGCCTACGCACTCGCAATCGTCCGCTCATCTCAATTGCAGGAACGCAAGCGTATCGCTTCGATTATGCTAACAGCTTCGCTGACAAGCTTCCTGACCGGAATTACGGAACCGCTTGAATTCACGCTTATGTTGACGGCGCCTGTCCTCTACGGGATACATGCGTTGTACACTGGTTTAGCGCTCATGCTCGCAGATCTCATGGCCATACGAGCAGGGTTTGGATTTTCAGCGGGCTTTATCGATATGTTCATATCGTGGACGAGCGTAAAGGATACTTTGCTCTTACTGCTGCTTGGCGTCCTCTATTTTGGATTGTATTATGCGACTGCGACTATCGCGATCCGGATGTTTCATGTCCACGCACCTGGCCGAGAGGAGGATCGGGCGAGCGGGGCAACAAGCCCGAGCCCGACTGCTAGAACGCAAGATGATGCAGATGCTCTATTGGAACGGTTGCTTGGCTATATAGGAGGAATGGGGAATATTCGCTCTGTTGATGCGTGCATTACTCGACTACGGCTGCAGCTTGAAGATGAATCCAAGGTAGATGAAGTAGGAATTATGTGTCTTGGTGCATATGGCATGATGCGTGTAGCCAAGGGTCACATTCATATTGTGATGGGGACGGATTCGGAGCTGTTGCGGGAGAAGATTGAGCGAAGATTAAGTGTATCGGCATTTATTAACGGTTAGCGGGCACATTCTCAGTTATCCATCAGCTGGGCAGTTCGATTCTTGGAAGGGGAGAGCGGATGATTGAACGAAAGATTGTTCATGTCCTGTCGCATAATGTGGTAATGGCCAAACTATCCAATGGGAAGAACTCCATTGCCTTTGGCAAAGGGATAGGCTTTCAAAAAAAGCCTGGGATGGAGGTAGATGCATCTGATATTAAACAGGAATTTTTGCTGCACACAACGGATGTGCTGGAGCATTACGAGCATATTCTGCATGCGGTTGATTTCAAGATTATTGGTGTGGTCGAAGAGGTCATCGCTTTCGCTCAGGGGCATTTAGAAGGGGATTTCTCGGAGACGATTCACTCTGCACTCGTTGATCATATTAATTTAGCGATTGAACGCTGCAAGCGCGGGCTTGTCATTAGCAACCCGTTTATGTTCGAAATTCAGCACTTGTATCGAGATGAATATCGAGTGGCAGAACGAGCGATTGACTATTTGAATGATCAGCTGAAAGTGAACTTGCCTCAAGATGAGGTTGCTTTTTTGGCTATGCATTTCCACGGTGCACGAAGGGGCGGTAAGGGCAATAAGTCAGTTGCAGAATTGAAGATGATATCGAGGGTACTGGAGGAAGGAAAGAATATTGGGATAGACTTTGACGAATCACTTTCTACAGTCCTGTTCATCGGACATCTGAAGGGACTCATAGATCGGGTACGGGCAGGGAAGACACTAAATAATCCGCTTCTCGTTCAGATTCGTGAAGAGTATGAAGAAGCCTACGAGAAGGCTGTGTTATTAGCAGGTTGGATTGCAGAAGGGCTGGAGAAGACGGTTCCACCTGAAGAAATCGGATTTCTTACAATGCATTTGGAACGGCTTGTTCAACGGAAAAATGTAAGCATATAAATGTGATTTTGCATGTAGCAATGACAAGAACATACAGAATGAAAAAAAGGGGGCGTCCCAAGTCTTTTTAGACTTTTGGGACACCCCCTTCTGTGTAAATTGCTCAGTTATTGACCTGGACGGCAGGAGAGGAAGTAGATTCTCCTGCACTATTTGTAGCAGTCACGTAATACCATCCGCCTGGTGTCAAAGTAATCAACTCAAAGTCCGTTGACGTTGACGAGCCGATGCGTTCGTAAGAGCCGTTCTGGCTCGCACTATAATAGATATAATATTCACTTGGATTGTTGGACGCAGCTTTCCAAGAGAGACGCACGCCCATGTCCGTTAGTGCCGTCTTCAGTCCATTTGGTGCATCAGGTACTTGAGCAGCAGCCCGTTGCGGTTCCTGTCGGCTGCCGTTGTCGACTTCATGACTGCCCTCCTCTCTACCTGAATTGCTGCTCCCTGATTCTGTTGGATCATTGGAACCCGGCGTAGGCGTTACCTCTGTGCCAGCTCCTGAACCATTAGAGCCCCACTGTACAATCTCCGATGGGATCGATTCATGGCCGCCCACGTCGACAGCTGTTACATAGAAGCTGTACTGCTTGTTGCCTGATACATAGCCAGTGAATCTCGTCTCTTCTCCGGTCAGAACGGTTCCGCTCTGTTGTTGGTAAGCGCCGCCGCCCATTGATCGATACAGACGGTATCCTACAACATCAGATTCTGGATTTCGCGAGAAGGTAATGCGAACGGCATCGCTCTTCAAGGCAGCGATTCCAACGCTCCGTGGTGCAGAAGGTGCCTTGCCGTCATCCTTGCGCGGATCGACCTTCGCAGGCGCGTCGTTGTTAGCATCTTCTGGCAAGTAATCCGAAAAAGAGCGTCGATTGCTGCTGGATGAGAGATGCCCCAGCGCTTTCTTCAATTCCTCCACGAGCACTTGAATCGGCTTCTCGCGTTTCAGCACTACTTTCTCACCAATCATATCGGCAGGAGTGCTGTCCTGTGGAATATAGTTGACGCCGTCATAGGTGATGTACTTCATGTGAACAAGCGCGTCTTCCTCGGTTTTCGGCACATATTTACGGTTAAAAATATCCGTGACGAATTTGCCGCCGAGTCTCGTTAACTCATTCGGAAGCTTGCCGCTATAACCAGACACAGTCATGCTCACGATACCGTCAGGACGTGTGAACTCCTTCGTGTGGAGCAAATTAGGCTTGGCCTTGTTCACCTCATTCATCACCTTCGACCAGATCTCTGTTGAGCGTGAACGAGCGTCGCGGTTCAGTACATGAATCGGCTTGTCGTAACCGACCCATACACCCATCGTGACATCTGGTGTCGAGCCGATGAACCACGTATCCGCATAGTTCTGGGTTGATCCGGTCTTGGCCGCAACCTCAACTTTCCCGTAGAGATCAAATTCGCCTCTCACGCGGCGCCCGGTACCTCTGGAATCCGTAATGACGGATTTCATCATATCAGTCATCAGGTATGCGCTTTGCTTCGAGACAACTGCCTGCGGATCTTCCTTGTGTTGATACACGATATTGCCATTGGAATCTACAATCTTGCTAATTAAGTACGCATCGTTGAATACGCCCTGATTGGCAATTGCTCCGAACGCGTTTGTAATTTCTTCAACCGTTACTCCATACCGCAAGCCGCCGATGACGCCAGTCTGCGCGTAATAATCTTCAGGCTGAATGGTCGTGATGCCGAGCTTCTGTACGAAGTCCAGTGCCTTCTTCACACCGAGCTTCTCAATATAGATCTTGAGCGCCGGCAAGTTGAGCGATTGACTTAATGCGCTCCGAGCAGTAACAAGACCTTGATAGCGTCCGTTGGCGTTGCCTGGAATATGGTAACCCTTGGAGCCATCCTTGAGTACAATTGGAGCATCGTCCAATATGGATGCGGGTTGAATTAACCCTTGATCCAGTGCCGGCAAGTAAGCTGCGAGCGGCTTCATTGTCGAGCCAGGCTGCTTCAGCATCTGCGTGGCGAAGTTCATCTGCTCGATCTTGAAGTCGCGACCTTCGATCATGCCAAGAATGGCACCTGTTCTATGGTCGACCATCAGCGATGCTACCTGTTCAACACCCTTCGTCTTGCTGTCAGGGGAGAAGTTATCAGGATTAGCAGAGACGCGCTTCATTGCATCATATATTTTCTTATCAATGGTGGTATACACGAGATAACCGCCGCGAAGCAGCTGCTCGCGTGCCGACTGCAGCATATCGTTGTTCTCGCGCTTGCGCAAGTCTGCCTTCGTAAGTCCAGGATTCTGCTGAAGTACGAGTACTTCTGCTGCGGCACGTTCTGTTTCCATCATCAGATATGGATATGTAGCGTATGCCTTCTCCCGAGGCTGGGCAATTGATTTGCGAATATCAAACGCCAGCGCTTCATTATATTGCTGCATCGTAATTTTATTTTCTTCAAGCATTCGCTTGAGAACAAGCTTCTGCCGTTCAATTGCGCGTGCAATCCCTTTTTCATTGACTTCACCTTTACCGGTAAAGGCCGAGTAAGCGGATGGAAGCTGTGGAAGGCCTGCAAGATACGCAGATTGGGCGATGTTCAACTTGCTCAGATTATCAATATTAAAAATACCTTTTGCTGCTGCTTTAATTCCGTATAAGTTGTAGCCTGTTGAACCGTTTCCGAAAGGAACCTTATTTAAGTATGCAACAATAATTTCATCTTTGGACAATACACGCTCCATACGCATGGAGAGCAGTATTTCCTTTGCTTTACGACTGTCGGTACGATCCAAATTCAAAAATACACGTCTTGCCAATTGCTGAGTAAGCGTACTGCCGCCTGTCTGCACAGATTGATTCAATACTTTCTGTACAACAGCCCGAGACAGTCCGCGAATATCAACGCCCATATGCTCATAGAATCGATTGTCTTCAATCGCAACAAGGGCATCAATGACGGATTGGGGGATATCTTTTAATGAGACGGGACGACGATCCTCTTCGGTTCGAAGCTGTCCGATCGGATTGCCGTCATTAAAAAAAGCGAATCCGGTTATGGCATTCTCCTGAATCTTCTGCTGAATCATTTCTCGTGGGCGAACCGGTTCGTCCTTGACTAAGGACGTTACATAACCGAGACCAGCGCCACCAGCAAATAAGCCGCATAGCAGGCCGAACAGCATGAGCCACTTCATAACGGACCATATCGTGCGGCCAATCGACCTCTTGCGTGCTGGTCTTTTGCCGCTTTCCGTCACTTTCTCCTCAACCATGCATTATTTCCTCCTTAGTAATTGCAGCGCTTTCCATTATACCATAAAAGTGAGAGGAAAAAGAGCGTCCGTTATCGCATTTCCTGATGATAATATAGCAGGAAAAATAAAAAAATCGCCTCCCGCTAGGGAAGGCGATTGTGGTGTCGCTTCTATGCGATAGAGCGAATCTTATCGGCTGTAGAACTCGACGATTTGCTTTTCATCGATGTCTTGGGACAACTCGCCGCGTTCAGGCAAACGTACGAATTTACCTTCCATAGCAGCTTCGTTGAACTCCATGTATCCTGCCAAGTGATGACGGCCTTCAAGAGCTTCCTTGATCACTTTCAAGTTACGGCTTCTTTCGCGCAAGCCGATTACATCACCAGGAGATACGAGGTAAGACGCGATGTCTACTTTCTTGCCGTTTACAGTCACGTGACCGTGTGCTACCAATTGGCGAGCACCTGCACGGGAGTTGGAAAAGCCAAGACGGTATACCAAGTTGTCCAAGCGGCTTTCGAGCAAGAACATGAAGTTCTCACCAGCGATACCTGGCAATTTGGATGCGCGGTTGAACAGTGTGCGGAATTGCTTCTCGCCCAAACCGTACATGTGGCGCAATTTTTGTTTTTCTTGCAATTGAACGCCGTAGCCGCTCAATTTTTTGCGTTGTCCTGGACCATGTTGTCCTGGAGGATACGCGCGCTTCAATTCTTTACCTGTACCGCTCAAGGAAATTCCAAGACGACGGCTCAATTTAAATTTAGGACCTGTGTAACGTGCCATGTTATATTGACTCCTTCTCAATCAAAATTATCGTTAGATTGTGGGGTGTCATTGCGTCGAAATCATCCTATGCTTTCCGATAATTCGGTCAGCTCCGACTCAGGTTTTCAGCCGCTGCCTAGCCGGTGATGATTATCGTGAGGGTGACACAACAGTTTCGCCCATATACATCACATAATATTATAAGATAGAGTACGCTCCTGTCAAGCTATATAATCAAATTGAGTTAGAATCTGATTTCTAGTTAGATCTTTTGGCATGGTTCAAATGGACCAAAAAAATAGAATTGGTTTTCGGGATATAGTACATTTTAATTGCAAAATCATGTATGATAGAAATTGAACAACCTTTCGAAAATGAAGGAGAAGAGGATGACGGAACGTCAACTTCCACAATACACAACTGAATTTGAACCAATAAAGACAGAGACAGAGGATTGCCAAGATCCTGCTCCTGTCGACGAAGAATTGGCATTAGAAGGATGGCTGCTTCAGCGTGACGTGACGACGCATGATTTCCCTTATATTGCCTCGCAATTGCAATCCGCATATCGCGCATGGCTGAAGGATATGCCGTATGAAGCGATTTCTATAATTGGAAGCAGTGCGATTTACGATTATGCTGGAGGATGGTTGGCAGGGGATGAGTCACTGCATGCGGATAGCAGAATAAGTATAGCGTTGAATGAATGCTTGCAAGAACGAACCAAGACAACAGCAGCTATAGACAATGGACAGTTGGTTATCTGCCCGCTGCAGACACGCGAGGGGCAAAATGTATTCGCAGCCGTTGCTTACAAGTTGTCGGCAGCTATGTCGAGTGGAGCCATGACAGCGCTGGAGGCGTGGACACACGCGCTTCGCTCGCAGTTCTACCTTGCATTCGAATATACATTTATTAAGGAACTTATGTACACTCAGCGCATTGTTGAACGAGAATACAAACGCAGAGATGTTCTATATAATGTGGTGCGTCACATGCATGATCGAATTGATGTTGATGCGGTGCTGACGCAAATAATGGAAAGTGTAGAGCGGCTTGTGCCGGAATCGAGCATTGAAGTGTATCTATCACAGGATCACCATAGTGTGAACCCGAAGGTGAAGACACTCGTGTTCAAGTCTTGGGGCGATCCGATTGTCATGCAGGCATTTATGAAGGGAGAGCTATGCTACGGCCGGACGCAAGAGGGTCACACCGAAGTTGCCTTCGGGCTTTGCGGCAAGCAGGGCTCGTACGGCGTGCTGAAAGTCTGCTTTCCATACGAGGAACCGGATCCTTCCGATGTACAGCTCATTCAACTCGTGGTCGAGACAGCAGGTACGGCATTTGAAAATGCTCGCCTTCATGAGCAGGCCAATGAAGTCATTCAAGAGCTTCGCTTCATTAATGACTTGACGAAGCGAATTAATCAGAGCTTGAGGTTGCGGGATGTATTCCGGGATGCGACGCACGAATTGCTCCGAGTATTCGGGGCTGAGTTCTGCGTACTGCTACAGCTCAATGCCGAGAAGAACCGCTTCGAGGTTGTATCCTGCAACCTCGAAGAATTTGATGGTGCTCATATGCCAGCGGATGAAGGATTGTTCGGCTACATGATCTCATTGCGCGAGCCAATTATTGTCTCAGACAGCAAGGAACAGAGCCCTACATCCATGCACTTCTTTGAAAAGCTTGGACTGCGCTCTGTGATTGCTGCACCGTTATTTGGCGGAGGTGAGCTGGTTGGAATTGTCGTGCTGGCAGACAAGCGGCCGCAGTTCTTTACGTATGAGAATTTGAAACTGTTGCAAATGCTTGCCACTCATATCGGCCTTGCGATTGCCAACGCCACCTTGCATGCTAGGGTAAAGCATCTTGCCAACAAAGATCAGCTGACTGGTCTCTATGCTCGGCATTATTTGGATAAGCAGATTGATCGGTTGCAAAAAAACGACTTTTGCGGTTCATTGATTGTAGCGGATATCGATTACTTTAAACAGATTAACGACTCGTATGGCCATCAAATTGGCGATAAAATCTTGAACCAAGTCAGCCGGATTATTCGTACTTCAATTCGGGAGACTGATATTGCAGCTCGTTGGGGCGGTGAAGAGCTTGCAATTTATTTGCCGCAGTTGACCCTGCCCCAAACACTACGGGTGGCTGAACGCATACGAGCTCGGGTTGCGAACGAGACAGACCCGAGGGTAACAGTCTCATGCGGCATCGCGGACTGGAACTGGCAGGATGAGAAGATCAGTGTTGAATCCCTGTTCTACCGTGCGGATGTCGCCTTATATGAAGCGAAGCATGGCGGCCGCAATCAGATTCAAATGAGCAAGAAGAAGCAGTAAGCATCATTTTGGTGCGCCGCATAATTCCAAAACAGACGTGACACGCTAAAAGAGGCAGGAATGCAAATTCCGACCTCTTTTTTTTGTTCATTTACAGTGGAGGTGACTTAATGACTATAGCACGATCAACATTACGGGAGAAGCGGCGCCGTGTCATATGGATGGCAACTTTGCTGATTGTTGCGCTTATTGCTCATGGATGTTCGATTGCCGACCATACTCCTCCTGATGTATTGCTCGATAGAGCGCTCAATGGAATGGTAGGCAAGGATCAGTTCCGCTTTCAGGGCATGGCCGAAATCCGAACAGGCAAAGATAAACTGCTAGCCAAGCAGCTGAGATACGAGGGGGAAATTCAACAGCATAAGGGTACCCATATGCGAATTAGTCCTCAAGCGGAGCAGACAACGACCGAGAGCAGATGGAATCCTCTGCGACAATTGGAAGAGCTTCGAATCGATGGGGCGAAGCGGGTGAAGCTGCTGACGGATTCTGATCCAGTTGTTCAGACGCATGCTGGGTTGCCCAACCAAATGCGTGTAATGAGCATCGATGCGAAGCAGCGGGCAGACCTGATTCCATTGCAAATCGTAATCGGTGCAGATCAGGCAAAGCGCCTGTATACCAAACAATTGGTTGAAGATTACGAACGGCTGATTACACCGAACGTGCAGCTGCAGCAAATGAAGGGCAGCATGTCGCAGGCTGATGAGCAGAAGCTTCAGAAGGAGTTAGCAGTTCTTGCTGCCCAAGGCCGCAAGGAGCTCCATGCAAGACTGGAGGATGCAGCGGTGCAGGCGAAGTATGTCGTGTGGGTGAATAAGCGGGATTCACTCCCTGCCTATGTCGAAGGTTGGATAACGTCATCCTATAAGGAGCAAGGGGAACCGAGAGAAGAATTGGTTCACATGCAGTCACAATTTATATATGAGTAGAAGTCTGCTGTACCGTGCAGGAACACGCTGACTCTGCATGATCATCGTGATACAATGATAATCGTAAGTTCATGTTAACTGATCGAGGAGGAACCATAGGATGAAAGACCCAAGAATAGAACAGCTTGCGAAAAACTTGGTTGGATACTCAGTTGATGTACAGCCAGGGGAAAATATCCTTGTAGAGATGATTGGATCTGAGCGTGAATTGGTTAAGTGTATAGTGGATGAGATTGCTAAGCGCGGCGGTCGTCCATTTGTACAGCTGACGGATCGTTCTGTACTGCGTTCGCTTCTCTTGAATGCAACGAAAGAGCAGATGGAGACATGGAAAGAGTATGATCTGCTTCGGATGCAGAATATGCAGGGATACATTGGAATCCGTGCTGGTGAGAATGCGAACGAATTGGCCGATGTGCCAAAAGATAAGATGGCGTTGTACGAATCGATCTATTCCCATCCAGTACATATGGAAGAACGCGTTAAACGTACGAAATGGGTTGTGCTTCGCTATCCGAATGCCTCCATGGCTCAGCTGGCGAACACGTCGACAGAAGCATTTGAGGACTTCTACTTCAATGTTTGCAACTTGGACTACTCCAAGATGGATGCTGCGATGGATTCCTTGAAAAACTTGATGGATCGTACAGACAAGGTGCGCTTGGTCGGGCCAGGAACAGATCTCAGCTTCTCCATCAAGAACATTGGTTCTGTCAAATGCTCCGGACAACGGAACATTCCAGACGGAGAAGTGTACACGGCTCCAGTGCGTGATTCGGTGAATGGCACTTTGTCCTACAACACACCGTCCATCTATAACGGGTTCACATTCGAGAACGTGAAATTCCGTTTTGAGAACGGTAAAATTGTGGAGGCAACAAGCAATGATACGGATCGCTTGAACGAAATCTTGGATTCGGATGAAGGTGCTCGCCACATCGGTGAATTTGCAATTGGCGTCAATCCGTATATTTTACACCCGATGAAGGACATTCTGTTCGATGAGAAGATTGCAGGCAGCATTCACTTCACACCGGGGCAAGCCTATGATACTGCTGATAACGGCAATCGCTCTTCCATCCACTGGGATCTGGTTCTGATTCAGCGTCCAGAGTACGGCGGCGGCGAAATGTACTTTGACGATGTGCTTGTTCGCAAAGACGGCCGCTTTGTTATTCCAGAGCTGGAATGCTTGAACCCTGAACATTTGAAGTAGTCTATATTTGCCTGCTTCATCTGATGGATTTCACCTTGCGCCCAGCCTCTTATTCACGGTATGATGGAAGCGTATAAATTAGATGTGATTTACTGAGACGGAGGGATTTCAATGTCTAATAACACGGCAATTGTGGAAATCTCGCAAACAGCGAACAAATTCAGATCTTCGATTGTGTTACAAGCCGACAACAAATACATTGACGTAAAAAGTATTCTTGGTTTGTTCACGACACTCGTTGGCAATCAAGCGTATGAACTGCATGTTCATGGACCGGATGTAGACGAAGCGAAAGTAGCTATGTCTGAAGTATTCGAGAAGCATGGTCTGAATGTAACTGTTGTAGCCGAATAATTCGGATCGAGAATTGGGGGGGCGGGACGTATTGTCTCGGCTCTTCTTTCTTTTGGACAAGCACTTTCTGCTTATTATTGAAATACGCTGTTATTTTTTTGCTCTCTCAAGTTTTTCTCTATGAGATGGCAATTATGCTGACCATGCAAGGCGTCGCTTCACTTTGGTACAGGGAATTGCAGGTGGAAAAGTGCGCATTGTCATACAGAAGTTCGCGGTGCATCTTGTGTTACAGGTCATGATCGTCTAATATTAGAAATAGAACAAACGTGACTTCGGGTCATAGGGGGGAAATCAGGCATGTCTTCGTCGGATGTGGTACAACAGATCAATGATAAAGCGCTCGCTCTGCTTGAAGATGATGCGCATCAAATAGAGAAACTCATTCAAGTTCAAATGGAGAACTTGGCGACGCGTTACTGCCCTCTCTATGAGGAAGTGCTAGATACGCAAATGTATGGTTTTTCTAGACAGGTGGATTTTGCAGTTAGAGCGGGATTGGTAGAAGAGGCTGTCGGACGTATGCTGGTCAGCAGATTAGAGCGGAATCTTGCTGTACTGTATGAAGCATTGAACAAAGAAGAGAAATAAGATGAATGAAATTGCTCAGTGCGCAAACGACTGAATACAAAGAAAGCTTGGGACAAGTCCCAAGCTTTTTGTGTTTTGTTGGCAAATGGAAGGAAGGGGACAACGGCAAGCTGTTTCCATACACGAATCATGAATCAGAACGCCTATACGAGGTAAAAAGATACGCCAAGAATAATATACACAGCGAGCAGCAGCAGTCCTTCGTACCAATTTGTACGTCCATCCTGAGAAATCGACTTCGCGATAAAGACAGAGACCGCAATGGCCACCATTTCAATGGTTGTAAATACGATGTCCATCGTTTGCCCGAAGAGAGCACTGACAAATACGAGTACTGGTGCTACGAACAGAGCAATTTGCAAGCTGCTGCCGATTGCAATCTCGACAGCTGCGCCGATCTTATTCTTCATCGCCATCATGACGGCTGCGCTATGCTCTGCGGCGTTACCGACGATTGCAATAACGAATGCGCCCACGAACAGTTCGGATAAGCCGAATTGTGCGGTGAACGAATCAAGGGTGCCAACCAGCCATTCACTCACGAATGCGACCATAACCGTAGCTAGGAGCAGGAATACGATAGACTTTGACTTTGACCAAGCTGGCTCTTCTTCTGCCTGTTCCTCGCCAACCGCTGATTCATCGGTGAGCAGGTCCTTATGGGTAATCATAGAGAACACGAGCCAGAGCAAGTAAGCAGCGATCAATACGCCGGCAACGATGAGACTGAGCGTCTTCGTGCCTTCTGCACTAATCGAATGAGTGGTGAAAAATGCGGCAGGCACGAATAAGGCAATCACAGCAAGCAGCATCAGAGAACCGTTCATGCCTGCAAGCTCGATGTTGAAGCGCTGCACCTTGTATTTTAAGCCCCCTACAAATAAGCTAAGCCCCAATACAAGCAGTAAGTTGCCGATAATCGCACCAGTCAAGCTGGCCTTGACCATGTCGAACAATCCTTCCCGAACAAGGAAGATTGCGATGATGAGCTCAGCTGCATTGCCGAAGGTTGCATTAAGGAAGCCACCGAGCCGCTGCCCTGCGTAGTGGGATACACTCTCTGTGGCCCGTCCAAGAAAGCCGGCGACGAAAATAATCGAGACTGCGGAGATGACGAATTGCAATGTCATATTCCAGTGAAGGTAATGACCTACCCCGCTAAGGACGAATGTAGTGCACAAAAGCGCAAAAAACAGTCGGTTGCGCAAACCGATCACTCCTAACGTTCATAAGGTATGGGGCAAAACATCTGATATTTAATATAGCGAACTGATTTTCGTTTGTAAACTATGCCAATTGATCCATATCGTCGGTGTGAAATTGAATCTGATTCGAGTTGAATACACTGTTTGCTTTCATGTTCAAAAATCGACTACAATATAGGGGAGACAGAAAGGAGGATGACGATGGCTGAGGAACAATTGAACACGCAGGAAGGTAACATTCGGATATCCGACGATGTCGTCGCCACAATCGCTGGTCTTGCTGCGCTTGAAACTCCAGGTATTGCTGCTATGTCAGGCGGACTGTCCGAAGGCTGGGCGAAGCGATTGAGCGGCAAGAATGTACAAAAGGGTGTATCTGTAGAGGTAGGCCAAGTGGAAGCCGCTATAGATCTACGAGTGATTGTCATGTATGGCATGCCAATTCAGGAAGTGTGCCGCCAGTTGCAATTAAACGTCCGCGAAGCGGTTCAGAATATGACCGGACTAGGCGTCGTTGAAATTAATGTTAAGGTTGAGGGCGTCGCATTTAAAGATGAGGAACTGGAAGAGATCCAGCGAATCAGTAAATAGGCACTTATGCTTGCATGCACACCACGAAAAAAAAGACTACACGGACCTAAGGGGCCGGTAGTCTTTTTTGGTTGTTCGCTCGCGGGAATTCGGCAAGCTCCCAATTGGCTTCTTATCATGATTCATCCGATTCGCCTCGCGTGACACACTGAGCAATATGCCGATACTCGCCATCGTAATGAGCAGCGAGGAACCGCCATAACTGATGAGTGGAAGCGTGACACCGGTTATCGGGATCGTTCTCGTTACGCCCCCGATGTTAATGAAGGCTTGAACGGCGATAATCCCAACGATGCCGACACTAACAAGTGTCCCGTACGTATCTGGACACCGTAGAGCGATCATGATGCCGCGCCAGATGAACATCAAATAGACGATCAGGAAAATGCTTGTTCCAATAAAGCCCCATTCCTCGGCGATGATGGCGAAGATGAAGTCATTATACGGGTAGGGCAGATAGAGCAGCTTCTGGATGCTCTGACCGAACCCAGCGCCAGTCCATCCGCCATGAGCGATCGCCTTCAATGATTGCAGGAGATTATAACTGGTATTCTGCGAATCGTGAAAGGGATCGAGCCAGGACTGGATGCGGGCGAATTGATATCCGTCCGTCAGCTTCCCAGGCGATAACAAAAAATGCAATCCTAGAACGACAATCACACCTGTCAGTCCTACCAACAGGCAATTCATGATGTGCTTCAGGTTGGCTCCGCCTGCAATGACGATAACACCGGCACAGAAGGCTAGAATCATGGCAGACCCAAAGTCGGGCTGCAGCATGATCAGGCCGACAACGAAGCCGACGATAATCATAACAGGGAAGAGCCCTTTTTTGAAATCTCGAAATTTCTCGCCCTTCTTGGTAATTAAGGCGGCCAAGTACAGAACAATTGAAATCTTAGCCAGCTCTGTCGGCTGTACCCCAATGGTACCACCAATGCCGAACCAGCTGCGCGCTCCGTTCACATCCTTACCTATATACGGGACGAGCATTAGCATTATAATCGTAGCAATAAATAAAGGGATAAATAACTTTTTATACATCCTGTACGGGATATTCATTGCAATGAGCATTGCGATGAATCCAAGTCCAGCCCACATGAGCTGACGCTTGCCGAAGTAAAGTGCATCATGGTTGTATAAAGCAGAAACGGCAGCCAGACTAGAACTCGCACTATATACCATGACGACACCGAATCCAACTAGCAATAACGTAAGCACGAGCAAGGTGAAATCCGGCGTGCCTTTGGCTGGTGGAGACGGGGTATCTCGTTTCATGGGTTTATATGTTGATCTACTCAAATGAGAACCACTACGCGCTAAGCGCTTCCTTCAATTGATGCAGGCGTTGGGTAGCAGTGTTGAGCTGTGCTTGCGGAATGGGTGTTTCATAATCCAATCCGTGCGGGAAAGACGCACGTCCCATGTAGACCGCTTCGATTGCCAGAATCGCATCTGGCTTCTCCAGCTTGCCTTCCTTCACCCGTGTGTTAATACGCAAATAATAGTCTTCGCTGCCTGCTTCCAGTTTCAAGTCGTATGTAGCACGGTAATACTCCCATTGGCCGCGAAAGAAACCGAGCTTCTCCATTGCTTCATCAAGATAAGCAAGGTCGGATTCAAGCCCGATCAGGCCAGAATTTTCGATTATCATGTACCACTTTCCTCCTTCGAGTTCTCGTCTACCTTGTAAGTACAACCATCTTTACTCTCTACCATGATAGTATGTTTCCTACGCTTGCGCAAGACACCTCTAGCAGGAGCGGATATGGCTCCATATTTCAGGCAGAATCATGCAAAGATGTCTACGAAAGAATGCATGTTATGGTACAATTATGAAAATGGAAACGTAGGGGGAGAGAAGGATGAGTGTGTCTCAGGCATCGTCCTTATGGAAGGAAGCTTTGTCAGCGCAGTTTGACCAGATGATTGCATGGCGACGTTACTTGCATCAGAATCCGGAACTGTCCTATGAAGAATCGAAGACATCCGCATTTGTAGCGGAACAGTTGCGTTCCTTCGGAATTGAGGTTGAAACCGGCATTGGTGGCAACGGAGTGGTAGGCCGCATTCGCAATGGTGATGGTGCAGTCGTTGCCCTGCGTGCAGATATGGATGCGCTTCCGATTCAAGATGAGAAGCAGTGTGAATACCGTTCACAGGTTGCCGGCGTGATGCATGCATGTGGTCATGATGGACATACGGCTACGCTGCTGTCGGTAGCTAAGGTGCTGTCAGAGCATCGAAGCCATTGGTCAGGAGAAATACGGTTGCTGTTCCAGCCTGCGGAAGAGGTAAGCCCTGGCGGCGCTCAGGCTATGATCCGTGATGGCGCGCTGGAAGGTGTAGATCGGATATACGGCGTTCATCTGTGGACACCGATCCCTACAGGCATCATAGCTACGCGTCAAGGGCCGATGATGGCAGCTGTGGATGACTTCCGCTTGACGATTGCAGGGAAGGGCGGGCATGGAGGAATGCCGCATCTGTGCACAGATGCTGTATTAATCGGAGCCTCGCTTGTGCAGCAGCTGCAATCCATCGTTAGCCGCAACGTATCGCCGCTTCAGCCTGCGGTACTATCCATTGGCTCCATACAGGCGGGTACGACCCAAAATGTGATTGCAGAACGTGCGGAATTAAAGGGGACATTACGCTCGTTTGATCCGGATGTCCGCCAGCTGCTTCGTCAGCGCTTCGAGCGTATCGTAGATCTGACTTGTGCAATGCACGAAGCTGAATATGACTTAGAATTTCGAGTTGGCTATCCGGCACTCGTGAATGACAACAGCGAAGCTGAGCGTGTCTTCCGCATTGCAGCAGAAGTGGTGGGGCAGGATTGCGTTCGGGAAGCAGAGATGATGATGCCAGCCGAAGATTTTGCCTATTACGTGAAGCAGATTCAAGGCTGCTTCGTACTTGTCGGTGCTGGAAACGAGGACTACGCTCGTTATCCACACCATCATCCGAAGTTCGACTTCGACGAGTCTGCCATGTTGCTCGCTGGTCAGATGTTGATCGGATTAGCTCTGGATGCATTGGCCGAGAAGAAGTAGCCATTGGCTGCCTGTGATATAGTAGTATAGAATACGTAACAGACTCCATTGGATGAGAATAAATTTGAGCCAGCTAACCTCTTATTCAGCATTACATACGTGTTCGGCAATTACATACGTGGCTGAGCATTAGAGCGCACTATGCTGGGAGAATGGTTGATAACCTTGGATATTCTCCTCCAAATTAGGGCAACCTATGCCTGAATAGGAGGATGCTGATGTCAACGGTACAAGAGGTAATGACGACAAACTGTGCATCATGTACAGTATTGGATAACATCTACGAGGCAGCCGTCAAGATGAAGCAATACGATACGGGATTTATTCCAATAGTTGACGGAGAACGACTCGTTGGGGCTGTAACGGATCGTGATTTGGTGCTTCGCGGCATTGCAGCCAAGCACCCTGGTTCCACACGGATTTCGCATATTATGACAGAAGAGATCGTTAGCATATCACCGGATACGACGATTGACGACGCAGCTGCATTGATGGCTGAAGAGCAAGTTAGACGTCTTCCTGTCGTGAAGAACGGCAAGCTCGTAGGGGTCGTGTCCATCGGCGACTTAGCGAAACGGACGCCATTTGCGGATGAAGCAGGCCAGGCGCTCAGCGAGATTTCTGAATCGCCTTACACACATTAGGCAAGATATGTAACATGCACAGTTCATCTCGTCTTCTGTTATGAGGAGGGATGGACTTTTTTGCATTTTGTGTTAAGGACAGTTCGGGGATTCTTATATAGATAAAAATAGTAACAAGCGAAGGGAGGTGCGGCAAATTGACGAAAGAGATGTTTACGCTCGCAGTTCAGCAGGACATGACGATACTGGTTAATGCGCAGTCCGATGGCTATTCAGTTGTACGCCGAGCTCTGTTAGGATTTGCTGAGTTGGTGAAGAATCCGCACGGGCTGCATACCTTTCGAATGACTCCAATTACGCTATGGAATGCTGCGGCAAGCGGCAAGACTGCGGAGATGGTCTGCTCGGTGCTGGATGCTCATGCAACCTACCCTGTTCCTGTTAAGGCCAAGCAAGAGATCGCGATGTGGATGGGGCGGTATGGCTTATTTGTCCTGCATGGGGAAGAAAAAGAATCCAGCATTACCTTGCATGCTAAGGATGCGAAAGTGTTAGAGCGCATGTTGTCAGACCGAGAGGTCGGCAGATTGTTCACAGGGAAGCCGCAGGATGGCTGTGTGGCTATATTAGCGAAGCATCGTGGACGCTTGAAGCGGGCGCTTGCTAATGCAGGATATCCGGTTGTGGATCGGGTTGGATTCAGAGATGGGGAGCCGCTAGATTTCCGGTTTCGAGATGAAGGAGGCTTCCGAGTACGGGATTATCAGCGGGAAGCCGTACGGGCTTTTATCGGCAGTGAAGAACGTGCTGCGGGAGATGGCGTCATTGTGCTGCCATGCGGAGCGGGCAAGACAATCGTTGGGATTACGGCTATGACTGAGCTGCAAAGCGAGACTTTGATTCTCACATCGAATACAACTTCAGTGAAGCAGTGGAAGCGGGAAATACTGGCGCGAACGACCCTGTTAGATGAACAGATTGGCGAATATACGGGCAGAACGAAGCAGGTACGGCCGGTAACGATATCTACCTACCAAATGATGACTTACCGTCAAGACAAGGATGGGGAGTGCCAGCATATGCACTTATTTCATGAGCGGGATTGGGGGCTTATCGTTTATGACGAAGTGCATTTGCTTCCGGCTCCTGTATTTCGCACAACGGCAGATTTACAGGCAACCAGACGGCTTGGTTTGACGGCAACACTCGTCCGTGAGGATGGATGCGAACGGGATGTATTTTCCTTGATTGGTCCGAAGCGGTATGAGCTCCCTTGGAAGGAGCTGGAGCAGGATGGTTGGATTGCCGAGGTGGATTGTGTAGAGGTTCGTGTACCCTTATCAGAGGCAGGCAGACGGTACTACCTTCAAGCCGGCGAGCGAGACAAGGCAAGAATCGCGGGAGAGAATGAATTGAAGATAGAGGCTGTAAAGCGTCTCCTTCAGCGCCATCCCGGTGTTCCAACTCTGGTTATCGGGCAATATTTGCAGCAGTTGGATCGGTTATCGCAGTCACTGAATGCCCCTGTATTGACTGGGAAGACGCCGCAAGAGGAGCGGGAGCAGTTGTATGCGCAGTTCAAGCAAGGAGCGATACAAGTGTTGATTGTCTCCAAGGTTGCTAACTTTGCTGTGGATTTGCCGGATGCTACGGTAGCGATACAAGTGTCTGGCAGCTTCGGATCAAGGCAGGAGGAGGCCCAGCGGTTAGGAAGACTGCTTCGTCCGAAGGCGGATGGGAGACAAGCAAGCTTCTATTCAGTTGTGAGCGAAGATACGAAGGAGCGGGATTACGCCTTGAAGCGACAGCGGTTCCTCGTGGAACAGGGGTACCAATATGCAATTGAGCAACTGGAGGGCAGCCATGAATACGTATCAACTATGGAAGCGAACGGAACAGGATAAGGAGCATCCACGCAGCCAGCAGTGGAGAACATTCAACGACAATCCTGCCCGGATTGCCGAGGCATATGCAGCACTGTCTGAGGAGCATAGAGTCTCGTACGATGTCATGATCGATCGAACCGCTACTCTCCCTTTCGCATTGGATTCTCTGCGTAAATGGCATGGTCCTCAGGCAACAGGGGCGATGCTGCGCGCTGCTTGCGGATCGTTGTTGAAGTCAGGTCTGTTGGCAAGTGTCCGAACATCATGGGGAGAGCGGCTTTTGTTCATTCCGAAGGACATTTACGAGCATTTGCTTGCAATGCGTCTAGACGATGCGTTCTCGAAGAATGATTACGTACCGGAAGTAGCGGAAATGGAAGATGCGTTCCTGTATTCCCTTCATCCTCTCCCTGGAGGCGGTGTAATCTCGGTAGAAGCTTCCAAGGGGATGCTGACTGATTTGTTCCAAATGCTCGTATACGCCATGAATGAAGGCCTTCCGCTTACGGCTAAAGGGAACCTGCATAAGAGGGCAATCACGCGGCTTGATTCCTTGCTTCGTTTGGATGGACAAGCACTTGCATCTTGGAACATCAAAATTCCGTTTTCAGAGTCGTTGCCCATTCATGTAGCCATCGTGCTGGATATGGCTCTCCGGCTTGGGCTGCTGCGTAAAGACCCAACTAGCTATGCGGTGCAGATTGAACAGTTGAAGTGGTGGTTCAGCTTGCCTTCGCACGAGGCACTTCGGGCAATAGCCGAAGTTGTAATTGAGCACTATTTGCCTAATGAGGCGTTGGCAAGACATATTGCTTATTCCGCACTTTATTATGGAAGTTTGCGCAAGTGGAGCTCGGAAGAGAGTGTTGTGAACGCTTGTCGGCATCTTGGGTGGCTCGAAGATAGTGAACATACATATGAGGCGGTGCGGGAGCAAATTCGGGACTGGCTGAGAACAGCCCACTCCTTAGGTGTGTGCGATGTTGGTACGTCGGATGGGTGCTGGATGTTCCGCAGCATACAACAGGAAGAAGGAGTACATCAACGCGTTCTATTCGTCCAGCCCGATTTTGAGATTATGGTGCCGCCTCACACCTCATTTCTCATTCGTTTCGAATTGGAGGTCTTTGCCGAACTGTGGAAGTCCGATCAGATGGACACGTATCGCTTGACTCGTGATTCGTTCGAGAACGGATTGGAGCATGGCCGCTCCGTTCAGTCGGTTCTGTCGTTTCTAGAGAACTGCTCGCTAACGGGGGTACCGGGGCATGTACGCGATGCAATCGAAATGTGGGGCCGTCAATACGGAAGAGTTCAGTTCGCAGAAGTCATTCTGCTTCGTTGTACAGATGCGGATACAGCCCAGGCTGTACAGTCCGCAATGGACAGTTCTGAGCCGCTCAAGAGATGGCTTATTCCCGTAGGTGCCCTCGATTATATTGTCGATCGGGAACATGTTGATGAAGTATCCAATCAACTGGCTCGCTTCGAGCTGCCGCCCTTGCAGCGCTGGGGTGGAGAAGAGCGGATGCGGATGCCATGTCTATGGCAGAATGAGGTACGCGAACAAGAGGAACTGGAAGCAGATCATGAAGCGCCAGTTTACAGTCCATCCTCATTGCAGTATTATGAAATGGATACCGGTTCGATGGCGCAGGATGTTGATGAGAATAGCTACGACGACATTTCCAGCCAATGGACGAAGGCATTGCGGCCCTATCATACTTCAACGAAGCGTGATATGGTGATGGCCGCCATTCGGCATCAGACACAGCTTGAAGTCGAGGAAGAGGGGCGAACGCACGTGATTGTGCCGCTAACCTCGAAGGTGTCCGATGACAAGAGCTGGGCGGTAACAGCTTACGTATTGCCGTGCCTGTCGAGCGACAAGCCTGTCAACCTGTCTCCTGAGAAGTGGGACAAGGTTCGCTTGATCGTACCGGAGGGGCTGCTGTAGGGTTGGACTGCTGTATGCCCTCAATCGCAATACTTTCAAGAGAATTGAGCGTGATAACGTGCCAATAGAAGAAAAGCAAGATGTTGCCGATATGGCCGTTCTGCTCACCAATGCATATGAATTAGGCGACATGATCAACCAGTCGATAGAGGTTGCCGATTATGTGATGTGGAAAGAACGCATGGAAGGCAATGAGCAGGTTAAGCAGCTCGTACGCGAATTTGCCCGTAAGAAGGAACGTTTTGAAGAAGCGGAGCGATTTGGTCACTTCCATCCCGATTATCATAAGGCGAAGGATGAAGTGCTCGCTGTACAGCATGAGCTGGAGTCTATAGAAGAAGTATTTCAATTCAAGCAAGCTGAGGAAGCAGTCGATAAGCTGCTGCACAACTTGTCAGAAACAATTGCTCTTGCAGTATCTGAGACGATCAAGGTGCCGAGCAATGATCCACAACCGAAAGGTGGATGCGGGAGCGGCGGTTGCAGCGGCGGCTGCAGCAGTTGTTCATAGCAGCTCGGCTAGGGGAAAGCGAGGAGAGTTATGATTCCTGAACGGACGGGGTATATCATTTGGGTAAACGATGTGAAAGCAGCGCGCAACTTGGATAAATACGGAACGCTTCACTATGTATCGAAGAAGATGCAGTATGCTGTTCTTTATGTAAATGCGGAGAAGGCAGAAGAGACGGTCAAAAATGTGAAACGCTTGAATTACGTGAAGAAGATTGAGCGCTCGTATCGAAATGAGATTAAAACGGAATACAGTAAGGATGTTCCAGACAAAACTCGTTTTTACGGTATGTAAAATCAGATTAGAGCAGAATAGCAGAACTCTCCATTCTATTTGGAGGGGGCTGCTATTTTTTTGTAATTTCTGATTTTATGTTAAAGATTTCCTAAAATGAAGGAAAAAGTTCTGTCTTGAACTTGTGAACAGTTGGCGCATCATGTAATATATTGGGTATATGTACATAGATATAAAGACCTAACATGGTGGAGAGTGGTGAAGCCAATGAGAGATAAAGTAATGAATCGATGGAGCACCTATGAACCTTTCTATGTGTTGTTAGGCGATAAGAAAGTAGCCAATGTTGTCATTACGAATCATGCACGGGCTCGCTGGAATGATCGTATCGCGAAGGAAGAGGCGGATATTGAGTCTATAGCAGCGTTCATATGGGACAGCTTGAAGCAGAATCGGATCATCTCTTACTACCGTAATGAGCAGGATGTGTTCTTAATCGATGATGATTTGGTTGTGGTAGCAGAGTTCGTGGAATCGGACACGGAGTTCGATTTGGCAGGTGATCCATTGTCTAAGATGATTATCGTTACCTTTCTCGGCAAGATGTCGGAGACGATGGAACTGCGTGATTTGAAGACATATTATTCATGGCTGCGGCATTCGCGGCGCATGACGTTGGTGAAGAATAGCCGCAAACATAGATGAATGCTTCTCCGAGTTGCATCGCATATATAATAGGCCAATCAGATTATCTGATTGGTTTTTTTGATTTGGCAACAGCATCGAGCTGAGTTGGTGCCGCAATGATATCAGTGGGAGGAGAAGTCTTATTGCATCTTACGGATTTACGCTATAATAGAGCAGAAGAGTTAGGAAAGAGGGGAAAGGCGTATGGGGTTGAACTTTCATCAGCTGCATATTTTCTATAACGTCGCAACAAGAGGAAGCTTCTCGGCTGCTGCGCAAGCGCTGCATATGACCCAGCCGGCGGTAACGATGCAGATTCAGGCATTGGAAGAGTATTTCGGAACGAAGCTGCTGCACCGTTCTACGAAGAAGCTGCAATTGTCTGAGGCGGGCCATAAGCTGTTCCCTTATGCGCAGCGTTGTATGGAGCTTGTTCGTGAAACAGAGGAAATGATGTCAAATTATACACTCGACTTGCATGGCAAGCTTGTGCTTGCAGCGAGTTTGACCATTGGTGAATATATGTTGCCGCCGTTCCTCGGTCATTTTGCCAAGCTGCACCCGCATTTGGACATCCATATGCGCGTGATGAACAGCTCGCAAATTGTAGAGGGGATTCGCAGTCAACAGCTGCATCTCGGGCTCGTGGAAGCTCCGGTAGCGGATAATGACATCCATGTCGAGCCGATTATGGAGGATGAGCTGCTGCTGGTTGTGCCGCGGGATCACTCGCTGGCAGCGGTCAGTGAAGTGAAGCTTGAGGATGTGCTGTCTTATCCATTTGTGCTGCGGGAAATGGGATCGGGTACGCGCATTGTGATGGAGGAAGCGCTTCGCCAGCAGGGAGTTGACCCAGAGAAGCTCCATGTTGTGATGGAGCTAGGAAGCACGGGAGCGGTGAAATCTGCTGTAGAGGCAGGAATTGGCGTAACGATGCTGTCGCCGTATGTTGTACGGCATGAAGAAGCGCTCGGGCTGCTGAAGACTGTTCGTATTCAGCAGGTGAACATGAAGCGGCAATTTTATGCGGTTCATGCCCAAGCGGATCTGCTGTCGCTGTCTGCGACGGCACTGCTGACGATGCTGCGCAATCGACATGATAAGGAGCTATTACGATGAATAAGCATAAGGAAGACATTCAAGTGGATGAGACGATGTTGTTTGCAAGACAAGGAATGGGCGGTTCTAGTGTCGAGCCAGGCGGGGCGGATCTGCATACCCATACGATAGCTTCCGATGGGATGACATCGCCTGCCTATAATGTGCGGCTCGCCCATTTAGCGGGTCTGAGGGCTCTGGCGATTACCGATCATGACACGGTGCTTGGTGTGCCTGAAGCGATTGAGGCCGGCGCACAGTATGGCATTCACATCGTACCGGGGGTTGAGATCAGTACGGTGGAAGAAGGAATTGATATTCATGTGCTTGGTTATTTCTTAGATATTGAGGATGCAGGATTGCTGGAGCGGTTGGCTGATTTGAGAGCTGTGCGGGATCGGCGCAATGAAATGCTTGTAGCGAAGCTGACGGAGCTGGGAATTCCACTGACGATGGAGGAAGTGGTGTCCGAGCTTGGGCGGCCGCTGTCTCCAGGCGAGACGGTAGGACGCCCCCATATCGCGGATGCCTTGGTTCGCCGAGGCGTTGTTCGTAATATGAAGGAGGCTTTCGATGAGTATTTGGGTGCTGGCGGCAAGGCTTATGTGAACCCGCCGCGCATACGGCCACAAGAGGCAGTGCGGTGGATTCATGAAGCGGACGGTGCTGCAGTTATGGCACATCCGGGCATCTACCATCGTGATGATCTGGTCTTTCAGTTGCTGGATACGGCGCCATGGGATGGCATAGAGGTATGGCATTCGGATCATTCGGAAGAGGACGCGAAGCGTTATAGCGAGATGGCAAGTGCAAGAGACTTGCTGCAAACGGCAGGCTCTGACTTCCACGGTGCGCGCAAGGGGGATGTATTCCATGGGGCTTTGGGCGGACGTAGGGTTCATGAGCAAATGGTTCAGCAGCTTCAAGAGCGGTCAGAGCAATATCAAGCGGAGCGAAGAAGCTAAATGAAAATGAACTAAGACCTAGCAAACAAATTCGGGATACTCCTTAACAGGATCAACTTGAACGAATAGAGAAGAAGACCTGCTGATTAGCAGGTCTTCTTCGTATGTGAGCGGGTTGGCATACTGTGCAAGACTGCGGTTAGCCGCCCTGCTTCACGGTCAGGCTCATGCCCTCAATGCGTTTTGCATCAGGGGTAATGAATAACGTTTTCTGACGTTCGTAGATGACGAACCCAGGTTTGGCTCCGTTAGGCTTCCGCACATGGCGGATAAGTGTATAGTCAACAGGCACCTGGCTGGAATGCTTCGCCTGACTGAAATAAGCGGCAAGCTGGGCTGCTTCCTCTAATGTCGCATCTCCGAACTGTTCGCTGCGTATGACAACATGTGATCCAGGGATATCCTTGGTGTGCAGCCAAGTATCGTTTGGCTTGCCGAGGCGATTGGTTACATATTCATTTTGCAAATTATTTTTGCCTACGTAGATTGGAATGTCTTCCGATGACGTGTAGCAATAGATGGTTGGACGTCCATCCTTCTTCTTCCGCTTGTCCTTGCGACCCCGGTCACGTAAGTAGCCTTGGCCAACAAGCTCCTCTCGAATTTCCTGCGCATCTTGCACCGTTGCATCCTCCAACTGCTGCATAAGAGTTTCAAAATAGCGATTTTCCTCTTTGGCAGCAGACATTTGTTCTTGGACGACGGCGATGCTGTTTTTAGCTTTATTATATTTTTTGAAATAACGCTGTGCATTGTCTGAAGGAGTGAGCAGCGGATCAAGCGGTATCGTCATGGACGCACCGTTCTCATCGTAATAATTGATGAGTGTGATATCTCTATCACCCTTCGTAATCATATGCAGGGATGCAAATAACAGCTCACCCATAATGCGTAATCGATCCGCATCTTGTGCTTCATTAAGCGTTTCCTCTAATTTGTCGAGTTTCTTCGCATTCTTCGTATGCTCCTGTTGCAGGAAGCGGAACAAATCGCCAACACGCTGCTTAATCATGTCGCGCTCGGCCTTGTCCCCATAAAAGTGCTCCATACAGTCACTCATTGTATCGAAGTATCGTGCTTCCCCGTGAATATGGGTAATATTCAGCGCTGAAAAATACGTTTTACCGCGTTCATCTGCAAGCAGGGTAGGCTTGTACCGCTGATTAGCGACATCGTCCATTGCTTGGAGAAAGGCTTCGCTCAGGTGCTGGGCTAATGTTTCCGGTGTACGCGTCTCCTCGGTGGATTCCGTGGCGGTTGGTACAGCGTACAATCCTGTACGCCATACGATCTCATCGGCCAATCGTGGGCTTACACCCGAGAAGTGCTGGACAAGCCATTTGGACAAATATTTGGAGTCGATGCGTTGTTCCGGTTGTTCCGCTGACTCTTCCGCCTGCTCCACAAACATGGATAGGAAGGTAGCGGGTTCCACGCTCAGCGGATCCAGTTTGTGCTGTTCAGGCGGTGCCGTATATGTGAATCCAGGCATGACGATGCGGAAGCTGCTGATGGCAGGAGTGACATGATGAATGCCGTCAATAATGGTGAACGATGACGGTTCAACAATGATAATGTTACTGTGTCTGCCTGTAAGCTCAATGATGATCTTCTTCAGTGATTCATCTCCAAGCTCATCCCGCGAACGAACGGTAATATGTACAATACGTTCCCGGCCAATCTGCTCGATCTTCTCAATAACGCCGCCCTCGCAATGTTTGCGCATGAGCATGCAGAACATTGGCGGTTCCGGCGGGTTCATGTACGAATGCTCTGTAAAATGAATGCGCGGATACGTTGGGTTGGCGGAGAGCAGCAGTTTGCGATTTTTGCCTCCCGTTCGGATATGCAGAATCAAGTCGTGTTCGGTAGGTTGATATAATTTAAGAATGCGAGCGCCTACCGTCTGTTGCAGTTCATCGACGAGGGCACGGGTTACAATTCCATCTAATGACATTATGAACTAACTCCTGTCTATCGAAATTCAATTCCTCGGCAAGCCTGCCGCAGCAAGCGGTATATCTGAGCATATGCTCTACATATACCGTGCTTCGTTCTAGTAGCGGGAACTGATCATCCTTCATTTGTGAACAAAAGCGCATATGACGGACGTCAATATGCTGTATCTCCTATCATGCCATATTTTTAATGAAAACTTAAGTGTCTCTTGGATCGTTGGGATATTTTTGGACTCGTCCGAATACCTATAGCGTAGAGGCTGTCTGCTTGGACACTTTTGCAAGGCTATCATACGGAACAATAACGGGAATGGAAAGGGGTACGAACCATGGATCAAATGAAGTGGCACCAGGCATCTTCGGAGCAATTGCTTCAAGCGCTGGGAGTCCACAGGGAAGAAGGGCTCTCTGATGAAGAAGCGGCGTCTCGCCAAACGCGTTTCGGGCATAATGAGCTGTCTGAAGGAGCGCGCATCTCGCCGATCACCTTGTTTTTAAACCAATTTAAAGATTTCATGGTACTGGTTCTTGCCGGTGCTACGCTCGTATCTGGGATACTCGGAGAGTATCTTGATGCCATAACGATTATTGCGATTATTTCACTGAATGCTGTACTCGGTTTCATTCAAGAGTTTCGAGCGGAACGATCGCTTCATGCATTAAAGCAGATGTCTGCGCCTACGGCCAATGTGCTTCGCAACAAGCAAGTGCGCAGTGTGCCCGCGAGTGAGCTTGTACCCGGAGACATCGTGCTTCTGGAGAGCGGAGATCGTGTGCCTGCCGACATCCGTTGGTTTGAGACGAACAGCTTGTATGCTGAGGAATCAGCCTTGACGGGAGAGTCAGTACCTGTCGGCAAGCATGCCAAGCCGATAGACAAGGAAGATATCCCGTTAGGAGACATGAAGAATATCGGATTCATGGGCACAATGGTTACCCGCGGCTCCGGCAAAGGCGTTGTTATTCGAACGGGTATGGACACCGAGATGGGGAAAATCGCAGATCTGATCGAAAACACCGAATCGATGGAAACTCCGCTGCAGCATCGTCTTGAGCAATTAGGCAAAATTCTAATTATCGTCGCCCTTCTGGTGACGGTAGTGGTTGTGGCTGCTGGTATTATGCATGGACAACCCGCGATGACGATGTTTTTGGCGGGTGTCAGCTTGGCCGTTGCTGCAATTCCTGAAGGATTGCCAGCGATCGTTACGATTGCGCTGGCCCTGGGCGTTCAGCGCATGATTAAGCGCAAGGCTATCGTTCGCAAGCTGCCGTCAGTGGAGACGTTAGGGTGCGCTTCTGTCATATGCTCGGACAAAACAGGAACACTTACGCAGAATAAGATGACGGTAACCCGCATATGGACAGGTGGGCGTTCACTTGAAGTTAGCGGGGAAGGATTTGAGCCGACTGGACAAATTACAGAACTAGGCAAGCAGTTGGATTTGAAGCACGATCAGTCTCTGCGCCGAGTACTGCAGATCAGTGCATTGTGCAATAATGCCACCCTTATCGAATCTTATCCGACCGAACAACAAGCCGCTCCGTCTGAACGTAAAAAAGGGAAGAACGGTAAGCAAGCTGCGGGCAAAGAAAAGGAAGAGCTGAGGCCGATCTGGGACATTAAGGGTGATCCAACAGAAGGAGCACTGGTTGTACTGGCTGCGAAGTTAGGGATGACGCCGCAGTCATTGTCCGCCGTGTATGAACGCGTTGGAGAAATTTCCTTTGACTCGGATCGCAAGCGGATGTCTGTCATTGTGAAGCATCAGGGTGGTCGTCTCGCTTTGGTGAAGGGTGCACCTGATGTGCTGCTGGAACGGTGCAGCTATGCACTGTGGGATGGCAAGGTCGTTCCATTCACGGCGACATTGAAGCAGAAGGCATTAGCAGCGAACGAAGCTATGGCGAAGCAGGCGCTCCGTGTACTGGGGCTTGCCTATCGTGAAATGAAACCCAGTGAAGATGCGGAGAATGAATCTGCAGTGGAATCCCAGCTCGTGTTCGCAGGATTAGCGGGTATGATTGATCCGCCGCGCCGCGAGGCAAGAGAAGCCATTGCTATCTGCAGACGTGCTGGAATTAAGACGGTAATGATTACGGGTGATCATCAATTGACTGCAGAAGCGATCGCCAATCAGCTCGGCATCATCCCGCGCGGCGGATTAACGATGAGCGGAGTGCAGCTTGCTACGATGGATGATGATGCACTGGATAAGGTCGTGGACAATGCCTATGTATATGCGAGGGTTTCGCCAGAGCATAAGCTGAGAATCGTAAAGGCATTACAGCGCAAGGGTCATGTTGTGGCGATGACAGGGGACGGTGTTAATGATGCTCCTGCCATTAAGGCTGCAGATATCGGCATTGCGATGGGGAAAACAGGTACCGATGTAACCAAAGAAGCCTCATCGCTCATCCTGAGCGATGATAATTTTGCAACGATCGTAGCGGCTATTGAGGAAGGACGCGGCATTTACGAGAATATTCGCAAATTTATACGATACTTACTAGCTTCGAACGTAGGGGAAATATTAGTCATGTTCCTTGCCATGATACTAGGACTTCCCCTGCCGCTTGTACCGATACAAATTTTATGGGTGAATCTGGTGACTGACGGGCTGCCTGCAATGGCGCTCGGCGTCGATCAGCCTGAGAAGGATTTAATGGAGCATCGGCCGCGGTCTGCAAAGGAAAGTATCTTCTCACGGAGATTGGGTTGGAAAATTATTAGCCGAGGCATCTTGATTGGGGTATGTACGTTAATCGCATTTTGGCTTACATGGAGTACGGATCCAGACAGTGCTGCACAGCTTACGAAGGCTCAATCCGTTGCATTTGCGACACTCGTACTAGCCCAGCTTATACATGTGTTTGATTGCCGAAGCTCTCGTTCGATTTTCCATCGGAATTTCTTCCAGAACCGCTACTTGGTGCTGGCAGTTGCCTCCTCGGTTGTGCTTCTGCTTGGTGTGCTCTATATCGAGTCGTTGCAGCCAATATTCAAGACGGTTCCGCTCAACTTCAGAGATTGGGCGATTACATTTGTTATGGCTGGCATTCCAACCTTCTTGATGGGGATCGGATCAGTCCTGACCGGCAAGAAGTCGGGACGGCCAAGTGGGGCGAATCCCGCCTATACCTCCAATCGAAGAGCGGCTTGAAGTTGGTAAATGTTGAAGAATGTATTTATGCAAAAAGTGCAAATATTACTCCACTAGGTTTATAGATTAATAAGCCTTGATTCGGTAAACTTTGAGTTGTTATGAATGACTCAAATGTGGTCAATAATGCAAACTTAGTTTGCCGTATGAAAGGTTGATTACGATGGAATTTACAAAGATGCATGGACTCGGCAATGACTTCGTTATTGTTCATGGAGAGCAGGAGCTTCCAGCTAACGTATCTGAGTTGGCGGTTGCAGTCTGTAATCGCCATTTCGGTATTGGTGCTGACGGTCTTGTATATATATTGCCTTCTGAATCTGCTGATGTGAGAATGCGAATTATTAATTCGGATGGGTCAGAAGCTGAACAGTGCGGTAATGCGATTCGATGTGTCTCGACCTATGTCGTGGAGCATGGATATGTGAAGCGAGATGAGCTTACGATCGAGACTCAGGCTGGTGTGCAGCATGTTCAGATCATTCGTGAGGACGGATGCGTCCATGCCGTGCGTGTAGATATGGGAGAGCCAGTGCTTGAAGGGCTGCAGGTACCGACGGTATTTGATAAGCCTGCTGTCATTGACCAGCCAATTGAAGCAGGCGGCCACGCATTTACGTTTACTGCAGTATCTATGGGTAATCCACACTGTGTCATCTATGTGGATGATGCAGCAACGTTCGATATCCATGGATGGGGGCCGCTGTTGGAGAGTCACTCTTATTTTCCGCGGAACATCAATGTAGAGTTTGTCTCTATTCATACACGCGATCATGTCACGATGCGAGTATGGGAGCGGGGAGCAGGGGCTACTCTTGCATGTGGAACAGGCGCTTGCGCGACGCTCGTATCGAGTGTGCTTAATGGGTTGACGGACAGAGCGGCAACCGTATCGCTTGCAGGAGGAGACTTATTTATTGAATGGAATGCGGGGGATAATCATGTCTACATGACAGGGCCTGCAACATTTGTATTTGATGGTGTATGGGAGTAAGGAACTTAATAAACATGATGAGATAAGAACATGAGGGGGCAGCTGTAGTCGATGCAGCGGGCCTCTTTTTTATGCTGTGATGTACGTATAACACAGTATTTTGGTGGAAATTCTATGAGTTTTTCAAAAAAAGACGAACAAAATGGGCGATTTTACTTGATGAACCGCGGTTTCTTGATAGAATGTTTACTAAGCAAGTTACTACTATATACAGAGGATTCACCAACGATGGGAGATTGGGGTGCGAGACAGGATGAAGAACTTTCGGGAAGCACTGCACGAGCAAATCATAATTGGCGATGGTGCAATGGGGACGTATTTGTATCAACTTGGGTATCCTGTTGGTATCTCGTATGAAATACTGAATGTTACCGATCCAGAGGTGATCCGCAATATCCATAAGCAGTACGTGGATGCAGGTGCGGGCCTGCTAGAGACGAATACATTCACTGCGAATCGGGAGAAGCTCTACAGACATGGCAAAGAGCATCTCGTTAAGGATATTAATAGAGCGGCTGTCCGCCTTGCCCGTGAAGCAGCAGGAAATCATGCTTATGTGATAGGTGCGCTTGGTTCTATTCGAGCAGGTAAACGTGAGAATGTTCATACCAACCAAGTCATTCGAGATTATCATGAACAGATGTCGGCCATGCTGGAAGAAGGCGTTGACGGCATTATGTTTGAGACCTTCTACGATCTGGAAGAAATGCGTCTTGCCTTGCAAGTGGTGCGAGAACTGGATCAAGATGTTCCTGTAATCTGTCAATTCGCCGTGGAGGAATCTCGGAGAACGAAGGATGGCAAGAGCTTGCTGGAAGCATTCCGCGTCTTGCGTGACGATGGAGCGGATGTAGTAGGCTTGAACTGCCATATGGGTCCGAATGGCGTGCTGCGTGCGCTAGAGGGTGTTCAAGGGCGTATCGACCTGCCGTTGTCTGCATTCCCAAATGCAGGTCTGCCTGATTATGTCGATGGACGCTATAACTTCGTTGCATCCGCAGAATATATGGCGCAAAGCGCGGTTAAATTCGTGCAGATGGGTGCTCGGATTGTCGGCGGCTGCTGCGGGACGACACCTGAACATGTTGCGGCGATCGTAGAAGCACTTCGGGATGTGGAAGTTCCTGAGCTCCCTGTGCAGCCTGTGGAAAGCATCATTATTGAAGAGGAATCAGAATCTATGCTTTGGCATGACGGTGCTCCTTGCTACGACGGCTGTGATCATGGACACGATGCTGAGGAATCAATAGTCGATATGGTGCGATCCCGTCATACAGTCATCGTGGAGCTGGATCCGCCTCGTGATCTGGATGTATCGAAGTTCATGAAGGGTGCACAGGTATTGAAGGAGGCGGGGGTTGACGCCCTGACGTTGGCAGATAATTCGCTTGCCGTTACCAGAATGAGCAACTTGGCTCTTGGTTACATGGCACTTGATAAAGTCGGCATTCGCCCGCTTGTCCATATTGCATGCCGAGATCGCAATCTGATAGGAACTCAGTCCCACATGATGGGCCTTCATGCACTTGGCATTGACCATGTGCTCGCTGTAACGGGAGATCCAGCCCGATTCGGTGATCTTCCTGACTCGAGCTCGGTATACGACATGACCTCTTTCGAGATCATTCGGATGATTAAGCAGTTGAATAGCGGTCTCGCATTCTCAGGCAAGCCGCTCAAGCAGAAGGCGAAGTTCGTCGTTGGCGGCGCATTCAATCCGAATGTGAAGCATCTGGATAAAGCGATTGCGCGTTTGGAACGGAAAATCGAGGCCGGCGCGGATTACATTATGACGCAGCCCGTCTATGATAAAGAGTTAATTGTACGGATAGCAGAAGGTACGAAACATCTTAATGTACCAGTCTTTATCGGGATTATGCCGCTTGCGAGCGGACGCAATGCTGAATATCTCCACAATGAGGTTCCCGGTATCGAACTGTCCGATGAAGTACGTAGTAGAATGAGCGGATTAGAAGGGGAAGCTGGGCGCAAGGAAGGGGTCGCCATCGCGAAGGAACTGCTGGATGTCGCGCTTACCCATTTTAAGGGCATCTACTTCATGACGCCGTTCATGTTCTATGAAATGACAGCCGAATTGACCCAGTATGTATGGGAAAAAGCGGAACGCCAGGCAGACCCCTTGTATCGTCTGACATAATCAATTAAAATAGGGTAATGGATGTGGTGCCCGTGGTCTATAGTATGACTGGTTACGGTCAGTCTACCCGCGAGATTGGCGGGTACAAGATAACGATTGAAGCGAAGTCTGTTAACCATCGTTACTGCGAAGCTGTGCTTCGCTTGCCGAGAGAATGGACATGCTATGAGGATCGTCTTCGGCGCATCGTTCAGCAGAAGGTTAGTCGCGGCCGAATCGATGTGTTTATGAATAAGGAGCGGAACGGCGAGGTTAAGTCGGTTGTGGAATTGAATCGGCAAACGCTCGAAGCGTATCTTCAAGCTTCTGCGAAAGTTCAAAGTGAGTATGGTGTAGCGGGAGATTTGTCGGTTACCGACTTGCTCTCGCTTCCTGATTTGTTCACGGTTAGAGAGTTAACCTCTTGGTCGGAGGAGGAGCTTGCTGCTTCTCTGGAATCGGGATTGCTGGAAGCAATGGATGGATTGTGCAGGATGCGTGCCATGGAAGGCAGCCACCTCAACCGAGATTTGGCGGAACGACTGAGCCGGTTGGAATTGCTCCATTCGGAACTCACAGAATGGGCTCCGGTCGTTGTGACCGATTATCGAGCGAAACTGAATCAACGTATCGAACAACTGTTGGATGCCAGTTTTCCAATGGACGAGCATAAGCTTGCACTGGAAGTGGCACTGTTTGCGGAACGCTCCAACATTGATGAAGAACTGACGCGGCTGAAGAGCCATTTCGAACAGTTCAGACGACTGCTCGAAAGTAATGAAGCGATAGGACGCAAGCTTGATTTTCTTGTACAAGAAATGAACCGCGAAACGAACACCATCGGCTCCAAGGCGAATCATTTGGAAATAACGAACCGCGTCGTTGAAATGAAAGCGGAGCTGGAGAAAATTCGCGAACAAGCAGCGAATATTGAATAAATTGTGGAGCGCTCGAAAGTAGAGGGAGGACCTGTAATGGCGATTAAGCTAATCAATATCGGATTTGGTAATATCGTATCTGCCAACCGGATCATTTCGATTGTGAGCCCGGAATCGGCTCCAATTAAACGAATCATTCAAGAGGCTCGAGACCGTCATATGCTGATTGACGCTACATACGGCCGACGCACGCGTGCCGTAATTATTACGGACAGTGACCATGTCATTTTGTCCGCTGTGCAGCCTGAAACGGTAGCTCACCGTCTATCTACAAAGGATGACGACAACGACGAATAAGATGGAGACGAAGATGAAGAAGGGGTTATTAATTGTGCTGTCCGGCCCATCTGGCGTCGGTAAGGGCACAGTATGCAAAGCTTTACTGAAGAAAACCAACGATCTTACTTATTCCGTGTCTGCAACGACACGCGAGCCGCGGGCCGGCGAAGTAGATGGTGTGAATTATTTCTTCAAATCACGCGAAGAATTCATGCAGATGATCGAGGAAGATCGCCTACTTGAATATGCGGAATACGTAGGTAACTATTACGGAACACCATGTGACTTCGTTGAACAGAAGTTGACTGAAGGCCGTGATGTTATTTTGGAAATCGAAGTGCAGGGTGCAATGAAGGTGAAGGAGAAATTCCCGAACGGAATTTTCATCTTCTTGCTTCCGCCATCGCTCGACGAACTGAAGGATCGCATTCGTGGACGCGGTACGGAGCAGGAGCACGTTATCGATTCCCGGATGAACGTAGCCGTTGAAGAGATTGCGTTAATGGAGAACTATGATTACGCGGTCGTTAATGATGAGATTGATCTTGCGTGCAAGCGTATAGAGAGCATCATCATTGCCGAACATTGTAAGATTAGAACTCACGAATAAGCTGCAGCAAGGCGCACTTTCATCAGAAGTGTGCCTTGTCACGGTTATTAGAAGAGAGCGGCTTCTATAACATGGATAAACGGCATATATTATCTGCTGGGCGTCTGCGTCAGAAGCGAGGATACAAAAAAAGGAGTGCTGAACCATGCTTTATCCTTCCATTGATGAATTGATGAAAAAGGTTGACAGTAAATATTCTTTGGTAGTTGCAGCTTCACGCCGCGCACGCCAATTGCGTGAAGGCGGTCGTACGGAATTGAAAAACGCAAAATCCCATAAACAAGTGGGCGTGGCTTTGGAAGAAATTTATGGCGATTACATTCACACGGAGCAAGACCACAGTCAGCTTCAACCAGGTGAATAAATACAACTGTAAATGCGAGCTGGAAGACTTGGTCAGAGAATGAAGTCGAGTTGACCAGCGGCGCATAGCAGGACGGAAGTTCATACAAGCTTGAAAATGGATAACAACCGCAAGGTTGTTATTTTTTTCAAGAAGAAGGAACAAGGAAGTACTGTAATAGCAATAATTCCTAAAGAATGATACGTTTGGCGGCATATCTGGCTGATTAATCGCATGCAGTATGGTCATGAATAGCTAGCGGCAAAGGGAATGTCGGCTGAACGGAAAGGCGGGATACAATGTTGCAAGGGAAAACGATAGTGCTCGGAGTTACTGGAGGCATTGCCGCTTATAAAGCTGCTGCCTTGTGCAGCAAGCTGAAGCAGGAAGGTGCAGAAGTTCACGTCATTATGACGAAATCGGCAACGGAATTCATTACCGAGTTGACTTTCCAAACGCTATCTCGTCATCTCGTATATACAGATACGTTTGACGAGAGGGATGCATCTGTCGTCTCTCATATTGACTTGGCGGATCGGGCTGATCTGATTCTAGTAGCACCTGCAACAGCGAATGTAATTGGGAAGATGGCACACGGGCTTGCGGATGATATGCTGACGACAACGCTGCTCGCAACGACGGCTCCTGTCATTGTTGCGCCAGCGATGAATGTACATATGTATGTCCATCCTGCAGTTCAGCATAACATGGGGATGCTGCGTGAGCGTGGAGTCCACTTCATAGAGCCAGAAGAGGGCCTTCTCGCCTGCGGCTATACAGGCAAGGGAAGAATGGCAGAGCCCGAGCATATCATCGAGCAGCTCAAGCAGTGGATGGCTTCCAACAAGCTGCCTGAGAGATCCGGGCTGAGCAATGTGATGACAAGCGTCAAGGCGAATGGCTCTGGCGTACCGCCAGAAGCTGCTGCACAAGAAGAACTGCTTCTTTATGGCAAAACGGTACTTGTCACAGCAGGTGGAACTGTTGAACGCATTGACCCCGTTCGCTATATAACGAATGATTCCTCAGGCAAGATGGGATTTGCTATCGCAGAGGCGGCGCGAAATATGGGGGCTCAGGTGGTCGTAGTAGCAGGACAAACGCAAGTATGCCCGCCAGAAGGGGTAACGATTGTCCGCGTGGAATCCACACAGGATATGTACGAGGAAGTCATGAGCCGCTATCCAGAGATTGATCTGGTTGTAAAGACAGCAGCAGTTGCGGACTATCGCCCGGTCGCACGGGCACCTCAAAAGTTGAAAAAGACTGGGGAACGTCTCATCATTGAGTTGGAACGGAACCCGGATATTTTAGAAGAGCTTGGGCGCCAAAAGTCGAAGCAATTCCTCGTTGGCTTTGCCGCAGAGACGGAGCATGTTGACCAATACGCGGCAGATAAGCTGCGCCGCAAACGGCTTGATCTCATCGTTGCGAATGATGTATCGCGATCAGAAGGTGGATTTGGATCTGATAACAATGAGGTATCGATTTATGACGCGGAAGGTCTTGTAGAACGAATTCCGCTTATGGCGAAGAGCGGGGTTGCGAAGCGTATATTGCAGTTGGCTGCATCGAGAATGAAGGATCCGACCCGGGTGCTGGCAGGTGCTGAAGAGGTGCATCCGATTGAGTAGTGAACATGACTGGATGCCTGCACATGAGCCTTTGTTCCATGCGGTGGGGGCCACAGTCTTGGATGAAGGAACTCGCTGCAATGTGGCTCAGGTCATTGTTGATGTATCTAGCAAGGCAACGAATCGCCCATTTGATTATGCAGTGCCGCAGGATATGGAGGCATGGCTCGAAATTGGCAGCAGAGTTGGGGTTCCTTTTGGCGGGAGAACCGTACAAGGATTCGTCATCGGACTGTCAGATACGACGGATGTGCCGAAGTCTAGATTGAAGCCCATCCAGCAGCTGCTCGACATTGTCCCTCCTCTGCGTCCTGATTTGGTGCAGCTTGCGAAGTGGATGAGTGACCGCTATGTATGTACTTTGACGGCAGCGCTGAAGGTTATGATTCCCGGCGCAATGAAGGGCAAACGGGAGAAGGCCGTTCAACTTGGGGAAGATGCGGTGTTGTATATGCATCACACACGCCTTCATGAAGAGCAGATGAAGGCTGACGATCCTTCAATTGTGGACACGCAGCTTCCCGATCAACTTGAGCTTATGCCGCATAAACTGCTTGCGGACAGCCTCACCGCTGAACTGCTTGCTTATGTAGAACGGAACGAGCCAATCGCTGCCGATAAGCTGCTGCAGGCATTCCCAGCCGGAGCTGCCCTAATCAAAGAGGCGATGCAGCACGGGTGGCTCGTGGAGACGGAGCGAATTAAAGATCGTATCGGCGTGAAGAAGCTGAAGCGTGTTCGCCTTGCTGTGGAACCGGATCAGGCTGAGCAAGCAGCGGTGGAGATTGGCGCTCGCGCTCGCCGTCAGCAGGAATTGCTTCGGCAGCTTCTTGAATTCGGCGGGGAACTTCCGCTTCGCTCGCTCAATGCTTCTGCGGTGAAAGCCTTGGAAGGCAAAGGATTGATCGTTGTCGACGAGGTTGAGGTTATGCGTGATCCATACGCCGACCGGCGCTTCAAGCCGACTCAGCCGCTGCCTCTAACAGAAGAGCAGCAGGGCGTTCTAAGCCGAATTACCGAAATGCTGGATGAGGGCTCTGCACAATCATTTCTTCTCCACGGCGTGACCGGAAGCGGCAAGACAGAAGTATACTTGCAGGCAATCGACCGCTGTCTCCGTTCCGGCAGACAAGCGATCGTGCTGGTACCGGAAATATCACTGACCCCTCAAATGGTAGAGCGGTTCAAGGGACGATTCGGCTCAAAGGTGGCTGTTATGCACAGTCGCCTGTCCCAAGGGGAGCGTTATGATGAGTGGAGGAAAATACGAGAGCGGCGCGTTCAGGTCGCGATTGGAGCGCGTTCTGCCATATTTGCTCCATTTGAGCATATCGGTCTTATCATTATGGACGAAGAGCATGAAACCTCTTATAAGCAGGAGGAGACACCGAAGTATCATGCCCGCGATGTGGCCGTAGAGCGAGCTAGACTGCATGACGCCGTTGTTGTGCTTGGATCAGCGACGCCCTCTATGGAGACGTATTACGCGGCCAAGCTTCATGGATATGAAGCTCCGCCGTCAGGGCTGGAGCCGCCTGCTTGGGATTTGGCTCCGCTGGCCATGCCAACCCGCGTTGGTGGCAGAGCGCTTCCGCCCGTGACGATTGTGGATATGCGTGAGCAGCTGAAGATAGGCAATCGCTCGATGTTCAGCGCTCCGCTGGAGAAGGCGCTGGAGGAGCGGATCGAACGGGGAGAGCAGACAGTTCTGCTGTTGAATCGACGTGGTTACTCCACATTCGTGATGTGCCGGACGTGTGGGTATGTTGCCCAATGTCCTGAATGTGATATTTCGCTGACTTATCATATGAAGTCTGGGCATATGCGTTGTCATTATTGTGGGTACGCGGAACGGGCACCAGTCGTCTGTCCCTCATGCGAAAGCGAGCATATACGCTACTTTGGCACAGGGACACAGCGTGTTGAAGAGCAGCTAGCCAAGCGTTTTCCGGGCATACGTGTCATTCGGATGGACGTGGACACGACGACGGAGAAGGGATCGCATGAACGTCTGCTTGCCCAGTTCGGTGAACGCAAGGCAGATGTACTGCTGGGGACGCAGATGGTCGCGAAGGGACTTGATTTCCCTTATGTGACATTGGTAGGTGTTATCGCTGCGGATTCTGCGCTGCACATGCCGGACTTCCGAGCGGCGGAGAAGACATTCCAGCTTCTTACGCAGGTCGCAGGCCGTGCAGGCAGACATCAGCTGCCAGGCGAAGTAATTGTGCAGACGTATGCACCGGAACATTACTCCATTACCCATGCTGCCCAGCATGATTACTCGGCTTTCGCCTCAGATGAGCTAAGGCATAGAATGCAGCAGATGGTTCCGCCTTTTTGTCGATTGGCCTTGCTCTCTATGACCCATGAACAGCTGCCGCTGCTCGTGCGTGTCGCAGAGAACGCTGCCCTGCGGCTGAAGGAGCTGGCTGAGCAGCGGGGATGGCTTCATGGGCTGAACGAAGCAGCCAATGCGGTTGAAATTTTGGGGCCAGTTGCTTCTCCAATTCCGCGAATTAAGAACCGCTACCGGTTCCAATGCATTATCAAGAGCAGAGGAAATGTTGATTTGTCCTCTTTGATGGCAGATGCGATGAAGGAGTTCGACATGGTATCCAAAGAACAGGATGTATGGTTCAATGTAGATATCGACCCGCAAATGATGATGTAGAGATGAATATAAAGCACTGGAGCATTCGTCATCAGCGTATATGGTGAATAAACTATAAATAAACGATTCAAAAAGGAAGGTGTGCCCGATGGCATTACGAATTATTGTACACGAACCGGATGAGGTTCTACACCAAATAGCGAAGGAAGTTCCTAAGATTACGCCGAATATCCAGAAGCTGCTGACAGATATGGCAGATACGATGTACCATGCTGAAGGTGTCGGACTTGCTGCACCGCAGATCGGTATCTTGAAGCGTGTCATTGTTGTAGATGTCGGCGATGAGCATGGATTGATCGAGATGGTGAACCCTGTTATCCTGTCTGCGGAAGGAGAACAGCTTGGCCCAGAAGGCTGCTTGAGCATTCCAGGAATCAATGGCGACGTACTCCGCCATCAGAAAATCACGGTAAAAGGGCTTGACCGCAATGGCCGTGAAATTACGGTCGAAGCTGAAGATTTCTTGGCTCGTGCATTCCAGCATGAGATCGACCATTTGAACGGTGTATTGTTCACCGAGATTGCAGAACGGGTATATGAGGTGCCCCGCGAAGGCAGGGAATAAATGATGACGAAGATTGTATTTATGGGGACGCCTGAGTTCGCGGTTCCTTGCTTGGAGAATTTGTTAAAGGAAGGGTACGAAGTTGCAGCGGTGGTCACTCAGCCGGATCGTCCGGTAGGGCGTAAACGTGTGCTGACGCCTACACCGGTGAAGGCTGCTGCGCTGGAGCATGGGATTCCTGTATGGCAGCCGGAGAAGCTTCGTACCTCTACCACGATAGAGGATATTCGCGCTTTGGAGCCTGATCTTATTGTTACTGCAGCTTACGGACAGATTCTGCCGAAGTCTGTGCTTGATATTCCACGTCTCGGCTGTATTAATGTACATGGTTCGCTTCTGCCGAAGTACCGTGGAGGTGCGCCAATTCAGCGTTCGATCATGAATGGTGAGCCGGTGACTGGCGTAACGATTATGTACATGGCAGAAGGCATGGATACAGGAGATATGATCAGACCGATTGAAGTGCCGATTACGGATGAGGACAATGCCGGCACGATGTTCCAGAAGTTAAGCGCTGCAGGAGCACAGCTTCTGATCGATACGCTGCCGGATCTAATCGCAGGTCGTATCCAGGCGATACCGCAGCCTCATGAGGAAGCAACTTACGCCCCTAACTTGAAGCGCGAGGATGAGAAGATCGATTGGTCACACTCTGCGCGTGAGATTTTCAATCAGGTTCGCGGCCTTGTACCGTTCTCTGGCGGATTTACGTTGTGGAACGATGAGGTATTCAAGGTGTGGGCTTGTGAGGCGCCGAGCAAGGCAGAGGCTGATGCATCCAAGGGATCGCAGGAGCCGGGAACTGTGTTGACACTTAGCCCACGCGGCATTGAGGTTCAGACAGGTGCAGGCACATTGTGGCTGACCGAGGTTCAGCCTGCTGGCAAGAAGGCAATGGCTGCTAGCGAATTCGTTCGCGGCGGCAAGATGATGAGAGGGATGGTGCTGAAGTGAGCGAGCAGCATTCGGGAGGCGCGAAGAAGCGCAAGACAGCACGCGATGTTGCGCTCGAGGTGCTTGTTCAAGTGGAGAAGGAGCACTCCTACAGCAATTTGCAATTGAACCAGGCACTCCAAGGAGCGAATTTACCGCGAGTTGACGCAGGTCTGGCGACAGAACTTGTATACGGAACGATTCAGCGATTGAATACGATTGATGGTGTGCTGGAGCAGAAGGTGCAGCGTGGTTTGTCCAAGCTTAAGCCGTGGATGCGCAATCTGCTGCGCATGACAGCCTATCAGCTGCATTATCTGGATCGCATTCCTGCCCATGCCGCCATCAATGAAGCGGTTACGATTGCGAAGCGACGCGGTGGACAGTCCATGGGCGGCTTCGCCAATGGAGTGCTGCGAGCGATTATGCGCGAGCCGAATTTATGGGATACTCCTGCTGGTTCAGATCCGGTCTCACGAATTGTATGGGAGCATTCGCATCCGGCTTGGCTTGTCTCCGACTGGGTCGATGCTTACGGGGAAGCAGACACAGCAGCGATGTGTGAGGCGAACAATCGTCCTCCGCACGGTAGCGTACGTGTAAATGCGCTGCGAACGAATCGTGAGAAGCTGCTTGCCGATATGAAGGAGGAAGGCTTGCATGCAACGCCTTCTTTGCTCTCCAAAGATGGAATCGTAGCTGAGGGTGCAGGGAATCTGGCGTTAAGCAAGTGGTATCGCAATGGCGAGCTGTCTGTGCAGGATGAGAGCTCCATGCTCGTCGTTGAGGCGCTTCGTCCTGAGGCTGGCATGCGAGTGCTGGACTGCTGTGCAGCTCCTGGAGGCAAGACGACACATATTGCGGAGCGAATGGGCAATACGGGTGAGGTAGTGGCTAATGATGTTCATGCTCATAAGGTGGCGCTCATCGCAGATCAGGCTGAACGTCTTGGCTTGACATCAGTAGCGATGATGAATGTGGATGCGTCCACACTAAGCCGCGAACTGCCTTCTGGCAGCTTTGATGCAGTGCTGCTCGATGCACCGTGCACAGGCTTCGGTGTCATTCGACGCAAGCCGGACATTAAGTGGGCCAAGCGTCCTGAGGACGTAGCATCTATTGCTTCCCTTCAAGCTGAGCTGCTTGATCAGGCAGCTCAATTGGTTCGCCCAGGCGGACGCCTCGTCTATTCAACTTGTACGGTTGAGCGTGCGGAAAATGAGGATGTGGTTCGCCGCTTCCTAGCATACGCTGCTGAGGAAGGTTGGGAACTGGATGATACGTGGAAGGCGGCTCTTCCAGCGGAGCCCCTCGCTGCGGCACTGAAGCGGAGCCCGGAAGGCATGCTGCAGGTACTGCCTCATGATGCGGAATCGGATGGCTTCTTCATCGCTTGCCTGAAGAAGCGCAAGTAAGCATATCATCGTGCGAATTGCATGATGTTGATACCTGCATAGGGTGTGAAGCATACGCCGCAACGCTCAAGACGAGGCTTCTTGAACGTTGCGGCTTTCTTTTTCAGGTAGGGAAGATCTGCTGCTTGCAACACGCGCTTTTAGCATTTCGCCCATTTGTGGTAAAATAAATCGAACTGCATGATTGAGGAAAGGTAGAGGTTGAACAAACAAATGAAACCATTTATATACGATCTAACATTTGAACAGCTTCAAGAATGGTTGAAGGAGCAAGGAGAGCCGGCATTCCGTGCCGGACAAATTTTTGATTGGCTATACGTGAAGCGTGTGGATGACTTCCAAGGGATGTCAAACTTGTCCAAGTCGCTTCGTGAGAAGTTGGAGAACAGCTTCCAATTTGTAACACTGAAAGAAATTACACACATGAAATCGCAGGATGGAACGTATAAATTCCTATTCGGACTACACGATGATCATGCGATTGAGACTGTCATTATGAAGCATAGTTATGGGAACAGCATCTGTGTAACGACCCAAGTCGGATGCCGTGTAGGCTGTACCTTCTGTGCCTCTACGCTTGGCGGGTTGAAGCGGAACCTGACAGCGGGCGAGATTGTAGCCCAAGTCGTCGCTGCGCAGAAAATTCTGGACGAATCCGAAGAGCGCGTGAGCAGCATCGTTATTATGGGGACGGGAGAGCCGTTTGAAAATTATGATGCGACGATGGCGTTTCTGCGCATTATGATCCATGAGAAGGGGCTGCACATCGGACAACGTCATATTACGGTATCAACGAGCGGCATTGTGCCAAGCATTTACAAATTTGCTGACGAGAATACGCAAATCAACTTGGCGATTTCAATTCATGCGCCGAATGATGCTTTGCGTTCGAAGCTTATGCCTGTTAACCGCAGATTCCCATTCGAGGAAGTGATGAAGGCGCTTAAGCATTATCAAGTGAAGACTGGACGCCGTATAACCTTCGAATACGCCCTTATTGGCGGTGTGAACGATAAGGTTGAGCATGCGGAAGAACTTGCAGATGTATTGAAACGTATGGAAATGCTCGCACATGTCAACTTGATTCCGGTCAACTATGTACCGGAGCGGAATTATGTACGTACCCCTCGCAACGATATTTTTGCATTCCACCGTGCGCTTCAGGATCGAGGTATTAATTCGACGATACGCCGGGAGCAGGGGCATGACATTGCTGCAGCGTGTGGACAATTGCGAGCGAAGCATATGGAGTCTAATGCGAGGTGATCGAAAATGAGAGCTGTACAACGTTCTGATGTAGGACGCGTCCGTGCGGTCAATGAAGACCGTGCTTTCCTGTCCGAGTTGTCGAACGGCTATTACGCAGCTATCGTAGCCGATGGAATGGGTGGACATCAGGCGGGAGATATTGCAAGCCGACTTGCTGTCGAGACGGTTATATCTGAATTGTCAGCATTGCCAGGTGAGTTGGATCAGGAGATGCTGGGCAGTGCGCTTGAACAGGCGATTATCCGGGCGAACCAGACGATTTTTCATATTGCCTCTCAAGATGAGAAGTATCATCACATGGGAACGACAATTGTCGCAGCCCTCTTCGATAAATCCGATTGGAAAGGATTTATCGGGTATATCGGCGACAGTAGAGCCTATGTGATTAATCGCAGTGGAATCAAGCAGCTGACGGATGATCATACACTAGTCAATGAGCTGGTGAAGCGCGGTCAGATCGAACCACAGGAGGCAGAGCGTCATCCGCGGCGCAATGTACTTATTCGTGCGCTCGGAACGGACGAGCAGGTGGAAGTGGATCTGCTGTCTGTTGAAATTCGTGTTGGAGATGTGCTGCTTCTATGCAGTGATGGATTGACGAATATGCTGAATGCTGAACAAATATGGGGGGTTGTCATTGATCCTTCGCTCCCGCTGCCTGTCAAAGCGGATCGTCTGCTCGGACAAGCGCTTGATGCCGGGGGGGATGACAACATCACGATTGTCCTTCTGGATCGTTTGGAGAACAGCGTTGTGGAAGAGGGGGGTAGCTCATGATTGGCACCATACTGTCTGGTCGCTATGAGATCATTACGCGGATTGGTGGAGGCGGCATGGCGCTTGTGTACAAGGCGCTTGACAATTTGCTGAACCGCTATGTAGCAGTCAAAGTATTGCGCCAGCAGTTCGTTCATGATGAAGAGTTTATCCGCCGATTCCGCCGGGAGGCTCAGTCTGCTGCATCGTTGTCTCATCCAAATGTAGTCAGCATTTATGATGTTGGACAGGAAGAAGATACTCACTTTATCGTTATGGAGTATGTGGAAGGGCATAATCTGAACGAGATTATTCTGGAGCGGGCTCCCCTGCAGGTTGACGAGTCGGTGCGAATCACTACGCAAATCTGTGACGCGCTTGATCATGCCCATCAGAATCATATTATTCACCGCGACATTAAACCGCATAACATCTTAATTGGCCTGAACGGCCGCGTCAAGGTGACAGACTTCGGGATTGCACGCGCGGTTACTTCATCGACGATCACACAGACTGGATCTGTGGTCGGCTCGGTTCATTATTTTTCTCCAGAGCACGCGAAAGGCGTGTCGACAGGAGAAAAGTCTGACTTATACTCGCTCGGGATTGTGTTATATCAGATGCTTACCGGCAAGCTTCCGTTCCTCGGGGAGAGCCCGATCAGCGTGGCGCTGAAGCATCTGCAGGAGCCGTTCGATGAACCAAGAGTGGTTAATCCGCATATTCCTCAGAGTGTGGAGAACGTCATTCTGAAATCGATGCGCAAAAATCCTGCTGAACGATATCAATCCGCAGCCGAGATGATGCGTGATCTGGAGACATGCTTGCTGCCTGAACGTCTGCATGAGCCCAAAATTACTTTCAAGCCGCGGCCTGTCTATGATGACGATCAAGAAACGCGGGTGATGCCTGCAATTCGCTCCACGACGTCAGATCATGCAGCTAGCCCTCAGGGAAGGACGGGAAAGCCTCCTGAGCGCTCGGCATCATCTGCTGCAGCTGGAGCAAGCAAGCGCAAGTCTTGGGTAAAGCCTGCGATTTGGGCAAGTGTGACAGTTGTATTCCTAGCGATTTTAATCGGTGTAGTGTATTACGTGAAGAGTGTGCTTGTTGTGAAGGATGTTGAAGTTCCGAAACTGATCAACATGACGTTACAAGAGGCCCAGAAGGAACTGGGCGCTCTCAAGATTGAGATTGAGGATCCTGTAATTGAGGAATATAAGGAAGGCTTCGAGGCGGGGAAAATCTTCGACCAGAGCAAGCCCCCTGGATCGATGGTGAAGGAAGGCTCGACCATTCGCTTATATGTGAGCAAAGGCACCCCGCTTGTGAAGCTTGCTGATTACAAGGGGAAGTCGGTCGACAATGTCGTACAGCAGCTGTTAGATCTAGGCTTCGACAATTCACAGATTGAGAAGAAGCTCGTCTATGATGATGAGTTGGAAGAAGGTCTGGTCGTCAGCATGTCTCCTAGCCCGAATACGGAGGTCGATCCAAAGAAGACAACGATTCAGCTTATGGTCAGCAAGGGCAAGGAATCGTTCGGCATGCCGAACTTGAAAGGCATGACCAAGGAAGCGGCCATTGCCGCGATTGAATCGAGTGGACTGAAGCTGGCTAGGGACGGGGTTGTGGAAGAACCTAGTTATGAAGAACAAGGCAAGGTAATTAAGCAGCAGCCGTACGAGGCAAATGATCCGGTGACGAAGGGTGCGGAAGTTCGTATCTACATTAGCTCAGGCTATCCGCCTGAGGCATTGCGATATACGTTCCCGTTAACGGTGTATCCGGAAGTGGAAGGCAAGTCGAGCAAGATTCGGATCTATTATACGGATGCACGCGGAGAGAAGAGGGAATGGGGAACAGAGACCATTTCGACGGCCAAAACGTTCAATGTGGAGCTTATTCTTGCACCAAATAAGGATGGAGCTGTGTCTTTTGAGCGTGACGGCAAATTCGTAGATGCTTACCCTGTCTCTTATACCGATGCGAAGCAGGGAACGGTACACATCCCACCACCTCCTGATATTCCGGCTACTACACCGCCAGGAGGTACTCCAGAACAGGGAGGCGGCCAAGGCAATGGCGAAGGGGTCACACCTCCTGCGGATGGAACAGATGGACAGAACGGAGAGGCAGGGGCAGGCGGTGAGGAAACTGGGAACTAACAGTTGGCCTCGCTGCCGTGCAATGAACAGCAGGAACGTGAAGAGCTTGGAGGAACATATATGCCAGAAGGTTTAATTGTAAAGGCGCTGAGCGGCTTCTATTATGTTCGGCCCGATGAGTCTACAGATGAAGAGGTCGTTCAGTGCCGTGCCCGCGGCATTTTCAAGAAGAAAGGCGTGTCCCCGCTTGTCGGGGATCGCGTCACCTTCTCTATGACGGATAATGGAGAAGGTACGGTAGATCAGATTGAGAAGCGGAAGACAGAGCTGATTCGTCCGCCAATTGCGAATGTGGGGCTGGCAGCGCTTGTCTTCTCGGTAGCTGAACCCGTATTGAACCGCCAATTGCTGGACAAGTTCCTTGTACATATCGAGCACGCGGGACTTGATGCGGTTATCGTGTTGACGAAGTGCGACATCATCGAAGGGCTGCCAGAGACAGAGCAGTCGGCTGCACGTCAGGAGATGGAAGAGACAATTCGTCTGTATTCCAATGTCGGCTACGACGTTATTTCTACCAGTGCCCGAGGCGGGTATGGCTATAGTGAAGTGGAGAGCAAGTTGAATCAAGACATCAGTGTATTTGCGGGTCAGTCTGGTGTCGGCAAGTCATCGCTACTTAATGCGATGCTGCCCGGCGTATCGCTGGAGACGAACCAGATCAGCCATCGTCTCGGCCGAGGCAAGCATACGACACGTCATGTGGAGCTGCTTGCATTGCCCCGTGGCGGCTATATTGCGGATACTCCGGGATTCAGCCAGCTGGATTTCTTGGAACTGGGCGTTGATCAGCTTGGAGACTGTTTCCGCGAGTTCAGAGCATATGCAGACGGCTGCAAATTCCGTGGCTGTACGCATATTCATGAACCCGGTTGTCAGGTAAAGATGGCTTTGGAGCAAGGCGATATTGCGAAATCCCGCTATGAGCACTATGTGCTATTTTTCGAGGAAATGAAAGAGAAAAAACGGAGGTACTAACATGACACAGCAGAACGACATCCGAATTGCCCCTTCCATTTTGTCCGCTGACTTTGCGAAGCTTGCGGAGGATATTCGTGACGTAGAGCGAGGTGGCGCCGACTGGATCCACATCGATGCGATGGATGGCCGCTTCGTTCCGAACTTGACGTTTGGTCCGCTCATTGTAGATGCTATCCGTCCGCATACGGAGCTGACATTGGACGCTCACCTCATGATTGTGGAGCCGGAGAAGTACGTTCCTGACTTTGCTAAGGCAGGAGCCGATGTCATCACCGTACATGCGGAAGCTTGCCCGCACCTGCATCGTGTGGTGCATCAAATTAAGGAATGTGGTGCCAAGGCAGGCGTCGCGTTGAATCCTGGCACCTCGCTGTCGGCTGTTGAGGAGCTGCTCGGTGATGTGGATTTGTTCCTCATCATGACGGTCAATCCAGGGTTCGGCGGACAGAAATTCATTTCTTCGATGACGGATAAAATCAAGCGTCTGCGTACAATGCTGAACGAACGTGGCAGACAGGACGTCCATATTGAAGTGGATGGAGGAATATCGGCAGCAACAGCTGGCCTCGTTACAGCAGCGGGAGCGGATGTACTCGTGGCAGGCAGCGCGGTGTATGGGGCACCGGATCGTGCAGAAGCGATTCGTGTGCTTCGCGAAGCAGCAAGAAGAGGGTGACACGGCAACTAGATTGCGCAGCGGCATCATGGGATATGCGTGTGGGAGAACGCGCGTGATGCTGCTGAGTGGCAAAGGGGAGAAAAGCATGTGGGTAACAGCGCTAATGCTGACGCTGTACAGCTTTGTGTGCGGATCACTAATAGGATTGTATGCATTTTTGACCTTTCCGATTAACTTGGTATGCTCGGTGGGGGCTTTGTTTCTTGGATACAAGTTCTTCAAGCGGTATCAGACCAAGAGCATTCGGATCTGGTTTATATCCTTGTCCGTATTGTTTTACTTCATCTTTTTATTCATGATGTCAGTTGTCACATATTTGAAGCAATTGCCTACGCCTGCTGCCTGAATCCTTCAGAATCGGGCTTGCTCTCCATGCATAGAGCTTGTGGGGTCGGCATATAGTGGTTACATGAGCACAGATCTCATGTAACCTTTTTTCTTATCATGACGGGTCTTTCGGACATGTCGGCGAATAGAAGTGTAGGGTAGATGAGATGACGAGGAGGGTGGAGTATGAAGTTCTATACGTTTAAGCTGCCTAAGTTCTTGGGAGGTTTCGTCAAGGCCATCTTAAATACGTTTCAAAAAAACTGACGTTCCTGGCGGCCATGATGCTGAATCCGTATCCATCATCCACCACCCGAACGTATTCGTATATGAAGGGCAGCGGGAACGGAGCAACAGGCTCAGCACATATATGAACGATAGCGGGTTCCGGCATGCAGCAGAAACGGTTGTTCCGTCCCGTTCGGAGGTCCGACCGTTTCCTGCGAGATGGCATAAAATCATGTCATTTCATGTAAAATAAGGAAAAATAAAAAAAGACTCCCCATTGAACGATGTCAATGAGGAGTTCATCCCGATATGAAAAAAAGCACCTGATCGCGTCAAGGTGCTTTTTGTATATCTTACATGGGATTAGACGCGAGTCACTTTACCTGCTTTCAAAGCGCGTGTGCTCACGTAGACGCGTTTAGGTTTGCCATCTACCAAGATGCGAACCTTCTGAACGTTAACGCCCCAAGTGCGGCGGTTTTTGTTATTCGCGTGCGACACGTGATTACCGGATCCAGGTTTCTTCCCCGTTACATAACATTTGCGAGCCATGCCTTACACCTCCTTATCCCAAAACAACCCTCATACAATTAAATACTCAAATATGATATCATATATGAAAAAGCCTCGTCAACTGAATCAAAAACTTTGTTTATTTCTGTTTTCTATTATAGTACAATGTTGATTAGTCCATAATACTCACAAAAAGGGGTGGAACAACCATGGCCATTCAATTGGATACCAATCTCGGAGCTGTGAATATTTCCGAAGGGGTCGTAGCAGTCATCGCCGGATCAGCGGCAATGGAATGTTATGGACTTGTGGGCATGGCCTCGCGCAAGCAGTTGAAGGACGGCATTGCTGAGCTGCTTGGTCGCGAAAATCTGACGCGTGGTGTCGAAGTGCGCCGGGAGCAAGATGCGCTACATATCGATTTATATATTATTGTTAGCTACGGAACGAAAATATCCGAAGTGGCGCACAACATTCAACAGAAAGTGAAATATGTATTGAATGATGTAGCTGGCCTGTCAGTAGAGCAAGTCAACATCTTTGTCCAAGACGTACGCGTATTAAGCTAGGAAGGGGAATATTCGTTGAATATACGTTCTTTAAATGGAACACAATTTGCCAATATGGTGCTAAGTGGTGCGGACAGTCTGAATCGCCACGCAGAGCATGTCAATTCATTAAATGTCTTTCCGGTACCTGATGGGGATACGGGAACGAATATGAATTTGACGATGACAGCAGGCGTTACTGAACTGAAAGCGAAGATGTCTGCATCCATCGCCAAGTCGGCAGAAGTTTTGTCCAAAGGATTGCTAATGGGAGCCCGGGGTAACTCGGGTGTTATTTTGTCTCAATTGTTCCGCGGCTTTAGCCGTGGTGTTGCTGGTTTGGATGAGGTGAACTCGGTTCAGTTCGCCCATGCGATGCAGAGTGGTGTTGATACCGCTTATAAGGCTGTCGTCAAGCCGGTTGAAGGGACGATTCTGACAGTTGCGAAGGAAACAGCCAAGTACGCTGTTCAAATTGCTCGTCGTACTCCGGATTTGACGGAGTTTATGCGTGAGGTATTGGCGAAGTCCAAGGAAGCATTAGCGAAGACGCCGGATATGCTGCCCGTGCTCAAGCAAGTAGGCGTTGTAGACTCCGGTGGACAAGGCCTCGTATACATTTATGAAGGTTTCTTGGCTGTTCTGGAATCCGCAGATGGTTCTTTCCATGAGTCGACTGCGTCGTCTGCAGCCGTTCATATACCATCCGGAGCAGCGACTCCGCATGTGAATGCTTCTGCACAAGCGAAGCTGCATACGGAAGATATTGAGTTCTTGTATGATATGGAATTTTTCATTGATCGTACGCGCGGAGTATCTAAGCCGTTCGATGAAGACAATTTCAGGAAAGCGCTTGCCAAAAATGGGGATTCGATCATTGTGATTCCAGATGATGAGATCATTAAGGTTCACGTTCATTCCCGCAAGCCAGGTGAAGTATTCGATCTGGCCATGGAGTATGGCGAGCTGACGCAAATGCACATCTTGAATATGCGCGAGCAGCACCGTGAGATCATTCATGGCGAACACGGCGATGTGTCTGCTATGCCTGAATTATTCGCAGAAATTCCTGTACAGGAAGTAGCTGTAGAATCCACTTTGGTTGAGCCGCCAGCTGAAGAACTTGCACCTTATGGCTTTATCGCTGTAGCAATGGGTGATGGCATCCGGGATATTTTCAGCAGCTTGGGCGTAGACGTTGTGCTTTCTGGTGGACAAACGATGAACCCAAGTACACAAGATTTCATCGACGCTATTGAGTCGATCTCGGCACAGCATATCTTCATCTTGCCGAACAACTCTAACATCGTGATGGCTGCGAAGCAGGCTGCAGAAATCGTGGAACGTGATGTAACAGTACTTGTCAGCAAGACAATTCCGCAAGGGATTGCAGCGGCATTCGCCTTCCAAGAAGACGAGAGCTTGGAAGTGAACCGCTGTGCGATGGAGGACGCTATCGCTCATATTACGTCTGGTCAAGTGACGTACGCGGTGCGTGATACGACGTTGGATGGTCTGGAAATTAAGGCTGGACATTATATGGGTATTGTAAACGGGAAGATCGTAACGACGACGGAATCGGTTGCGGATACGCTGCAGCAGCTGATGACAAAGATGTTGGAGAACAATGGGGAAGTCGTGACGCTTCTTACAGGAGAAGAAGCGAAGGACGAGGATACGGAAGCGATTGTTGCATGGCTCAGCGAGCAATATCCGAACGCTGAAGTAGAAGTGCATCAAGGCGGTCAACCGATCTATTCCTATATCATTTCCGTAGAGTAGGACAATGTGGAGGGGGATTCTGTATGAGTCATATTCGTATCGTAACGGACAGTACAGCGGATATTCCGCAGGATGTGCGTGAACGCTACGGAATCGAGATGGTTCCGCTCAAGGTGCATTTCGGTCAGGATATGTTCAAAGATTCTGTAACGATTACCGCGGAACAGTTCTATGAGAAGCTGGTGCAGGCTGACAAGCTTCCTACAACATCTCAGCCTTCGCCAGTTGAGTTTTTGGATGTATATAAGCGTTTGACTACAGAATCAGACACCCAAGTTATTTCGATACATTTGTCCGCAGCGCTCAGCGGAACGTATCAATCTGCGGTTCTCGCCAAGAGTATGATCGAGGATGAGGCGGATATTACAATTATTGATTCGATGTCAGCCTCTTATGGATTTGGATTGATTGTCGTTGAGGCGGCTCGCATGGCGAAAGCAGGTCAATCCAAGGACGAGATACTGTCCATGATTGATCGTTATCAAGCGGAGCGCTCTTTATACTTTTTAGTGGATTCATTGGAATTTTTGCATAAAGGCGGACGTATCGGCAAAGCTGCTGCGATGTTCGGTACTCTGCTAAACATTAAGCCTATCTTGTCTGTAGATCGTGCAGGTGAAGTATGTGCAGTGGACAAGGTTCGCGGTCATAAGCGTGCTGTTGCACGCATCGTTGAACTGCTGGAGCGGGATCACGGAGGCCATCCGGTTCATGTCGTGATGGGCTACACGAGTGACCAATCTGCAACAGATGAACTAATGGAAGCGATTAAGGAGCGGTTTGATATTCGCTCCTTGTCATATACGGCCATCGGAGCCGTTATCGGCACCCACGTCGGAACAGGCGTAGGCGCTGTGTTCATGTGGCGAGCTGATACGGATACTGCCGAATCTATGCAATAGGGTAAGTGTGGTGCAATTATGATTGAACTTAAACAATGTCCGGTAACGATGATCAAAGGCGTGAGCGCTTCGAAACAACAAGAGCTTCACGCCTTTGGCATCTCTACCGTTGCTGATTTGCTTGATTATTTTCCATATCGTTATGATGATTTTCATCTTCGTCCGCTTAGCGAGCTGAAGGATGGAGAGAAAGTAACTGTTGAGGGACGGGTGATGAGTGCTCCTGTCCTTCAGCGATTTGGGGGCAAGTCTCGCTTGTCCTGCAAGGTGATGGTAGAAGATTGGCTCATTACGGCCACCTGGTTCAACCGCCATTACTTGCGCGAGCAGCTGACACAAGGCCGGGAGATTGTATTGACAGGGAAGTGGGATCAACGCCGGCTGCAAATGACGGTGTCGACATCCGAATTCTCTGACCGTGGGGGAGGGCGTAAGAATACCTTGCAGCCGGTCTATTCGGTTGGCAGCAAGATTACGCAGACATGGATGCGCAAGACGATTACCCAAGCGCTCCAACAGTTCGGAGAAGCAATTCCTGAGCTAATGCCCCCGGAATTGATGCGGCGCTATCGACTGATGCCGCGCAAGCTGGCAGTACGAGCGATGCATATGCCGCAAGATGCGGAGGAAGGCAAGCAAGCACGAAGACGAATGGTCTACGAGGAGCTGCTGCTATTCCAGTTGAAGCTGCATGTATTCCGTGCAGTGACTCGCGAGCGCGCCGACGGCGTTGCACATGAGGTGGATAATGCGACAATTCGCGAGTTCGTCCGCAGTCTTCCCTTCGAGCTTACAGATGGCCAGAAGAAGGCAGTAACCGATATTTTACGTGATATGCGGGCCAACACCTGCATGAACCGTCTGCTTCAGGGTGATGTTGGTTCTGGTAAGACGGTTGTTGCCGCTGTTGCCCTGTACGCTACCGTACGTGCAGGCTATCAGGGAGCGCTCATGGTGCCTACAGAAATATTAGCGGAGCAGCATATGCGTTCGCTAACGAAACTGTTCGAACCGCATGGCATTGAGGTTGGGCTGTTAACCGGCAGCTTGACTGGACGGAAACGGAAGGATCTGCTTGCTTCCTTGCAGATGGGCATGATCGATATCTTGGTTGGGACGCATGCGCTTATCCAGGATGACGTTCATTATCGGAAGCTCGGCCTTGTCGTAACAGATGAGCAGCATCGGTTCGGTGTCAATCAGCGGAGTATATTACGGCGCAAGGGGATGAATCCAGATGTGCTTCTGATGACGGCGACGCCAATTCCGCGCACGCTGGCGATTACGGCATTTGGCGATATGGATGTATCCTCAATCCGTGAACGTCCTGCAGGACGCAAAGCCATTAAGTCATACTGGGTGAAGCATGACATGATGGATCGAGTGCTTGGCTTCATCCGTCGTGAGGTATCCGCTGGTCGCCAAGCCTATATTATTTGTCCACTTATTGAAGAGTCGGACAAGCTGGATGTGCAAAATGCGATTGATGTGCATGTGCAAATGCAGCAGGCCTTTCCGGATTTGCATGTTGGCTTGCTGCATGGCCGCATGACGCCATCAGAGAAAGACGAGGTCATGCGCACATTCAGTACAGGAGAAACTCATGTACTTGTATCGACGACTGTAATCGAGGTTGGTGTTGATGTACCGAACTCGACGCTCATGATCGTGATGGATGCAGAGCGCTTCGGCTTGTCTCAGCTTCATCAGCTGCGTGGACGTGTCGGACGCGGCGAGCATCAGTCTTATTGCGTACTCATTGCGGATCCGAAGTCGGAGGTTGGGCAAGAACGTATGCGCATTATGACGGAAACAGACGATGGCTTCGAATTGTCAGAGCGCGATCTGGAGCTGCGCGGTCCTGGCGACTTCTTCGGAACGAAGCAGAGCGGGATGCCAGACTTCAAGGTCGCGGATATGTCGAGCGACTTCGCTGTGCTGGAACAGGCGCGGGATGATGCAGCAGAGCTTATCCGATCTGAGGCGTATTGGACATCGCTTGAATACGCTCCGCTCCGCGATGCTGCCCAGCAGGAGCAGCTATTCCAAGGGGAGCTTCTCGATTAGTCGATGGTAGTAGTGCGGATAGAATGAAAACGGGCGGATAGTAGACAAGCGGGCAAGCATATATTGGAACAGTATTCCGTTTAGAGGTTGTTCAAAACGCATGATTTTGATAACCAACCTTTTTGAACTTGCATGGATTTGCAGGATATGTTCTGGAGGTGCTGCCCGCATGAGTTATGTAAAATACGGCATTAGCCCACAGCTGGTGGAGCGAATAAAGCTGAAATTGAAAAATCCGGTGACGAAAGATCGTGTGAAAAAGCTTGTCGAAGGATTGAGCAAGGCAGATTTGCAAAATCGCGCGACAATTAAGCGCTTGATGAAGCAAATCGCGAAGGTGCTCAATGAGCCGCTAACGAGCCAGCAGGAGGATCAGTTCGCTGATTTTATCATTGCGCAGAAGATCGATCCGAACAATACGTTCCATTTATTGAAGCTATGGGGGATGTTCCGCTGATACACGCCCTTTTCTTGAAGCCTTGGTTCTATAGTTATACGCAGAAGCTCAGTTCTCTTAGGAGGACTGGGCTTCTTGTGCGTTATGCCGGATCTATGCTGGTTAATAGGGTTTGGCTTCATTGCAGCAATATAGGTCTAGGGAGGATTCTGAATAGTAGAGAATGATGATCATCGAGTACATTGCTCACGAAATGGCCTTGCAATGGTGACGAATTCGGCACACTTCAATATTTTTGCGATCCGTACATGCAAAATATGCTTATATAGGGGTATAACGTTTGTAGATGATTGACATTTCTTAATCAATTTATATGTGGAGGCGAATGACATGAAGAAGATGAAAATTGGCGCAGCTGCATTAGCTGCCATGCTGCTGGCTGTATCTCTTGCTGGCTGCGGCTCGGCGAAAGATTCCGCCAAAGAGTTGGAGGGGACGGCTACTTCCTCTGAAGGGACAGGTGCGGTAACCATTAAGGCAACAAATTATAAATTCGAACCTGGAACCATTAAGGTGAAGAAGGGCGATAAGGTGAAGCTGACGCTGAGCAATAAGCAGGGTCTGCACGGTTTGAAGCTGGAGGACTACAACGTAGAACTGCAGGAAGACGGCGCAACTGCCGAGTTCACAGCAGATAAGGCGGGTACATTTGAGTTCCATTGTTCGATCATGTGCGGTTCTGGCCATGATGGAATGAAGGGCGAGCTTGTTGTTGAAGAGTAAAGCTAGCGATGAATAAGACGGATCGCATGATGGCGATTGTACTGGAGCTGCAGCGCAGAGGTACGCTGCGTGCAGAAGATCTGGCATCTGTATTCGAGACGAGTGTCCGTACAATCTATCGCGATATTCAGGCGCTCTGTGAAGCAGGGGTTGCGATTATCGGAGCTCCCGGCCAAGGATACTCGCTCATGGATGGCTATTTTCTGCCGCCTGTTCATTTTACAGCGGAGGAAGCAGAGGCGATTTTGCTTGGCGTAGATTATATGGAGCAGCAGTTCGGAAGAGCTCATGAAGATACGATACAGGCCGTTCGGCGCAAGCTTGAATCAGTCATGCCACAATCGGTACGGCAGGATACGGAACGGATGCGCTCTTCCTTGAAGCTCATTGCCCATTCTGCGCATGCAGAAGGACTTGCTCTGCTGCGGCGTGCTGTAATGGAGGAGCGAAGTGTGCGCCTCCGCTATGTGAAGCTTGTTCAAGGGGACGATGGCCGTAGAGAACATGTTCGCAAGGTAGATCCCTACGGGATTGTGCATATCAAAGGAACATGGTCGATGGTGGCTTATTGTCATCTTAGACAGGGACTTAGACATTTCCGACTTAGTCGCATACAGGATTTAGAACTGCTCGATGAATCATTCACTCGTCCGCCCGACTTCTCCCTACAGTCTTATCAGCCGACAGATGATCGCCAGCTCCTTGTACGTGTGCTTCTGCACGCCGCTGCCGCTGAGCGTGTGAAGGAGCAGGGATATTTCTTTATCGATACCATGGAGGAACATCCAGAAGGGGCACTTGTGACATTGCGAGTGAGACAACCTGAAGATGTGCTTGGTTGGATTCTAGGGTGGGGTTCGGCAGCTGTTGTATTGGAACCGGAGTCGCTTACAGCCCTTGTCCGCTTTGAGGCAGAAAAAATATTGCAGCAGTTAAAACGCTACTGACATACTGTTGTCAGTAGCGTTCGCGTATAGTAGGGGTATATTCGTTCGAAGGGAGCTTTACTAATGACAAATATGACCCCGCATCAGTCACTGTTAAGCCTGGAGGAATCAGTGAAGCAGGTTGTGCAGGAGCTTGATCTTTATAGTATGGAGGAGATTACACGCAAGCCAAGTGAGGAGGAGTGGTCGCTCGGGCAGGTCTATATGCATTTGATCCGCTCTGCGCTCTTTATGCAGCTTCGCCAGGTGGAAGTATGCCGCGACATGACTGCAGATGCAGCTAGTAGTGACCAGTTGGAGAAGACGCAGCAGGGCAGTATGGTCTTTGCGGCCGGGAGCATCCCTCCTATTCGTGTGAAGGTGCCAGCCTCTCCAGAATATACGCCACCCCAACCGGCCAGCAAGGAGGAGATTGTAGAAGGCATGCAGGCAGTACTGCGGCGCATGAACGAGCTTGAACCTGTTATTGCTTCGATTCCAGAGCATCATAGAACGATGCATCCAGGCTTCGGTTACTTGAGTGCGATGGAATGGTACTTGCTTGTGGATATGCACTTCCGCCACCATGCTCTACAGCGGGGACGCCTGGCGGAATTTCTCCGGGGAACTCCATCAGCCTCGTATTGAATGAGCATCGGAGTATCGGATGCTCTAAGGTGCGCGATTGCGAGATGAAGGAGCATGGCGTGATACTGCTATATGCTAGAGATAGGTTTATAGCGTAAATAAGGTAGGGGGGACGCTGTCTGGTGTCTCCTCTTGGTGCTGCTCGCTTATCTGCTCGATACAGGAGGGATCGTCCACTCGTGTATTCCCCACCTTAGCGCTGACAGGGTAGACCTCCATTAGCTTAGACGGATAGGGAAGGAGAACGGATTGAAGCTTCCCAGTGTCGGTCATTCGGCGATCAAGCCAGAATGACAGCTGATCCTCTGGTAAAATAACCGGCATTCGATCATGAATCGGCTCCATCAGCTCGTTCGGAGTCGTCGTGATGATCGTGCAGGTGCTGATTTTCTCCCCATTGGGATTGACCCATGTGTCATATAATCCTGCCATATTGAAAATACCGCCATCAGTGCGTCTAATACGCATAGGCTGCTTCGTTCCATCTGGACTGCGTTTCCATTCATAGAAGCTGTCTGCTGGTATAATGCATCGCTTCCGCTGGAATGGGAGGCGGAAGGCGGGCTTGTCCCCAACGGTTTCGGCGCGTGCATTAATTGTTCGTGCAGCGAACTTCTCGTCCTTCGCCCAAGCTGGAATGAGGCCCCACTTAAGCGGTCCAAGCCGCAGCTTCGTACCATCATGAATCAGGGCAGGTACTTGCTGGCTCGGCGCAATATTGTAGCGCGGCTCATGGAAGGGCACGAGGGCTCCTGAATCAAGCAGATAGTGCGCCATTAGCTGTTCAATGGTCACGGTTAATGTATATCGTCCACACACGTTACGTCTTCCTCTCTTGTCCGTTCTATCCTATGGTGATCTCATCATATCACATTCTCTTCCTTCCCGTGAGGTGATCCCTCAGTCACATGAAACGACTTAAACTTTACATACATTCAGCGTGAATTTGAAGTTATACGCCATCCGCAGTAGATCCTTGCCTGCTCGACACCATTCGATCCGAATTTTCAAAATATCCCTGTTGAAAAGAGAATGTATGTTCGGTATTCTGAGTGTATAAGAACAAACGTTCTCAGTGGGGTGAAGGGTGTATGGATGGCAAACCGAATAAATCATGAGAACGAGTTATTATGTTGGCAGATTGTCAATCGTTCTATGCGAGTGCGGGGAAGGTTTCACACCCTGAATACAAGGATCGTCTGCTAGTTGTAGTAGGCGATCCTGCTCGTCGTGCTGGTATCGCACTTGCAGCTTGCCCTACAACTAAGAAGCATGGTGTCATACAGTGGGGCGGCTCGACTTGGCGAAGCCATTAGTAAATGTGCAGACCTTATTGTTGTTTAGCCCCGTATGGATGAACAGCATTTGGATGTGCCGGGCAGCCTATTACTTGCATAACGAATGTACGTTCGTCATACAATAGGAATATACGTTCTTATTTTGTGATTGTGTATGTAATATGATTTATAACTATTGGAGGGCTTTAATGTGAGTCAGAAAAGGGAAAGGGTAATATTTTTGGCCGATTGCGAAAGCTTCTACGCAAGTGTAGAAAAAGCAGATCATCCAGAATATCAAAATAAAGCAGTAGCAGTAGCTGGTGACCCTACACGTCGTTCAGGGATTATTCTGGCCGCGTGCCCGATCGCTAAAAGTTTTGGTGTGACATCAGCCGAACGGTTGGGTGAAGCACTCAAGAAATGCCCCGATCTCATCATTATGCGTCCTCGTATGCAGCATTATATCGATGTTTCATTGATGATTACTCAGATTTATGAAGAGTTTACGGATTTGGTTGAAGTGTTTAGTATTGACGAACAATTTTTGGATGTGACAGCCAGTCAATCCATTTTTGGTGATCCAATCACCATTGCGAAGGAAATCCAGAAACGGGTAATGCTCCAGACAGGGGTGCGGATTCGAATCGGGATCGGTACCAATAAAATATTGGCTAAGACGGCAACGGATATTTGGGCCAAAAAAAATAAAAGCGGTATTTTTACTTTGCATCCATCCGACGTTCCCACCATGCTGTGGAAAGAGCCCGTTCATAAAATGTTCGGTGTTGGATCTCGAATGTGCAAGCATTTTGCGAAACTAGGGATAGTTACGATTGGGGATATTGCGAGAACTCCATTGCCCCAGCTCAAAAATAAATTTCGAGCTCGATTCGGCAAACAGTCGGATATTCATGCCGAGGTGATGTGGCGAACTGCGAACGGCTTGGATGATAGTCCGGTAACACCGGGTACATTTCAAACACCTCCCAAATCGATTGGTCACATGATGACCCTGCCGAGGGATTATGTGCATTCTACGGAGATCGATACTATCCTGTTGGAGTTGACGGAGGAAGTCTGCCGAGATTGTCGGATAAAAGGGTATATGGGCTGGGTCGTAACCGTAAGCTGCATGTGCAGCCCGTATGAAGCGCCCACAGGATTCTCACGCCAAATGAAAATGCCGGATCCGACGAATCATACAAATAAAGTATTTGATATGGTCAAGCGAATTTTTTATCAATATTGGGATCGAATGCCTGTACGTCGTGTAGGTGTTATGCTAAGCACATTGGAAGATGACCAGCAGTATCAACTAACGCTCTTTGAAGATCAAGTCAGAGCTAGAGCACTGGATAAGGTGACGGATATGATTAAGGATCGATATGGCAATGCGGCAATTATCAGAGCTTCTTCTCTTACCTATGCAGGTCAAGCGGTAGAGAGATCCCTGAAAATCGGGGGGCATTATAAATGAGTAAAAAGCTCGAGAAGAATGGTCTTTGGGAGTCCAGCCGGATGATGTTGCCACAACATCGGGAGGCTCTGTTGAGAAGGCATAGTGATATGTCAAGCGGGGAGTTAAACCAGCCAAAGAGGGAAGATATTGAATTAATGCGCGATTATGTTCTACTTTCGGTGATGTGTACGATGGTAACTAAGAAAATTCACGAAATGAAGGGATCCTCTGAGACATTGAAATCTCTGTATACCAAGGCTGCTCAAATCCTTGCAAATGATATCTCTACCGACCTGTCCAAAAGAAGACAGGAGATGTTGAAAAAAGAAATTCGTATTGTAGATGAAGAGAAGCATGATAGTACAATGATATTACACTATGCGTACCATGGCTATGAGGATAGTTTTCATATAACGAAAGAGTACATGAAGATGGAGATAAGCAGAAGGTTAGCTCGATACACGGACAGACTTACCACTAAATTAAGCAACTTAGTTGAAATAGAGCCGCGTTATTAATCGAGTCAAGAGAAGAAGAAAGAGAGCACCTGAGCCTAATTTGACTTCTAAGCCTGACAAAGCCATAACGAAGAATGCCAATTTCCCCAACTCGGGACTGGTTAGCCTGTTGAGAAATCCTCAACAGGTTTTTATCTTTTCCATTGTGTATTCATCCACAGCGTTAATAGGGGATAGACTCCAACAATCGAAAGTTCGAGGATGCAGTGAATTCTGCGGGCTGTCTCATTGACGATGCTGGGCAAGCACGTGATCAGAAATGCCCCTTAGCAAACATCAGAAGAGCGGCTGCTCCGTCCTTGCCAAGGGGCATTGTTCTGAGGAAGTGGATAAGATGAGGCAGCGGTGAATATGGGGCTGTAAACCTATTGGTGCCGAGTAAGGGGACTGCCCATACTTGTGTCTGGATTCGAAGCTTGGGAGGCGGCAATGTTCAAGTAAGCCTGCATGCGGTTCTTCACCTCTGCACGAATCAAGCCGCGCAGCATGTAGAACGAATGTTGATAGCCTCGGCATACGTATTGGACACGAATCCCATGTTCAAGCCGTTCCTCCTCATACACTTTAATGCCGCGGTTGCGAAACTGTTTGCGTAGGCGGTACAAATCGAGAGAAACATTATCTTGTGCTTGTCTTAGACATTGTGTGTAGATGTCGGCCATCTTCAAATTAGAGGCTCCAATCCGTTCAATGTCGCGTTCCAGCACATCCAAGATTAGCGTTTGAATAATATATTGCTTGACGATGTAGGCATCTTCTCCGTTGTGGGGGGGAGAGCCGTTCGATGCGAATGGTGTGCCCATGCGCGTTCTTCCTCCTTGTATATATCGCGTGTGTGCCATATGCATGGCCTCATGTCGTGTGAGGCATGAGATATCTATTTAAAAAGAGCGGAAGGGGAACCCTTGTTCTTATTATATCCATAATACCGAACAAATATTCGTATTTCAACAACCAAACGTGGTCAAAAGGGTGAGAAATCGGTACAATAGGTACAACATACGTGCGAATGCGGCAGCATTCATAGACGGAACGGCAATTAAGGGGGGCAGCAAAAATGATTATGACACTGCATCGGGGAGAAGTTTTATTTCGACAAGGAGATCAAGGAACGTATTTGTACCGCATTATAAGCGGGCTGTGCAAGGTTACACGCTTGCATGAGAACGGCAATATTATTTTGTTCAACCTCGTATACACGGGCGAAATCGTCCCGCATCATTCCTTAATCACGCCGAAGGAATGTCACGGAACAGCGATCGCGATGGTTAAGACGGTCGTGGAACGGATTCCGGCTGAGGAGTGGTATGAAGGCTTGCGGCAGCAGCCGGACAAGGCGCTGGATGTTGCGAAGCTGCTTCAAGATAAGCTGCGTTTCATGCAGCAGCGCATTGATCATTTGACTATCGGGACACCGAGTGAACGACTAGAGCTGTTGTCAGCATGGCTGAGAAGCTATGCGGATACGATGCCTATTACCGAATTATTGACACAAGAAGAAATCGGCCAATTTATTGGTGTGCGGCGGGAAACAGTAAATCGGCTTCTTCGTCAGGGTCAACACGGGTAGAATGGATAACACGCATGCTTAGGAATTACATAAACATGCGCGAGCTATTTGAAGCTGACAAGCGCTGTGCCGTGAGGGCTCGTGCCGGTGTAGATATAGATCTATGTAAATAAAGATATAGGATGGGATTTCAAATGCCACCCAAGTGTGCTTTAATAGGAGGATCATTTTGAATCCTGTAATCATATCGGAGGGCTATATGTTGCTTGAGACGAAACGTTGTACACTTACCAAGCTGCAAGCAAGTGACTATGATAATGTAAGACGGCTGTATGTGAACGAGGAGGTACGCAAATATCTGGGCGGGGCATGGACAGAGGAAGAGGCGATTACAGGCAGCTTCCGCAGAATGCTTGCTTCTCAGGAAGGAGCCTCGTTCTGGATCATTAGAGAAAAGCAAACGAATGCGTTTATCGGGTTGATTTCTCTGGATACGCACCATGATGGCGTCAGTACGGAGGTATCTTATGAGCTCCTGCCTGAATGGTGGGGCTCTGGATATGCGGCAGAGACAGTTACAGCAGTGATTGATTACGCATTTCGCGAACTAGGATTGCCTGAAGTGATCGCCGAAACACAAGCTGCGAACAAGGCCTCATGCAGGCTCTTGGAACGAATCGGCATGAGCTTCCGGGATACGGTGCAAAGATTTGGCGAACAGCAAGCGATATACGGCATCACCAACAAAGGGATTGTATCGTAAGCGACAGAAACGAAGCTAAACACTCTTTCTTTATCATTTGACATTCATTCCTATACCGCCAACAAAGCCAAGGTGTACAGAGAAGCAGATCTGTCACATCTTGGCTTAAATTATGTACATGGGACATTCCTACTCTCACATACAAGTAAGAGATCGAGTAAATGCGAACATGAATGCAAGGAGGCGTAAAGAGTGTCATGGAACACGAATTACAGCGAAATTTAGCTTCAGAAGATCTGCCTCCGGTTGGACAGCAAGAGAGAAGCGGCTGTTGTCCGACGGAACAGGCTGTGCCGCAGGAGCGTGTATTTTTCCCGTTCCGAAGTCCGTGTGACCCCTGTCCGCCACTGCCTTATTCCGTCTTTGTCGTACCCATCAACCAGTTCATCACGTTCCAGCCGCCTAATCTCCCACAGTTTCCACCTGCGCAGGCACTACGCTGTGGAACCTTATGGCCTGCCCTATACAGCCCGTACCATTCCCGCAGAAACCAGCGAGGGGAGGAAGAAGCTTGACGATGAGTGTACATCCTTATCAAACCGAGGAATACCGCAGAAGCTTGGAGCAGCTGCAAGTAATCGACTTCGTATTATTGGAGCTGAATCTGTACTTGGACACTCATCCGGGAGATCTGCAGGCGATTCAGCAGTTCAATTACTACGTTAGTGAGCGAATGAAGGTTGCCCATCAGTTCCAAGAGCAGTATGGCCCGCTTATGAACTTCGGCCATTCTTATTCGGGCTGTCCATTTACATGGGCTACCACGCCTTGGCCATGGCAGGTTTAGCAGTGTGTCGTCAGGCGGCAAATAACTTGATGGACAGGAGGGAATGCGGAATTGTGGATCTATGAGAAGAAGCTGCAATATCCAGTACGTGTCAGCAAGTGTGATCCTCGCATGGCGAAGCTGTTGATGGAGCAATATGGGGGGGCGGATGGAGAACTGGCAGCGGCGCTGCGCTACTTGAACCAACGGTATACGATACCAGATAAAGTAATTGGGCTGTTGACGGATATTGGGACCGAGGAATTTGCTCACCTCGAAATGATCGCCACGATGGTATATAAGCTGACGAAGGATGCAACACCGCGACAACTGGAAGATGCAGGGCTGGGGCCACATTTTGTAGCGCATGAGAAAGCGCTGTTCTACAGCAATGCGGCTGGTGATCCATGGACGGCGACCTACATACAGGCCAAGGGCGACCCGATCGCGGATCTGTATGAGGATATTGCGGCAGAAGAGAAGGCGCGTGCTACGTATCAATGGTTAATCGACATGACGGATGATGTCGACTTGCAGGATGGATTGAAGTTCCTGCGTGAGAGGGAAGTCGTGCACTCCTTGCGCTTCCGGGAGGCTGTCGAGATTTTGAAGGAAGAGCGGGAACTGAAAAAAGTATTCTAATTCCCAACAGTTGTATATAGAGAATGTTAAGAGATTCGGATAACGAACATGAAGAAGGGACACCCTTGCTGAGCGCAAGAAGTGTCCCTTCTGTCGTCATTGCGGTTTAAACTTCTAAGGAACCTGCTGGGCCAAAGTATTCGTAATGAATACGCTCAGGAGAAACCCCAAGCTGCTTCACTGCTCGGTAGATGGCCTTCATGAATGGTTCTGGGCCGCAGAAGTAAATGTCCGCATCCTCCCATACGGAAGCGGGAACGATGGAGCTAAGCCACTGCGCGTCCACGAAGCCGGTGTGAACAGAAGCTTCTGCCTCGCTGCCTTTCTCATAACAGAAGAAAGTGTGGATATGGCTGTGCTGAGCGGCTAGATCATTCATTTCTTGACCAAAAGCATGCGCCGCTTGATTGCGCGAAGCATGAATTGAATAGACATCCCGCTTCGGTTCTGCTGCCGCCAGCGTGTGCAGCATGCTGAGAAGAGGTGTCTGCCCAACACCGCCGCCAATCAGCACAACTGGGGCCGTACCTGGCTTCAACGTGAAATCGCCAGCAGGTGCAGTCGCTTCGATGACATCACCTACTTGCACCTCGTCATGCAGATAGGTGGAGACGATGCCGGCAGGTGCATGTTCGCCGCCGCTCTCGCGCTTTACGCTAATGCGGTAAGTATCGGATTGAGGGGCTTGGGACAAGCTGTAATGGCGATAATGGGTATTTTCATGTCCCTCCGGCTGAACCCGAACCGTTAAATATTGGCCAGGAAGGAAGGAGGAGATTGGCTGTCCATCCTCAGGCTTCAAGTAGAAGGAGGTGATCATGTCGCTTTCCTCCACTTTGCGGACAACGAGGAAGCGTCGCACATCTGACCAGCCGCCGATTTGCTGTTCGGCTTCCTGGTACATTTCTGCCTCTACCTGAATAAATACGTCGGCAATAACGCCATATGCTTCTGCCCAGGCTTCAATAATGTCATCAGTAGCAGCTTCGCCTAGTACATCCTTGATAGCAAGCAGAAGATGCTTGCCGACAATTGGATAGTGCTCTGGCTTGATGTTAAGTGCCCGGTGCTTCTGGGCAATTTGGCGTACGACTGGCAAGATTGTCTCCAATCGGTCAATATTCGCTGCAGCGGCATAGACCGCATTGGCAAGTGCCATCTGCTGTTTGCCATGTCGTTGATTGGCATGGTTAAATACATTAAGCAGCTCTGGATGATTGCTGAACAAGAGCTGATAGAAGCGTGTTGTAATTTGAGAGCCGTGCTCAGCTAATACAGGAACTGTAGATTTCACAATTTCAATCGTGCGAGGTTGTAACATAAGAGTTTCCTCCTTAATTAATGACGATCATACGATGCGCAGTAGATTATGAACGAATGCATGCGGCATCACAGTGGTTTATGCTGTTATTTTATAGATGTGATATTCGTCACAATGTGATCTCGCGCACACTAAATATGATAGCTTTATGAACATGATGAAAAAATAGAGGAGTAACAGAAGAGGAACGCAACAACGAATAGGACAAAATTGAAAAATGAAATGTAAAAGTGTCCAATTTGTGAGTAATTCGGAGGAAATCAGGGAGGATATCGATCTTAACTAGGACTATGCCAAGCTCGGAGCAGTTCATTGCAAATAAATCCGAACGACAGCGATATTTGCAGAATGGGATTGGTTTAGAGGGAATATACATTATGGTATAATACAATCAGTAAAGCAATACAAAAGACAAAACAAGAAAGGATCAGGATACCAATGCGTCCCCGAAGGATGAAACCCCAAAGGACAGTCTGGAAACGTTATGATCTTTCTTACATCTAGCTTCTTCTCGTTGATTTGTCAATTGTCGCTATGACGGAGACTGACACGAGAAGGATGCGTGAATTATGATGGTTCGAAGGATAGGAACCCCTATCCGTCTCCTCTCGGTTAGTCGAAGGGCTACATTACGAAACGAGAGGTTACGAAGATGGGGAACGAACAATTACGTAAGATTTTTTGGATGATGGTAGGATCAATGTTGTTGGCTTTCAGTTATTATCACATTAATTTTCAGAATCATTTGGCTGAAGGCGGGTTTGTTGGTTTAGCGCTGCTTGGCAAGTATACGTTTAATTGGTCGCCGGCGCTGACCGTGTTATGCATGGATGTTCCGGTATTTATTGCTGCCTGGTTTTTGAAAGGGCGGACATTCATTATGAATACGGCAATTGCAACAGGAGTGTTCTCGTTAACGTACGAGATGTGCGAGCGCTTTTCGCCATGGAATATGAATCTAGGCGGTAATATGGTGCTTGCAGCTGTTCTATCTGGATTGTTGACAGGACTTGGAGCAGGTCTCGTGCTGCGTCATGGAGGCGCTTCAGGTGGTGATGACATTCTGGCATTATTTATGAGCCGTAAGATGAACTTAAGCATAGGTACAGTATTTATTATTTTTGATATAGCGGTATTGCTGCTGTCCTTATTCTTCCTGCCGCTTGTCGACACGCTGTATACGATACTAGCTGTCAGCATAGCAGGCAAGGTAATTACGTGGACGGTACAGATTGGCACGACACGCAGTCGTTCCATCCCGGTACGACCAGCAGTCCGGCATCAACACGGATAATCAAGCACGAGTTTGGGATACAGAGAACCGTTCGGTTGCTTCCTGATCAGGGAGGACTGAACGGTTCTTTCTTGTTATATTCGAAAAAAATCAAAGGCAGAATGCATGTTCGCTCATTATCCGTCATATTCTTGATCCAAGGACAGGTAAGAGAGGAGGGACGATATGGAAGCGATCATTAAAGCGATGCTTGACAAGCTGCCGGCCTGGTCATATCAGCTCTTTGCTGTTGTGATTGCGGCAGGATTGGTGTTTTATTTCATTAAGACACTCTATATTAACAAGAAGTTTACTGAAGTTATTCATGAGGTGCTCAATCGGGAGGATCGAATGAAGCTGCTGCAGGATAAAGTGGACAATTTGCAAGTGACAGGAGGCCTCACGGAGCACGCATCTTCTCAAATGCTGTCCGCGCTGCGCAATATGAAGCCGTTCGCTGATGCGCTTAATGGGTTGCGGGGAATGGCAGACCCGTATGCTGTTCTTCACGAATCGAACTTCCTGCTGCAGCGGATGTTGGATATGCTCGCCGTAGATATGAAGTGCGCTCCAGGCGGTCATCATCGCTGCGGCATTTGGAAGTATGAGGAGCCCATACTAATTCTACAGCTTGCTTCGGTTGGCTTCCCGAACCATTATGTTGGACAGCGCCATCTTCATATCGATCGCTCTGTAGCGGGACGTTCCTTCCGTAAGCAGGTTACTGTCCAATGTGCAGATGTGCTGAAAGACGAGGATTGGGAACGCAATCAAGAATCGAAGAGTCCTTATCGCTCATTGATTTGCATTTCACTTGGAACGTACGGTGTATTGACGATGGATGGCTTGGAGCCGTTCAATGAATCCAGTGCGGTCATCGGTGAATTGTATGCAGCGATTATGACAGGAATTCTTGCCGAGCAGCAGGCGGTATTAGAGCTTGGCGAACCTGCCCAGATTGACTCTGCCCAAGGATAAACATCAGGAACTTAGTATAAGCACCGTAGTCATTGATAAGGTGAGGTACATGAGTGCCTATGTTATAATGAAGGCAAACGCTGATGGAGCAAAGGCGGTATGTGCACCGAGTCAGTCAGAAGGGGAATTGCGTATGAAAAAATGGATGTGGATTGTCCTAACTGTAATCGTACTTATTGGTGGAACCGCTGCATTTACGATTGGCTTCGTGAATTCCACGATGATCGAGCCAGGTAAGGCGGCTGTTGTCGTGCAAGAATATGAAGGCAGTGTCAAGGCAATAGAGGCAGAGCGGCTTACGATTCATTCGGGGGATCGTGAGGAAGTATTCCGCTTGACTGGATCCACTGATCTTCAGGGTGAGGAGTATCGAAGTATTCATCCTGGAGCAAACGTGCGCATTGGGGTCAATGAAGGAAGAGATATTGTATGGCTGCGATTTGTTCGCTAGTTGAAAATGGCGCATGAAATGACATAAGCATGAGAAGAGGAGCTCGGCATTCTGCCGGGCGTCTTTTTTTGACAGTGAGCTCATCCCAAGCACAGTACGTGCAGCCCGCGGCGGATGATGGCGAGAAAACCTTGATATATTACGAATGTAGGCATACAATAGGGCATAGGAGATGTATGAGAGGGGATTCATATTTAATATGTGGACTTTGTAATGGAGCCGTAACTGAATAGATCGTACCATTCCGAACGAGATTCGATGACGGGATAGGTGTGTCTATTTATACCCATTACAAGGAACGCAAGGTTAAGTGCTATGAACTGACCAAGCAGACGCCATGGGTGTCTGCTTTTTTTGGTACATGGGCATCTCCGATACGCTTGCGATTGCCGTTCCTTACCCATAAGGAGACGATAAATATGTACAACGAGAATAGACGTAATATTGCAATTGTAACTGGAGCAAGCCGCTCCAAAGGAATTGGTGCAGCTATTTGCAGAGAGCTTGCAGCGAAAGGCGTCGATGTGTTCTTTACACACTTGTGCCACTACGATAAGGAGACCGGCTATGAGGACGCGAATGGCAGCTGGCCAGAGCAATTTGCACAGGAGCTTAGGGAATACGGGGTTCGGGTAGAACATATGGAGCTCGATTACTTCGATGCCAATGCTGCTGTTCGGCTGCTGGATGAAGTCGAGAATCGCCTAGGCAGACCCACGATCCTCATTAACAATGCTACACATTGTATAGAGGTCGACCATCACCATGTGACGGCACAGATTATCGATCATCATTGTATCGTGAACGTAAGAGGAACGATGATGTTATCAGTGGAATTCGCGAAGCGGCTTGAGGCAGCGGAAGTAGGCGGCAGAATCGTGAACTTCGTGTCCGGGCAGGACAAGGAACCGCAGCCTGGCAACTTGGCTTATGCAGCCTCAAAGGGGGCAGTATCCGCCTTCACTACTTCGTTGGCTGCTGAACTGTCCTCTCATCGAATTACGGTGAATGCGATCGATCCTGGTCCGACCGATTCCGGAATGGAAGCATTCGTGCAGGACTTCTTAAGACCGAAGTTCCCAACGGGGCGCATTGGTACACCAGAGGATGCAGCGCGCTTAGTGTCATTCCTGGTGAGTGACGAAGCAGAATGGATTACGGGGCAAATTATCCATTCAGATGGGGGCTTCCGTAATTAGACGAATGAATGATTATGAAAAAATGAAACGTTTCCACTTGTACTGCGTAGTATCTAGTAACGCTCATTTCTGCGACTGAGGAGGATGCAATGATCTATTTCACAGTTATGACCGGCATGTTTAGTTTATTTCTGATGATGATCGTAGGATGGGTTGGTTACAAGCAATTCGTGAAGCGGGAGCCGGTCGAGGTTCATTATACGCCCTTCGATTATATTACAGCGCAATCGAGCGTGGAATTTCATGATGAGAAGGAAGATCATGAAGTACAGGACGGTCATGGTGATGATAAGGATCCACAATCATCTGGCGCAATGTCGACTCGAGCGTCGAAGTGAACCATTGCAGTTGAGCGGAATCGCTTTCATCCAGAGAATGGATATTCGATCTTTCTTGCTTGATACAGATCTGCATGATAATCTTTATTTCTAATAAAAAAATGTACGATTAACTAACGACAGGGGGTGCGATATGACAAGATTGAGTGTGCAGTGGGAGAAAAACAGCATACTTGGTGTTGTGTGTGTTGCCCTCCTGCTTTTGTGTTCGGTATTTTCCACGTTTATGGTCGAGGAAGATCGCGTCAACTGGAACAATCCTTCCAAGCTGACGAAGTCTTTTCATGAGCAGCAGTTTATACCGGTTTCACGGCATACCTCTGCCATGAAGCAGCTATTTGTGAAGAAGATTGTAGTGATGTTTATTCTCTTCTTCAAGGAATTCACCTTTAGTATGCCCCCTGTTATTAGGTATCTACACAGCTGTTTCTTCGTTATACGGAAGCGTTTATTTCTCATGCCTATCAAATTCACCTCTACGTTCGTAGTGTAAATCTCTTACATTCATTCACAAGACTGTGCTTGAAATTGAATAAGGAATAGCAGTGCAAGATGTTCTCTATGGCATTAAAAATCGTTATTTACATGGATTATTTTGTGCTGCAAGAAAGATGTATTTGACATGTATATAAAGTTCCTTATTTCACAATGTGAGAAAAATAAACCTATGGACGGTTGGAGGGATTTCATTTGAATATGAAAGAAACAGAATTGCCAGGAATCGGTCGTAAATATCAGTTGGAAGCTCGCAATGGAGATCAATTGGTCATCATAGTGCATGATGATGGACGTCGGGAGATGTATCATTTTGATCAGCAGGATCAAGAAGAGAGTATTTCGATGGTGACATTGGATGATGACGAGGCGCGCGCAGTTGCTGCTATCGTTGGTGGGCTTATCTATAAGCCGAAGGCACTCGAGACGGTCAATGTTGCCTTGGATGACCTCATGATTGAATGGTACAAGGTGGAGACTCATGCAGCCTGCGTTGGCAAGAGCATCGGAGAAATTAAAGTACGCGAAACGACAGGGGCAACGATTATAGCGATTCTTGAAAAGGATAAGAAAATAATCAATCCAGGACCTGATGTCGTGTTATCTGCTCATACAACGCTTGTCGTTGCAGGGGAAAGACAACATATTAAGCTGCTTAAGCCTTGGCTGTTAAGTGGAAGCGAATAAGCAGAAAACGGGGTGAACTATGGATACGATTATTTTCGAGGTTGGATTAGCTATTGCTTTAATTGGACTAGTGGGCGTTATTGCAACGAAGCTTCGCTTCTCTGTCATTCCTTTCTATATTCTAATCGGGATGGCGGTTGGGCCGCACGCGCCGCATTTTTGGATATTTGACTTCCGTTTCATTGAGAGTTCAGTCTTTATTGATTTTATGGGTCGTATTGGGGTACTGTTCCTGTTGTTCTACTTGGGGCTGGAATTCTCCGTAGGACGCTTGCTCAAATCAGGGAAATCCATCGTGGTTGGAGGAATTTCCTATATTGCGATTAACTTCGTCTCCGGCTTGTTGATAGGTTGGCTGATGGGAATGCCACTTGCGGAGACACTGGTCATTTGCGGGATTATGACAAGTTCATCAACCGCGATAGTAGCGAAAGTATTGGTCGATTTAAAACGGACGGCGAATCCGGAAACTGAAGTGATTATGGGCATGATTATGTTTGACGATTTATTCATCGCCATTCATATGTCCATTTTGTCCGGTCTTGTACTTAGCGGGGGCGCATCCCTCGGAACGGTACTGATGACAACAGGATCTGCACTTGTATTCATTTTGTTATTCATTATTTTGGGCCGCAAGGCGATGCCGTTCATTGATCGAATCTTGAACGGGAAATCATCAGAACTGTTCCTTATTTTGGTGATGGCAACACTGTTCCTCGTAGCTGGATTTTCGGAAACACTGCATGTGGCAGAGGCGATTGGAGCTCTATTAGTAGGACTTGTACTTGCTGATTCCCAGCATGTGAAGCGGATTGAACATTATGTGATCAACTTCCGTGATTTCTTTGGGGCTGTGTTCTTCTTCAGCTTCGGCTTAACGATTGACCCGATGACATTAGGGGGAGCAGTTGGTATGGCGATTGTCGCCGTGATCTTGACAATAATCGGGAATGTCATCGCAGGGATGCTGGCAGGTCGCGCAGCAGGCTTATCGAGCCGTGCTTCCATTAACATTGGTTTCACATTGGCCTCAAGAGGAGAGTTCTCCATTATTATGGCGAATATCGGCAAGGCTGGAGGGCTGCTACCGGTTGTCCAATCTTTTGCCGTGCTATATGTATTGTTGCTGGCGATCTTAGGTCCGCTCTTAACGAAGGAGTCCAAGCGCATATACAACCTGGTCGATAAGGGGATTCAAGGGAGTAAATCGCTATTCGGGAAGAAGCGAGTTCGTGGCAAGGAACAGAGCACGAACTCAGATGGTGTATAGTTGGATGGCTCATCTTTAAAAATCGGGTACGTTTTGAGAAAAATAGGTTATATTATATATTGTAAGGCATACCCATTCAAGGGAGGGATAGCGTATGAATATCACTATCGATCTCACGCAGATTGGGAGCGCTTATGAACACAAGGATTGGAAACGGGTGGATACAATCTATAGACATGCAAGGGAACGCATGATGGCGGGCGATACTGTCATCTTGCAGCGAGACGTACCTAACCGTGCTCCTATTGCAGTACGAACCTTCGAACAGCTGGATGAGCTGGAAGAATGGATTCGCCATATGGAGGACGAGTACTGTCTAGCAGAACCCTATGCGTAATGGAACATTCCATCTATGATGGTTACGAATTTGAGCCGCTGAGCATTCAGCGGCTTTTGTTTTTCTCTTAGAGGACTAGAAGGGGAATCGAGCGTTATGGAGAATGTCAGTGATAGAACGATACATTTTGTCATGTTCATCCGTAGCGGTTCATACACGTTATGAGAGTTCGTAACCTGGGTTACTGGGTTGGGGAGGGAGTTATGTGATGAGGAACAGGCGGGATACGTTTGTTCAAGAAATGGAGAGCGGACGTAACCTAAAGGTAATGACATTCAATATCTGGAGAGGCAGTACTTCGATTGTTCAGGTTGCGGAAGCCATTCGAACCGCAGAAGCGGATGTGATCGGCATACAAGAAGCAGATGGACAGCTTCCTGCGCTCGCTCGCAAGCTGAACTTTTACTATGATGAGGGGCACAGTATTTTGAGCCGGTATCCACTTCATCAATCGGCGCATAAGGAGTTCATTTGGGTAGAGGTTGCGCCGGACGAGGTGGCTGCCATGAGCAATGTTCACCTGTGCCACGAGCCGTATGGACCCTATGACATACGGGATGGGCTGAATGCTGCAGCTGCGGTGGCGAACGAGAACCGAATTCATATGCAGGAGATGAACAGTCGGTTCCATCTGCTCGGACAATTGGCAAGTCAAGGCGTTCCCGTGTTTCTCACAGGCGATTTCAATGCTCCATCCCATCTGGATTGGACAGATGAAGCGAAGAGCATGCACTTTGGCGTAGCTGTCGAATGGTCGGTATCCATACGATTGGAGCAGCTACAGTTTCGAGATTCCTATCGGGAAGTGCACTCGGATCCGCTCACGAAGCCGGCCGTGACTTGGACGCCAGGAGGGAATGGACATATTGAACCGGATGAAGTCCATGATCGAATTGATTTTGTCTATGCGGGAGGGCCGTCTGCTACGATTGACAGCTGTATTGTAGGCGAGAGAGGTCCCTATACTGATATTGCGATTACGCCATGGCCGTCTGATCATCGGGCAGTTGTCTCTACCTTCGAACTCATTCCTGCAAGGATTTCGATGGATCTTGGATCATCCATTCAAGTGAGCCATGAACGGATAGTCCAAGGTAAAGGGACAATTGAAGCGAGCCGGAATATTGAATAAGGAATAGGGGCATAGGGATACGGTACTCCGTGGGGTACCGTATTTTGCTGTTGATCAAGTGCAGGGGGAAGCGGAGGTTAGGCCATTATTTGACTGAGTGCAAATCTTTCATTCTAGTAAATCAAAATCATCCTGACCATTGTTGTGCAATGAAAGCGAGTTAGGAGGCTTGCCTTTGTCGGGCAACGAGCATGCTGCATAACATATAGTCAGGGTCTGCGAGTGCTTCGTCAATACTCTAGCAGAGGCATTGAAAGTGCTAGATACAGGCCAAAGTGTATACGACTGCAGAGGAGGGCAAGCATGGACCGATTCAATCTTCTACTCAAAACGGGTGCTGCAGCTGTTGGAGGGACGTTTTCGTTTGTATTTGGAGGATGGCCTGCGTTAGTTCAGGTTCTGTTAACGATGGTAATATTAGATTATGTGACAGGGATGTTAGCTTCCGCTGTTGAAGGGAAATTGTTGAGTCGGGTCGGTCTTATCGGGATAGCGCGCAAAGTATTCATTTTCTTCATTATTGCACTCGCTCATCAGATCGATATCGCGTTTGACAGCAAAGAGATGATTCGAGATGCGACAACCTATTTTTATATGGCTAATGAAGTGCTTTCGATTGTTGAGAATGGAGGCCGACTCGGTGTGCCAGTCCCAAATGTAATCAAAAAGGCGATCTTTGTATTGAAGGATAAAAGTAACGATCGAGACGACAGTCAGAAGGGGGATAAGCGAGACAATCAGCAGGAGAAAGATGACAACTCCCCTCAAATCTAAGCTGTTGTTCAAAAAGGACGAGCCTTGAACGCGATGCCGCGGTGGAAGGAAGGAGTGGCCTTGGACAGCTAGTATGTTTGATGCTGGAATGAGAGGCACTCCTTATTCTATCCGTGAACGTGAACTGATCTCGAAGGAAGGCTGTCTTTGTGGAAAATATGTTGCTTCTACATAAATTTCAGGTAAGGCCGGTCAGAGACCGGATGATGGTTATCAAGTTGCTTGTTTTTCGGCTGAATATTGCGGAACACGATGACGAAGGGCTGTTTCAGAGCATTGTTATTGGCTCTTGTGCAGCCTTTTTTTGCGGATTTGATTATGAAATGTACATATGCCCTAAGCAGGCTAAAAGGATATGAATATCATAAGCATTATCAAAGCACGACATAAATTTGGGTAAGGGGACAGGTGGATATATGAACGGTGATAATGTGATTCGCATAACGTCGAAACCTTGGAGTAGTAAGCTGAAATTCGAATATGCCCAGGCGAGTGGGCTGACGTCCGGAAGCATATGGCCACCCCCTGGGTGCGCGCTAATATTTCCTGTTCCACCGGTACCGCCGACTCCACCGGAGACGGGCAAAGTGCTGAGGGTAGAAACGTTCCAATTCATTACAAGAAGCGACGGGGTAAAATCCACGTACACGAACGAGAATGCGCTGCCGCAATACGGAAGCTCGGACATACTGGATCCGGCAACTGTATCCTACACGAACTTGTTCATCAACGGCGTTCTTCAGCCGCTTATTGTGTACAAGGTGTCGGCTGGGGCATTAACCATTGATGAGGTGCCAGTGGACGGCGTTCCTATAACGCTTCAGTTCATACGAATTTTTCATGCGGAAATGGGGTGATTCGGATTAGGGATCAAACAAACTTAAGAAAGCGGGGAACAGATCATGAGGGGCCAATTAGTCGCTTGTTTCCTGTATGTGGGATATAATTTCGATCCGCAATCTTACAACAGGAGGTGAAAAAATAGGATACATAGATATTACCTTAAGTCGAGAAAGACCTTTAACCAAAGAAGGTATACTTTCTCTTTCTCCAAGATTGTTGGAGGAAAGAAAACACGAAAATTTTGCAAGCATGCTTATTTTTGGAAAAGATCAAATTGTAACTTGAGCGTTCACCATGTCATGTACACAATCAGTACCTCTAGGATAAGCATTAGATAAGGTATCCCAAAAGAGGAGTGAAATAAATGGCAATTATTAAACCGTTTCTGGCAGGCAGGAAATTCAGTTCGACCATCGGAGCAGGCACGGGAACAGGTGCTGCGTTTACGATTGCGGCCACAGCATTTACAAATGATACTGGTGCTGCAGCAACTTCATTTCCAGCCTCATTTGCCTACTATGACCTTTATATCAATGGGATTCTCCAAATGGGAGATACGTCTATAGTTACGACAACATCAATAACAATCCCTGGCGGCGATGCGCTTGATCCTGCCACGCCGCTCATCGTTGAGTTTATTGTGAATTAACCAAGAACGATTGTTTCATATGCTGATCATAGACTGTTCTGGTTATATTCCAGAGCAGTTTTTATGTTGGTTTTTAAATGTGTTTTTTCTTTAAGACAACTGCAAGGTTCAATACTTGTCCCACTTGCATCTAATATAGCATCCCTTAAGAAAAGGAGGAGAAAATAATGCCTATTACTCAACCATTTGTAGCAAGTCGGAAATTTGCAGCTACGATTGGAGTCGGGACTGGAACTGGCGCCACATTCGCTGTTGCCGCAACAGCTTTTACGAATGACGCTGGTGCTGCAGCAACAGCATTCCCAGGTTTATTCGCTTATTATATTCTCTATATTAATGGCACTATCCAGACAGCAGATACGTCGACAGTAACGACAACAACGATAACGATTCCTGGAGGAGATGCGCTTGACCCTGCTACCCCAATCCTCGTCGAATTTGTCGTAACGTAATGCCGATATATAAATAGTGTGTGTGTTTAAATATCAAGTTGATCCAAGGCAAGCCTTGGATCAACTTTTTTTCAAGACGCATCATAAGTTCCATACATAAGGGTTTCTGACAAATTAAAACGGGTGCCCTATTGCTAGGACACCTCATGGGAAATGTGGAAATGGATAAACGGTATTAAACGGTCATGATGGATAAACACTTATAGAATAAGGGAAGCGCACTGTTGGTAATGGACTAAAAAAGACGAAAAAATGTAATGATTAGTACAATTAGTCCCCAAATTTCAAGTTTAGTCCCCATCGCCACTGAATAATACATCATCAAAAATGGAAGTTGTCTTTCGATCCACTGATTCGAAAATATGCCCATAGACGTCCATGGTTGTTCCTATTTTAGAATGGCCCGATCGATTAGATATCGTTTTAGCATGAGCACCTTCTCCGATCGATGAATAAGAGTGGGAGCTGATCGGCAGCAGGCTGCAGGAATCTATGCAGGAGCAAACTGTTTTAACTATGGAGATCTACGACCCATTCGAGAGTTGTATGCTTACAGGTATTGTGTTAAGTGTAGACTCACTTGGTAAACGCGTTAGGTTGCTAACTCGATGGGGAAAGGCAATGGGTGAGTGTGGACGACATTTTAAATGTTCAATAACTTAGGTGAATCCCCAAGCTAGTCGAATTCCTTTCATGTAGGTTTTTCATTGGGTATACTGGATAAAAAGGAAGGTGGTCAAATGAAGGTGCTTGGGATTCCAGTAGATGGTGTAAAGACCGGCGAGAATGATCCTTATGTCGAACTCGATGTAAAAGATAATGATTGATCAAAGCTCTAGGTCATCTAGGGCTTTTTTTGTTGGTTCATAATGTCAATTAACATTACCATACTCTCAGATACTGTCTTATAATAATCTTATATAACTATAAAGGGTGGTGCAAAGTGAGTCAGTCTTTAACTTACATATTATTTAGTATCCTCGATGCTGCAGTTGTTAATGCTTTGATCCTAAAGATATATAAGCAGCCTTTATTAAGGTACAAGTATAAAATACTTGTATTATCCGTAGCATTAGTAATATGTTCATTTTTAATGAGGACTGTAATTAATTTACCTGCTTTGGATTTGCCCTTGCAATATATCATATTTGTAATGTTTTACTATTCCGTGTTGGAATACAGGCTGCATTATGCAGCATTTATTATCGGATCAGGATTATCGGCATACATATCGATCCAAATGATTGTATACTACTGTTTGGCCGCCATAGGGATAGCTGATAAATCAGTAATATTTGTTTATACGGGGTTCCCTGTTAACGCTATTCAATTATGTTCTATTGTTGTTGGTGCGGCCATTGCCTTATTCCTATGGATGACGGGAAGAGGATTTTCATTCATCATCGTGCCGCCTCATGATACATTCAGAATTAAGTATTCAGAGTATAGTCATCGAATTGTTGTTATTTCGGGAATGATATCGGCAGTAACGATATTCTTGACTTTATTAATAATCCTGTCTCAGAATTACATATTGCTCATGATACTTTCATTAGCAAGCTTTGGCATTGCTTACTATTACTCGGATCGGGGAGATTACGAAAGTGTTAGAGGCGATATCGAGAAGCATTGCAATAAAATTGAAGAAGAACAACCCTGAGAGTGATGTTGATGTAGAGGTTTTAGAATATGGAATTGCAATGAAATTAAATAAATATGGAGTAATCTTGATTACAGTTACTTTAGGGACTATCTTCGGACATCTATATGAATCTATACTAGCATTAGTGGCATTAGCTGCTAGTAGAAGGTTTTCTGGAGGGGCACATTTTTCTTCACTAACTGCATGTATGATCATATCCTCATTGTTTTGTGTGATAACGCCTATGATACTCCTATCGAAAACGACTGCTGTTGTTTTGACTTTGGTATCCGTTTGTATCTATTATTTTCGAGCCCCAAATTGGTTTGAGGATCTTACTGTCCAGAAAAATGATATACTGTATAAGTACATAGCAATGTTGATAGCAAGTGGTAACTTAATTCTGCAATCTAGTGTTATAGCGATTGTTCTCTTTGTACAAGCCTTAACATTACTACCGAAAGGAGGTGTCAAGGATGAAAAAGAACATTGAAATGTTTCTCATGAAACGATTGGAGAAAAGTGCTGAAAAAGAAGCGAAAAAAGCAAAGATCGTTTTCGGTGCTAAGAAACTCCCTACAGCTTTGAAGAACGTAAAGCATGAGAATTAAAATGGTACTCTGAAAAGTTCATCATATCCAGCAATATAATGCTTTAGCAGCCGTATACATCACTTCAGTGAAATTAGTGAGCGGTTAAGAGCATAGTTGGATATTGCTTGGACAGAGTATCCCGCTTTTGGCTAAGTCCCCATTAAGTCCTCACACCAAGATAATCTCGCTGAATAAATCAACATGTAAAGAACGTTTGAAATCTTAATGTAATAAGGGTTTGGAGTAAATTAAAACGGGTGCCCTATTGCTAGGACACCCTCATGGGAGAGGAGAAACCGGACGAAGAGCTTATGGGGAAACGTAAGTCTTCTCCGCGGTTGTCTACGACATTCGATGATGTCGATACTTTAATGATTGCCCGATTGGGCAGAAATATACATGTCGAAAAAAAATTGTAGGGCTCGATAAATGATGCCGCTTTCTCACATCCTATAACCAAAATGGACATGCCCGGCTGTATAAGCAGGGTTGATGGTCACATAGGTAGGAGGAGATCGAGTTGAGGCATCTGATTATATACGCACATCCCAATCCGAACAGCTTCAATCATGCCATTATGGAAATGGTACAAGCTGAATTGGAGGATCAGGGACATGCCGCATTGGTTCGCAACTTGTATGAAATGGAGTTCAATCCGGTGCTGTCGGCTAAAGACTTCGAATTGTTCGGACAGCATGAGCTGCCCCCTGATATTGAGGAGGAGCAGGGTCATATTACGTGGGCAGATCATATCATCATGATTTATCCAATCTGGTGGGCAAGTATGCCTGCCATTATGAAGGGGTACATCGACCGTGTGTTTTCGTATGGCTTCGCCTACAAATATGGTGCTGACGGCATAGAGAAGCTGCTGTTAGGGAAGTCGGCGCTGCTCTTGTCCACACATGGCAACACACATGAGCAATATGAGCAGAGCGGCATGTATGAGGCCATGCAGAAGACGACAGATAGCGGCATTTTTGAATTTGTCGGCATGAAAGTGCTTGTACATCGGTTCTTTGCCTCCGTGACGACAATTGACGATGAAGCGCGCAAGCAGATGCTTGTTAGTGTGAAGGAACTGCTGCAGAAGCTGCATCGCTAAGTTGACGTTGATAGATAAGGCTTCTTATCGGGAACCCTAATTTCCGGATAAGGAGCTTTTCTTTTTATAGAGGGATTGTGTGATGAAGAAGCTAACTCTGAATGAGGACACGTTTTCCTTTTTCAAATTAGGAGAAAATGTGATACGATAAACGTCGAAATACATGAAGTTTACCGTTACATACCATCATGATTATACGGATAAGCTGCGCTGAGGCGCATAAGAATGGGTGGAGTGAATTGAGAGTTATTTCAGGAACAGCAAGAGGTCGCTCGTTGAAGCCGGTACCCGGCATGGGGACGCGGCCGACGACAGATAAAGTCAAGGAAGCCTTGTTCAGCATGATCGGGCCGTATTTTGATGGCGGCTGTGTGCTGGATCTGTTCGCAGGAACAGGTGGACTTGGCATCGAGGCGCTAAGCCGTGGTGCGGAACAAGCGATATTCGTGGACAAGGATCCCAAGGCTGTCGAAGTTGTGAAGCACAACGTTCAGGCGGCAGGGGTCGCGGAGCAGAGTGAAGTATACCGCAATGATGCCAAGCGGGCGATTAAGGCATTAACGAAGCGTGATATTTCATTTGAACTTATTTTTCTTGATCCGCCATATCGATTGAAGGATGCGGACGAACTGCTGGAAGGCATGTGGAATGACGGGTTAATCTCGGAGGATGCGACGATTGTCGTTGAGCATGACTCGAAGCATGAATATCCCGAAGAGATCGGTCCTCTCTACGTATGGAAGAAAACAGAGTACGGAGAAATTGGAATTACGGTATATCGGGTCAAGGAACAGACAGAGAAGGAAGCTGAGCTTGAACAGAACGCATAAGCTTCTAACCATATGAGGAAATGAAACGCGCAGAAGAATTTAATCTGCTGTAGGGCATAAGGAGGATCCATTGTCATGACGGAACATACAGAGCAAGTGCATGAGCCGCGCATTGCGGTGTATCCGGGAAGCTTCGATCCGGTTACACTTGGGCATCTTGATATTATACAACGAGCGGCTAAGCAATTTGATAAGCTCATCGTAGCGGTGTTGAACAATTTGTCGAAGCAGCCAACGTTCAGTGTAGAGGAACGGAAGGAGCTTCTTGGGCAGATTACTCAGCATATCCCGAATGTGGAAATTGACAGTTTCCGTGATTTGCTGGTCAATTATATGGAGCAGAAGCAGGGCCATGTGATCGTGCGCGGAATTCGCTCTGTCACCGACTTCGAATATGAGCTGCAGATGGCTTCCACGAATCAGAAGCTTAACCCACGAGTGGAGACGATATTCATGATGACGAATCCGAAATATTCCTATCTGAGCTCAAGCATGGTCAAGGAAATTGCGAAATTCAATGGTGACGTCAGCGAATTGGTGGCACCTGAAGTAGAATTGGCACTGCGTGATAAATACAAAGATACGAAGTAAGCAGCAGGTCCATGTCGCCAGTATGAATCAACGGTCGATATGGACTTTTTTGTTTAGCCTCGGGTGAACAGCCGTCCAACGGTTTGTGCCAGTATGAATAAAGTGAATAGGAATAGACAGGCTACGGGAATGAGCATGGAAGCTTGAGCCCATATTGGCAAATGACTAATGAAAGTCAATAACGGAAGCAGGCTGCTTGATTCCGCGATCACAGGCGCATCATAGGCATTGGATGGGTTGGTTGCTAGCGTACATAATGCTGACATTGCTGAATCTGATGATTGGAGCAGGGAATGAAGTGGCGACCATAGCATATAAGTAAGCAGAAATGCACATAAGGCATGAAGCAGACGGGATAGTATAAAATGGCCGAAGCGTAGATCCGTCGTCTTCATAATGCTGTGAACTTGAAGAAGAGCACTGATGCCGCTCCAGGCAATAACGGAACTGAGCAGCGCTGCTTGAAATACAGGAGATGAGAACGCTGCTGAACCGAGCGTATATGCCGCTAAATTTACTTCAAGCAATCCGTTCAAGATATATTTGCCAAGCTCCTGCGGAATTGCGATGCGCAGCACTTGAATGATAACGGAGAATATCATCATATAGCCGCCGACCATCATTAAGGTTTGGACAGCTGAAGTAACGGACTCGCCCAGCATTCTGCCGAAGGGACGGCCATCCTGACGATGGGCGCCCTCCATCTGCCCAATGATCCGTTGGTAGAATTTCTGGTGAGATTTCGATAGTGAAGCAGATGTGCGTAATGGTTGCGACTCAGGGCGCATGCGGTGAATGAACCGCATTAGAAGTGTAGTTAGGATAGAGGAAGCCCAGTGAATAATGGCGATGATTAGCCCAAGCTCAGGCTTCTGCATAAACCCAACACCTACGACTGCTATAATAAAAAGGGGACTGCTCGTATGGGACAGACAGAGCAGCCGCTCAGCTTCCTGACGAGATAGAACCTGTTGATTGCGCAGTTGGGCAACAGCCTTGGCTCCTGCTGGATAGCCGGCCGTCCAGCCGACCGCCCACGCCCAGCCGCCAACTCCAGGCAGACGGAACAACAAACGCATAAGGGGGTCCAACAAGGAACCAAGTCCATGGACGAATCCATAAGCATAGAGCATTTCAGACAATACTAAGAACGGCAGCAATGCCGGGAATATAATGTTCCACCATATTTTCAAGCCTTGAAGTGATGCTTGGAATGCTTGATCCGGATACGATACAATGCAAATAACGAGAAGAACTGCCATACTTCCCATCAACAGCGTCGTTAACGGGTGTTGGGATAGCGGCGTTCGAAATGAAAACATGATGTTCACCTCTTGCAACAGTATTGGAAGTAGGGTACTTCCACATATGTACGTACCAAAGACAGGCTTTAGACCAGTTTGTACAACGAAGCAGGGGCGAGCGGAAGCAGCAGGAGGGAATGCAATAATGGAAGAAGAAGCAGTACGTGACAGCCAAGGCTCGAAGCGTTGGCGATTAGGCAGTTGGAAATGGTTCTTTGCAGCACTCTTGTTCTTGTATGTGATGGTGTATATGCCAACACCATATGTGATATATACGCCGGGCAGTGCCGAGCAGGTGAAGCCAATGGTAAGTGTCCAAGCTGGAGACGACACAGAAGAAGGGACATTTATGCTTACCACGGTGCGCCGCACATATGCGAACCTTGCATTGCTATTATGGAAATCATTTGACCCGCATGCCGAGTTTGGGAAGAAGGCGGATTCCCTACAAGGAAGAAGCGAACAGGAATATGTGACTGAGCAATTGTTCAACATGAGTGATTCCCAGCTAGGCGCGGTACTGGCTGCCTATAACCAGTTGAAGATCCCGTACCAATTGAAATCCGAAGGCGTGTATGTTATTTACAACTACCCGAACCTTGCGCACAATGAGTTCGAGACCAATGATCGGATCATCGAAGTCGATGGTAAGCCGGTTAATGATTTCGAAGCATTACAAGCAGTTATGAAGGGCCGCAAAGCTGGAGAAACGGTGCAGGTCAAGGTTGAGCGTGACAAGAAAGAGAAGCTTGTAAAGGCGACATTGGTGGAACTGACGGATCCAAATAAGAAAGAGGAGAAGCGAGTTGGCTTTGGTCTTCGGTACGGACAACGCAAGGAAGCTATACCTGAGGATAAAGGAAAAACCATAACCTTCAAAGACAGTGACATTGGCGGTCCATCCGCTGGGCTTATGTTTACCTTGGAGCTGATAAACCGCTTAACCCCAGGAGACTTAACTGAAGGCTATCGGATAGCAGGAACAGGAACGATTGAACCTGGCGGGAATGTAGGTGTGATTGGTGGCATTCAATTTAAGGTTGTGGCTGCTGATCGTGAGAAGACGGCGCTATTCCTTGCTCCAGAAGGCAATTATGCGGAAGCGAAGGCGAAGCTCGAAACGATGAATACGAAAATGAAGCTGGTATCGGTACGTACAGTGGGCGATGCACTGAACGCAATTCAGAAGTTTGGCGCCGAGCAGAAGACTGCTCAGTAAACGTATAGAGTAAAGCGAAGGGCTCGTGGAATAAGTAGCGGCGAGCTTTAATAGCATGAAGCAAAGCTTGTCTGATCATGGAGTGGGCAACTATCGTGATGCAGATATGAGGGAATACAGGCTGATATATCTTCTCAATATGAAATAAGGGCTAGATAGACAAAAGATCGAGGTGGGGGACGAATGCTCCCATGCTCGATCTTTTGTGCTTATTCTTCCCTCAGTTTGATTGATGTCGCCGAGGTGACTCGTAATAGTCCCGATAAGCATCACGAGCATTCCAACGCTCAAAGGCGTTCGCATACAGCGATGTTGCTCGGATATCAGCTTCCAGACCGCAATAACCTCCGAGATTGAAGTTATCGCGATTCACGCTTAACACAATCGGCAGTTCTGCGCTTTGCTTCATTCGCTTCAGCAGGGCGCGTCCTGTGTCCGTGAACCCAAGAACTCTAATGTACCAGGGCCCTTTCTTCAAGCCATCGGATCCAAAATGGAATTTGTCATGGTGAAGCAAAATATGCGCGAGCATCCGCTGCAGCTTCGTTCGGGTATAGCGCTTCGTCTTGAGCTGCTCAAGCAGGGATTCCACGCGTTGTGCTGTCATTTGGCCGAGTGCCTGTTTCACCCGATACTCGAGCCCTTCCGTAACCTCTAGATGACGCGCAATGGATTCAGGGGACAACTGATGTAGTCGATATATCAGCTCACGCGTATAACAATCCCAGCACATTGGTGCTCTGCCGAAGCGATGCTCCTGCTCAAGAATACGCAGTGTGCTTGACGGCAAATATTGTGCGCATGTCTCGAGAGTGCCTTCTTCCGTCCATAATCGTCTAATGGCGGTTGCGCTCGCGATTGAGCCTTCTGGTGCTTCCGTATCATGGTAGCCGGCCTGAGTGCGAGCAATCGTGTGCGGTTTGATTGCGCTATTCAATCGGCGGAGCGCCATTACATAGTGCAGGCCAAGGGAATTGTTGGGCTGCGCCATCCAGTCTGCAGCCTCGGATGAAGAAGGGCTGGTGCGGCTTGCCGTCATTGCTTGTCCCGCTGCTGCGGCATAAGCAGCAGGGTAGGTTAAACCTGCCTTCAGATGCTCCTGCAGCTGATCTGTGAAGCCCGAAGGCTCGTTAACGAGGATATCTGCTGCACGTAAGAACGGTTCAACATCACCAAGCTCGCTGCCGAAGCAGAGAGCGTCAACTACGCCTGTCGCTTGCAGGGTGGCAACAGCGCCGTAGGCGAACCATTCCGCAGGCTGAACAGCGTAGGCCACAGGCAATTCGAGGACAAGGTCGACGCCATTTGCAAGTGCCATATCCGTTCGCGACCATTTATCGGTCAAGGCTGGTTCGCCACGCTGTAGGAAATGTCCGCTCATGACAGCGACCACTGCGTCGCAATTTGAAACTTTTTTCGATTGCTGGAGATGATATACATGACCGTTATGCATCGGATTGTATTCAACAACGATTCCGAGCGTTCTCATTCACGTCTCTTCCTTTCAGGCGCTGAATGCGGTAATATGGTATCTCAATAGTATCTATAGTAGATGCATTGAATGCTTATTGACGGATCTCTTTCCCAGACAATCCACGGGTATTGATAATCAAATCATACCATGATTGAATGGTTTTCCATAGGAAGGGGAATCGCGCTCCGGCTCTGGCAAACTGTCAAACGAATTTGGTTGACAAAGCATGACGTTAATCGCTATACTATAATTAATTTTGTTTGTTTGGAGTGATAGTATGGAATTTCGATTTCGAGACATAGTTGCTGGTAGAGGGGAAACGCAGATTGATACGGCATTTCGTGCCGATGAGGTAGCGCGTGAGCGCTCTGATGTTGCCATTTCTGAACCGGTTCATGTCGAACTGTCGGTAAAGGCGGAAGGTGATGGGTTCGCTCGAGCTCATGGCAAGCTGACTGCTAAGATGGAACTGCAATGCTCGCGTTGTTTAACATCGTTTACCGAGACGTACGTTATTCCGTTTGATGAGCAGTTCAAGCTGAAGGACTCTACTGATCTTCCCGCTGAAGGAGATGAGGAGGACGTCATTACGGTGGCGGACGACCTTGTCGACTTGAAGCCTTACGTGGAAGAGGCGCTCTTAATGAACTTGCCGTATGCGCCGCTATGCGACGAGGCGTGCAAGGGTTTGTGCCCGACTTGCGGCACGAACCGCAACGAACATCCATGCGGATGCTCGACTGAGCGAATCGACCCGAGACTGGCGGGGTTACAAGATTTCTTTAAGAAATAGAAAGCTGACAGTAGAAATAACACGTAACTTGGGTAAGGAGGTGTAAACATGGCAGTACCTCAAAGAAGAACGTCGAAAACACGTCGTGACAAGCGCCGTACGCACTTCAAATTGTCCGTGCCGGGCATGGTAAAATGCGAACAATGCGGTGAGTTGAAATTGGCGCACCATGTATGCAAAGTGTGCGGAACATACAAAGCTAGAGAGATTATCAAACAATAATCGGATATCTATGCAGGAAAAGTAGTACTTCGTGATCTCACGGGTGCTACTTTTTTTGTTCTCTCACCCTGGATAATATTAGGAGGGAAAGAGGGGGTATAAAAACTGGTGCTTTCCTTTAGACCCATTTTTATATATACTACTCTTAGTACCAGGTTCTAAATACCTTTTTTCAAATCGATGAAAATGATCTATGATATACATAAGGGTTGGACAGTCAGCTTATGCGGCAAGCCAAGCCTTTAGCATATTGGGCAAAGAGCAAAGGTGGTGCGGGACATCGAGCGTTTACCTAAGAGACAGCGTCAGCAGCAGCTGGCCGCAATCATTGAAGAGAATCCATTCGTGACTGATCAGGAATTAACCCGCAAGTTGAAGGTGAGTATCCAGACGATTCGGCTTGACCGGATGGAGCTCGGGATTCCTGAATTAAGGGAACGATTGAAGCTAATGGCAGAGCAATCCTACGATCAAGTAAGATCCTTGCCGCTACATGAAGTTATTGGTGATATTGTTGACCTGCAGCTGGATCGCAGCGGGATATCGATATTTGAAATCCGTGATGAACACGTCTTCTCAAGAACACATATCGCACGCGGTCATCATCTGTTCGCGCAAGCGAACTCGCTTGCGGTTGCGGTCATTAATGACGAGATTGCATTAACGTCATCAGCGGATATTCGCTTTCTTCGTTCCGTGAAGCTGGGAGAGAAGTGTATCGCGAAAGCGTATGTACGCTCAATTTCAGGCGAACGAAGCAAGGCGAAGGTGGAAGTGTTTAGTTATGTGGGAGAAGAAATGGTGTTCCAAGGGAACTTTGTCATTTATCGTTCGGCAGGAACGGTGATTAGCAGCGAAGGAGGAGAACTGCATGAGAATCGCCATTGATGCGATGGGTGGAGATCATGCGCCGAAGAGCAATGTAGAAGGTGCATTGGCGGCAGCCAAGGAATGGTCGGATGTTGAACTGCTGCTTGTGGGAGACGAAGCAAAGCTCACTCCGTATATGACCACTTCCCCATCGAATGTGCGCATCATTCATGCGCCAGATACAATTGAAGCGGATGACGAACCGGTTAAGGCAGTTCGTCGCAAGAAGGAAGCCTCGATGGTTGTTGCGGGACGTATGGTTCGTGAAGGTGAAGCGGATTGCATGATATCGGCAGGCAATACGGGAGCGTTGATGACGACAGGCCTTCTCATTGTAGGCCGTATGAATGGTGTGGAGCGGCCTGCACTGGCTCCAATGATCCCGACGATGGATGGCAGAGGCGTGCTAGCGCTGGACTTGGGTGCGAACATGGATGCCAAGCCTGAGCATCTTGCGCAGTATTCCTTGATGGGCAGTATTTATCGCGAGAAGGTACATGGCATGGCGAAGCCGCGCGTCGGACTGCTGAACGTAGGTACAGAGGCGATGAAGGGCAATGAATTGACGAAGCAGGTCTATCCGCTGCTCGCGGAGCTGCCGATTCAATTCGTAGGCAATGTCGAAGCCAGAGACGTATTGGAGAGTACTTGTGACGTACTCGTGTGCGATGGATTTGCTGGCAATGTCATGTTGAAGTCGCTGGAAGGAACGGCAAGCTCATTATTTGGCGTGTTGAAGCGGGAGTTCACGCGTACATGGTATACGAAGCTTGCGGCAGCGATGTTGATGCCAGCACTTAAGGGCTTGCGCAAGACGATGGATTACAAGGAACATGGCGGAGCTCCGCTGTTAGGCTTGAACGGACTTGTAATTAAGGCGCACGGCTCTTCAGATGCGCGAGCCGTTCATAATGCAGTTCGGCAAGCACGTTTAGCGCTGCAAAATGATTTGATTGAGACGATTTCTATGGGAGTCGGCGGAACTAACAGTGGGAAGTGAGTGATGCGTGATGAGCTTACGGTCAGTAGGAATTATTGGGACAGGTAAGTACGTACCCGAACGTGTGTTGACAAATGCGGACATGGAGAAAATGGTCGATACAAACGATGAGTGGATTGTATCACGAACGGGAATTAAGGAGCGCCGGATCGCGGCAGAGCATGAGGCAACCTCTGACTTGGCTTTTTATGCAGCGGAGAAGGCACTGGAAGCGGCGGGCATCTCAGCAGAAGAATTGGACTTGATTGTCGTAGCTACTGTTACACCAGATATGTCATTCCCGTCCACCGCTTGTCTTGTTCAGAAGCGGCTTGGGGCGACGAAAGCGGCAGCATTCGATTTGTCAGCAGCATGCTCTGGATTTGTATATGGACTTGCTAATGCAAGCAACTTTATTGCAATGGGCACATACAAGTACGCACTTGTAATCGGTGCAGAATGCTTGTCGCGCATTACGGATTACACGGATCGCAATACTTGCATCCTGTTCGGAGATGGTGCGGGTGCAGCGGTGCTTGGTCCAGTACCGGAAGGCCGAGGATTCCAATCCTTCGTGCTTGGCGCAGACGGCAATGGCGGTGAACTTCTGAAAATTGAAGCCGGTGGTTCGCGTATGCCTGCGTCGGCGGAGACGGTTGAAAACAAGCGCCATTATCTTTATATGAACGGTCGCGAAGTATTCAAGTTCGCTGTTCGCATTATGGGAAATGCGGCAGAAGAAGCGCTTGAGAAGGCAGGGAAGAAAAAGGAAGATGTTAGCTTGATGGTTCCACACCAGGCGAATACGCGGATTATCCATGCAGCTCTGGAGCGGCTGAACCTGTCGGAGGACAAATGCGTTATTAATTTGCCTTACTATGCGAATACGTCGGCAGCTTCCATCCCGCTTGCACTTGCAGAGGCTGCAGAGCAAGGCCGCATTCAAGAGGGAGACACGATCCTGCTCGTTGGCTTCGGCGGCGGCTTGACATGGGGAGCTTCGGTTATCGTTTGGTAGAGGGATGTCCTTCTCCGTGATTAAGGAAAGCACAGTTCTGATTTATACTCATTCATGGATAAATTAAGGAGTGGACAATCTTGGGTAAAATTGCATTCGTTTTTCCTGGACAAGGTGCTCAAGCGGTTGGTATGGGCAAGGACGTCTATGAGGCCGTTCCTGCTGCACAGGAGGCTTTCGATACAGCAGAGCAGGTACTTGGATTCCCTCTGAAGGAGCTCGTATTCAATGGGCCAGAGGAAGACTTGAAGCAGACAGCAAACACGCAGCCAGCGCTTCTTGTTACGAGCTATGCACTGTATCGCGCGTTTGAAGCGTCTGGTGTTCGTCCAGACTTCGTCGCAGGACACAGCTTGGGTGAATATAGTGCGCTTGTTGTAGCGGGGGTTCTATCCTTCGAGGATGCAGTCGCAATTGTGCGGCAGCGCGGACAATTCATGGAGCAGGCTGTTCCGCATGGACAAGGTGCCATGGCGGCTGTATTAGGTGCAGAGCGCGAGCAGTTGGGAGCGCTGTGTGATGATATTAGCCGAACAACAGGTTCAGTAGAGATGGCGAACGTAAACTGTCCTGGCCAAATCGTTGTATCAGGTACAGCGGAGGGTGTAGCGGCGGTTGCCGAACGTGGGAAAGAGGCTGGCGCTAAACGTGTAAAACAACTGGAGGTTAGCGGGCCATTCCATTCACTGTTAATGAAGCCAGCAGCAGAACGACTGGGCGAAGTCTTGAAGACCGTTACCTTCCAAGATGCATCTGTACCGGTTGTGGCCAATGTATCTGCACGTCCAGAGGAAGCGGGCGAGCTACTTCGTGAGCTGCTCGTAGAGCAAGTGTTCTCGCCAGTATTGTGGGAAGACAGTGTGCGCTATATGATCGAGCAGGGCGTTGATACATTCATTGAGCTGGGTTCAGGCTCCGTTCTTGCTGGACTGATTAAGAAGATAGACCGTTCGGTGAAGATTGTATCGATCAATAGCCTAGCAGCCATAGAAGCGTATCTTGCAGAATAATAGCAATAGTTAGCAGTTATTCATACAATCGATATTCTATATCTATCTTATGTCTGCAATTATCATTCTAGTGATGCTGGGCGTAACCCGCTGCGGTATACGCCCGGGCAAGTATAAGGGAGGAACATGACCATGTCGAGCTTAGAAGGCAAAGTGGCGGTTGTCACAGGCGCTTCTCGCGGCATAGGACGAGCAATTGCGCTAAGTCTGGCTGAGGCTGGTGCAGATGTTGTTGTGAACTATGCAGGCAGCGAAGCGGCAGCTAAGGATACTGCAGCTGCGATCGAGGCAATGGGACGCAGAGCCATCACCGTTCAAGCAAATGTGGGCAAGACAGAAGAGGCGGATCTTCTTGTAAAGTCAGCGTTGGATCAATTTGGCCGTATTGACATATTGGTGAATAATGCCGGAATTACAAGAGATAATTTAATTATGCGGATGAAGGAAGAAGAGTTTGATCAAGTCATTGAGACGAATTTGAAGGGTGTATTCAATTGCGTAAAGGCAGTGACTCGCCCGATGATGAAACAGCGCTCTGGCCGCATTATTAATATCTCGTCCGTCGTAGGTGTAATTGGCAATCCGGGTCAAGCCAACTATGTAGCAGCTAAGGCTGGTGTAATCGGCCTTACTAAGGCGTCTGCGCGCGAGCTTGCATCCCGTGGCATTACCGTCAACTGTGTGGCGCCAGGCTTTATTGAGACAGATATGACAGATGCACTGTCTGAAGAGATGAAGGGGCAGCTGCTTAGTCAGATCCCGCTTAATCGTCTAGGTCAGCCAGAGCATATTGCGAAGGCAGTTCGCTTCTTGGCATCTGATGATGCGGAATATATGACAGGCCAGACGATCCATGTGGATGGCGGCATGTACATGTAGGAGGCTTCTCCGTTCATGGCAGCATGAACGTTAAGCGATATAATGGGTGGGTGTGCATAAGTGTTGAGCGATCAGCAATAATGCATCTTTTACCTAATAAGTGGAAACGACTGTGAGAGATCAGGTCGTTTCTACCAGCAAGCCGTTTTGATATGGCAATTTACAATGTTTTTTCGTATAATACCAAAGAGGAGGTGAACCGGATGTCAGCAGAAGTGTTGGAGCGTGTAAAGCGCATCATCGTTGAACGCCTTGGCGTTGATGAGGCAGAAGTAACGCTTGAAGCATCTTTCAAGGAGGATCTTGGCGCTGATTCCCTCGATGTTGTGGAATTGGTGATGGAATTGGAAGATGAGTTTGATATGGAAATCTCTGATGAAGACGCGGAGAAAATTACTTCGGTTGGAGAAGTAGTGAATTACATACAATCTCATACCTAAGTTACTGAGTCCCGTTCTTCGTTAACGGGACTTCTCCTCATTATTGCAATATCTGAATGCGGCGGTATGCCGCATTCTCCATCATATAGAAGCTTGAACTGCAGAAGTAGAGGTGATTCTGATTGAAGCACAGGGTTGTAGTGACCGGCATGGGTGTCGTGACCGCTCTCGGCTCGGATATTGAGACATTCTGGAATAACCTGTTGGAAGGGAAGTCTGGAGTATCTCACATAGAAGCATTTGATGTTACCGATTATCCGACGCAAATTGCCGCTTCCGTGAAGGATTTCAATCCAGAAGATTTCATGGATAAAAAAGAAACAAGGCGTATGGATCGATTTGTTCAATTCGCAGTAGCTGCAAGTAAGAACGCCTTGGAAGACGCGAAGCTGGACGTAAGAGAACAGACGAATCCAGATCGTGTTGGCGTTATCGTCGGATCCGGTATTGGTGGTCTTGGCACATGGGAAGATCAGCATACGATATTGATGGAGAAAGGCGTTAAGCGCGTTAGTCCATTCTTCATTCCGATGATGATTGCGAACATGGCATCTGGCCAAGTCTCCATCACTGTTGGAGCTCGCGGACCGAATACAGCAGCTGTATCCGCATGTGCGACGGGGACGCATTCCATTGGCGACGCATACAAGATTATTCAGCGCGGCGACGCGGATGTAATGATCTGTGGCGGAGCAGAAGCGACGATCCGTCCGATCGGTATGGCAGGCTTCTGCGCGATGCGTGCGATGTCGACTCGCAACGATGAGCCAGAGCGCGCTAGCCGCCCATTCGATGTAGACCGTGACGGTTTCGTTATGGGCGAAGGAGCAGGCGTACTTGTTCTGGAGTCGCTGGAGCATGCTCTAGCACGCGGCGCTCGTATCTATGGGGAAGTGGCTGGCTATGGGATGAGCGGTGACGCTCACCATATGACAGAGCCTGACCCGACAGGAGCAGCATTGTGCATGACTCGTGCGCTGGCGGATGGCGAATTGGCACCAGAGCAGATTGATTACATCAACGCACATGGTACCTCAACTCCAGTAGGAGATCGTTCGGAGACGAAAGCGATTAAGTCAGCGCTAGGCGACCATGCTTATAAGACAGCAGTGAGTTCAACGAAATCCATGACAGGGCATCTTCTCGGTGCAGCAGGCGGCGTAGAGGCAGTCATTTGCAGCTTGGTACTGCAGCATGGCATGATTCCACCGACGATCAACCTGGAAAATCAGGATCCGGAATGTGACCTCGATTACGTTCCGAACGTAGCTCGTAAAGCTGATGTACAAGTAGCGATGTCCAACTCATTTGGCTTCGGCGGACATAACGCTACAATTGTCTTGAAGAAATACGAAGCATAAGGAGTCAGACAGTTGAGTGTAGAATTGAAGCAGTTACAACAGAAACTGAACATTCATTTTCGGAACAGACAGCTGTTGAAACAAGCGTTCACCCATGCTTCCTATGTGAACGAACACCGCTTCGGCCAGCACCAAGACAACGAACGCCTTGAATTTTTGGGCGATGCTGTGTTGGAGCTGACGGTGTCAGAATTTTTGTATCACCGATGTCCGACACGGCCCGAAGGGGAGTTGACCAAGATGCGTGCTTCCATCGTCTGTGAGCCATCTCTTGTCAAATTTGCTAACCAGCTTGGTTTCGGCAAGTATGTTCTGTTAGGCAAGGGAGAGGAGCTGACGGGAGGACGTACGCGTCCCGCATTGTTGGCGGATGTTTTTGAATCGTTCATCGGCGCGCTCTATTTGGATCAAGGCTTAGAGGTGGTGCGGGATTTTCTGCGTGAGCATATCTTCCCGCAAATCACGCTTGACGGCAAGCTGCAGACGAATGATTACAAGACACAGCTGCAGGAATTGACGCAGCATCACAATTTGGGTTCGCTCGAATATCGAATTATCGAAGAGCGCGGCCCAGCACATGAACGTGAATTCGTATCTGAAGTATGTATGGGTGACGAATGTTTAGGTCGCGGAGTTGGCCGCTCGAAGAAAGAAGCGGAACAACAAGCCGCGGCACAGGCGCTCGAGCAATTAGTCATTCCGAAATCATAACGTACTGTAAGGCCGGCGCGTGCGTCGGCCAGTTTCGCAGAAAGAGCAAAGAACAGCGCGCGAAGCGAGCGGAATTGGAGCTGCTTACAGGCTGGTTTTTGCTCTTTCTTTGTCCGAAGCTACGTTACCGCGCGGAAATTTGACAGCATGTCCATGCGACGATTCGGATTCGCGATATGGTACAATAATCGTTGAGGTGATCGTAGAACGATGTTCTTAAAAAGGTTAGAACTGGCGGGCTTTAAATCGTTCGCGGATCGGACGGAATTAGAGTTCGTCCAGGGAATCACCGGCGTTGTCGGCCCAAACGGCAGCGGAAAGAGTAATATCTCTGACGCAATCCGTTGGGTGCTCGGGGAACAGAGCGCCAAGTCACTTCGCGGCGGCAAGATGGAAGACATTATCTTTGCAGGCAGTGATGCGCGCAAAGCAGTGAACTATGGAGAAGTGTCCTTAACGCTCGATAACAGCGATGAGACACTTCCGCTTGATTTCAATGAAGTGACGGTGACACGTCGTGTGCATCGAAGCGGCGACAGTGAATATTTTATTAATAAGCAAGCTTGTCGATTGAAGGATATCACCGAACTGTTCATGGACACAGGAATCGGGAAAGAAGCATATTCCATTATCGGACAAGGCCGAATTGAAGAAATCCTCAGTACTCGTTCAGAAGATCGTCGTGGGATATTCGAAGAGGCGTCTGGGATTGTGAAATACAAGTCTCGGAAGCGAGACGCGAAGAAGAAGCTGGATGAGACCGAGCAGAACTTGCTCCGCATTCACGATCTTGTGGTGGAATTAGAGGATCAGATCGGGCCGCTTAAGGAGCAGTCTGAGAAGGCTAGACACTATAAGCAGCTTCGTGAATGGTTGAAGAACAAAGAAATTGCAGTTTACGTTCATCAAATAGAGGAGCTTCACATCACTTGGCAACAGGCGAACGAGAAGCTAGGACAGTTGAAGGAACGTGAATTGTCCTTGTCAACGGTAGTAAGCGAGCATGATGCCAAGTTGGAAGTGCACCGCATTGAGCTTCGCAAGCTGGAAGAGGAGCTCGAGAAGCTCCAGGCAACGCTTCTTCATTACAGTGAGGAGTATGAGAAGTGCGAAGGACAAGGCGAGGTTCTGAGGGAGCGCAAGCGGAATCTGACGTCCAATGAGCAGCAGATGAAGACAACGCTGACGACGACTTCGGAACGAATGCGTGCGAAGCAGTTGGAAGTGCAATCTGTTCGCGAGAAGCTGTTGGCCTTGCAGACTGAACTGGCTGAAATTCGCGGACTTATTGTTGCCGAAGAGACACGGCTTGCTGGCGTAGCTGGCGGGACAAGCTCAGACGCGGAAGAGAGCTTGAAGGGTCAGCTGCTCGAAGTAATGAATCAAATGGCGCAGCAGCGCAATGATATTCGCTACTATGACCAGCAGAAGGAATCCCTGCAAAAGCGTCTTGATAAAATGAATACAGCACGCAACAAGCGCGAGCAGGAGCAGAAGGATCTTCAGAAGAAGGTCGAAGATGCCAAGCGCCGCAGTGAAACGCTAACAGGAGATTTGGCGTACATTCGTAATCGTTATCTTACAGAGAGTGAGCAGTTGAAGCAGGATGAGTCGCTTCTCTCCGAGACGGAGCAGGCTGTGCGCAAATGGCAGCAAAAAGCCGATGCAATGGTGTCTCGTCGTGATACGATGCAGGAGCTGCAAAATGACTTTGACGGCTTCATGCTCGGCGTACGGGAAGTGCTTAAGGCTGCACGTCGACCGAATGGATTGCAGGGCGTACATGGTGCGGTTGCGGAATTGATCCGTGTGCCAGAGCAATTGGAGACGGCGATTGAGACTGCACTTGGCGCAGCCTTACAGCATATCGTTATGGAGAATGAGTCGGTATCGCGGAATGCCATCATGTTCCTGAAGCAGCGTCAATTAGGACGTGCGACATTCTTGCCGCTGGATGTTATTCGACCACGCTCCTTACATGAGACAGATCGTCGTATTGTGAATGGTACGGAAGGCTTTGTAGGTGTAGCGGCGGATTTGGTAAAGTCGGACGACATGTATGCAAGTATTGTCGGCAGCTTGCTCGGCAATGTGGTCATTGCGAAATCGCTGGAAGATGCGAACCGAATTGCGGCGAAGCTGCAGTACCGTTATCGTGTCGTGACGCTTGAAGGCGATGTTGTCAATGCCGGCGGCTCAATGACAGGCGGAAGCTTGAATAAGAAGAGCGCGAACCTGCTCGGACGCCAGCGTCAATTGGAACAGCTGGAAGCAGATATTAAGGAAGCTGATAAGCAGCTTGCCAAGCTCACGGAGACGTATACGGAGCTGAAGCAGCGCACAACGACAGGACTGAAGCGGCTCGATGACCTTCGCGAGCAAGGCGAAACGAAGCGCATCAATGAACAGCAGCTGACGAGCGAGATTGCGCAGCTGGAGAAGGAAGAACGCCAGTTGGCAGAAGCGCTCGAGGTGGAGCAGCAGGAGCTTACACACGCTGCGGAGGAGATGTCCACGCTGGACGCTGGGCGTCGTACCGCGGAGGCTCGGCTTGACGAGCTGAAGATTGATGAGGATCGTCTGCATGTCTCGATAGAGACTGCTGAATCTGCACGCAAGGCGAACGAGTCAGAGAAGGAAGTGCTGCAATCGCAGCTTACGGACTTGAAGGTTCGTCAAGGGAAGCTCGATCAGGAATCTTTCTCGCTGCAGGAGCAGTTGACACGCTCTGAGCAGGAAGCCAAGGCGTACGAACATGAGTATACGCAGTTGACGCAAGGGTTGATTCAGGTACAGATTGATCTGGAGACCGCTGAGCGTGAGACGATGAAGCAGACTGAAGACTTGAACCATTTCCATGTGAAGAAACAAGAAACGGGCAAGCAGATTGAGTTCAAACGTGCGGATCGTGCGCAATGTGTGGCAAGACTGGAGCTTGCAGAAAGCGATACGAAGGAGCAGCGTACGGAGCTGAAGCAAGTGGAGGAGTCGATGCGTCAGACGGAGATTCAAGCGAATCGCCTTGACGTTGAACTGGATAACTTGCTGCGCAAGCTCAGTGAAGAGTACGAGATTAGCTTTGAACTGGCGAAGCATCGATACGTAGTACCTGAGAACATTGAGGAAGCGAAGCTGGAAGTGCGCGATCTGAAGAAACAGATTGCAGCACTTGGCGAAGTAAACCTTGGTGCGATCGATGAGTTTGAACGTGTGAATGAGCGCTATCAGTTCCTCAGTGAACAGAAAAATGATCTGATTGAAGCGAAGACGACGCTCTATCAAGTTATCCGCGAGATGGATGACGAGATGTCGAAGCGGTTCAAAGCAACATTCGATGCGATCCGCAAACAGTTCGTAGTCGTGTTCTCCAAGCTGTTCGGCGGTGGACGGGCTGATCTCGTTCTGATTGATCCGGAACATATACTGGAAACGGGGATTGACATTGTGGCGCAGCCACCAGGCAAGAAGCTGCAAAATTTACAGCTGTTGTCCGGCGGTGAGCGTGCCTTGACAGCAATGGCGCTGCTATTTGCTATTTTGCACGTGAAGCCAGTGCCGTTCTGCGTGCTTGATGAGGTTGAAGCGGCACTCGATGAAGCGAACGTTACACGCTTCGCCCAATATTTGCGTGAATTCTCCGAGCAGACTCAGTTTATCGTCGTCACGCATCGCAAAGGGACGATGGAAGAAGCTGATGTACTGTACGGTGTCACGATGGAAGAGGGCGGCGTATCGAAGCTCGTATCCGTGAAGTTGGAAGATGACGAAGCAATCATTGCATAAGGGGCGGGGAAGGACATGAGTTTTTTTAAGAAGCTGAAGGAAAGCATCGCGGCAAAGACCGAGTCCGTAACGAATATTTTCAAGGAAGGCTTGGAGAAAACTCGCAAAGGGCTCGTGGAGAAAGTAACAGAGCTTATTACGCGGCGCAAAAAGATTGATGAAGCTTTCTATGAAGAACTTGAAGAAATCTTAATCGGTGCCGATGTTGGCGTGACAACGGTTATGAACTTGATTGACGAACTTCGCGATGAGGTGAAGAAGCGTAAAATCGAGGAAGCAGCTGAGCTGCAGCCGGTATTGTCCGAGAAGCTTGTCGGGCTTCTGCGCGGCGATGATACAAGCAAGCTGAATATGAATCCGAATGGCATGACGGTTATTTTGTTCGTTGGTGTCAACGGTGTCGGCAAGACGACTACGATCGGAAAATTGGCACATCGGTTCAAGCAGGAAGGTAAATCTGTCCTTCTCGCTGCCGGAGACACATTCCGTGCCGGGGCAATTGAGCAATTGGAAGTATGGGGCCAGCGTGCAGGAGTCGATGTCATTAAGCAACAGGCAGGCTCTGATCCTGCTGCGGTGATGTTCGATGCGGTGCAGGCTGCGAAGCAGCGCAATGTTGATGTGCTGCTCTGCGATACGGCGGGCCGGTTGCAGAACAAGTCGAACCTGATGGAAGAGCTGAACAAGATCTTCCGTGTCATTCAGCGTGAAGTACCTGACGCTCCACATGAGGTGTTGATGGTGCTTGATGCAACCACAGGGCAGAATGCTCTCAATCAAGCGAAGCTGTTCGGCGAGAAGAGTGGGGTTACCGGTTTGGTGCTCACGAAGCTTGACGGTACAGCGAAGGGCGGTATCGTCATAGCAATCCGTCAAGAATTGAACTTGCCTGTGAAGCTGGTCGGACTCGGCGAGAAGATGGGGGATTTGCAGGAATTCGATTCCGAGCAGTTCGTCCATGCCTTGTTCGCAGGATTGATTGCAGAAGCAGAACAAGCAGAAGATGAGCAAGCGGATGATCAGCAAGCTTAAATCGAATCTGAATACGGATAGAAGGCGTCCCATTTTGGGACGCCTTTTTTTGCAAGATGATGCTGGTTGAGAAGAAGGAATGGTTTCTCTTACCTCTTGTTATCACAGGTATTTTGAAGCTTGTGTATAGCGATATCAAATTTGTAGAGTGCTGCGCTGCGAAAGCGGCTGATTTGACAGTTCAGGCAGAGTCTGAACATTTGATAATTGCCTGCATTCCCGAAAAGCAAAATGCGTACAGCCCTGACATTGAACGTTAACAATACGAGTCAGTGCATAATCTATGGCAATTCCAGTACGTTGGAAGAAATGTTCAGTCCCGATCATCGCTGCCAGACCCGTTTTGTTCATGATCCCTTCAGGTTGGGGAGCAATGCCGGTTATCAGCACGATTCCTCCATGCTGGCGGATGCGACTAACGAATGTAGATAGATGCGCAGCGGCTGTTGTATCCATATATGGCACGCGACCCATTCGCAAGATTAGTACACGAGGAGTTTCCTCGAATTGTGAGGACAGTGATTGCTCCAGTGTATGAGCAGCACCAAAAAACAGCGTTCCTTCGATGCTTACGATACTAATTTGCGGACATTTTCGTCCATCATTTACGACTCTTGCAGATACTTTGGCTTTTTGATCCTGCGGATCAGGAAGAACTTTATTCACCTTCACTTCTTCACTCATTCGTTTGATGAACAAAATAATGGACACCGCGAGACCTGCTTGAACGGCGACTGTCAGGTTCGTGAACACAGTGAGCAAAAAAGTAATACATAAAATAAGTGAATCTGCCGTTTTGGTACGTGCAATCTTCGCAAATATTTTACGCTCGCTCATGTTCCAGGCAACCATCATCAATATCGGTGCCATTGCAGCCAGTGGGATTGCCGAAGCATAAGGAGCAAGGAACAGCAGCACGAGCAGTACGACGATGGCATGCACCATCCCGGAAATCGGAGAAGCAGCCCCGCTGCGTATATTGGTTGCCGTACGAGCAATTGCACCGGTTGCAGGAATACCCCCGAACAATGGTGCGATCATATTCGCAATGCCTTGCCCGATCAGCTCGCGATTGCTGTTGTGTCTTTCACCTGTCATGCTGTCGGCAACAAGTGCGGATAGCAGAGATTCCACTCCGCCGAGCAGTGCAATGACGAATGCAGGCTGAAGCAGCAGAATGATACGATCCCAGCTTAGCGCTGGCCAGTGGAAAGCTGGAATGCCGCTAGGTATCGCCCCGAACGTCGTTCCAATCGTAGCAACCTGACCAGGGTACAACCAAGCTGCTGCCAAACTGGCTAAGAGGAGACCGACTAGAGAAGCCGGGATCTTTGGCATATACTTCGGCACGAGCAGGAGGGCAGCAAGACAAATACAGGATGTTAGAACACTGTAGATGTTGAACGCTGGGATATGAATGATCAGCTCGCGCATATTGGCGATGAAGCTGTCCTGCTTCTCTAAGTGAAGCCCTAAAAAATCGGCAATTTGACCTGTAAAAATAATGACGGCAATCCCTGAGGTAAAACCGATGGTTACAGGCCGCGGGATGAAGCGTATCACGGCTCCTAAGCGCAGCAATCCCATCAATACAAGCATAATACCTGCAAGGAAGCCAGCGATTAGCAGGTTCTCAAATCCATATTGCATGACAATGGCGAACAAAATCGGAATAAATGCGCCGGTAGGGCCTCCGATTTGAAACTTGGATCCACCAAGCAACGAGATAAAAAATCCGGCGATAATCGTCGTATATAAGCCATATTCAGGCTTGACGCCGGAGGCTATGGCAAATGCCATGCCTAATGGAATGGCAACCACACCGACGATTAAGCCTGCAATCATATCTTTCTTGAATGATTGGAAGCTATAGTTGGCATAGCGTCCGCACCACAACGGTTTCATGTATAATACCCACCATTTCTAAATATTTGATTATTTGAATATTTAAAATGATAAAGGTGTTTCGCATACCTGTCAAAGCGTATAGGAAGGGGTGTGGCATGCTTTTATACAAAAAAGAGAGGAAACAGGAGTCACGGACTCATATTCCTCTCTTTTTTAGGATGATTCTTGGTTTTTCATGTTTTTCAACATGGATATGGAATTGACTAAGTGATTGTTAAATATTTGCTTCGCGACTTCAAGTAAATCCTTGATCATTGGGTCACGCAAGGAATAAATGACAGAGGTTCCATCCTTAACGCCGTATACTACGTTTTTATTGCGCAGAACAGCCAACTGCTGCGATACAGAAGATCCCTCCGTGCCAAGTATGGCTTGTATCTCGTTAACCGTTTTATCCCCTTCACATAAGATCTCAAGTATCTTAATTCGAAGAGGATGCGCTAAAGCTTTGAAAAACTCCGCCTTAAAATGCTGAATATCCGGATACATGATGGCTTTCTCCCTTATTCTCAATAAAAGATTCAAAATAGGTTAGTGTTAGTTTACCACAAAACGAACGTTCACGAAAAAGGGAATGCAAAATCAAGTTCGAATGAAGGTGCATTGGAGACAGAAATATAAGCGAGATTTATACTACCATAAAATACTATAACTTATATTTTCAGATTATATTGACAGTTAGATCAAATCTCAATATGATGTACAAGTGATAATGATTCTCAGTAATAATGAGAAGTGTATTTAGCTTTATGTTGGACACCAGGGGGTAGTAACTTTTGAAAAAGAAATATCAAGCAATACTAGCGATTTTATTCACAGTACTTCTTATTGCGGGATGCGGCTCTCAAGCAAGTGAGGGCGGCCAAGCTGGCGGAAATCAACCAGCCGCTAAGGAAACAGAAGCCGTGCGAGAAATTAAGCATGAGCTTGGTACAACAGAAGTGAAAGGATCGCCCAAGCGGGTCGTTGTGCTCGAATATTCCTTTGTTGATGCACTTGCATCACTTAATTTGAAGCCTGTCGGCATTGCCGATGACGGAAATAAAGATCGAATTTTGAAGAGTCTGGCGGATAAGATTGGAGATTATACGTCAGTTGGGACTCGCAAGCAGCCAAGCCTGGAAGTAATAAGCTCGCTGCAGCCGGATTTGATTATCGCGGATTGGAAACGTCATAAAGCGATTTATGAAGATTTGAAGCAAATTGCTCCTACAATCGTGCTGAAGAGTCTAGAAGCAAGCTATGAAGACAATTTGGCTTCCTTCCAGACGATAGCGGATGCCTTGAACATGAGTGAGGAAGGGAAAAAGCGGTTGGAGCAGCATAAGGATAAAATCAATGCTTTGAAGGCTCAAGTGCCGCCATCAGACGAGAAGCAGACCGTCATGTCGGCTGCTTTGCGCAAAGAAAGCTTCAAGGCACATACATCTTCCTCCTATGACGGAGCCGTATTGGAAAAGGTCAGTCTGATGAATGCGATACAGGATCCGAAGGAACCCTATGCGGAGCTAACTTTGGAGCAGTTGCTGAATATCAATCCCGATATTTTGTTCCTGATGAAGACAGACGGAGAGCAAACGATCGTGGACGAGTGGTCCGTAAGTCCGTTGTGGCAGGAGCTCAAGGCCGTGAAGAACCAAAAGGTCATTGAAGTGGATCGCAATTTATGGACACGCTGGCGTGGCATCGTTGCTGGGGAATTAATGATGGAAGAAGCAATTTCGAAACTGTACGGCAGCGGGAAAGCGGAGAAATAATTTGTGCGACAGGAAGCGGGCGAGGTAGGCGTTACTTGTTAACGCCTATTTTTTGTCTGCCTAGGAACGAGAAAGAAGGAGGCATTGTAACGCATGACGGGATTACATCGCGGCGGAAGGCGCAAGGCGTTCGGACTGTCACTGCTGCTTGGCTTCGCATTATTATCGGCAGGGGTCATGATTAATGTGTCACTGGGCTCTTCCTCGATTTCATTTCCAACTTTGCTGAAGGCCTTGTTCTTCGCGGACAGAACGAAGGAGATGCTTATCGTGCAGGAGATCCGATTGCCCCGTGCGCTAATCGCGATTCTGATCGGTGCGAGTTTGGCAGTTGCGGGTACGATTATGCAGGCGATGACGCGCAACCCGCTTGCTAATCCACAGGTGTTCGGCGTCAATGCGGGCGCTTCGCTCGTAGTCGTAGCATCAACGGTATTCCTGCCGGAGCTGACGCAGCAGCAGCTTGTTTATTCCGCATTTGCGGGAGCGGCCTTAAGCGGCTTTATCGTGTATTTCATCAGCGCAGGTGGGGATTTGAAGCCGGCTCGGCTCGCCATTGTCGGAATGACCATCCATTTTTTTCTTTCGTCCATAACACAAGGATTGATCTTGTTCCATGAGAACACGACGGATAGCATTCTCTATTGGCTGGTCGGCGCGATAGGTAATCGGAATTGGCACCATGTCGGCGTGCTTCTTCCGTGGGCAAGCATCGGCTTGCTGGGCGCCTTGGCTCTGTCGAAGCCGTTAACGATGCTGAGTATGGGGGATGATGTGGCAAGGGGGCTCGGGGCAAGAATCGAGGCAACACGGTTAGTCGGCAGTCTGCTCGTCATTATTTTGGCGGGAGGCTCGGTGTCCGTTGCTGGCCCGATTGGCTTCGTAGGTCTACTGGTACCGCATATCGTCCGGCTGATGGTCGGTGTTGATCTGCGTTATGTACTGCCTTGCTCCGCCCTGTATGGATCAGTTCTGTTGGTGTATGCGGATATTGTTTCGCGCTATATATCGTATCCGTATGAGGCGCCAATCGGGATTGTTACTGCCATGCTGGGGACACCATTCTTCTTGTACTTGGCATATGCAGGAGGGAAGCACAATGAATAAATCTGCAAATATGGCGCGCCGCCATCGGCTCGTCGTGCTCGCATTAGTTGCGCTGCTTCTCATCGTGGGTCTGATCAGTCTTGGAGTGGGGGCGGTCTATATAACGCCAAACCAAGTGATAGAGACAATGTTGGGGCATAGCAAGGAACATGCGTTCATCCTTGGCAAATACCGTTCGCCCAGAATCGTCTTGTCCGTTCTTGTGGGTGCCGGACTTGCTATATCAGGAGCTGTCCTGCAGGGCGTACTGCGGAATCCGCTGGCCTCTCCGGATGTGATCGGAATTACGAAGGGGGCAGGCCTGGCGGCTTGTGCAACCATTATTTTATTTCCCGGGTCATCGGCAGTCGCGCTGCCTTTATCCGCGTTTGCAGGAGCGGCTTTGGTAGCCCTGCTTCTATTTGCATTCGTATACAGGCGCGGAGCTCGTCCCACGACGCTGGCACTGACGGGTATAGCGCTTGGAGCGATGTGTGATGCAGGCATCCAGTACTTCATGTTCAAATATCCGGTTAGCGTCAATGCAGCACTTATTTGGCTTACCGGAAGCATATGGGGCAGAGGCTGGGACGAGGTGATGGGTGTGCTGCCGTGGATGCTGACACTCATCCCGCTTGCGCTGCTGCTGTCTTCGAGGCTGGATGTACTGAGTCTGGGGGATGATGTAGCGACAGGCCTGGGAGAACGGGTGAAGCGTCTTCGTCTTGCGCTGGTAGCTGTTTCGGTCGCCTTGGCAGGAGCATCGGTGGCGGTTGTCGGCGCGATTGGCTTCGTGGGCTTGATCGCTCCGCATATGGCGCGTCGGCTTGTTGGTGCTAAACATGGCATTCTCTTGCCCGTATCAGGCTTGTTAGGCGCTATCTTGGTGTTGACGGCCGACACGATTGGACGCGCTATCGTTCCGCCAATCGAATTCCCGGCGGGGTTAGTGACTGCCGTAATCGGTGCTCCGTATTTCCTTTACTTATTGCGCAGAGAACGCAAGATTCGTTCCTAGCTCGCGCCCAACTCTCATAGGTGAATGTTGAATCTAATGATATAATAATAAGCATATCGTTCCAGTATGGATGGTGAGCCTGTGGATTACGCGAGATTTAGTAAAGAGGTTTCTTACGCGCTTCGTCATGCGCCATGGGAGTATGAGTTGGAGATGGATGAAGAGGGCTGGGTGGGGATTGAACAACTTTCCCATGCACTTCATTTCAGCCATCCAGAGCGAAGTTTGCTAGAGACAGACTTTGTAAGAATGATTGAGCTGTCAGACAAGAAAAGGTTCGAGGTGCTGGATGGAAGGATTCGGGCAATGTATGGCCATTCGATACCGCACAAAATAAAGAAAAGCGCAGCTCATCCGCCAGACCTGCTGTATCACGGAACGTCTCGGCGCATCGTAGACCAAATACGCAGAGAAGGACTGCGCCCCATGGCAAGACAGTATGTTCACCTGTCAGCGGATCAAGAGACGGCCATGGTTGTAGGAAGACGAAAGGACAATAGCCCTGTAATGCTTGTCATTGATGCGGCGAGAGCCGCGCATGAAGGAACTTTGTTCTATCACGGCAATCATACGATCTGGTTAGCTGATTTCATTGCACCGCAATATATAAGTGAATAAATGTGGACGACGCAAAGACGGGGAGCCTGAAGTGGCTCTCCGTCTTCTTCATTATTGACAGCATTTTTATGCGAGTCAGGTGGAGTAAGGGGGACTGTCCTCCGAGATTGAAGCTCCTTGCTTGCGCCGCAATAAAAATCCTGTAACGGAAGACAGCAGATACATCGTGCCGCCAACGATATATACGGCCTGGGCTCCCCAAATATCGGAGATTGTTCCGGCGAACAGTACGGAAACTCCGAACAATATGTATGAGATGGTGCTCTGAGCGGCAAATACATGCGGCTGCTCTTCAAGTGGGGTGATGTGCTGCACATAGGTACGCTGGGCAATATCTCGCAGCTGATAAAATGGACCCATCAGAACTACGATAGCTAAAGCGACAAATGCTTGCGTATTCCATGCATATCCGTATACGAGTAAGCTAACTCCAAATGATCCGATCAGAATTGTGCCGACTAGATGTTTATGAATGCGTGCAGACAGTTTCAGTGTAAGGAGTCCGCCGAGAATCGTTCCCGCATAATAGGCAGCATTAATATATCCCCACCAGGCTTCATCTTTATGAAGCACCTCTTGCGCGAAGACGAGTGTCACACCGCCAATCCATATTCCGCCTGCAACTCCCTCCAAGATGTCCATCCACGTAATAACGCGCAGCTTCGGATGTGTGAACAGGTACGTCCAGCCGGCCATAATGGAATGAGATTTCTTATCTGCGCCTACACTTGATTCTTGATTGTGCGACAATCGCAAGATACAGAGACAACCAAGAAAGAGAAGGCCTGCGGACAATTGAAGAACAAGGGAATGTCCAAGCTTAGCGACGAGAATTCCCCCCATAGTCCATCCAAGCAGAGACAGCATTTGCATGCTGGTCGAAACAAGGCTATTGGCGTGAACTCTCTTATCCTCTTCAACTAGGCGCGGATATAAGGCGTTTGCCGCTGCAGAAGCACAGCCTTCTACGTATCCGATACCAACTATGGCACAGAAAGAATAGGCGAGAAACTGTGTTGTCGATAACATTGATGCAAGTGGCGATATAGAGAATGCGACAACGGCTGATAATGCGAATTGCAAAAGCAAAAACAATCGCGTAACATGAGCGATACTCATGCGGCGGTACCAGATTGGCAGCATGAAGCTGCTCGCCAGTATCGCCATTGAACGGACAAAGGACACGGCTCCGGCAAAGGCAGCTGAATCCGTCATTTGGTAGACTGCTGCAATCAATGTCATCATGTACAGAGATCCTGCGAGATTAGCGAAGGATCTGCTGGATAGAAGCGAGTAGAACGAACGATTCAATGCGTCTCACATCCTATGCAATTTCATAATTTTAACATTATAGCATGGATGATCTTTCTTTTTAATAACTATTTTAAAAAGATAATAATACTAGACTGGGTGAATTGAAGCTCTCATCATTTGTTTCTCTTAATCCAGTCGTGCTTCAATTTTGGATAAATGCTCGAGCATGCGGTGAGACGCGAGTTTGTCATCCTGCGCGTCAATTGCCTCGTAGATTTGCCGATGCTCTTCCAGAAGCTGAGTGGTGGAGGAACGCTCTCCGAACAACCACATGCGTCTAGTCTCGCCCATATGCTCAGCACATTTCTGATGGAACATTTGTAGCATCGGAATAAGCACTTCATTGTGACTGGCCTCAGCCAGCAGAACATGGAACAGGAAGTCATCATGCTGACTAGCTTCTTCATCCTCCAGATGCTTCTCCATACGATGCAGACACGCAGCCATAGCCTGCAAATCAGCGGATGTACGTCTTTTGGCTGCGAGTCCGGCTGATCCAACCTCTATCATTTTACGAACCTCGATCAGTGACTTCACAGACTCCACATCGGTTAGCCATCCTTGGAACTGCTCAGATGGTGTTTGCTCATACTTACGTACAAAGGTTCCGCCGCCGTGACGGATATCAAGCCAGCCCATTGCCTTAAGTGCGCTGAGGGCCTCACGTATGGTAGAACGACCTACTGCATATTGTTGAGCAAGTGCTTCGACAGAAGGCAGCTTGTCGCCGGGCATATATATTCCTCCACGCAGCTGCTCTAGTAAATGTTCTTGAATGAGCTCCGAGCCTTTTTTTAATCGAAATTCGGTCATGTTGCTGTAAACCTCTCTTTCTGAAATATTAAATCAAAAATAATAAATATTATAAAATTATTTTTCGAAATCGAGTGACATTTGTCTCAATCATACGTTATAATATGCCAAAAGTCATCAGATGACCTGAACAATTCAGCAGATGTGGAGGAGAGTGTTGAATCGTTCACTTCAGATGTTGACTTGGATCCAAGACACCAAGGAGGAGTTCATTCATGATAACGATTGAAGCACGCGAGCTACTGCTCAAGCTGCTTGGGCCAGAGCGGTATCGCGATGATAAGGAGAGCTTGGTCACGCATTCTTATGATGCTACACCGATGATGCAGTCTCTGCCTGATGCTGTTGTATATCCGGAATCGACAGCAGATGTGCAGGAGATCTTGCGCACTGCGAACGAATACCGTATTCCCATTGTTCCTAGGGGCGCTGCAAGCAACCTGTGCGGCGGAACTGTCCCTGTAGCAGGGGGAATCGTCGTAGCCATGACTCGTATGAATAAGCTCATTGAAATGGACACCGAGAACCTTACAGCAACCTTCCAGCCTGGCTTGAATACGAAGACGTTCCATCGGGAAGTGGAGAAGCGTGGACTGTTCTATCCGCCTGATCCAAGCAGCATGTCTATCTCAACCTTGGGCGGCAATATCATGGAAGGGGCCGGCGGCCTGCGCGGTTTGAAATACGGCACGACGAAGGATTATGTGATTGCACTCGAGGCGGTACTGCCGAATGGCGAAGTGATCCGCACGGGAGGCAAGTTGTACAAGGATGTAGCAGGCTACGATTTAACGAAACTGTTAGTAGGCTCCGAAGGAACGCTTGCGTTGATTACAGAGGCAACGGTTAAGCTGCTGCCCGCACCGGGTATCCGCAAGACAATGCTCGTATCCTATAAAGATATTTATGCTGCTGCCCGCAGCGTGTCACGTATTGTAGGCGCAGGCATCATCCCAGCAACACTTGAATTCATGGATCAGCCGACGATTCGCGTAGTTGAGGAGTATAATCATATCGGGCTTCCAACAGACATGCAGGCAGTTCTGCTTATTGAACAGGACGGTCAAGATGAGAACGTTGTCATGCGCGATATGGAAGCGATTGCGAAGATATGCAGTGAGGAAGGTGCAGATCGCGTTCAGACTGCGAAGGATGAAATTGAGGCTGAACAGCTGATGAAGGCACGCCGCAGCGCATTGTCCACATTGGCTCGTATTCGTCCAACGACAATTTTAGAGGATGCGACCGTACCGCGCTCGAAGATTGCGGAAATGGTACTGGCCATCAATCGTATTGCAGAGCAATATGGGGTGAATATTTGTACGTTCGGGCATGCAGGAGACGGCAATCTTCATCCGACCTGTCCGACAGATGCGCGGAATGAGGATGAGATTCACCGTGTTGAGCAAGCGTTCGCGGACATTTTCGAGGAAGCGATTCGCTTGGGCGGCACGATTACCGGTGAGCACGGAGTTGGAACGGTAAAGGCTCCATATCTTGAATGGAAGGTTGGACCTACAGGCATCGACGTGATGAAAGGCATTAAGCAAGTGTTCGATCCGAATGGAATTATGAATCCAGGCAAGATATTTGCTAAGGCTGCTCGCAAAAGGCTGGTGGTTTCCCGATGAGTCAACAACAACTAGAGAAGACAAACAATCCCCTGCAGAAAGAACTCGTGAAGACGCTCGATTATGAGCAGCTGATGAACTGTATGCGCTGTGGATTTTGTCAGCCGACTTGCCCGACTTATCAAGAGACTGGATTGGAAGCTGCTTCCCCTCGTGGACGAATTGCACTCATGAAGGCAGTAGCAGATGGCATTATGGAACCGGATGAATCTTTCCAGAAACAGATGAACTTGTGCTTGGGCTGTAGGGCCTGCGAGCCTGTATGTCCGTCGGATGTGAAATACGGTCAGCTGCTTGAGCAGACGAAAGAAGCCATGCATGCGCACAATAAGCCGCCGGTTGCGGTTAAGGGATTGAATCGCATCGCGCGCCCTGTATTTATGAAGCACAATCGTCTGTTGCGGATGAGTAAGCTTCTCCAAACGTATCAGCGTTCGGGATTGCAGGGTTTTGCACGGAAGAAGAACTTGCTGCGCTGGCTTCCTCCACAGATGCAAATGATGGAGCGCATCCTGCCTGAAGCGGATAGCCAAGGTGTAGTGAAGCGGGCTGGTGGCCGTCACTTCCTGGCCAAAGGCGAAAAGCTCGGCACAGTAGGGTTATTCCGTGGGTGTATTATGGACGTCTTGTTCACTGAAACGAATGTGAATACAATCCGATTGCTAACCGAATCCGGCTATGATGTCATCATTCCGGAATCCCAAGGCTGCTGTGGAGCTTTGTTCGCTCATGGCGGAAGTGATACGGCTACAGCTAGGGATTTGGCGAAGCAAAATATTGAGGCGTTCCGTGATGCGGGTGTTGATTATATTGCCTCAAATGCAGGCGGATGTGGAGCGTTGCTTGTAGAGTATGATCATTTGCTGAAAGAAGAGTCGGAATGGGTGGAGCCGGCTAAGAAATTCGCAAAGCAAGTGAAGGATATCAGTGATTTGCTTATGCGTTCACAGCGTTGGAGCAATCTTCCGGTAATGCCGCAAGGCAACTGTGGGACTGCTGAATCATCCGAACCATCTGAAACGGTAACCTATCAGGATTCCTGCCATTTGCGGAACGTTATGCGGGCTTCGAGTGGGCCAAGACAGCTTATTCGCCGCATTCCTGGCATCCGATACAAAGAGCTGGAAGGCGCGGATGTATGCTGTGGATCCGCTGGTATTTACAACATTGTACAGCCAGACATGGCTAACTCGATTGTTGATCGGAAGATGGATGCTGTTCGCGAGACACAGGCTTCGATTATCCTGACAAGCAACCCGGGCTGCTTAATGCAAATGAAAGTAGGCGTAGAACGGGATGGCGTAGCCGAGCAAGTGAAGGTCATGCACGTCGTAGACTATTTTGCGGAAAAGATGTTGAAGTAATATTTCAGATTACCTATAATAATCTTGTAATTATATTTTAATAACATACTAACAGACATCCATGTAGTCAATTGGCGGGGACGATTGACTTCATCGTAGGAGGGGTTAAATGTGAACGTCATTCCACTTAATGAAGCATGGGCGGAGCCGATGTGCGAGTTGTGGAACCGTGAACTGGGCGACCTGTTCCCAATGAGACAACAGCTGTTCGTACAAAATAGTTTTCGAGATGTAAACGTTTACTTGCCTGGCTCCTGGATCGCCCAAGATTCAGATGGCAGACTTCTAGGATTTATCATCGCGAAGAAATGGCAGGAAACAGAGCGCGAGATGAAGCTAGGAGAAGGAGGAGGCTGGATTCAGGCACTTGTCGTTCGTTCCGAAGCAAGGGGGAAGGGGATAGGTTCTGAATTGCTCGGACGGGCTGAAGAGGCATTGCGTGAAGCTGGCGCATCTCAAGTATTCATCGGACGTGATCCGTGGCATTATGTTCCGGGCCTCCCGAAAGCGTTGTCAATGCACCGTCAATGGCTGGAGAAGAGAGGATTCAAGCAGCTCTATGAGGTTAGCGACATGCTGTCCTCAGATGAGACCGATCTGATCGTGACTCCAGAATTTGCAGATGGAGCGAACGTGAAGTTGCTCACGCCTGAGGACAAGGAAGAAATGTTGACATTTTTCCGTCGCTGCTTTCCGGGCAGATGGCTGTATGAGGCACAATGCTATTGGGAACGCGGAGGACAGGGAAGAGAATTCATAGGATTGTTCCAAGGCAGTGAAATGATCGGCTTCTGCCGGGTCAATGACGAGCATTCTCCGCTGATTGCGCAGAATACGTATTGGGCGCCATTGTTCGAAGAGCCGCTTGGCGGTATTGGGCCGCTTGGTGTTGATGATCAGTACCGCGGCAAGGGATACGGTCTTGGTCTGGTCAAGGCGGGAATCGCTGAATTGCAGCAGCGCGGCATGCGCCAGCTAGTCATTGACTGGACGGAACTGGTCGACTTCTATGCGAAGCTTGGATTCCATACGTGGAAGAGCTATGACCTTATGAGCAAGACCCTGTAAATAAATTGCGAGTTCAAACGACGAACCAAATAATAGTGCGGTGAACAATGAAACGCGTGGAAGACGGATTGAAAGATATGGATAAGAATCTTTGATCCTTGAGCCTCCACTAGATCAACTTTGCTCAGAACGAGGTTGAGTAAGTCTTTGGAACAACGATAAGGAACCCCGGCAGAACCATACGTGCTGGGGTTTTTGTCTATAATGGGATGATAAATGTGACATATTACGTAATCCTTGCGGGCTCTTCTCCCTTTCTCACTCTTTATTTCTAGCCAATTCCAAGCAGGCAGGGCAGCTTCTTCTTCGCGGCTTGTGCAGCTGCACATTATTGACGTATTGTTCATTTATGTGGCGTCCAATCCATATGATGCGGCCGTTCAGTATTTAAATGATACAAGAGAAAGCATTCGATTTATGAAGAGTCAGTGCAAATAAAATAGGTAAACTCGCTTAAGTCCTTCCTTCTCACCGACACTATCTGATGTGCATATAATGTGATCCGCCGTGAAATATGGGCGTATGCACAGCAGGCAGCTAGGATTGCCGCGGGGAGGGATGACTATGAAGTGGAGCCGTAATATATCCAGTGAGGAGCGGGCAAGCGTAATTACCCACGCAGTTGGATTATTGTTCAGTGTGTGGGCATTAGGCGTGCTTATCAGTGCCGCGTGGGAGCGCGGGACGTCGGCGCATATGATCGGAGCTTCAGTATATGGGATTACCTTGATTATGATGTTTACAACCTCGACGATTATGCACGGCTTGCCGGAGGGGAGATCGAAGTACCGATTTACGATCCTTGATCATATGGCAATTTACTTATTTATTGCGGGAACGTACACTCCCTTCCTGCTCGTCGTGCTGCATGATGAGTTCAGCCAGCAGCTGCTAGGTTTAATATGGGGGACTGCGATTGCAGGGATTATATACAAGGCATTCTATACAGGACGTCATATGTGGTTCTCTACGATTGCCTATGCAATTATGGGGTGGCTGATGATAACGGTATGGGACAGCTTGGTGCAGGCGATTCCTTTTGAAGGTGTTATGCTGCTGGTGATTGGGGGAGTATGCTATACGGCAGGCATCCCATTCTTTGTGTGGCACCGGCTTCCTTATCATCATGCGATTTGGCATCTGTTCGTATTAGCCGGCTCTGTCCTGCACTTTGTATGTATCTACCGCTATGTAATCTAGTTAGAAGGCAGGAAGAAACACTGAGATCTGGGTCTCAAAAAAATAATTCCACCATGTTAAGGTTCAACCCTTGACATGGAGTTGTGATTTAGGTATGATAAGAAACGTCGATGGGCTGTAAAGTGTTTTTCCTTTACGAAAGGAGTGGCCCGTATGAACGAGGAACAGGTACTGGCTAAGACGAACCGAATTAATATGCTGTTCGACTTCTATGAACCACTGCTTACAGAGAAGCAGCAGACGTTCCTGAAATGTTACTTTCAAGATGATTTTTCACTAGGCGAGATTGCAGCCGAATTCGGTATCAGCCGCCAAGCGGTGTATGAACATATTAAGCGGGCGGAGCAGACGCTCGAATCTTATGAGAGCAAGCTCGGCTTGCTGTCGAAGTTCGAACGTCGGACAGAGATCGTAATGGCGCTGCAACGTGCAATGGACGATATGGATAGCATACCCGACCCGCAGCGCGCGGAACTGCAGACGATTGTCCGTGAACTGCAGGCGTTGGATTAAGGGAACGGGGTGAGATAATATGGCATTTGAAGGATTAACGAACCGATTACAGAATGTATTCAGCAAGCTGCGCGGCAAAGGCAAGGTTGGTGAAGATGACGTCAACGAAGCGATGCGCGAGGTACGCCTGGCGCTGCTCGAAGCGGATGTTAACTTCAAGGTCGTTAAGGAATTCATTGGCAAGGTGAAAGAGAAGGCCGTTGGTCAGGAAGTGATGAATAGCTTCACACCGGGCATGGTCATTATCGACATCGTCAATAAGGAATTGACGGAATTGATGGGTGGTACAGCTGCGAAGCTGGCCAAGGCTAACAAGCCGCCAACTGTCATTATGATGGTCGGTCTCCAAGGTGCTGGTAAGACGACTACTTCAGGCAAGCTTGCGAAGATGCTGCAGAAGCAGAATCATAAGCCGCTTCTTGTCGCTGCCGATATTTATCGACCAGCTGCGATTAAGCAGCTTCAAGTGGTTGGCGAGCAGATTAAGGTTCCGGTATTTGCACTTGGTGACCAAGTGAGTCCGGTAGAAATCGCTCGTCGCGGATTGGAGCATGCGAAGGAGAATAACCTTGATTATGTCATTATCGATACTGCAGGTCGCCTGCATATCGATGAAGCATTGATGGAAGAGCTGAAGCAAGTTCATGCTACAGCGAAGCCAGATGAAGTGCTGCTCGTCGTTGACGCGATGACTGGTCAAGATGCGGTCAACGTTGCAGAGAGCTTCAACCAACAGCTTGAGCTTACAGGTGTTGTGCTGACCAAGCTCGATGGCGATACACGTGGTGGTGCAGCCTTGTCTGTTAAGGCAGTTACGGGTTGCCCAATCAAATTCGCTACACTCGGTGAGAAGATGGACGCGCTTGAACCGTTCCATCCAGAGCGGATGGCATCACGGATTCTCGGCATGGGGGACATGCTCTCCTTGATCGAGAAGGCGCAAATGAACATCGACACAGAGAAAGCCAAGGAAATGGAAATGAAGATGCGCAACGCAGCCTTCACATTCGATGATTTCCTTGAGCAGATGCAACAAGTAAAGAAGCTCGGTCCTATCGATCAGATTCTGGATATGATTCCAGGGATGAATAAGGTGAAGCAAAATGCGAACCTGAAGGTGGATGAGCGTCAAATGGGTCGAATCGAAGCGATTGTCCGTTCGATGACGAATGAAGAACGCCAAGATCCAGATCTAATTAATCACAGCCGTCGTAAGAGGATTGCAGCGGGCAGCGGAACTCAGTTGGCTGATGTGAACCGTCTTATCAAGCAATTTGATGAGATGCGCCGGATGATGAAACAGTTCTCCGACATGATGGGTCCGAAAGGCCCTAAGATGATGAAGAACTTGAAGAGTAAAGCAGGCAAGGCTGGTAAAGGAATGAGATTTCCTTTCCGTTAATGCATAGACGAGCGCAGTTTTTATACTCGCTCGATTGATTATTCGAATTCCGTTAAGGAGGTGAATTTCGTGGCAGTACGTATCCGTTTGAAACGCATGGGTGCTCATAAAGCACCATTCTATCGTGTAGTTGTATCCGATTCCCGTTCCCCGCGTGACGGTCGTTTTATCGAGGAAATCGGTCATTACAATCCGGTAGCTCAACCAGCAGTCGTTAACATCGACGAGGAAAAAGCTTTGAAATGGTTGCAAACTGGTGCTCAAGCATCTGACACGGTTCGCAACTTGCTCAGCCAAGCTGGCGTAATGAAAAAGTTCCATGAACTGAAACACCAGAAATAATCTAACCGTTCGGAGGGTCGCGAATGGAAGAGTTAGTGTCAGTAATTGCACGCGCTTTGGTCGATCATCCGGAGGAGGTCCGTGTGGACGTCGTGGAGAAGGACCATGTCATCGTGTATGAGCTTCACGTTCATCCTGACGATGTCGGAATGGTTATCGGGAAGCAAGGTCGTATCGCTAAGGCGCTTCGCACGGTCGTCACGTCGGCAGCTGTTAAAGTTCCAAAACGAGTTGCCGTGGACATTATTTCATAATTGCACGCAAGAGGGTTAGGATGAAATCCTAGCCCTTTTTCGTATGCATGAGGCTGAATGTGTTACACTAGAAAGAAGATATTCGCAGGTTGGGCCTCCGAATATTTACGATAGATTGAATGAATGGTGATTACCAACGGCAGGAGGATAAGTCATGGCTCAAAGAATGTTTAATGTCGGCAAATTGGTCAATACGCACGGCATTCGGGGTGAAGTGAAAATTATCCCGACAACAGATTTCCCGGAGGAACGCTTCGCTCAAAAGAGCGAGTTAGTTCTGCAGCAACCGAACTCCAATAACAGTGTATCCGTTACCGTTGAGCGGTCGCGTTTACATAAAAATATGTACATCATTAAATTTGTGCAATTCGACAATATCAATGAGGTTGAGAAATATAAAGGTTGGATGCTGAAAGTTAGCGAAGAGCAGCTGGACGAGCTCGATGAAGATGAATATTACTACCATGAGATTATTGGTTGTAAAGTCGTGACAGACGAAGGCGAAGAGCTTGGGATCATTGATGAGATATTGTCTCCAGGTGCAAATGATGTCTGGGTTGTGAAGCCTGCGAAAGGAAAATCAATCTTGATTCCGGTCATTGATGACGTTGTGCTTACGGTTGATGTGCAGGAGAAGGTCGTAACGGTTCATATTATGGAAGGACTTATTTAATATGCGTATCGATGTGTTGACCCTTTTCCCAGAGATGTGCGAAGGGGTATTCGGATCCAGTATATTAGGGAAAGCGCGTGAGAATGGACATGTTGTTATTAACACGGTCAACTTCCGCGATTATTCTGATAATAAGCATCAAACTGTTGACGATTATCCGTATGGCGGTGGCGGTGGTATGGTGCTAAAACCGCAGCCGATCTTTGCGGCGGTCGAAGACTTAATGGTGAAGGCAGGCGAAGAGAGGGCTTCAAGAATAGCAGAACCGATGGGTAGTCACGATAAAGCTGCGAAACCACGCGTTATTTTAATGTGCCCGCAAGGAGAGCGTTTCACGCAGAAGAAAGCAGAGGAGCTTTCACAGGAGTCCCATTTAATATTCGTGTGCGGCCATTATGAAGGATATGATGAGCGCATTCGTGAGCACTTGGTGACGGATGAACTATCTATAGGGGACTATGTATTGACAGGCGGTGAATTGCCCGCAATGACCGTGGTTGATTCTGTTGTTCGTCTGCTTCCTGGCGTGCTGGGCAATGAGATGTCTGCTGTAACGGATTCGTTCAGTACAGGACTGCTTGAATATCCGCATTATACCCGTCCTGCACAGTTCCGCGATTGGAAGGTTCCTGATGTACTCATCAGTGGCCATCATGCCAATATAGAGATATGGAGACGCGAACAGGCTCTGAAGCGGACGCTGGAACGGCGTCCTGATTTGCTGGAGCATGTGGAGCTGAGTAAGGACGACCTGAAAATAGTACAACGCTTGAAAAGTGATGCCGAGCGAAGCAACGCTTAATGAGAGCTAACCGGTTCAATGAGTGGATTGGTGAATAGACTGCTCCACCATAAATGACTGAGATTCTATGTACGATGGACATAAAATCTCAGTCTTTTTTTATTGGATTCATTCGTTACGCGTATAAGCCAAATTGCATAACCGTTGTTTACGAAAATAATAAATAATGGGGACAATATTGTTCATAGGTCGCATGTAACATGGGACATCATGAATTCCAATGAAATGAGGCAAAGTTATGAGTAAAAATGAGATCCGTAAGAATGGATTGCGGTTGTTTATTGCGATGCCACTGCCGAAGTCTGCTGTTCAAGTATTGGAAGATTGGTGCACAGCAGGGAAGCAGCGCTGGCAATTTGCAAAATGGGTACACCCGCAGGATCTTCATATTACGCTCCAATTCCTTGGGGCGGTAGATGAGCATGTTATTGAGCGGATTGTACATGTATTGAAGGAGGTGTCCAGAGGGGGCGCTCCAATTGATCTGCAATTCGATGGCGTGGGAAGCTTTGGGACAAAAGAAGCCCCACGTGTGCTATGGGCTGGTCTAGGAGGAGCAATCGACAAACTGCGACAATTGCACCATAGCGTTACAGCCGCTACTTCGCCTTTAGGATTCGAACCGGAGGAACGCCCTTATCGCCCGCATATTACGCTGGCCCGCAAGTATCGCGGAGGGGAAGGTCAGCCCTTCACCATGAACAGCGAACCACTTCCTCCGAATCAATGGACGGGTGAAGAGATCGTGCTGTTCCAGACACATATGAATCAAAGTCCTATGTATGAGCGTTTGCATACTTTTACTCTGGGTCAAGGATAGTCTAATGTACATGTGCTGCAATCATTGGGTCAGGCCTCGTTAATACGACGTCTTGAAAAACAGGTCTATCCTCACGTATATTTTCCAATCTTACACATTTATAATGGAGTCACCATTTTGAGCATGTCGAAAATGGTTGAAAAAGCAATATAAATTGTGAATGGAGGGATATCGTGGAGAGATATGCTTCGCGTATCGGAACGCTGCTGCTTCTGATTACGACCATGTTTTTGGTCGGTTTTTCAAAGCCGGATGATACGCGAAAGGCGACGTGGATATGGCAGGCGGAGAGAATAGAGACAGAATCGGAGCAACTGATTGATTTTGCCAAAAAGAATCGCATTAATGTAATGTATCTGCATATGGATATGACGATTCCAGAAGCATCATATCGGCGCTTTCTGAAGCAGGCAGGTCAAGCAGGAGTTGAAGTGCATGGCTTGGCAGGGCATCCCTTATGGGCTTTGCGTGAATATCGGGACAAGATGATGAAGTTGACAGAGTGGGTTAGCGCTTATAATCAGCATTCTGCTGCGGATGAGCGTTTCAAGGGGCTGCATTTGGATGTTGAGCCCTACGTGCTTCCAGATTGGGGAGATGATCAGCCATCGATCATTCGCTCTTGGACGGCAAATATGAGCGATTGGCTGAATGCTGTCAAGAGCCGCAGCGATTTAGAGCTCAGCGTCGACATGCCGGTATGGTTTGACTCGATCACGGTTCCAGATGCACAAGAGACATCGTTGTCGGAATGGATCATTCGCCGTTTCGATCATGTAACGTTAATGGCGTACCGTCAGCAGATAGAAGGCGGGAACGGAATTTTGGAGCTTGTCCAGAATGAAATAGAGATCGCAGACCGCGTCGGGACACCGATATGGATTGGGGTCAACACGAAGCCAATGAAGGAAGCTCACACTACCTTCTATGATGCGGGTGTGCAGGCAATGGAGTCGGTGTTGAATCAGGTTCAGGAGCGGCTGCGGCATCATACCTCCTTCACAGGAGTTGCCATCCATGATTATCGTTATTGGAATCATATGCTGGAGAGAGATGGCGAACCAGGGGATCCCCCAGGGCCAGAGCCTGACCCAGTTCCAGATCCAAAACCAGATCCAAAACCAGATCCGAATCCTAATCCAGGGGAGATTACTGTCCCGCTGCCGCCTCCAATTGATCGTACAGGAACCATCATTGGAACCTATGTATGGCAAGCAGAGTTAGCGATAAATCAGCCTGATGACATCATTGCATTTGCAAAGGAAAAGGGAATCAACTTTTTGTATGTTCGCTTGGATCTTCAGCAACCGTTTGAAGCGTACCGTGAATTTGTCAAGAAAGCGCATGATGCTGGAATTGAGATGCATGCTATGGGTGGACATCCTGGTTGGGCATTAACAGAGAATCGGCAGCGGATATCGAAGCTCGTTGATTATGTCAAACGCTACAATCGCGCTGTCGCGCCTGAAGAGCGCTTCTATGGCATTCATTTGGATGTAGAGCCTTATGTACTTCCGCAATGGCGCAGTGATAAGGACGAGGTCATTTTACAGTGGGTAGACAATATGGCGTTTTTTGTCGAATCGACCAAGTCTGATTCTCAGCTTGAGACGAGTGTCGATCTCGCAGTGTGGCTGGATCGAACCTTTATTCCGGGGAAGTCGGAACTGTCGGTTAGTGAATGGATGATAGGGCGTATGGATTATGTGACATTGATGGCGTTCCGTAATATGGCTGGGGGCAGCAATGGAATTGTTGCTGTGGTGAAGCAGGAGATGCAGATGGCGGATCGGTTAGGCAAACGTCTCGTAGTTACTGTGGAAATGAAGGAGAGTTTTGAAGGCGCGCATGTTTCTTTTTATGAGAAGGGTGCTGAAGAAATGCTGAAGCAGTTGGACAAGCTTCCAGAGATGCTTGCAGATCACCATTCTTATACCGGTTATGCAGTGCATGCCTATGATTATTGGAAAGAAGCCAAGCCTTGAAAAGGCGCTTGTGTTCTATTCGTTCATATGCTACAATTAATTTCGTTGTTTGGAATACGGTGGTCCTCTGCATACGATGAGGCGAATGCACTAGGCATGCTGAGATGCAAGAACACCTGTGTGGAAGGAGGGAGTCCTAGATGAATATCGTACAAGCGATTACGCAAGAACAGCTTCGCAAGGATATTCCAAGCTTTCGTCCCGGCGATACTTTGAAGGTTTATGTTAAAGTTATCGAGGGATCTCGCGAGCGTATCCAGTTGTTCGAAGGTGTTGTTATTAAGCGTCGTGGTGGCGGAATCAGTGAAACGTTTACTGTTCGTAAAATTTCCTACGGTGTAGGTGTTGAGCGTACGTTCCCGCTTCATACTCCGAAAATCGATAAAATCGAAGTGGCTCGCCGTGGTAAAGTGCGTCGTGCGAAGCTGTACTATCTTCGCAATCTTCGCGGTAAAGCAGCGAGAATCAAAGAAATCCGTTAAGGAACAACCGGGGGGCTTGCTTGACTGCAAGCTCCCTTTTGCTATTTGTATGGATTGGAGTGCGCAATGCGCATGACGTGAACTTCAAATACGCATCCTAGGAGAAAGCGGGGCACAGCGAATGGATCAAAACGACCAATTGATGGAACCGAATACGCCGGAAGAAACGGCTGAAAAGCCGGCCAGCCCGAAGAAAAACGAATTGTTGGAATGGATTAAAGCGATTGCGATAGCTGTTGTCCTTGTCGTTGTCGTAAGATGGTTGCTGTTCGCTCCGTTTATAGTTGATGGTCCTTCGATGGAACCTAACTTCTGGACGGGTGAGAGGCTCATCGTGAATAAGATCTTGTATGAGTTCAGACAGCCTAAGACAGGAGAAGTTGTTGTATTTCACGTTCCACAAGAGAACCGCGATTTAATTAAGCGTGTAATTGGTGTTGCCGGTGATACGATCGAATATCGCGGTGATGATTTGTACGTTAATGGCAAGAAGGTAGAAGAGACGTACATACAAGAAGCAATAGATCAAGCTCATAAAAATGATATGTTATATAATGACCGTAATTTCCCAAGTGATTCGACTCAGCCGAACAAAGTTCCAGAAGGACATATCTTCGTCATGGGTGACCATCGGAGCAACAGTACCGATAGCCGCATGCTCGGATTTATTCCGTTGAAAGATGTCATTGGACGCGCAGACGTCATCTTCTGGCCAATCTCGCATGTTAAGTTGATTCAACATCATTAGTTGAGTTACGGCTGCCAAGGAGGTGGATAGCGATGTCAATCCAATGGTTTCCGGGTCATATGACGCGAGCGCGACGTCAGATCCAGGAGAAGTTAAAACTGATAGATGTAGCGATCGAACTGTTGGACGCGCGCCTGCCTGTGTCGAGCCGCAATCCAATGATTAACGATATACTCAGCAATAAGCCGCGCCTTATTATTCTGAACAAAAGCGATCTTGCAGATCCAGACGTAACGGCGAAGTGGATGAAATATTTCCGCAATGAAGGTCACGCTGTAATTGCTGTCGATGCGTCAACAGGAAGCAATGTATCGCAGATTCCTGAGGCAGCGCGCAAGTTGCTCGAAGAGAAGTTCCAGAAACAAATTGCAAAGGGAATGAAGCCGCGTCCAGTACGTGCATTGATTGTTGGAATTCCAAACGTAGGGAAGTCTACACTCATTAACAAGCTGGCTGGTAGATCGGTAGCTGCAACTGGCGATCGTCCTGGCGTTACTAAGGGTCAGCAATGGATTCGTGTAGGCTCCGAAATGGAACTGCTCGATACACCAGGGATTTTGTGGCCTAAGTTCGAGGATCAGGAAGTAGGTTACCGATTGGCGACAACCGGAGCAATTCGCGAAGAAATATTGAATGTGGAAGATATCGCGTTTTACGCGCTGAAATATGTTGCATCCCATTACTGGGATCGACTGTCTGAGCGGTTCGGCATGACGGACGAAGTCATAGATGTGGACAATCCAGATGAAGTTGTGCGTTTGATGGAGGACATTGGACGCAAGCGCGGGTGCTTAATGGGTGGCGGAAGAGTCGACTTAGAGAAGGCATCTGGCATTATTTTGCGAGAGCTGCGCTCTGGCAAGTTGGGGCGTCTTACGTTCGAAGAGCCTTATTCATTTATGGTGAAATAGCTGTTCGGTAGATATAGGTAGGATGTTTGGAGTATGAGGATAGCGCCGTTAACGCCGGAGTGGTGTACGGCGCTATTTCTTTAGGTACAGCCGTTACTAATATGGCAGTGAAGTAAAGACAGGTTGGGGAGGATCATGTTCGCATGGGGAGAAAGAAGCAGGAGGCAACAGCAGAGCCCGTTGACTTATTAGCTTGGGAACGAGAATATTGGGAACGCAGCGTTCAGCATATTGCAGGTATTGATGAGGTCGGCCGCGGCTGTCTATTTGGTGATGTTGTTGCAGCAGCTGTCATATTGCCGCAAGGTCTTATTATTGATGGGATCAATGATTCGAAGAAGCTGTCGGAGAAGAAGCGCAATGAGCTGTATGACATTATTATAGCAGAAGCGATAGCATGGTCAGTTGCACATGTAGATGCCGCTACTATCGATCAGATTAATATTAAGCAGGCAGCTCGTCGTGCTATGAAAGAAGCAGTTGAAGGGTTGGTGACTCAGCCTGAAGTGCTGTTGGTCGATGCAGAGAAGATAGATTTGCCATATGCACAAGAGGCGATTATTAAAGGTGATGCCAATAGTCAATCGATCGCAGCTGCTTCGATCGTCGCTAAGGTAACGCGTGACCGTCTATGCATTGGCGAATGGAATGACCGCTATCCAGAGTATGGCATAGCCGTTCATAAAGGGTATGGAACGAAGCTGCATCGGGAACAGCTGCTCCTTCATGGGCCAACGCCGATGCATCGCAAGAGCTTCTTGTCCTCCTTATTTCCTGAAGAGGAGCAGTTGACGCTGTTCTAGCACCATCTGATAAACGGTAAGTAATTATCTATTATTCTGTTCTAGTGAACGATGGCTGCGGATAAATACTCATTATTCGTCTGCTCTATGCCGATATATAAGATAGCTATTTGCAGAGGACGTGGGATGGACATGAATATATCACAATTGGTACGAAGTTTGGCTGGGGAGGCGAGACCCGGCGAGCAGCGTTCATTGGAACTAAAAACGGGTCAGGTCGTTCGTGCGACTGTAACGGAAGTGTCTGAAAACGGGCGCGAGGCCGTCGTATCAGTAAATGGTGTTCCTGTACGTGCAGTGCTGGATGCGCCGATGCAGCCAGGGCAAACGACGTGGATGCAGGTACAGGGGCAGCAGTCGGATGGATTGGTTATATTGAAACAGACGGAGGGCCCTTCTGTCGGCACATTGCCATCAATGGAAGAAGCACTCAAGCAATCTGGATTGCCGGATGAAGCATGGGCACGCCGCTTGCTGCAAGATTTACAGCGGGCTGGTTTGCCGCTAACGAAGGAGCTTGCAGCTAAGCTAAGCCAAGCGATGGCCTCGAAACCTCCTGGAGTGGCAGCATCGGAATGGATGCAAGCAGCAGGTCTTGCGCTTCGTCGGCAATTGCCGCTCACAGCAGATACATTAAGCGGTCTGCGGCAAGCACTGTTCGGCAAGCCGCTGACGGATATGCTTGCAGGATTTATGCGCGCTGGGGATGAGTCTCTGGTCTTGGGCAGCGGCTCTCTTGGCAGCAGCGGAGCCAATACTGGCAATGCAGGTACACTGTGGACACAACCGCTGCGCGAGGCACAAACACTCATACGTGCACTGCTTGCAGAGGGACTGCAAACATCAGGTCAGCAGGCTAACGGAGGAGCGGGGGCGGCTGCAATTGCGAATGGTGGCGCCACAAGTGCTCCTAGTGGTCAGTCTTCTGCCTCTCCTATGCCTGAGACACTTAATAGGAGTACTAGCGGCACGAGTATGGATCCGACATCAGCTGTGGGCAGAGGTGTCCAAAATGGAGAACAAGTACGATCTATCTCCCTTCAGAACGGCAATTTGGGCGGAAACGGTGCTTCAGGGACTGCTGGAGCTTCTGGAACATCATCTTCTCCTCAACCGATGGTTCAGAGTGGTGCATGGATTGGTAAAGTCCTTCAATTGCTCGGCGTGTCGCATGAACAGCAGGCTCATCGAGCTGCAGTCATGGAGCTGACTTCACAGCAGCCGCAGCAGACAGTGGGTGAAAATGGACAGCCGGCTGTTGGCGGCGGTGGTAGCACTGCTGCGGCATCAGGCAACTCAAGTGCATCAGGAAGTAGTGGACTAATGGGAAGCGGCAGTGGAAACACAGCACCGCAATTCGGGACTCCCGCACAGTCTGCAGCGGCAACTGTGCATGCTTCAGCATTGGCTGCGGATGATGCAGCAGCGGACAAAGCATCTGTTATGAATGGAGGAACGGGGCGCAGTGCAGCTTCTCAAGAAGTGATGTCTAGCGGGGCAGCAGCGAAGGCAGGGACGGCAGCGGCACCAGTTGTATCAGGGATGGCACAGCTGGATATGAACCACCTGACAGCCAGTGCAACACAGCAGGGAGCGGCAGTTGGAGAGTCGCTGAAGAGTGCCCTCCTTCAATTGCTGCAAGCGGATGGAGTCCCGCATGCACTCCGTGAGGCAGCCCAACAGCTTGTACAGCATGTCACCGGCCAACAGCTGCTGCTCGCGTCTGATCGCCAAGCTCCATTCTCCCATATTACATTGTTTGTCCCGCTTGTAACGCCGGAAGGCAAGCAAACTGCGGCCGTTCACATTCAATCCCGTCAGAGCAAGCGAGGAGAGCTTGATGCGGGCAATTGCCGACTCTGGTTCGATTTGAATATGAAGGTGCTCGGGCGTACGCTCGTAGATGTTCAAGTTGTAGATAATGCGGTTGCATTGCATATCCATCATGCTGATGAACGGCTTGGTGAATGGATGGATGGGTTGCGTGATGAAGCGGAAGAAGCACTGGAGCAAATCGGTTACCAGCTGTCCGCTTTCCGAACACTACCGCTTCCTGAGAAGCGTTCTGATGCAGGGTCAGTGCAATCTCCAGAAATCAGCATGGATGATTATGCCGCGAAGCCTTACAAGGGGGTGGACATGAAGATATGAATAACAAACCGTCTATCCCTCGACCAGCTTCCGTTGAGCCTGTACAGCCACCACCTAACTCGGGAACGAGTTATTGGAATCAGCAAGAAGCACGTCACGGTGTTAGAGAAGAGACGCATGCGTCTGCGAAGGCAGGTGGCGCCACACCACGCAAAAAGGCAGTTGCACTTACTTATAATCCCGAACAAGGGGAAGCCCCAGTTGTTGTAGCTAAGGGACATGGTCAAATAGCTGATCGCATTCTCGAAAAGGCGAAGGAGAGCGGAGTCCCTATTCAAGAGGACGCTTCCTTAGTTGAAGTATTGTCTAAACTAGATATCGATCAGCAAATCCCACCAGCCCTTTATCAATTGGTTGCAGAGGTGCTCTCCTTTGTATATAAAGCGGATCAGCGAGCGGATAAGGGGTGGATCAATCGTGGAACGTAATCATCATGGGAAGGCATCACATAGGAACAATCAACAGATGTCATCAGCTGATGCGGGTAATCCACCTCATATGTCAGGTAGCCGGAAGAGCAGTGTGCCGATGAAGCTTAATCGTCGTGAGCGGGGAACTGAGGCAGAGCAGCTTGCGATTGTTTATTTAGAACGTAGAGGCTACCGCATTATTGATGTGAATTGGCGTTGTAAGTTAGGTGAGATTGATATTGTTGCGAACGATGGCGATGTGTGGGTGTTTGTCGAGGTTAGAAGCCGCACCGCGGGATTGCGTTATGGCGGTGCGGCAGAGGCAATCGATTGGCGCAAGCAGCGCAAGGTGCGAGCAGTGGCAACGGCATATATGCATCGACATCGCTTAGATGAGGTTCATATACGCTTCGATGCAGTAGCGATTACCTACTCGACGGATCATAGAACTCCACCCGACATTGAACTATTTCAGGGAGCATTCTAATCCGTTCATTCAAGCATGATTCCGCTTGTCCAATGTACGGTACTGGATCGCTTCCGCTACGTGTGCAACCTCGATAACTTCACTTCCTTCGATATCCGCGATCGTTCGGGATAGCTTCAAGAGGCGATCATGTGCTCGTGCACTCATGCCTAGCTGATCATAAGCCTGCTGCAGCATATTCTTCGCGTTATCCGACAAGCAGCAGTATGTCTTCAAATAAGAGCCTGAGAGCTCGCTGTTGAATTGGATATTCAGTCCTTCATAGCGCTGAGCTTGTACCCGTTGTGCTCGCATAACCTGCTTGCGCATCTCCTCGGAGCTTAGATTGCTGCTGGACCAATCGGAAATAGGGGAACGAGGTACTTCAACCTGAACATCAATCCGATCGAGCAGGGGGCCTGACAGCTTGTTTCGATATTGCTCAAGTCGTCCATGTGAACAACGACATTCTTCTGTACGGGAACCGGCATATCCACAAGGACATGGATTCATGGAGGCTGCCAGCATGAAGTGAGCAGGGAAACGGAAGACGGCGCGTGCTCTGCCGATGGTAACGCTTCGTTCTTCGAGTGGTTGGCGGAGCACTTCAAGCACTTGGCGCGGGAACTCGGGCAGCTCATCCAAAAAGAGGACGCCACGGTGAGCCAAGCTGATTTCACCTGGTTTCGGGATCGCACCTCCACCAATAAGTCCAGCAGCAGAGATGGAATGATGGGGGGAGCGGAAGGGGCGTGTCATCATTAGACCTATACCATAGTGGCTCCATTTCCCCGATACACTATAGATCTTGGATACCTCGAGCGCTTCAGCTTCATTCAGAAGCGGTAAGATTGTAGGAAGTCTCTTGATAAGCATTGTCTTGCCGGTGCCCGGAGGGCCGCTCAGCAGTACATTATGCATCCCTGCTGCTGCAACGATTAACGCACGTTTGACATGCAGTTGACCGTTTACGTCGGCGTAATCCTCCAAATTCCTTGCTACCGTTTCCTCCTTTTTCATTTCACTACTATCTCTGTCTCTCGCTTCTCGTGAAGCAATCGGCAAGTCATCTACACTGTGGATTTCCCGCAGCTCACTTAGATGGCGGAGCGGGAATACTTGGATTCCTTCTACCAGTAATGCTTCAGCAACATTGTCTGCAGGAACCATAACACGGGTGAACTTTCTTCGGCGCGCTTCGTCAACAAGAGACAGCACACCTGGAACCGCACGGGTAGAACCATCGAGTGCCAGCTCTCCAATGAGGAGCATATCCTCAAATGGCTGGTTTGGAATCTGTCCGCTCGTACATAACAGTCCTATCGCCATGGCGATGTCGAATGATGTCCCTTCCTTGCGCAGATCAGCAGGTGCCAAATTAATCGTGATCCGCTCTAGTGGGAACTTCCAGCCGCAATTGCGAACAGCGGCTCGCACTCGTTCAATGGATTCGCGAATGGCGGCATCGGGGAGGCCAACAATCGTCACCTGAGGTAGCCCGGGCGAAATATCAATTTCCACATGAATGAGTCTTCCTTCTACGCCGTACACAGAAGCACCCCATAAATTTCCGTACACAAAAAAACACCTCTCAATCGTTATTCTCAGCCGAAAACTGGAATACGAGGGAAAGGTGCTTCCTTATCTACACTCGTTATATAACTATAGCGTCTACGATAGCATTTATCAAAAAATCCGTAATTGCAATCTCCTCAATCTACTAATCTCCTTAATCTACCTAATATATTGGAACAGGCTTCTTGCAAGCAGATTAGGCGCAGGTAATAATTATTATAGCTGTAGGCAGTACTTGCGTCAATTTCGGCGGCGATTTCGAAGAGTTGTTCCCTATTAATCTCAAAATGAGATGATATCAATATCAAAAAAATGTACGTTCTTGACGAAAATGAGAGGAAAGCGTTTTAAAATCATGATACAATGTGTTCGGATTGTATATATTTTCCGTTATTGTGAGTAGCGGTGGCGAAGCGGCGGAAGCGGTTCCCCAATTTCACGGACGCGCCGCGAGGTGTAGTAACAGGAGCTAACTCATTATGCTTCTGCCCTACAACCTCGGCTTCGAATCGGAATAAGCCCATGAGGCTAACGATCGGATAGGGGGATGCACGATGAATATTCATGAGTATCAAGGCAAAAGTGTATTGAAGCAATATGGCGTTGCTGTTCCAGAAGGGAAGGTTGCTTTTACGGTGGATGAAGCCGTCCAGGCAGCTGAAGAATTGGGCACTCCCATTGTTGTCGTCAAGGCGCAAATTCATGCAGGCGGCCGTGGTAAAGCGGGCGGAGTGAAGATAGCGAAGAGCTTAGATGACGTGCGTACATATGCGACGGAATTGCTTGGCAAAGTGCTCGTGACGCATCAAACAGGTCCGGATGGCAAGGAAGTAAAGCGTCTGTTGATTGAACAGGGCTGCGACATTAAGAAGGAATATTACATTGGTGTAGTTGTTGATCGTGGTACAGGTCGCGTCGTGATGATGGCGTCTGAAGAAGGCGGCACGGAAATTGAAGAGGTTGCTGCAGCAACACCGGAGAAGATCGTGAAGGAAGTAATCGATCCTGCGGTCGGTCTGCAAGTCTTCCAAGCGCGCAAGCTCGCATATGCAATCAATATTCCTGCTGAACTGGTCAACAAGGCTGTTAAATTTATGGTTGCCCTGTACCAAGCATTCGTTGAGAAGGATTGCTCGATTGCAGAAATCAACCCACTCGTTATAACAGGTGAAGGCGAAGTTATGGCTTTGGATGCGAAGCTGAACTTTGACTCTAATGCACTGTATCGCCATAAGGACATTCAAGCACTGCGCGATTTGGATGAAGAAGACGAGAAGGAAATCGAAGCATCCAAGTTCGATTTGAGCTATATCGCCCTCGACGGCAACATCGGTTGTATGGTTAACGGTGCAGGTCTTGCGATGTCCACGATGGATATCATTAAATATTACGGTGGAGAGCCGGCTAACTTCCTAGATGTAGGGGGCGGCGCTACAACGGAGAAAGTAACAGAAGCATTCAAGATCATTTTGTCGGATGAAAATGTAAAAGGCATATTTGTAAACATCTTCGGCGGTATTATGCGTTGTGATGTCATTGCAAACGGTGTTGTTGAAGCTGCGAAGCAAATTGGTCTTGATCGGCCGCTCGTCGTCCGTCTGGAAGGTACGAACGTGGAGATCGGCAAGCGCATTCTGAATGAATCCGGATTGAATATTGTTGCAGCCGATTCGATGGCAGACGGTGCGCAGAAAATTGTCGCTTTGGTTCAATAATTCACGGACGAGAGGATGAGAGTCAATGAGTATCTTAATTGATAAACATACCAAGATTATTACACAAAATATGACGGGTGCTACAGGCATGTTCCATACAAAGGGCGGGCTTGAGTATGGCTCACAGATGGTAGCAGGCGCTGTCCCTGGCAAAGGCGGAACTACGGTTGACATTACGCTTGATAACGGTGAAGTGGTTACACTTCCTGTTTACAATACGGTAGTGGAAGCCAAGAATGCAACAGACGCAACAGCGAGTGTTATTTATGTGCCGCCAGCATTTGCAGCAGATGCGATTATGGAAGCAGTAGATGCCGATCTAGATCTGGTTATCTGTATTACAGAGGGTATTCCTGTATTGGATATGGTCAAGGTTAAGCGCTACATGGAAGGCAAGCGCACACGTCTTATCGGTCCGAACTGCCCGGGTGTCATCACACCAGGACAATGCAAGATCGGTATTATGCCGGGATATATTCATGCACCAGGTCATGTAGGCGTCGTATCCCGAAGTGGAACACTCACATATGAGGCTGTTCATCAATTAACAACGCGCGGCATCGGCCAATCTACTGCAGTTGGCATTGGTGGTGACCCGGTCAAAGGCTCTGAATTCATTGATATCTTGCATCTGTTCAATGAAGATCCAGATACACATGCTGTTATCATGATCGGTGAGATCGGTGGTACAGCTGAAGAAGAAGCAGCAGAGTGGATTCGTGATAACATGAAGAAGCCGGTAGTAGGTTTCATCGGCGGAGCGACAGCACCTGCAGGCAAGCGTATGGGTCACGCAGGCGCCATTATTTCAGGAGGCAAGGGAACTGCTGCTGAGAAGATTGCTACGCTGGAGGCTTGTGGTGTAAGAGTTGCGCCTACTCCTTCGGAAATGGGCAGCACGCTTGTTGCTGTACTTGAAGAGCGTGGAATGCTTGAGTCCTGCACGACGCATGTTGTGAATTCCTAATATTCAAAAGGTAAGCAACCTTTATTGCACGGAAACGTGTATAAAGGTTGCTTTTTTTTATTTTGTTAGCAAATTAAAGTTCTATGAATTTCAAAAACAATGGGTTGACACTTGCAATCTGTTAATATCTCAAGCAAAATAAGGGAAGCGGATTCGCGCTTCTCTAATGAAGGGAAAGAATGCGATGAGCAGATGGACTGAACGTCACATTTTATTTGCACTACATGAAGCAGAAGGAATTGGATGGCACACTATTCGTGACTTAATGGATAGAATAGGGCTATTGGGGCTGCCATGCTGGTTCGATCGATCTTCCTCGCAGTGGCAGGAATCTGGATTGAAGCCGAATGTGGCTGACAAGCTAGCTGCACAGTTTCGTTCCGACCGTCTCGAGCAGCGACTTGAGCTCACGAAGCGCAGCGGCATTGAATGGATAACGGCGCTTGATGAACAGTACCCATTATTATTGAAGGAAATCCCTCAATATCCTTGGGTGTTATATGGTAGAGGAGATTGGAAATGCCTCGGGGAAGCTTCCGTTAGTATCGTAGGTACACGAATGCCTACGTCATATGGCAAGAAGGTCGCAGCTACACTAGGGGAGCAGCTAGGACATATAGGGCTGCATGTGGTTAGCGGGCTAGCGAGAGGGATAGATGCATCCAGTCATGAAGGCGCTCTCAAGTATGGCAGAACGGTTGCAGTCATGGGGACGTCATTTGACCGAGTGTATCCACCCGAGAATCGAAGCTTGGCAGGAAGAATTGTAGAGAACGGAATTGTCATTACCGAGTATCCGCTCGGCATGAAGACGCACCCGGGAATGTTCCCACTTCGGAATCGAATTATTGCGGGGTTGTCTCTGGGAACAGTTGTTGTAGAGGCCAATTTGCGCAGTGGCGCCTTAATTACGGCGGACATGGCGTTAGAGTCGAATCGCGAAGTATTTGCCGTTCCTGGTCCGATTACATCTCCGAAGTCGGCAGGGACGTTGAAATTGCTGTACGAAGGCTCGGCTAAATTAGTTCGTTCGGCTAGTGATATTGTGGAAGAATTCAAAGGTTGGTTGACAACAATCCCTTCGTCGTACAATAATGAAACGGTCGACGCTATTGGGGAACAACCCCTAACTGATGAAGAGAAGCGCATTTATAAGCTCATTTGTGATCAAGACAGTACAATCGATGACTTAATGCAGCGCAGCAGTTCGACATTTGCGCAACTCCATGAAGTTTTGTTATCCTTACAATTAAAAAAACGAATCCGAGAAGGCCCGGGGGCCGTATATAGCTCGGAATGATAGTGCAGTATGCTGGAGAGGAGGATGCGCCTGTGGCGGATTCACTAGTAATTGTCGAGTCACCTGCGAAGGCCAAGACAATTGGAAAGTATTTAGGAAGCAAGTATATAGTGAAAGCATCAATGGGGCATGTTCGCGATTTGCCGAAGAGTCAAATTGGCGTTGAGATCGAGGACAATTTTGCACCCAAGTATATAACGATTCGCGGTAAAGGCAGCGTCCTGAAAGAATTGAAGGATGCTCGGAAAAAAGTAAAAAAAGTGTATCTCGCAGCTGACCCCGATCGTGAAGGAGAAGCGATTGCTTGGCATTTAGCACACGCTCTCGAATTGGATCAGTCAGAAGCTTGCCGAGTCGTATTTAATGAAATTACGAAGCAAGCGGTGAAGGATGCGTTCAAAACCCCGCGTCAAATCAATATGGACCTCGTTCATGCACAGCAAGCGAGACGTATCCTTGACCGTTTGGTCGGTTATAAGATAAGTCCGCTTTTGTGGAAGAAGGTGAAGAAAGGATTGTCGGCCGGACGCGTACAGTCCGTGTCCGTCAAACTGATCATCGACCGGGAAAATGAAATTAGCGCGTTCATTCCGGAAGAGTATTGGACGATTACAGCACGCTTGAACATGGGCAAGTCTTCATTCGATGCGAAGTTCTACAGTATCAATGGGGAGAAGAGAGAGCTTACGAGCGAAGCTGAAGTAAATGAAATTCTTCAAGCAATTAAGGGCAATTCATTTGTCGTCAGCGAAGTGAAAGAGAGAGAGCGTCTACGTCATCCTTCGCCTCCGTTTACGACAAGCTCCTTGCAGCAGGAGGCTGCCCGCAAATTGAATTTCCGTGCGGCGAAGACGATGTCTGTTGCACAGCAATTATATGAAGGGGTCGACCTTGGCAAAGAGGGAACGGTAGGTCTCATTACGTATATGCGTACGGACTCTACGCGTATTTCCCAGACAGCACAGGAAGAAGCGGGAGAGTTCATTAAGGGTCATTACGGCGATGAGTATATGCCTGAGACTCCGCGTCAATATGTGAAGAAAAATGCGAATGCGCAGGATGCGCATGAAGCGATCAGACCTACATCCATAATGCGAACTCCTGACGAGATGAAGTCCTTCTTGAGCCGGGATCAGTTCCGCCTATACAAGCTGGTATGGGAACGGTTCGTGGCAAGCCAGATGACATCTGCCATTATGGATACGATGACCGTAGATATTAAGGTTGGAGAAACGATGTTCCGTGCGAACGGATCTAAAATCCGCTTCCCTGGCTTTATGAAGGTATATGTGGAGGGCAACGACGATGGCACGGTTGAGGATGACAAGTTTCTGCCTCCGCTCACTGTTGGAGACAGCATGCAGACCGAACAGATTGAGCCGAAGCAGCATTTTACACAGCCGCCACCGCGTTATACAGAAGCTCGACTGGTCAAGACGCTAGAGGAGCTTGGAATCGGACGGCCGAGTACATACGCGCCAACACTGGAGACAATTCAGAAGCGCGGATATGTAGCGATTGAAGAGAAGAAGTTCGTCCCAACAGAATTGGGAGAGCTGATCATTCAACTCATGGAAGAGTTCTTCCCAGAAATTTTGGATGTCGAATTTACCGCTCACATGGAAGAGGATTTAGACCATGTCGGTGAAGGACAGCAGGATTGGGTCAAGGTACTTGCGGATTTCTATGAATCCTTCGAGAAACGACTGCTTGTAGCGGAAGAGGAAATGAAGGAAATCGAAATCGAGGATGAAGTGTCCGATGAGATTTGTGAGAAATGCGGACGTCATTTTGTATACAAGATGGGTCGGTTCGGTAAATTCCTGGCATGCTCAGGCTTCCCGGATTGCCGCAATACACGCCCGATTGTAAAAGATACCGGTGTTACTTGTCCGAAGTGCCACGAAGGCAAGCTCGTTGAGCGCCGCAGTAAGAAGGGACGTGTCTTCTATGGATGCGACCGCTACCCAGAATGCGATAATGTGATGTGGGATCGCCCTTCTGCTAAGCCTTGTCCTTCGTGCGGAAGCTTGATGATTGAGAAACGGAGCAAGCAAGGAACGAAGCTAATCTGCACAAGCTGTGATCATAATGAGCAGGTGCAAGAAGATTCAGATGATGAATAAGGAGCTGCTGGCATACACATAAATGAACGTGACCATGCTGTGGGATGTCAGGCTTCGCTGCTGTAATTCTTGTGCTATCTTCACAAGTTTACAGTCTGAATTACGATAATAAAGGTTAGCTCTGCATCGCGGCTGCTTATTCAAGGAGCCGCGATCAGTGCTTTTGCATACAACTGAGGGGGATATCAACAAATGAATCAGCCTAGAGTAACCGTCATTGGTGCAGGATTGGCGGGGAGCGAGGCGGCATGGCAAATTGCACAGCAAGGCGTGCCTGTCACACTATATGAAATGAGACCTGTCAAACAGACTCCAGCTCACCATAGCGGACGGTTTGCTGAACTGGTGTGCAGCAACTCGCTGCGAGCAAATGGATTGAGCAATGCAGTAGGTGTATTGAAGGAAGAAATGCGCTACATGAACTCATTGATTATGAGCGCAGCTGATAAACATGCTGTACCAGCAGGTGGAGCATTGGCGGTTGACCGTGAAGGCTTCTCGGATGAGATTACGAACACGCTGAAGGAGCATCCGCTAGTTGAGGTGCGCAACGAGGAAGTTGCGGATATTCCTGAAGATGGTATTACTGTCATTGCGACAGGTCCTTTGACATCCGAATCGTTATCCGCACGTATTAAAGAATTGATGGGTGAGGAGTACTTCTACTTCTACGATGCGGCAGCGCCTATCATTGATAAAGATACAATCGATATGAACAAGGTATATTTGGCTTCTCGTTATGATAAGGGTGAAGCTGCATATTTGAATTGCCCAATGAATGAAGAAGAGTTCAATGCGTTCTACGAGGCGATTATTACAGCAGAGAAAGCTGAACTGAAGACATTCGAGAAGGAAGTTTACTTTGAGGGCTGCATGCCGATTGAGGTCATGATGAGCCGCGGCAAACAGACAGCTCTGTTCGGGCCAATGAAGCCAGTAGGTTTAGTTGATCCGAATACAGGCAAGACGCCGTTTGCTGTTATTCAGCTTCGTCAGGATAATGCAGCAGGCACACTGTACAATATGGTTGGCTTCCAGACTCACTTGAAATGGGGAGAACAGAAGCGGGTGTTCCGCATGATTCCTGGTTTGGAGCAAGCCGAATTTGTACGTTATGGTGTTATGCACCGCAATACGTTCGTTAACTCACCGAAGCTGCTCGAACCAACTTATCAATTCAAGGGCCGACCATCCTTGTTCTTTGCTGGTCAGATGACAGGGGTAGAAGGTTATGTGGAATCTGCAGCATCGGGATTGATTGCAGGATTGAATGCAGCACGGTATGCGGCGGGCAATTCATGTCTTGTATTGCCGCAGCAAACGACATTAGGAAGCATGGCGAATTACATTACCACTGCGGACTTTAAACATTTCCAACCTATGAATGCGAACTTTGGCTTGTTCCCGCCGCTGGAGACTCGTATTCGCAACAAAAAAGAAAAGAACGAAGCCATCGCACATCGTGCGCTTGATACGCTGCGTGCATTTCAGGAAGAGCATGGCATCCACATCAAATAATTGGTGAAGCGTAAGGAAGCAGCGGCCGTTTTGTGCATGTCTGGTTCCTTTGCGCGTTCATAAGGCAGGAGGCTTGGTAGAGTGGAATATTCATTTCATGCAACAACGATTTGTGCGGTAAGACATAATGGTGCAGCTGCGATTGCAGGCGACGGCCAGGTGACCTTTGGCAACAACATGGTGATGAAGCAGCACGCACGCAAGGTTCGCCGCTTATATCGCGGTCAGGTAGTCGCTGGATTTGCAGGCTCGGTAGCGGATGCGATTACATTGTTCGAGAAGTTCGAAGGCAAGCTGGAGGAGCATCACGGCAATCTGCAGCGCGCAGCAGTCGAGCTTGCGAAGGACTGGCGTCAAGATCGTGTGCTTCGCAAATTAGAAGCATTGATGATTGTAATGGATGCGACCCATATGCTGCTCATTTCGGGCGGGGGAGAGATTATTGAGCCTGATGACGATGTCATCGCAATCGGATCTGGTGGATCATTTGCACTTGCTGCTGGACGCGCTTTGAAACGACATTCTCCGAATATGACAGCCAAAGAAATGGCGGAAGCTTCACTTCAGATTGCAAGTGAAATCTGTGTATATACGAATGACAATATTGTGGTTGAACAAATTTAATAGCCGTATGGCAGCCGGAGCGGAGGGATAGTAATGAATCAGCAAGCGTGGACACCGCGACAAATCGTTACTGAATTGGATAAGTATATTGTTGGTCAGAAGAATGCGAAGCGTGCCGTTGCGATTGCACTGCGCAACCGATATCGCCGTGGACTGCTTGATGAGAGCATCCAAGATGAGATCGTTCCGAAAAATATCTTAATGATCGGGCCTACAGGTGTGGGGAAGACGGAAATTGCCCGTCGCCTGGCTAAGCTTGTTCATGCGCCATTTGTTAAAGTGGAGGCGACGAAATTCACCGAAGTAGGTTATGTCGGTCGAGATGTCGAATCCATGGTTCGAGATCTGGTAGAAACATCGATTCGAATGGTGAAGCTGGAGCGTACAGAGAAGGTGAAGGACAAAGCAGAGGAAATGGCAAACGAGCGTATTGTCGAATTGCTAGTCCCTACACCTCAATCGAATAAGAATGGCCGTAACCCGTTTGAGATGTTGTTCGGCCAGAGCAACAACCAGGAACAGGCAAATCCTGAGAAAGAGCCAGACCCAGGCATCCAAGAGAAGCGCCGCAAAGTACGTTTCGAATTGTTGTCTGGACAGCTCGAGAACGATATGATTGAAATCGACGTGGAAGAGAATACACCGAGCATGCTTGATTTCCTGTCTGGCCAAGGTAATGAGCAGATGGGCATGAACATGCAGGAGATGTTCGGCAATCTGCTGCCTAAGCGCATGAAGAAGCGCAAGCTGACGATTAAGGAAGCACGCAAAGTTTTAACACAAGAAGAAGCGGGTAAGTTAATTGATATGGACGATGTTACTCAGGAGTCCATTCGACGTGCAGAGCAATCCGGCATCATCTTCATTGATGAGATCGACAAGATTGCTTCCAGCGGACGGGGAGGTTCTGGCCCGGATGTATCCAGAGAAGGGGTACAGCGAGACATTTTGCCGATCGTAGAAGGCTCAACCATTATGACCAAGTATGGGCCTGTAAAAACAGACTATGTGTTGTTTATTTCAGCAGGTGCCTTCCATATCGCCAAGCCGTCTGATCTTATTCCCGAATTGCAGGGACGATTCCCGATTCGTGTCGAATTGAACAATCTGTCGCTGGATGACTTCGTGTCCATCTTGACGGAGCCGAAAAACGCATTGACGAAGCAATATGTCGAATTATTGAAGACAGAGAATATTGAAATACAATTTTCGGATGAAGCAATCCGGGAGATTGCCAATATTGCTGCAACGGTGAATCAGAACATGGAGAATATCGGGGCAAGACGCCTTCATACGATCATGGAGAAGCTGCTCGAAGACTTGTCTTTCGAGGCGCCAGAGCTGACATTGGAGACATTTCAGATTACACCGGAATATGTACGTGAAAAACTAGCAGATATTTCTCAGAACCGGGACTTGAGCCAATATATATTGTAGTATAATCCGACAAAGTGTGACAATTGTTATTGAGATATAGACCAGTCAAAATGTTCGACAAACTATTTAGAAAAAGCCCTGACTTTCGGACGAAAGATAGGGCTTTTTTCTTATTGTGTTATAACCCAAAGTTTAAGATGATAGGTATGGCGTTAATTATCTTCTTCTGTCATAAAATTAACAAATTGAATGAATAATCGCGAATCATGCACATGCGTCCTTCGACTTATGCACAAAAACAAATATTTTGTCGAAAAAAAGAAGGAGAAACGTCAAAGTAAATGGTATAGTAATATAGTCAAAATTTTAAACAACGAAAAGGAGGGGTTATTGTGGATTTATTGAATGGCGTTCATATGTCGCGCCTGGAAGGTGCCATTCAAACTTCTGTAGCGAGGCAGAATGCGATTTCAAATAATATTGCGAATGTCGATACGCCATATTTTAAGCGTTCGGAAGTGCAATTTGAATCTCTCCTGAGAGATCAGATGGAGGGCGGGTCTCTGGTAGGTCGCCGAACGAATGAAAAGCACTTTTATATTGGGCCTTCTCAATCAACGCCGTCCATGCAGGTGATTCGCGACCAAGCTACCGTGATGGGCAATAATCGCAACAACGTCGACATGGATCGGGAAATGACGATGCAGGCGGAAAACCAGTTGCGCTACAACACCTTTATACAGCAGCTTAACCATCATATTAATATGATGCGAACATCAATGGATGTTAGGAGGTAATCGATAGTTATGAAGATTAGCAACAGTTTTCAAATTAGCTCGTCCGGTTTAACCGCTCAAAGATTGCGCATGGATGTCATCTCCTCCAATATCGCGAATGCGGAGACGACGCGTGCACAGTATGTGAACGGGAAGTTCGTACCTTACACTCGCAAGGTTGTCGTCATGTCACCGACAGAGCCGACTTTTCAACAATCCTTTGAAGCTGCGATGAAGGGTGAGCCGACATCAAGAGGGGTTAAGGTATCCCAAATTAAAGCGGATAATTCGGCCTTCAAGATCGCATACAATCCGACACATCCGGATGCAGATGAGAATGGTTATGTAACGATGCCTAACGTCGACATAGCGAAGGAAATGGTCGATATGATCTCAGCAACTCGATCATATGAGGCGAATGTGACAGCACTCAATGCTTCCAAATCGATGGTTATGAAGGCGCTCGAGATCGGCAAGGGATAATTTCGCTATTTTTCGACAAAAATCTGCCGAACCATTCGGATAAGGAGGGAAAAGAGTGATTCAGAATACAATGCTCCCAATACATATGGCTCAGCCGGCCACGTCTTCTACGGCCGCAGCAGGGCTGAAGCAGAATTCACCAGCAGAAGTGACAAAGTCTTTCGGCACTTTCTTTGCAGATGCACTCCAGCAACTTGAAGGACAAGAGCAGCAAGTCCAGACGATGAATGACAAGTTTATACTGGGTGAAGTTGATGTCGATCAACTCATGATCGCCTCAGAGCGTGCGCTACTCGGCATGCAGCTGACTACTCAAGTGCGCAATAAGGTCGTTGAAGCGTATCAGGATATTATGCGCATGCAGTTATAACAGCGTGATGTCTTACATAGTTTGGGTGGGGTGACGTGAAGTGAATGAAAAAGTGACCCAATATCGTGATAAAGCGTCTCGATATTGGAATCAATTCAGCAAGAAACAAAAGGCATTGCTGTTGTCGACAATTGGCCTTGTACTCGTAGCTGCAGTTATCATGACGTATTTATTTTCGAAAACCGAGTATGAACTCGCATTTCGCGATTTGAACGCAAATGATGCGGCTGGCATCATTGAGTATCTAAATTCAAACAACATTCCGTATCAATTAAGTTCCAATGGAAGCCAAATATCTGTCCCAAGCACCTCAGCTGCAAAAGTTAAGGTGGATGTTGGTGCGCAAGGGATTGTGAAGAATGGCTCGATCGGCTTCGAATCATTCGGCGCTGACGGGCTAATGAGCGGAATGACCGACAATGTATTTGACGTGCGTTATAAGAACGCATTGAACGGAGAAGTCGAACGGTTACTGCGTCAAATGCAAGGCGTTCAGGATGCAAAAGTAATCGTCAATTTGCCTAAAGAGACGGTATTTGCTACACCGGATCAAGAACAAGCATCGGCATCCATCGTGCTTAGCTTTAAAGGCGGCTATCAGCCGAACCAGGCAGAAGTTGATGGATATTTCAATTTGGTGAAGACAGCTGTGCCGCATTTGCCGATTGAAAATATTACGATTTCTAGCAATGAAAGTATGTTCTTCGCTTCGGGTTCAGTCGGCGGTAATGGTAAAAACGCGCTCGGTGAAGTCGATGAGCAACTCAAAATTCAGCGTAAGTATGAAAACGATATTCGCATGACCGTTCAGCAGTTCCTTAATGGCCAATTTCCGGCTGACAAGGTTCATATCCTTGTCTCTGCCAAATTGAATTTCGACAAAATTCACAAGAAAGAAGATCTTGTCGAGCCTGTAAATAAGGAAGAGATGAAAGGAATTGAAATTAGCGTACAGGAAATGCAGGAATCCCATACAGGTAAAGGTTCACCTGAAAGTGGTGTTGCTGGCGTTGGCGATGGAGAAGTAACGAATTATCCTTCTGCATCTAACGGCGGAGAGACGAACTCCGAGAAATCCCAACGCACGACCAATTACGATGTGAATCGGATATCGAACACGATTGAAGCAAGTCCATATGCTGTTAAAGATTTAACCATTCATGCAGCAATCGACTCAGATCAAATGCAACAAGATCGAGTGCAGCAAGTCGAAAAGGTGCTGCGCAGTATTGTTGCCACTCAATTGAGAGATTCAGGTGTTACATATACAGACGTTGATCTGACGCAAAAAGTTTCTGTTATGACTCAAAATGGTTCTAAAGATGGAGTCGTGTCGGACAATCAGTCGATTCCGAACTGGGTATGGTATGGCGCGGGTGCGCTTGGATTACTAGCTGTGGCAGGAGGAATTACCTACGCGGTCGTCCGCAAACGCAGACAAGAAGAGGAAGAAGAATATTACGAGACCGAAATGTCTGGTCCGTCTCAACTCGAACTTCCTTCTATTGACTTAGAGAATTTGACTGGCGAGCATCAGGTACGCAAACAGCTGGAATCGCTAGCGAAGAAGAAACCGGATGAATTTGTTAAATTGCTGCGCACATGGCTAGTAGAGGAATCGAGGTGAGCGGAATGGTCAAAGGCGGATTAACAGGCAGACAGAAGGCGGCGATTTTGCTCATAACGCTCGGGCCGGAAGTGTCAGCTCAAATATTCAAACATCTTAGGGATGAAGAAATTGAGCAGCTTACGCTCGAAATTGCAAATGTCCGCAAAGTAGATGCAGCGGAAAAAGAAGCGGTAATGAGCGAATTTCACCAAATTTGCCTAGCACAGGAATATATATCGCAAGGCGGTATTACATACGCAAAAGAAATTTTGGAGAAGGCACTCGGACAGCAGAAGGCGCTGGATATTATTAATCGCCTGACAGCAACGCTGCAGGTGAGACCGTTTGACTTCGCACGCAAGGCTGACGCACAGCAGATCTTCAACTTTATACAGAACGAGAATGTTCAAACGATTGCGCTGGTTCTCTCTTACTTGCAGACCGAACAAGCTTCGGTCATCCTATCCTCGCTTCCTCCTGAGAAGCAGGCAGAGGTGGCGAGAAGAGTTGCGTTGATGGACAGCACTTCGCCGGAAGTTATTAGTCAGGTGGAGCAGGTGCTTGAACAGAAGCTTTCGTCGACGGTTACCCAAGATTACACAAGCGCAGGCGGCATCGAATCGATCGTCAATATCTTGAATGGTGTCGATCGAGGAACAGAGCGGACGATTCTGGACTCTCTCGAAATTCAGGATCCGGAATTGGCCGAAGAAATCAAAAAGAGAATGTTCGTATTCGAGGATATCGTCAATATCGACAACCGTTCGATTCAACGCATTATCCGCGACATCGACAACAGCGATTTGCAGCTCGCACTCAAAGTTGCAAGCGAAGAGGTACGCGAGTCGATATTCCGGAATATGTCCAAGCGTATGGCGGATACATTCAAGGAAGAAATGGAATTTATGGGGCCTGTACGGCTTCGTGATGTGGAAGAAGCACAGACTCGAATCGTGTCGACTATCCGTCGCTTAGAAGAAGCGGGTGAAGTGATCATCGCTCGCGGCGGAGGAGATGATATCGTTGTCTAATGTCATCAAATCAACCGAGTATGTTCCTGTCGAGCAGCTGAGAATGCTGGAGGCGGTGCGCCGCCATCTCAGACAGGACGCAGCACCGGTAGAAGATCAAGCTGAGCCGTTGACTGCGGAACATGTCTTGAATAAGGATGAGCAGCTTGCAAGCTTGCGGCAGTCCATTCTCGATGATGCAGAATCGTTCGCTGAAGAGCATGTACGCAATGCAGCAGACGAGGCTGAGACGATGTTAAGCGAAACTCGTGAACAGATCGATGCCTGGTGGACAGAGCGAAGAGAACAAGATGAGCAGCTTGTCGAGTCAATGAAGAAGCAAGGATATGACGAAGGCTATCAGCAAGGGATGGCACAAGCGGAGCAGGAAATACAGCAGGCATATGAGCGCAAGATTGCTGAAGCTCAAGCCGTTTTGCAGCAAGCGTATCAGGCCAAAGAGCAAATCCTCCAGGAGGCGGAGCCTTTCGTCGTTACGCTTAGCTGTGCCGTTGCTGAGAAGGTCATTCAGCAGCAGCTCACGGTTGACCCAGACATTATACTCGAAATCGCTCGAAGAACACTTGCCCGCAAGCGTGAGAGCGGCACAATTACACTGTGTGTGTCGCCTGAGCAGTTCTCCTTCGTCCATGCAGCACGTGAGGAGCTTGGATTTGCAATAGACTCTCAAGCAGAACTGGAGATTATTCCAGATACAAGCGTGAACGATGGAGGTTGTGTTGTACGGTCATCCCTTGGAAGCATCGACGCCCGCATAGACACACAGTTGTCTGAAATCAAGAAGGCACTTCTGCAGGTGGCGATTCAGCAAGAGGAGCGTATAGACGATGGCGCTTAATTACAAATGGAATGCGAATAAATATATGGATCATTTACGGCAAATAGATCCAGTTCGTGTTAATGGTAAGGTAACGCAAGTAATCGGGCTGATGGTTGAATCTGAGGGGCCGGATGCAAGTGTTGGGGAAGTATGTTATATCTACCCGACGAAGGGCTGCGAGCCGTTGATGGCGGAAGTGGTAGGCTTCCGTGACAATAAAGTGCTTCTTATGCCGCTTGGCGAGCTGCAATCCATTGGCCCTGGCTGTGATGTTGTAGGCACAGGAAAGCCATTGAGTGTATCGGTTGGCTCAGAACTGCTTGGCAAGGTGTTAGACGGGCTAGGAAGACCGCTCGACGGATCTTTCTTGCCGACACGAATGTCGCAGTATTCGACAAATAATATTCCGTCCAACCCGCTTAAGCGTCAGCGTGTAAGCGAACCGATTGGAGTAGGAGTAAGGGCAATTGATGGTTTGCTAACGATTGGGAACGGGCAGCGGGTTGGTATTTTTGCCGGATCTGGTGTCGGGAAGAGTACACTTCTTGGCATGATTGCACGCAATACAGATGCCGATGTAAACGTCATCGCCCTGATTGGGGAACGCGGACGCGAGGTGCTTGAATTTATCGAACGGGATTTAGGACCTGAAGGGCTTGCTCGTTCGGTTGTTATTGTTGCAACCTCGGATCAGCCTGCGCTCGTTCGGATTAAGGGCGCGCTTATTGCGACAACGATAGCAGAGTATTTCCGAGATCGTGGGATGAATGTGATGCTGATGATGGATTCAGTAACTCGTTATGCAATGGCAATGCGTGAGGTTGGACTTGCCGTTGGGGAGCCTCCGGCGACACGCGGTTATACACCGTCCGTGTTTGCAAGCTTACCGAAGCTGCTAGAGCGTTCAGGAACGGGAACAAGCGGTTCAATTACTGCGTTCTATACGGTTTTAGTAGATGGTGACGATATGAACGAACCAATTGCCGATGCGGTTCGGGGGATACTGGATGGACACATTGTATTGAACCGGAACATCGCCAATAAGGGACATTTTCCTGCAATTGATATATTGGCCAGCGTCAGTCGGGTTATGAAGGATATTGTGCCGAAGGATCACCAATTGTCAGCAGAGCAGTTGAAGCGGCTGCTGGCAGTCTACCGTGAATCGGAAGATTTGATTAACATCGGCGCTTATCAGCAAGGCAGCAATCCTGCTATCGATGAAGCGATTGCCTATATCGAGCAGATCGAAACCTTTACGAAGCAGCGTATTGAAGAGGAAGCTTCCTATGAGGATACGGTGGAACAATTAATGATGCAATTTCCAGGGAGTTGAATGAGCAGTGCGAGCTTTTCATTATTCATTCCAGAAGGTTCTGGATCTGAGGACGAATGAGAAGAAACAAGCGGAATGGATGCTGTCAGAGGCTGTTGGACATCTGCATGCGGAAGAGAACAGCCTGCAAGAATGTCTTCGAGAATTCGAGACAGCAAGGCAGCAGCTGCAGAGTAGTGTGGACAGCTGTGCGCCAGTAGCTGAAGTTCAAGCTTGGCAGCAGTACATCTCCCATGTGGAACAGCAAATCCAACATGCGAGGACACGGGTACGGTCAGCAGAAATCCATGTTCAGGACAAGCAGGGTGAGCTTGCAGAACGAATGACGGATGAAAAGGTATGGACCAAAGCCCGTGAAAAAGCAGAAGAGGAGTTCAAGCGGCAGATGGCATTGTGGGAGCAAAGTGAGATGGACGAGCTCGCAACGGTCCGCTATCACATGGCCGCCCGCTAACATGGATACCGGTTCGAACCCGCCGCACAAGCAGGAGGGATAGCAGTGTCAGAGATGATGACAGAAGAAAAAGAAAGCAATTATTCAGGTTTTGAGCGTTTTTTGTTCTTTGTGACACCAATCATTTTTGCGATTATTTTAATCGGTGTGTTGTTGACACTCTTTAATGCGAATTGGCGCAGCCAGCTCGTGTCGATTGCCAGTGAGATTCCTATCGTGAACAAGTGGGTGACTCCAGAGGAAGCTCCGAAGGATAAAGCGAAGGAAGAAAAGAAGGCACAGAAGGAAGAAACCAAGGCGCAATCTGAACAAATTACAGAATTAAAGGCGCTGCTTGCTTCTAAAGATCAGGATTTGCGAGTCTTGGCCGACAAACGGAAAAGTCTTGAGGGGGAAGTTTCTGAGTTGAAGCACCAGCTTCAAAGTCTGAAAAGCAATCATCAGGAGCAGCAGGCGAATCAAGAGCAATATGATCGTCAAATTAAGGATTTGGCGAACGTGTATGCCAAGATGATGCCGAGTAAAGCAGCTCCGATCTTAGAGAATATGGCAACGGAAGAGATTGTGCTCGTACTGAATGCAATGAAACAAGACAACCGGGTCAAAGTTCTCGAGAAGATGAATCCCAAGGTGGCAGCTGAAGCATCCATGATGTTGAAGGATATTAAGCCGTCCGACAATTTGGAAATTCGCGCGCTGCAAGCGAGACTCAAGAAAAACGAGAACAGCAAAGAGGCGCAAACAGGGCTGGATCGTTCGCAGCTCAGCAAAACGTTCTCGAGCATGACACCGAAGAGCGGAGCAAGCTTCCTGCTTGAAACAGCAAAAATAAATCCGGACAAAGCACTGACAGTACTGAGTTCGGTTGACGATGCGACACGCTCGAAATTGATTAATGCCATGACAGACATAGACAAGACGAAGACAGCTAAGTTAGTTGCCAAATTATTGCCGAACCAATAACCGTATGTAACGGAAGGAGGTGAAAACATGTCAGGAACGATTACGAACGTATCTGCTGTTAATGCGGCATCGTTTTTCGGTGGAGTTCAATCGAAAGGCGATACAGGAGCTTCTGGTTTCTGGGCTACACTTGCTCAGTGCATGAGCGGTGCCGGAGCAGAAGGAGACGCAATGATGTCCTCAACACTCGGTTCAATGATGTCAGCAAATGAAATATTGGCATCACTGGGTTCGGAAGGAGAGGAATCATTGACTGAGGCGATTGGGCAATGGTTCGATGACCCGCTAAAGCAGCTGGATGAGCAGCTTGCAGCAGATCCAGACCCTGCTCTTATGGCTGCGCTGCAGCAATGGCTAATGCAAGCTCATCAGTGGCTGCAAGAACAGCAGCCAGGGCAGCAAGGCGATTCCGTACAATTTCAAAATCTGATTGCACAGCCTGAGACAATCACCATTGCAGTGCGCGATATTATGGCTCAGTTAGCGTCATACTTGGATGCGCCAAAAGGCACGGGGGAATCGGATAACTTCGCACATATGCTGCGTGCTGCCCTTCAATCGAAGGGGGATGGGCTTGAGACTGATGCAGATGGGTCTCAAGAACTAATGCGTCTTCTTAACGGCAGTGGAGCGAATCAGGCGGCATTGACAAGTGGTGATGATCAAGAGGCGGGACAAGTGCTTGGTGCTATGAAGAAGCTTACCGAATTAAACACACTGCTTCGTCCGGCAGCTACTTCCGCTGCGGCAGGAGCGGTTGTAGAATCGACTACGATTGATAGCACAGAAGCTCAGCCAACGCAGCAGGTCATGCTGGCAGGTCAATGGGCGATGAGACAGGAAGGATTGAATACAACGAAATCTACACCTGTTGTTCATGCGGATCGATTTGCGGATGAAATGTCCGGCTTCATCGTGAAGCAGCTTCGCTTTAGCAAGCTGGGTCCAGTATCAGAAGCGAAAATATCGTTGTACCCTGAGCATTTGGGGCAGGTCGATATTCGCTTGACAATACATAACGGACAATTGACAGCTCGCTTTATGACGGAGCATGGAATAGCGAAAGAGATGCTGGAACAGCAGATGTCAATGCTTCGAGGAGCATTACAGACGCAGGGCATTCAAGTTGAGAAGATTGAAGTTGCCCAGCAGCCATCTTCGTCAATGGCTTCATCGATGTTCCAGGAACAGCGGCAATCCAATGCCAATCGTCAACAATCATCGGAGCGTCAATCGAAGCAGCGTTCAGCAGCTATTGAAGATACAGCAGCGCTGAAGCAGGACGAAGAGCAGGTGAAGGAAGCACTGCGTGCTCATGGTCAATCCACCTTCTCAGCATCTGTATAATTGATGCGCATTTGGTAGCAGCAAGCAAGGAGAAGGGAGGGGCGGAAGTGCCAGGAGAAGTTAACAATGTAAAGAGCAATAACTTCCAAAAGGTCGTGACTTTCCCGAACTATCACAAGGACAATATGGCGTTGGCCGGTCGTGTGGAAGAGAAGAAGCTCGGGAAGGATGAATTTCTTAAAATTCTGATCACGCAATTGCAAAATCAGGATCCAATGCAGCCAATGCAAGATCGTGATTTTATCGCACAAATGGCGCAATTCAGCTCTGTCGAACAATTAATGAACATTTCGACGCAAATGAACACGATGCAGCAGACACTCGGAATGTCCTCCAATATGATCGGCAAGGAGATTACATGGATTGCGCAGAAAGATGCGGCAAGTACGGACGGTAAGGAAAGCACAACCCAAATCAAGACGGGCATCGTGGATTCCATTCTAGTTCGTGACAATCAGATGTACGCCAAAGTAGGCAAGGACGAAGTCGAAATGAAGTACATTTCTGAAATTCGCATGCCTTCAAGCGGACAAGTGGATGGGAATGCGACAAGCAAGCCGGAACAAGCCGTGGACGGCAATTCATGAATATCCAAGGCTCACTAGGGCATTTGCCGCCAATTCGTCCTGTACAGACAAATTCTTTGTCGAGGGCGACATCAAGCGGAAAGACAAGCGCTGCCCTCCAGTTTCAGCAGCTGCTGAATCAAGAGCTGCATAAGCAGGAAGACGTACGGTTCAGTCACCATGCGCAACTTCGGATGAAGGAGCGCGGGATGTCCATGACACCGGATTTGATGCAAAAGATGAAGCAGGCTATTTCACAAGCGGAATCCAAAGGAGCTAAGCAATCACTGGTTGTTGTTAACAAGCAGGCGTTCATTGTGAATGTTCACTCTCGAACGGTAATCACGGCTCTCGATGAAGCTTCTCAGCAGGATCACATCTTTACGCAAATAGACAGTGCCGTCCTTATGAATTAATGTTCATTGGCAGTTACATTGATGAGGTTGAGAAATGTGTAAATGGCAGGGCACGGTATGAAATGGCTGGACCGTTAAGGAGGCCATCGCTCATGGAACGACAGAAGTGAGCGGAATAACGAATAGTCGGAGGTAAAAAGAATGATTCGATCCATGTACTCTGGTGTATCCGGAATGCGCGGCTTTCAGACGAAGCTGGATGTAATCGGCAATAACATTGCGAACGTAAATACAGCAGGCTTCAAGGCTGGACGCGTAACCTTTAAGGATATTATGAGCCAAACGGTATCAGGAACGACTGCACCAGGCGATGGTGGTATGGGGGGCGTCAATGCTAAGCAGATCGGACTTGGTGCTGTTGTTGCTTCCATAGACAATGTGCATACAGGCGGCAGTGCGATGACGACGAACCGTCCGCTCGATTTGCGCATTGATGGAGATGGATTCTTTGCAGTAAAAATGGGTGATGATGGTGCGACCTTCTATACTCGCGCTGGTGATTTCCATCTCGATGCAATGCGTCAATTGGTAACTTCCGATGGTTTGCGAGTGCTGGACGCTGGCGGTGGCGGAATTCAATTGGATGAAGAGATCGTTGCGTTCACTATTGCACAAAATGGCGAAATTATCGCGAAGAGAGATGATGGTACGACTGAAGCAACAGGCGTCAAAATTGGTGTTGCGAAGATCCCGAATCCAGAAGGCTTGGAGAAGGTGGGAGGCAACTTGTACCGATTGACTCCGAATGCGATTGAGGGCGGCGCTCTTGATGAATTGTCGGAAGCAAACAGTCCAGAAGCTGGTACAGGCGCGATCATTTCCGGACAGCTGGAAATGTCGAACGTTGATTTGACTTCTGAATTTACCGAAATGATCGTTGCGCAACGCGGCTTCCAAGCGAACTCTCGCATCATCACAACTTCCGATGAAGTGCTGCAAGAGGTTGTTAACTTGAAGCGATAAGCGGTAGGTAATCCTGCTTCCTTAATCCCGCAGGCTGTGGGGGCATAATCCCCCGTCTGCGGGATGACGGACGGCGCTCGAAAGGAGGAATAGAATGATATCTGTTACGAGATTGAATGGATCGCCTGTATGGGTGAACGCCCTTCTTATCGAGTCTGTAGAGGAGACACCCGACACGTATATTACCCTGACGACAGGCAAGAAGTTTATTGTGCTGGAGAAAGGGCAGGAAGTCATTAGTTGCATTGAACAATACATACGTTCTGTAGGCATTATTGCCGGAACGAAGAAGACAGAATTATCGGAGGGACAACCATGAAACGAATGCTGCCGTGGATGATTACGGTGCTGCTAGCGCTCACGTTAATTGCACTGGTAGTTATTATGATGTCGAACTCAACACCAGGGAAACAAGCTAACCCGACTGGGAACATTGCTGTGCCTAGACTGTCTGCCGATGAAATTGTAGAAATGACGTCCAGTATGAATGAAATCAAGACGAACCTGGCAGATCACGACTATATCGTACTGACAGGATTCGCATTTCAATTGGACAGCAAGAAGACCAAGGAGCAGTTTGACAAGATCAAAGACATGCGTATTAAACCATTGATCTTACGCACGCTCGCAGACATGAAGCCGGAGGAACTGCAAGGCATGAAGGGACAAGATCAGTTATGTTCCAAGCTGCTCGAATTGATTAACAAGCAGTTGCCAGAGGGCAAGGTCATTCAAATCGACTTGACCGATTTCATTATGCAACGCCTCTAACAAGGGCGGTTACATCTGTTGTAGTTGATTCCTGTAAGGGGGTGAAACGATTGGTTGACGTGCTGTCACAGAACGAGATTGACGCCTTGCTGGCGGCGTTGTCCTCAGGTGAGATGGATGCAGAAGAGCTTAAGAAAGAGGAGACGCAGCGTAAAATTCGCTCCTATGATTTTAAGCGGGCTGTTCGATTTTCTAAGGATCATATCCGCAGCTTAACACGCATCCATGAGAATTTTGCCAGATATTTAACGACATATTTTTCTGCGCAACTCAGGACATTTGTACAAATCAATGTCGTACAGGTAGAACAGCTGCCGTATGACGAATTTATTCGGTCTATTCCGAAGATGACGATTCTGAATATTTTCGAGGCTGAGCCGTTCAAGGGGCGAATGGTACTCGAAGTAAATCCTAACGTAGCCTTTGCGATGCTGGATCGCATGTTGGGCGGTACGGGTATGGCTCCATCGAAAATCAATGCGTTAACAGAGATTGAGACGACGGTTATGGAGCGAATATTCAGCCGTGCGTTCGACAGTTTGCAAGAAGCTTGGAAAAATGTCCTTGATATTGAACCAAGACTTGAAGCATTGGAGACGAATCCACAGTTCATGCAGATCGTATCGCCGAATGAAACGATAGCGCTCATCTCCTTGAGCACGAAAATCGGGGATACGACGGGGATGATCAACTTGTGTATCCCGCATGTCGTCATTGAGCCGATCATGCCGAAGCTCTCTGTGCACCATTGGTTCGTATCAGAGAAGAAGACAAGAGAGCCGATTGAAGTTGAAAAATTACGCCAGCGCGTAACAAAGGCGAAGCTGCCGATATCGGTGGAGCTGGGGACATCCAATATTACGGTGCATGAGCTAATGCAGCTCGCGGTTGGCGATGTGATCGCGTTGAATAAGCCGGTTGACAGTGGATTGTCAATTCGGGTCGGCGAACGCGAGAAATATATAGGAACACCTGGTGTGTATAAGGATCGAGTCTCAGTACAAATCGATCACGTTGTAGATGAAGGAGTGGAAGAGCATGACGAGTAAGGACTACTTGTCACAGGAGGAAATTGACGCGTTGTTGAAGAGATCATCAGATGAACCGTCTGCCGAAGAAGCCGGTACTCCTTCCATTGAAAAGTTTTTGGACCCGATTCAAATTGATGCATTGGGCGAAATTGGCAACATCACATTCGGCAGTGCAGCAACAGCACTGTCCACGCTGCTTGGCAAGAAAGTAGAGATTACAACGCCTCGTATTTCGCTGCTTCAGCGTGAGAACTTGGAGAATGAGTTTCCGAAGCCGCACGTGGCCGTACACGTTCGCTATGTAGAAGGCTTTGAGGGTGTAAACTCACTCGTTATCAAAACATCGGATGCTCAGGTAATTGCAGACTTGATGCTTGGCGGAGATGGCACGAACACGAGTCATGATTTGACTGAAATTCATATTAGTGCCGTTCAAGAAGCTATGAACCAAATGATGGGATCTTCAGCGACTTCGATGTCTACTATCTTCAATCGCTTAGTGAATATTTCTCCTCCTGGAATTGGCATCTTGGATATGTCTAATGGAACAGGCGTAGATACATTGCCTGAAGATAATGTACTCGTTAAGGTATCGTTCCGATTGACGATTAGTGATCTGATCGATTCAACGATCATGCAAATATTAACAGTTCCGTTTGCGCGGAATATGGTCTCACTGCTGCTTTGCTCAGCTTCAGATGAACCTGCGGCTGCTGCAGAAACTCCGGTTGCAGAAATGCAGCCTGAAGCCAAATCAGCTTATGAACCATCTATGACAGCACCAGTTCAACCGGCAATGGAATCCCATATGCCGCCGATGCAGGGCTATCATGATCCAATGGGAGGAGGGCATGCTATGCAGCAACCTTATACAAATGCTCCAATGCATACACCTGGTATGGATATGCGTGGAGATCACGCTGCAGCATTTGGGACTGCACCGAATCGGAATGTGAACGTGCAGCCTGTGCAATTCGCAAGTTTCCAATCGGCTCCATACCAACAAACGGATGAATCTAATCTAAATTTATTGTTGGACATCCCACTCAAAGTCACAGTAGAATTAGGTAGGACACACAAACAGATCAAGGACATCTTGGAGCTTTCCCAGGGCTCCATTATCGAGCTGGACAAGCTGGCAGGCGAGCCTGTCGATATTCTTGTCAACAACAAGCTTATCGCGAAGGGCGAGGTTGTTGTAATCGACGAGAACTTCGGCGTGCGTGTCACAGATATTATCAATCAGTGGGATCGAATTCAAAAACTACAATAAGATTTGGGGAGGATTCTCAACGATGGCAAACCGTATTTTGATCGTAGATGACGCAGCGTTTATGCGAATGATGATTCGCGACATTTTAACTAAAAATGGTTATGATGTTGTCGCGGAAGCATCGGACGGTGCACAGGCGATCGAAAAGTACAAAGAACATAAACCAGACCTGATTACAATGGATATTACAATGCCGGAAATGGATGGAATTACAGCGCTTAAAGAAATTCGCAAATCCGATCCGAATGCCAAAGTCATTATGTGTTCCGCGATGGGACAGCAGGCAATGGTTATTGATGCGATTCAAGCAGGAGCGAAGGACTTCATCGTGAAGCCGTTCCAAGCGGATCGCGTAATCGAAGCAATCAAGAAGACATTAGGTTAATTGTATGAAAACTGACAGCGGTCAACTGATGCAATCATCTGGTGTCGATGGATATTTATCGAGCTTATTGACCGTGTTGTTGTCACTTGCCGTCATCATCGTACTTATCGTGCTGTTCATCAAGCTGTTAAGCCGCAAAAACCGAATGTGGCAAATGAACCAAAGTATCCGAACGTTGGGCGGCACCGGCCTCGGACCAAACAAGTCGATGCAAATCGTAGAAGTTGGCGATGTCGTCTATGTATTGGGCATTGGGGAAGATATTACGCTTATCGATAAAATATCCGATCCGGCCCAAGCGGCACGCTTTACCGCGGCGCTTGAACGCGAGCAGCCGACAGCGGCATGGCCAACATCCTGGTCGGAGTGGAAACAACGTCTGCGAGTTGGACGCAATGGACGAACTATTGACAGTAACACGAAGCCAGAAGAGACGGAGTCTGTCTCATTCCATGAAATGTTTCATGAGAAGCTTGAGCGCATGCCGAAGCGCAGCGAGCAAGTGGAGCAGTTATTGAAGGAAGATAATAAAGAAGATCGGTAGATGGATTCATGAACAAAAAATTGTTACTATCTGTAACCGTCGCACTGTTTGTATCCAGCATGTCAGCTCATTGGGCTATGGCATCTCCCATTATTCCGGACATCGACATTAAGGTCGGGGGCGGAGGACAACCGGGAGCATCATCAATTTCGATATTGCTGCTTATTACGATATTGAGCATAGCTCCAGCAATTCTGGTGCTGATGACCTCCTTCACACGAATTGTGGTTGTCCTTGGGTTCGTGCGGACGTCCCTAGGGACGCAGCAGATGCCGCCCAATCAGGTGTTGATTGGTCTGGCGCTCTTTCTAACTTTGTTTGTGATGTCCCCGACAATTGGCGAAGTGAATCAATCAGCCCTACAGCCGTATTTAAAGGGTGAGTTGAACCAGACCCAAGCGCTCGAGAAGGCATCTGTTCCGATGAAGAAGTTTATGTTCTCACATACACGTGAGAAAGATTTGCTCTTATTTATGAAATACACCAAAACGGATAAACCGAAAACATACGAAGATATTCCGTTAACCGTACTCGTGCCTGCTTTCGCGATCAGTGAGTTGAAGACGGCGTTCCAAATGGGATTTATGATCTTTATTCCATTCTTGGTCATTGATATGGTTGTGGCCAGTACGCTTATGGCCATGGGGATGATGATGCTGCCTCCGGTTATGATATCGCTGCCGTTCAAGATTTTATTGTTCGTGCTCGTAGATGGCTGGTATCTCGTAGTGAAATCGCTGCTCATGAGCTTCAATACATGACGCGAGTCAGACATGGCGAACGGGAGGAATGAACATGAGTGCAGAATTTATTATGGGTCTGGCAGGACAGGCTGTGTTCACTGTTCTTAAAGTGAGCGCACCGATGTTGGTAGTTGCCTTGGTCGTCGGATTGTTAATAAGCGTTTTTCAAGCGACGACACAAATTCAGGAGCAGACGCTTGCGTTCGTACCGAAAATTGTGGCAGTTATGATCGTTGTGCTGTTGTTCGGACCCTGGATTTTAACGACACTCGTGGATTTTACGCACAATATTTTAAATAATTTGCATCATTATATCGGTTAGGCAGTGAAGCCATGGAAATGCTCGTACAAGCTTTCCCTGTTTTTTTGCTCTCGATGTGTCGAATCACGGCGTTCTTTGTCGCTGTTCCTGTCTTTTCTTCCCGAGGCGTGCCGATTAGGTTCAAGATCGGACTTGCATTCTTTGTCAGCTTAATCGCTTATTTATTGTTTGGGCTTGGTAAGAGTGTACCGACAGATGGAACTTATATCATTTATATTGTCCGGGAAATAATGATAGGCCTGCTCATCGGATATTTAGCACAGCTGTTCTTCTCTATCGTGCAGACAGCAGGTTCGTTCATCGATATGCAGATTGGGTTCGGCATGGCCAATGTCATTGACCCGTTGACCGGGGCAAGTTCGCCTGTGATGGGCAACTTTAAATACATATTTGTTGTTCTATTGTTTCTTGGAATGAATGGCCACCATTACTTTATCGACGGAATTATGCAAAGTTTTAAGTGGCTGCCGTTAGATGAGAATGCTTTTTTTGCTCAAATCGCAAATGGGAATATTACAGATTTCATTGTTAAGTCATTCACTGAAGCATTCATCATTGCTTTCCAAGTGTCTGCACCGCTTATCGTCGCTCTATTTTTAACGGACGTAGCACTTGGATTTCTAGCGCGAACGGCGCCGCAATTCAATATTTTCGTCGTTGGGATTCCGCTTAAGCTAATTGTTGGTCTTCTTATGCTGCTGCTAGTCGTACCAGGTCTTGTTTACGTACTGCAGCAATTGTTCTCTACGCTGTTCGAAGCGCTCGATCAGCTGCTACGCATGATGCAGGGGGCGAGATGATGAAGCAGCTTCACGATGTACACAGAGATGAGTCGAATCGCCACGCATATGTACTGCGTTATCCTCTTGATTTGCAGCTGTTCTCGCAAGAGAAGACAGAGAAAGCAACGCCGAAAAAGAGGCAAGAAACCCGCAAGAAAGGGCAAGTTGCCAAAAGTATGGATCTCTCAGGAGCGTTCATTCTCTTGGCTGGGTTCTCTTGCTTGTTCGTGCTCGGCGGTTTTATGAAGGATCGGATCGTCGAGCTGTTCCAAGATGTGCTGCAGAATCGGCTTACAATGGATGTGACGGCGAACAATGTGCTGGACTACTTCAGTTCCATATTTCTTAAACTGATGGTTATACTGGCACCATTGTTTATTTCAGCAATCGTTATTGCGCTCGTCGTCAACTACATGCAGGTGGGCTTCTTATTTACTGGTGAGCCGCTGAAGATGAAGCTGGAGAAGATTGATCCGGTAAAAGGTTTCAAAAATATTTTTTCCATGCGTTCTGTAGTTGAATTTCTAAAATCCATTATGAAGCTCACGACGATCGGTGTAATCGTCTACACCTCATTGTGGGGGGAGCGAGATACGATCGTCATGCTGTCCCATGTTCCTTTGAATGACATCATGTCATTTACAGGGCATTTGACACTTATGCTTGGCATGAAGATTGGAGTGGCTTTATGTGTGCTTGCCGCTCTGGATTACATGTACCAACGATATGAATACGAGAAAAGCTTACGGATGTCAAAACAGGACATTAAGGACGAATTCAAGAAGACCGAAGGTGACCCTCTAATTAAGGGTAAAATTCGTGAACGACAGCGACGTATGGCACTCATGCGTATGATGCAGGAGGTTCCGAAAGCAGACGTCGTCATTACAAACCCGACGCACTTCGCAATTGCACTGAAATATGATGGTGGTGCGATGGAAGCACCGGAGATTGTAGCCAAGGGACAGGATTACGTCGCGCTCCGTATTAAACAGATTGCCAAGGAACACGGCGTCATAACGATGGAAAACAAGCCGCTCGCCCGTGCTTTGTATCAGAGGGCCGATATTGGCGATACCGTTCCGGCCGATTTGTTCCAAGCCGTGGCTGAGGTACTGGCATACGTATACAAAGTAAAAGGCAAAGGCAATTGATTAATCTTGATCAAGGATGGAGGGTGCATTCCGTGAAAACGAGAGATTTATTCGTCTTGGTCGGTATTATCGGTATCGTACTCATGATGGTTTTACCTATACCGACCTGGTTGCTTGACATTTTACTCGTAATCAATATATCGATCGCGCTCATGATTTTGCTCATTGCCATGAATACGAGGGAAGCGTTGAACTTCTCGATTTTCCCGGCTATGCTGCTCATTACGACATTGTTCCGACTCGCATTGAACATATCCACTACGAAGCAAATCCTTACGAATGGCGAAGCTGGTGACGTTGTTGCCACATTCGGTGAGTGGATAACCCAGGGAAATATTGCGGTTGGTCTTGTCGTCTTCCTCATTCTTGTCATTGTACAGTTTATTGTTATTACGAAAGGCTCTGAGCGGGTCGCTGAAGTATCAGCACGCTTTACGCTCGATGCGATGCCGGGTAAGCAAATGGCAATTGACGCAGACTTGAATGCAGGACTTATCAACGAACAGCAGGCCCGTGATCGCCGCGATAAGATTAGCCGAGAAGCGGATTTCTATGGCGCCATGGACGGTGCCAGTAAATTCGTAAAAGGGGATGCGATTGCAAGTATCATCATCCTGCTTATTAACTTGATCGGCGGCTTCATTATCGGAATGGCGATGCATGGAAAATCATTTGGCGATGCAGCATCTACTTATTCGATATTGTCGATCGGTGATGGACTTGTCAGCCAGATTCCAGCGCTTCTTATTTCGACCGCAGCAGGTCTTATCGTAACAAGGGCGGCATCTGATGGAAACTTGGCAGAAGATTTGCGAGCGCAGATGTTTGCTTATCCGAAGCTGCTCTATATCGTATCAGGCACGATCGCGTTACTCGGATTACTTACGCCAATTGGAATTGGATCTACGATTCCATTTGCTGTCATTCTTGGGATTGCTGGATATCGGATGCAGAAGAACATCGATGAGCGGCAAATCGAAGAAGAGCAGCTTGAGGAAGAACTGCAGATTGAAGAAGTGCGCAGTCCAGAGAGTGTAATCAATTTGCTGCAGGTTGATCCGATTGAATTTGAGTTCGGTTATGGACTCATTCCGCTTGCAGATACACAGCAAGGCGGGGATTTGCTCGACCGTATTATTATGATTCGACGCCAATGCGCGTTAGAGCTCGGCTTGGTCGTTCCTGTCATCCGCATTCGAGACAATATCCAATTGAAGCCGAATGAATATGTCATCAAGATTAAGGGCAATGCGGTAGCCCGTGGGGAGCTTCTGCTCAATCATTATCTGGCGATGAATCCCGGTTATGATGATGAATCGGTATCAGGAATTGAAACGGTAGAGCCGGCATTCGGACTACCAGCATTATGGGTGGATGATGCGATGAAGGAGCGTGCCGAATTGGCAGGATACACGGTAGTAGATCCGCCTTCTGTTGTGGCTACGCATCTGACTGAAATCGTTAAAAAGCATGCACACGAGCTTATTGGACGTCAGGAGACGAAATCGCTTGTTGAAACGGTTAAGGAACAATATTCTGCTCTTGTGGATGAACTGATTCCAAATGTATTGACGATCGGGGATGTTCAGAAAGTTCTGGCGAAGCTTCTGCGAGAGAAGATCTCGATTCGCGATCTGGTAACCATATTCGAAACACTGGCAGATTACGGTACATATACGAAGGATCCGGATGTATTAACTGAATATGTGCGTCAAGCGCTTGCTCGCCAGATTACACAGCAATATTCAACTCCAGGCGAGACGCTGCGTGTGATCACAATTGGACCAAGCTTGGAAAAGAAAATTTCGGACAATGTGCAGCAGAACGAGCATGGTTCTTACCTTGTACTAGATCCGAATACGACACAGCAGGTATATCAGCGCATGAGTGAACAGATTCAGAAGCTGCTACAGACCGGACATTCGCCGATCATGCTGGCATCTCCGAACATTCGCATGTACTTGCGGCAGCTTATGGAGCGTGCGATGCAGGATGTTCCGGTTCTGTCCTACAATGAGCTTGAACCAAATGTTGAAATTCAAAGCGTCGGAGTGGTGAATGTATGAGGGTGAAAAAATACCTCGTCGAAACGATGCCGGAGGCCATGAGTCAAATCAGGCAAGAACTTGGAAAAGATGCGGTCATTGTCAGTACCAAAGAAGTTAAGACAGGCGGTATTCTTGGCATGTTCCGTAAGCGAGCTATTGAAGTAGTGGCGGCGGTCGACGAACAAGCTAAGCCTACAGCCAAGTCTTCCACAGAACCCAATACTCCTCCTGTCAATGGGGCGATGCAATCGTATGTTCCTTCATCGGTTGCTCGCTCCATGTATGGGGGAGGCGGCAGCAATGGTCAGTCTGCAATAAATGTGGAACGTGGAACCGCGCAACCGCAGGCAGATGCAGCTGGTCGCATGCCGCAGTCAATGATCTCTAATAGGGCGGTTCAGCCTCCAAATTCCATGCAGACGATGTCTGCTGATTTAGAAGAAGAGAGTACTGCTGTGCCTTGGACGCAGCTTCCATTTGCACGGTCTGAACGGGCCGTTATGCCGATGACATCGATTGAACAAGATCCGACTGACCCGCATTTACAGAAAGAATTGGCTGAAATGAAACGGATGATGCGTAAAGTAATGGAGCGCGTCAACTATGATTCATGGTCAGAGAGCGCACAGGAGGTAGAGCGTCATCTCAGGCTTCAAGGACTGTCGCAAGAGGCTGCATATGGATACGTGCAGCAGGCTTGGGAGCAATGCAAGTTGAACCGTGAGGAAGAGCCTGATTCTGATGTGCTGAGGGGCTATGTGAAAGATATCGTAGAAGAGAAGCTTCAGTCGCATGTTGTCCATGGATTGACACCTGCTACCCGCATTTTGTATGTCGTTGGGCCGACTGGAGTGGGTAAGACGACGACGATTGCGAAGCTGGCTGCAGATCAAATGTTCCATCATCAACGCAAGGTAGGTCTAATTGCTTCTGACACCTATCGAATTGCAGCTGTTGAACAACTCAGAACATATGCATCGATATTGAACGTTCCGATGGAGGTTGTGACCTCGCCCAATGACACGGAACGGGCATTGCGGGCGCTTCAAGGCTGTGATCTGATCATTATGGATACAGCAGGGCGCAATTTCCGCAACGATATGTATGTGAATGAGTTGAATACGATGCTTAAGCCGTTCCCAGACAGTGAGACATTCCTCGTATTGAGCTTAACTTCCAAGACGGAAGATATGATCGCTATACTGGAGCGTTTCTCAAGACAGCGCATCGATCGGATCATATTCACGAAGGCGGATGAGACAGATACATTCGGTTCAGTGCTTGAACTTGCAGATCGAACGACGATTCCGTTCAGTTATATAACTACAGGACAGAATGTCCCGGACGATATCGAGCCGTTCCAGGTGGATGAAGCGGTAAGACGAATAGTAGGTGCATGACGAAATGAGCTACGATCAAGCAGAAGGACTAAGACAGTTGGTAGAATCCCGTCATGAAAGAGTTGGTTCCACGGTGTCATCTCGGATGGCGCAGGGAAGCTCTGAAGTTCGATCTGCACGTACTATTGCCGTTACGAGCGGTAAGGGCGGCGTGGGGAAATCCAATTTTACGTTGAACTTCGCGCTCTCCCTCCAAGATGCGGGGTATCGAACACTTGTATTCGATGCGGATATCGGCATGGGGAACATTGATGTTCTGCTCGGTGCGACATCAGGTGTGAGCCTCATGCACGTCTTGCGAGACGGGCACTCCCTGCAGGATATTATTCAGGTAGGTCCTCGAGGAATGCACTACATTCCAGGGGGCTCCGGGTTCCAAGAATTATTGGATATGCCTTCCGTTCATATTGAACACTTCATCCAAGAAATGGAGAAATGGTCATCACAGTATGATGTCATCTTGTTTGATACGGGAGCGGGCCTGAGTAAGGAGACGATGCAATTTCTCTCAGCAGCGGATGAGACGCTTGTTGTAACCACACCTGAGCCAACGGCCATCGCGGATGCCTATGCACTGATTAAGGTCGTTTCCGCTGCGAGACCTGATCATTCGTTCCGTCTTGTCATCAACCGAGCTTCAGATTGGAAAGAGGGAAGCCAGACGGCTGAGCGATTATCAACGGTAGCGGAACGATTCTTGAATCATCCGATTCCGACGCTGGGGATTTTATATGATGATCCCCATGTGATGCAGGCCGTAAAGAGGCAAATTCCATTCGCTATTTTGTATCCACAATGTGTAGTTGCCAAGCAGCTTCGTGAACTAGCCAATGCTTACATTCACGGAATCGGGCAGACTGGACAAGCTGGAGGGGTTAAGCAATTTTTGCGGAAATGGCTGGGCAGATGGTCCTCCTAAATGTAAGGCATGAAGAAATGGAGGACGCAGCATTCACAAATGGCTGCTTAGGGAGCGTGATGAGAAATTGACAACCAAGAAAGTGCTTGTCGTGGACGACTCGGCCTTCATGCGAACGATTATATCTGATTTAATTATCCAGGATCATTCCTTTGAGATTATCGGTACTGCCTCAAATGGCGTAGATGCTGTACACAAAGTGATGGAACTGAAGCCAGATGCAGTGACGCTGGATGTTGAGATGCCGATTCAGAATGGCCTCGTAGCACTTCAGAGCATAATGACAGATTGCCCTACCCCGGTCATTATGCTGTCAAGTTTAACAGAAGAAGGGCGCTCGGAGACATTATCCGCACTTGAATATGGAGCTTTTGACTTCGTATGTAAACCAAGCCCTGCGGGTGGGACGAAAGATATACATAAGGTTGGAGAAATGCTGCGGGAGAAGCTGCATACTGCAATTGCTTCTCAAGAAAGAAAGCGTCAGCTGGAACGACTGCGGGAACAAGGGGAGCGGCTAAAGCGGGAGTACGCAGCTGCTTTACCGACAGAAGAGCTCGTCCCAAGGCCTCCGCATCAATCCGGTTTAAAGTCTCGTACAGATGATGGGAATAAGCTGAGAGCGAAGAGCCCGATTACTTCTAGAGCGGCTGCAAAATTGGCAGCGAAGGAAATGCAGACACAGCGCAGCATGGAGGATACGCCGATTATTGGCCGTACTCGTGCCGGGAAGCCAGTTGCTCCGAATGCGAACGAGGAATTGCATCCTAATCACGAAGAGCGCCTAGATGTCACGCATCTGAATGCCTCAGAATTCGTTGGAACAGCGAATGCAGCCAACTCAACGAGATTTGAGCAAATAGTTGCCATTGGGACATCGACGGGCGGTCCGCGTGCATTGAAAGAGCTGTTGTCAGCATTACCTAAACATATTCCCGCACCGATATTGGTGGTTCAGCATATGCCGCCTAATTTCACAAAATCATTAGCTGAACGTTTGAACAATTACAGTGATATTGAAGTAAGGGAAGCGCAGCATGGCGATGTGCTGCAGACTGGGGTAGCTTACATTGCACCAGGTGGCATGCATATGATGGCCGTGCGCAATGCAGAGGGGAAATATTCGATTGCTTTATCCAAAGGTGAGCCCCGCAACGGACATCGTCCATCAGTAGATTCCCTGTTCGAATCACTACTGCCGTTGAAGGGACTGAAACGGCATATCGTGCTGTTGACGGGAATGGGTAGTGACGGTGCGAAAATGATGAAACGGTTGGCCGACGAGGGCGTAACTTCAACCTTTGTCGAAAGTGAAGAAAGCTGCGTCGTCTTCGGCATGCCGCGCGCGGCAATCGAGTTGGGATGCGTATCGCAAGTAATTCCACTACATCAGATGGCAAAGTCCATTACACATGCAATGAAATGATCAGATACTGTTGTGCAAATCGTTAAAGGAGGTGTTCGAGCATGGATTTGAATCAATATTTGTCCATGTTTATTGACGAAGCGAACGACCATTTGCAAGCGTTGAACGAGCACATGCTAGAGTTGGAGAACCAGCCAGACGATGTTGGGATCGTGCAAGTCATTTTCAGGTCGGCCCACACCTTAAAAGGGATGTCGGCGACAATGGGGTTTGAGGATTTGGCCTCATTAACACACCAGATGGAAAACGTATTGGATCTTGTAAGAAACCAACAGCTCGCGATGGACTCCTTCATTTTTGATACGTTATTCCGAAGCTTGGATGCTTTGGAAGCTATGGTCTCCGATATTACTAACGGTGGAGAAGGCAAGGCAGATGTGACGGCAATTGTTGCAGCTCTCCAATCGATTGTCAAAGGCGATTACAAGAAGGAAGCTTCTTCCGCAGACGGAAGCTCCGCAGATGATGCTGAAGAGCAAAATGAGCGGCTTGATGAATTCCAGAGAAGTATCTTGGAACAATCGGTGGAAGCAGGCATGCATGTGTACTACATCCACATCCAATTGCGTGAAGATTGCGTACTAAAGGCAGCTAGAGCCTATATGGTATTTCAGGTGCTTGGGCAGTACGGTGAAGTAGTGAAGTCGAATCCTCCTGCACAGGACATAGAGCAGGATAAGTTCGACAATGGCTTTACCGTATTCTTTGTCAGCGGTGAAGATGCCGAGCGATTGCAGCAAGAGATCGGACAAGTCTCAGAGCTGGACAGCGTACAAGTACAGCCATTCACGCTTGAAGACATCCGCAATTGGAATAGTCAAATCGAAGAAGTACAAGCAGGCAGACAAGAAGCAGCAGCAACCGCAGCGCCAGCCAAGCCAGAAGTGAAGACAGAGCAGCCAGCGGCATCCGAAGCTTCGGATGCGCCTGCACGCAAACCAAGCAGCACGCCAGCAACTGGAAAAGCAGTTGGAAACCGGACGATTCGCGTAGATATTGAACGGCTCGATGTACTGATGAATCTACTAAGCGAAATGCTCATTGATCGCGTACGGCTCGAGCAATTGTCAGGTGATCTCAAGCATCATGATTTGACAGATACGGTGGAGCATTTGTCACGAGTAAGCTCTGATTTGCAAAATATTGTGCTTAAGCTGCGCATGGTTCCTGTTGATACGGTATTCAGCAGATTCCCGCGGATGATGCGTGACTTAGCCAAATCACTTGATAAGAAGATAGACTTTATTATAACCGGTGCTGAGACAGAGCTTGACCGCACCGTAATTGATGAGATCGGAGATCCACTTGTTCACTTGCTGCGCAATGCAGTTGACCACGGTATTGAATCTATTGAGGATCGTATCGCAGCCGGCAAGCCAGAAACAGGGACTGTTCATTTGCGGGCTTTCCACAGCGGCAATCATGTCTTCATCGAAATCGAAGAAGATGGTCACGGAATCGACCGTGCGATGGTATTGAAGAAAGCCATCAAGAATGGCGTTGTCACTGCGGAGAGAGCAGCTCAAATGAGTGATGAGCAGGTATATATGCTGCTATTCGCATCTGGATTCAGTACGGCAGAGAAGGTCTCGGATATATCTGGCAGGGGTGTTGGACTAGATGTAGTAAGATCCAAGATTACATCTTTAGGTGGACACGTCATTGTTGAGTCTAAGCTAGGACAAGGAACGAAGTTTATCGTTCAGCTCCCGCTTACATTGTCCATATTATCGGCAATGCTCTTCCGTTTGGGAAGTGAGAAGTATGCGATTCCGCTTAGCTCTATTGTGGAGACAAGCATGGTCAAGAAAGAAAAAATACGCCGGGTTCATGGTGGTATCCGGATGGTTGATTACCGAGACAGTGTAATCCCTCTTCTATCACTCAGCACACTTTTCGATTGCCCGAATTACTCGGATATGGAGGAAGAAGAGGTTGAGATCATCATCGTACGCAAAGGTGAACGTATAGCAGCATTGGCTATCGATGACTTTATCGGTCAAAGCGAAATTGTTTTGAAGCCATTAGGAAGCTATTTAAAAAATGCGCCAGGCTTCTCAGGAGCAACGATTCTCGGTGATGGACAAGTTGCATTGATCATTGATCCGAATGCGTTGCTGAAGTAATCCTCAATGTCTATTTATGATTGCAAAATAGTCATATTCAAATGAAGGAGGACGTGACATGGCAGAAGAGTTAAAGGTCGTTGTCTTTACGTTAGGGGAAGAAGAATACGGAATCGAAGTTGAAAAGGTAAAAACGATAGAGCGTATGCTCCCTATCACACGGGTTCCGAAAACATACGACTTCATTAAAGGTGTTATTAACTTGCGCGGGGTTGTTGTTCCGGTCATCGAGCTTCGTGGTCGATTCGGATTGCCGTCTGCGGAAGTGACGGAACAATCTCGTATTATTATCGTAGCTTATGAAGATTTGGAAGTTGGCTTTATCGTGGATAGTGCCAATGATGTTATTGATATTATGGACGAAGATATCGAACCGGCCCCAGAGGTTGTGGGCGGCATTCAAGCCAAATACTTGCGCGGCGTAGCTAAGATTGGGGATGAGCGTTTACTTATTATGCTCCATTTGGCCGAGGTGCTGAATAAGAGTGAAATTATTCGATTAGAACAGCTTGAGGCATAACAGCGTGCACTTATTCGAACGACTCGGAGAGTTCAAGCTGGATGTTCTGAAGGAAGTCGGGAATATTGGTGCTGGCAACGCCGCAACGGCACTATCCCGGCTGCTCAACCGACCGATTGACATGGCTGTACCGAAGGTGCGGCTTCTGCCGTTCGAGGAAATTGCGGACGAGGTTGGTGGCGCAGAACATGTTGTGATTGCAATATATTTTCGTGTCGAAGGAGATGCGCCAAGTCATTTGTTCTTTATGTTCGATACGGATGCCGCTAAGCGTCTTTTGTCGCACTTGGAAGCATTGCCATCAGATACGAGTCAATGTTTCAATGACATGGAATTGTCCGCCTTGTCGGAGATCGGCAACATTTTAGCAGGTTCTTACTTGTCTTCCTTGGCAGATTTCACTCATATGGCGATGTCGCCAACGGTTCCTCAACTTGCTATCGATATGGCGGGCGCAGTGCTCAACTACGGAATACTGCAATACGGGGAAATGGGAGACAGTGCGTTGCTAATCGATACGAAGTTTTTGCAAGACTGTGATGAAGTGCAAGGAACCTTTTTCTTAATACCTGACCCGGACTCTTTTGACAAAATATTTGCTGCATTGGGAGTGCCATTCGAATGATAGAAGAGTCGACGGTTGTAAAAGTCGGAATGGCTGATTTGCAGGTATGCCGTTTCGGTTCCTTACGAACGACCGGTCTCGGATCGTGCGTTGGATTGACGTTATATGACCCGGTTGCCAAAATTGCCGGAATGGCGCATGTTATGCTGCCGTCTTCGGATATTGCTAGAGAGGGGAATCGCAACATCGCCAAGTATGCGGATACTGCCATTCCAGAATTGATACGCCGTATGACAGAAGCGGGTGCTTCTCTGTCCCGGGTTCATGCGAAGATGGCAGGAGGCGCCCAGATGTTTGCTTTTGCTTCGAATAACGATATGATGCGTATCGGACCACGGAATGTAGATTCCTGCAAATCGATGTTGGAGCAATACAGTATCCCGCTTCATGCCGAAGACACAGGCGCCAATTATGGGAGAACGATAGAACTGTTCTGTGATGACGGGAGACTTCACATTCGCAGCGTGCAGATGGGTGAAAAGGATATATAGCATGAGAGGAACAATACGTTGGAATTACATATTCGGTGCTGTTGGATCTATCTTTGCCTTAATGGTGTCATGGAGCAATAATGTATGGACGACGAGTTTGCTCCGAGCAATTATTGCGTTTGTAATATGGTTCGGACTCGCATATGGGGTCAGATTTGCCTTGGGCGTGCTGCTATCTGACGATGAAGGCAAGCAGCCTGAGGCCGGCGCATCTAAGAATCCAAACGCAGGGACGATGTTGGACATGACAACTCCGGATGAAGAGGATGTTCTTCGAGATTTACTGCGGCCGAACGGTGCAGATTCGAAGTCAAATCCGGTAGAAGATGAAGGCGGCTCGTTCCAACCGCTGCAACCACCCAAGCTCGTGACCAAAGCGCAACCAGATGCGGAGGAATTGGCACAGGCTGTTCGTCACTTCGTACAAAAGTAAGGAGGTTGACTGTCGGTGAGCGTACAGAAATTACAACCTGGCTCGCAAGAGGGACTGTGGGAACGCTGGAAGGATCATGGTGATCAGGATGCGAAGCGGCAATTGATAGAAAATCATCTATCGATCGTCGACTTCGTATCGAATCGACTTGCTGCAGGTCTGCCTCGCAATGTAAGTAAGGACGATCTGGCAAGCCATGGTGTGATTGGCCTGATAGATGCTGTTGAGAAATTCGATTACCACAGAGGGCTGCAATTTGAAACCTATGCCTCATGGCGGGTTCGTGGAGCCATCCTAGACGGACTGCGTTCTGGAGATTGGGTACCTCGCTCGGTAAGAGAGAAGGCGAAGAAAATTGAAGAGGCTTATCAGCAATTGGAGCAGCAATACTTGCGTACAGTTACGGATGAAGAGATGAGCTCCTATTTGCAAGTCAGTGAGAAGGACTTCCAAGGGATGCTTCAAGACGTATCGATCATGTCGATTTGTTCATTGGAAGATCCGATTCGTGAGGACGACTCTGAGACGCGAATATCGCTTCTTATCGATGAGACGGCGAAGAATCCGGAGTATAAGGTAAATGAGTACTATTTAAAGGAAGCACTTGTTCAGGGAATTGATAAATTAACCGATAAAGAGAGAACAGTGATCTCCTTGTTCTATTATGAGGATTTGTCACTAAGTGAGATAGCGGAAGTGATGTCACTATCACCATCTCGAATTTCGCAGCTGCACTCTAAGGCGATACTGAGACTTCGAACCGTATTGGAGAAGCAGAAGCCAATGCTGATGGAAAATTGATGGGATACGGAATAGTTGAGAAGAAACTACGCTGAATAAAGAGAAAAAGAAAGGGGGGTTTTTCGTGAGTATGACATTGGCATTGGAAGAGTATTTGGAAGTAACCGTATCTGAAGATAAATTGCAGGCGCATCTCCATTTTAAGAAGGCTGTTGAAGGGCTCACGTGCACGATTGAAGAGCTGGACGAATTGCTGCGTTCCTACGGCATTCGATATGGAGTACAGTCTCAGGTATTGAAGGATATCGCTGCGAATCCGAACAATTTTGCTCGAGGTGCGACGATGGTCGCTCATGGAAAAGCACCCGTACACGGTGTAGATGGTCGAATAGAGCTTCTGCTTCCGCAGAACGGGAAGGAGTCCAAGCCGGCTGAACGGGAAGACGGAACGGTTAATTTCCGTGAAGTGAAGCAGTTGGACAATGTGAAGAAGGGTCAAATGATAGCCAAGCGAATTCCGAGCCAAGAAGGGATACCCGGCATGTCCGTTCTTGGTGAGGAGATGAAGGCCATCACTGGGCGTGAGGCACGATTCAAGCAAGGGAAGAATGTTGTTTTAGATGAGGCGGAAAATGCGCTTTATTCGGCGATTGACGGACTCATATCCCGTATTGAGCCGGAACGAATCAGTGTGTTCCCTGTGTATGAAGTAAACGGAGATGTGGACTATCGCACTGGTAATATTGATTTTGTCGGTACGATTGTCATTCGCGGCAATGTGCTGACAGGCTTTACTGTGAAAGCTTCAGGAGATATTCGCGTATATGGTGGTGTAGAAGGTGCAACGCTTACTGCGGAAGGCTGCATTGAGGTAAGCGGAGGCATTATTGCCGGCAATAAAGGGATGGTCAAGGCCGGAACCCATGTGAAATGTTCGTTCATTCAGGAGGCGACCGTCGTTGCGGGCACTGAGGTCAATGTATCGCAGAGTATTATGCACTCCAATATTCGAGCAGGCAAGCGGGTTGTATGCCAAGGCACCAAGGGACTTATTGTGGGCGGGATTGTACAAGCAGGTGAGCGAGTGATTGCACGTACAATTGGCAATACGATGTCCACGGCCACCGTAATTGAAGTAGGGGTGCTGCCGGATTTGCGCAATGAATTGACGGATTTACGGACTAAGCTTAAATATAATATTGAGAACGTAGAAAAAACCGAAAAGGCACTTCGCATACTCGATCAGCTTGCCGCTACTGGGCAGTTGACAGGGGAGAAGCTAGGCATGCGCATTAAGCTGAATTCTACGAAAAAGCAGCTTGTTGGAGAGCAGACTGAAATGCGAGAGCGTATGCTGGAGATTGAGAAGTTGCTTGAGGACACAGCTGTGTCTTCCATAGATGTGTCTCATACGATATACGGTGGAGCTAAGCTGGTTATTGGCCGCAATGTTCGTTTCATCAAAGACATGGCACAGCGTATTTCCTTCCGGATCGTTGACGGCGATATCATGATGACAACTTACCGTTAAGGTGAAGGACAATAGCCTAACCGGGGTGATTCGATGAATTGGAAGCCCGTAGAAATGCAAATCGCGATACCACGAACGCAAGAGTCATCGACATTGCAGCATCAACAGCAACAGCGTCCTGTAACAGAACAAGCGATGCTGAACGAACAAGCCCAAAGGTTGATGGAAAAGTCGCGGGAACGAAATGCACAGGTGGAGTCATCACAGGATGCTCTCATTCGCAATCAACATCATGAAGGTGGGAACCATGCAGAACGAGATGGAAGCGATAACAGCCATTCGGAGCAAAAACAAGATGAAACTGAGCAAGTCATGGTTCCGGCTCAACATCCTTTCAAAGGAAAGCATATCGATTTCATGTGTTAAATGGTGGCGCCGGGTTCCCGCATAACGTGAGGATCGCGGCGCTTGCATTTAGGAAGCGTGACAACATAAGGAGGTGCATACATGGAACCTTGGATCTACATTGTGCTGTTAGGTGGTGTCATCGCTGTCATTGGATGGCTTCGTCCTCGCGCTCAGGCAACAATGGACACCACAGAAATACGACGTAATATGGAAGAGACACTTGAGCATTATATGACAGAACTTGAAGAAGAAAATGAGAAGCTCTTAAAAGTCATTGAGCGGATGAAGCAAGAGGGAGAGTACCGGGATGAAGCGCTGCGCAAGCGAATGGACAAGCTTGAACAAGCATGGGAGAGCAAATGGAGCAGCTTAGAGCAGACAACTGCACAACCTGTACATACGGAATTAGAAGCAGGTCATCCCTCCGCACTGTCTGAATGCGAGCAGGAGCTTCAGCAGCGCACGGCCAATACGCAAGACTCAGAATTACAAGAGACGATTCCCTCGCAGATGGGATCGTTATCCGTTCCGAGCGGACATAGATCTGCCTCGTCTCGTAAGGAAGAACTTCATGCTGCAGATGAAGCTGATTCTCATGAAGAACTTCATGAAGAACAGTCTAGCGCTCCCATTCAAACACGATACGCGGAGATCTTTAGACTCTTTCAGAACGGATGGACAGAGCAGGCTATTGCAGACCATCTGGGAATGCCAATTGGTGAGCTCCAGTTAATTATCCGGTTGGGGCAGCAGGAGGGATCACATGATTAAGGATCGCCGCTTTCTTATCGGGTTAGGCGCCGGAATTGTGCTAGGGAGTCTCCTTCTTCAGCTATGTCTTATCGGTCAGCGTTCGATAGAACCGATGTCGGATACGGAGCTTCATCGAGCTGCCGAGCAGGCTGGATATAAGCTTGTACCGCAGCAGCCTGCAAGTTCGAATAACAAGTAGTATAACTTGACCCGAACAGTGGATAAAGTGGTTGCAACCGGGTAGGCGTTATGGTATATTAAATGACGGTGTTAAGAACACACGTCAGTGTATTTCAGTGAGGGTGCTTTCTGTCGGGTTGACTGCGGGAAGTCTCAACGAAAGAGGATACTGGCGGAGGATAAATAACCATATTAGGAGGTGTAGTGAAGATGGCAGTTATCTCCATGAAACAGCTTTTGGAAGCTGGGGTACACTTCGGTCACCAAACACGTCGTTGGAATCCGAAGATGGACAGATATATCTTCACAGAACGTAACGGTATTTACATCATTGACTTGCAAAAGACAGTGAAAAAGGTCGAGGAAGCTTACAACTTTGTAAAATCCGTCGGCGAAGAAAATGGAACAATCTTGTTCGTAGGTACGAAAAAGCAAGCTCAAGATTCCGTTAAGGAAGAAGCTGAGCGTTGCGGTATGTACTTTATCAACCAACGTTGGTTGGGTGGTACATTGACTAACTTCGAAACAATCCAAAAACGTATCGATCGCTTGAAGCTACTCGAATCGATGGAAGAAGACGGAACATTCGAAGTTCTTCCGAAGAAAGAAGTTATCATTCTTCGCAAAGAAAAAGATCGCCTCGAGAAGTTCTTGGGCGGTATCAAAAATATGAAAGGTTTGCCTAGCGCGTTGTTCGTTATCGATCCACGCAAAGAGCGCATCGCTGTTGCGGAAGCTCGTAAACTGGGTATCCCAATCGTAGGTATTGTTGATACAAACTGTGATCCGGACGAAATCGACTACGTTATCCCTGGTAACGACGATGCAATCCGTGCAGTTAAATTGTTGACTGCTAAGATGGCTGACGCAATTGTTGAAGCTCATCAAGGCGAAGAAACAACAGCGTAATTTTGGAATACTAATTGGATGAACAAAAGGGTGGTTGGCAGGTGGTTCACCTCTCGCCGCCCTTTTTTTAAGCTGTATAACGTTCGGTGCCGTTAATCGTACATATACGTGGGTACCAATTTATTGATGGAGGGAAATACGACATGGCAGTAAATGCGAGTGCAGTAAAAGAATTGCGCGAAAAAACAGGCGCAGGTATGCTGGATTGCAAAAAAGCATTGGAAGAGGCTAACGGCGATTTGACGAAAGCAGCTGAATTGCTTCGTGAGAAAGGCCTTGCAGCAGCAGCAAAGAAATCCGACCGTATCGCAACGGAAGGTGTGGTTGAGTCTTACATCCACGCTGGCGGACGTATCGGCGTATTGGTTGAAATCAACTGCGAAACAGACTTCGTAGCAAAAACGGACAACTTTAAGGATTTCGCTCGTGATGTAGCTATGCAAATCGCAGCGACTGCTCCAAAATATGTTCGCCGCGAAGAAGTTTCTCAAGAGGAAATCGAGAAAGAAAAAGAAATCTTGAAAGCACAAGCATTGAACGAAGGCAAGCCTGAAAAAATCGTTGAAAAAATGGTTGAAGGCCGCATCGGTAAATACTATGAAGAGTATTGCTTGATGGAGCAATCCTTCATTAAAGACCCAGACAAAACAATCGAAACGTTGCTGAAAGAAAAAATCGCAACAATCGGTGAAAACATTTCTATCCGTCGCTTCGCTCGCTTCGAGCTTGGTGAAGGCTTGGAGAAAAAAGAAGATAATTTTGTTGAAGAAGTTATGGCTCAAGCGAACCTGAAGTAATCTTTTCTTTTTGAAAAGAGAGCATTCGAACGCGGCTACTACGTAATCAACAGACGCGCTTAAAAGTTGGAACACATCGTGTTCCTTCTTTTTTAGCGGCCGTTATGGAAAAGTGGAGGGTATACATTGAAACAACCGGTTTATAAACGTATCGTACTTAAAGTAAGCGGAGAGTCGTTGTCCGGGCAAGCTGGATACGGCATCGAATCCGAAATGATCAACTCCATTGCCGAGCAAGTGAAAGAAGTTGTAGAGCTTGGCGTAGAGGTCGCAATCGTCTGCGGAGGCGGCAACATTTGGCGCGGTATTGCGGGAAGTGAAAAAGGAATCGACCGCGGAACAGCAGACTACATGGGGATGCTTGCAACGGTTATGAACTCGCTTGCCTTACAGGATGCCCTCGAACAAATTGGCGTGCCGACTCGTGTACAAACTTCGATTGCGATGCAACAAATCGCAGAACCATATATTCGCCGTCGTGCAATACGTCATTTGGAAAAGGGACGTGTTGTTATTTTTGCAGCAGGGACCGGGAATCCATTCTTCTCGACGGATACGACAGCTGCGCTTCGTGCCGCTGAAATCGAAGCTGATGTGATCTTGATGGCGAAGAATAAAGTCGATGGTGTATACTCGGCTGACCCATTCAAGGATGAGACAGCTGAGAAGTTTGAGCAATTGACATATATGGAAGTATTGAACCGCAACTTGGGTGTAATGGATTCAACGGCATCCTCGCTGTGCATGGACAATAACATTCCGCTTATTGTATTTGCAATTACGGAGTCTGGCAATATCAAGCGCGTCGTGCTCGGCGAGAAGATTGGAACGATTGTAAAAGGGAGTGTAGAATAGTGCCACAAGCAGTGAAGAAAAACGCAGAAGAACGCATGGAAAAGGCGATTGCCGCTCTAAAACGGGAACTGGCAACATTGCGCGCTGGACGCGCAACACCTGCATTGCTTGATCGTGTTCAAGTAGAATACTATGGCGCGATGACGCCGGTTAACCAATTGGCGAACATCAGCACGCCAGATCCGCGCACGCTTATGATCCAGCCTTGGGACAAATCCTCATTGTCTGATATTGAGCGCGCAATTATGAAGTCGGATCTTGGACTGACTCCAGCTAACGATGGATCAATGATTCGTCTTGCGATTCCAGCGTTGACAGAAGAACGTCGTGCAGAGCTCGTGAAGCACACGAAGAAGTTCGGTGAAGAAGCAAAAGTTGCTGTCCGCAACATTCGTCGTGATGCGAATGATGACATCAAGAAGCTTGAGAAAACGGATATTTCAGAAGATGAGTCCCGTCGCCATCAAGAAGATATCCAGAAGACGACTGACAAATACATCGCTGAAGTTGATAAAGTATTAGTTGCTAAAGAAAAAGAAATTATGGAAGTATAAAAGTTAGACACGATAGAACCTATTCTTTTTGTTCTTCATGCCCCTCCGAACGGTGGGGTTTATTGTCTTTTTTTCATCACCGGGTTGGAGGAGACCGAATGATTAAGCGATTCCAAACATGGTTACAGCAGCGTGGAGGCCACAAGCAGCTGGAACTGATGCCGGATAATATCCCACAACATGTGGCGATCATTATGGACGGTAACGGTCGCTGGGCTAAAAAAAGGGGCTTGCCGCGCGTTGCCGGCCACCATTCAGGAATGAAAGCCGTTAAGCGCGTAACCATCGCAGCGAATGATATGGGCGTAAAAGTGCTTACGATGTACGCTTTTTCGACCGAAAACTGGAAACGCCCAAAGGACGAAGTCGATTTTCTCATGAAATTGCCACAGGAATTTTTGGCGATCGAACTCGAAGAATTGATTGAGAAAAATGTTCAAGTGCGTATGATGGGCTATCGTGACCGATTGCCTAAACATACGATTCTGGCACTTGAGGAAGCCATTGAAAAGACGAAGCACAATACAGGACTTATTTTGAATTTTGCTTTGAATTATGGTAGTCAGCGTGAAATCGTAGAAGGTGTTCGTGATATTGTACGTAAAGTGAAAACAGGTGAGATTGAAGTTGGTTCGATTGATGAGAGCATGATCCATGATCATCTCTTATCCAGCAGCTTGCCTGATCCTGATCTGCTCATTCGTACAAGCGGAGAAATGAGATTAAGTAACTTCATGCTCTGGCAAATCGCGTACAGCGAATTGTGGTTCACCAATGATTACTGGCCAGAGTTCACTGAGCGACATCTAATGGAGGCCGTTATGGAGTATCAGCGCAGAACGCGAAGATACGGTGGATTACAATAAGTTGGAGGAACAGTCTATATGAAACAGCGCATCGTTACAGGGCTTATAGCAGGACTATTGTTCGGCGCATTATGCATAATTGGCGGTCTGCCATATGAACTGCTGCTCCTCGCACTTGCCTTTGTAGGTTATTATGAATTTGCTCGAATGCATCATGTATCACCGTTCGATCTGGCATCGTTGATTGGCTACGCAACGATGTCCTTGATTGTGATTCCGTGGACAAGCTTATCAATTGGATGGAATCTGTCATTGGAGGCTATTGTATGGATCAGCCTGCTGCTGATGCTGGGTGTGACCGTATTATCCAAAAACAAAGTGTCAATTGAAGCAGTGTCACAATTGTGGCTAGGAGCATTCTATATTGGTATTGGCTTCAAATATATGATGCTAACGCGTACTTCAATGGGAGAGGACGGCTTATTCTGGACGCTTATGCTGTTTGCAGCCATTTGGTCATCGGACATTGGTGCTTACTTCATTGGGCGTGCGATCGGCAAGAACAAGCTCTGGCCGTCGATTAGTCCTAATAAGACGATTGAAGGAGCAATTGGCGGTGTACTGACATCAATTATTGTGGCGCTATTATTTGCTGTCGGACGACCGGATATTGTCAGCTTGCCGCTTGCATTTGGCATTGGGATATCTGCTGCTGTTGTCGGTCAGTTCGGTGATTTGATTCAATCGGCATATAAGCGAGTTCGTGGTGTGAAGGACTCAGGTACGTTGCTGCCTGGGCATGGCGGTGTTCTGGATCGATGCGACAGCTGGCTTGTCGTATTTCCATTTGTGCATTTGATCGGATTATTAACGTTGTAAATTGAACGTCATCGAGAGAACAGCGATGATGTTATCATGTAATAGATATAGCTATGAATAGGATGAAGAGGTGAGGTCATGAAGCGGATATCCATACTTGGATCGACCGGCTCCATCGGGACACAGACACTCGACATCGTCAGACAGCATCCTGAGCAGTTTAAGGTAGAAGCGTTAGCAGCTGGGAACAATACAACATTGCTGCTTGAGCAGATACGAGAGTTCAAGCCCAGCATTGTATCGGTTCACGATAAGGCTGCAGCAGATCGCCTGCGGGAACAACTGCCCCAGGGTGTTGAACTGTATTATGGTGAAGATGGATTGGTCGAAGTGGCAGCGGGTACTGACGCCGATACGGTCGTTACAGCGGTTGTAGGAAGTGTCGGTCTGAAGTCAACGCTCGCGGCTATCGATGAAGGCAAGACGATTGCCATTGCTAACAAAGAAACGCTGGTAACAGCTGGTCATCTGGTAACAGAACGTGCACAAGCGAAAGGCGTCAAGCTGATGCCAGTTGACAGTGAGCACTCCGCTATCTTCCAATGCTTGAACGGAGAGCCGATGCGCGGAGTTCGTGGCATTACATTGACAGCATCAGGCGGCAGCTTCCGCGATCGTACAAGGGACGAGCTGGCGAATGTTACCGTTGAGGATGCACTTAAGCATCCGAATTGGTCTATGGGCGCGAAGGTGACGATCGATTCAGCAACAATGGCTAATAAAGGGCTTGAAGTGATTGAAGCTCGCTGGCTGTTCGATTTGCCTTATGATCAAATTCATGTACTTATCCATCCTGAAAGTATTATTCATTCTTTTGTCGAATATTTGGATGGAAGCATTATTGCGCAATTGGGGGTTCCTGATATGCGCGTACCTATCCAGTATGCATTGGCGTATCCGGAAAGACTTCCGAATACATCGGCTTCGCTTAATTTAGCTGAGGTGGCGAAGCTTCATTTCCGTGAGATGGATACAGAGAGATTCCCTATGGTTCGTTATGCTTATGAATGCGGCAGAACAGGGGGTACAGCTACTACCGTGTTTAATGCTGCGAACGAAGTGGCTGTAGCAAGATTCCTGCGCGGTGAAATTTCCTTCTTGGATATTGAACGTATCGTGAGTACCTTAATATCGAAACATACTGCGATTCCGCATCCGTCCTTGGAAGCTATTCAGGAGACAGATATGCGAACGCGTTCGGAGGCTCTGTCCATTTTATAATCGCCATTCACTAGATATGGATTCTCTTGTGCGGGATTGGAGAATAATGATAATCTATATAGACAAACCGCTGTCCGATTGTTATTGGGCCGTTCTTGAAGCCTAGTGTTGTGCTAGGACGATTGAACACGCACACAAAGGAGGATTCTACGCAGTGCAGATGGTGCAAATCGTATTTTTAACCGTGCTCGTCTTTTTCGTTATCGTAACGATTCATGAATGGGGACATTTTATTTTCGCGAAACGGGCGGGGATTCTCGTTAGAGAGTTCGCTATCGGATTCGGGCCGAAAGTATTCTCCTATACTCGTGGGGAAACCAAATATACACTCCGGTTATTGCCAGTGGGCGGCTTTGTACGGATGGCAGGCGAAGATCCTGAAATTGTAGAGGTCAGTCCAGGGCAGACGATAGCGATACGTGTGTCCAGTGATAACAGGGTGACGAAGCTGTATCTGGATCAATTAGACATGCGCAAGCAGGTTGTGCGTGGCGAAGTGAAGACGATTGATCTGGAGCATACGTTGAAGCTGACGCTGGATGTTGAGGATGAAGAAGTTACGTACGATATTCATCCGCAAGCTAAAATGATTGTGAAGGGCGACGAAATTCAGATCGCGCCTCATGATCGCCAGTTTGGCAGCAAGACAGTGGGCCAACGGGCGCTTGCTATTTTTGCAGGCCCATTTATGAACTTTGTGCTCGCATTTATTTTGTTTGGCGTTTCGGTAGCCATTTCGGGCGTTCCAGTCGAGAACCCGACGTCTGTGAAGATTGGGGACGTATCGCCAGGACTTCCTGCTGCACAGGCACAACTGCAAAAGGGAGATATTATCGAGGAAGTGAATGGCAAGCAGATTGGCGGCGATCGTGACAAATTAATTAAGCTGATTGCTGAATCCGAAGGCAAGCCGATGACATTCCTTATTGTGCGCGGTGAAGAACGCTTCACTACGACACTGACTCCGCAGAAGGTAGAAGGTCAAGAAGGCGGCAAGGTTGGTATCGTACCGGTACTGCCGACACGAACGGCCTCATTCGGAGAGACGCTATCGTTCGCCTCAACATCAATGGTGAATACGACGGAGAAGATTTTTGAAGGATTCCGCATGCTTATCTTTGGTCAATTTAAACTGGACGACTTGGGCGGTCCGGTTCGGACGTTCGAAGTAACAGGACAGATTGCGAAGAAAGGGATCGAACAGCTTACATTATGGACGGCGATTTTGAGCTTGTATTTGGGAATCTTCAATTTGCTTCCAATCCCGGCGTTGGATGGAAGCCGTCTCGTATTCCTTGGGCTGGAGGCTGTCAGAGGTAAGCCTGTTGATCCGAGCAGGGAGAGCATGGTTCATTTTGTAGGTTTTGCAATGCTCATGCTATTGATGCTTGCTGTAACCTACAATGATATATTACGATTGGTTAAAGGTTAACATTTATATCACGGTTCATTTCATTTATACTAGAATACGAATAACCGTGTTTATCGGGAGGAACGTATACCGTTATGTCGAAAGAGAAGCAGTTTGTTACGGAGATTACCCCACAGCAGGAGGACTTCTCCCGTTGGTATATTGATGTGATTAAGAAGGCGGATTTGATGGATTATTCTCCAGTCCGGGGATGTATCGTATTCCGCCCAGATGGATACGAAATCTGGGAACATATTCGTGACGAGCTGGATCGCCGCTTCAAGGCTACTGGCCATCGTAACGCTTACTTCCCTATGTTCATACCAGAGAGCTTTTTCCAGAAGGAAAAAGAACACGTCGAAGGCTTCAATCCTGAGCTGCCTTGGGTAACCGAAGCAGGCGGCGAACAATTAGAGGAGAAGCTGGCGATTCGTCCGACATCCGAGACAATGATTGGCCATATGTACTCCAAATGGATTCAATCGTACCGTGACCTGCCTGTGTTGATTAACCAATGGGCGAACGTAGTTCGTTGGGAGAAGCGCACATTGCCGTTCTTGCGTACAAGTGAGTTCTTGTGGCAGGAAGGCCATACTGCGCACGAGACTGAGCAGGAAGCACGCGAAGAAACGATGCTCATGTTGAAAACATATCGTGAATTCGTAGAGGATTATCTCGCAATTCCGGTCATTGAAGGTCAGAAGACTCCTTCTGAAAAATTTGCCGGCGCAGTAGATACGTTCTCCATTGAAGCGATGATGAAAGACGGCAGAGCCGTTCAAGCCGGAACATCGCATTACTTGGGAACGAATTTTGCGGTTGCTTTTGATATTAAATTCTTGGGGCGTGAAAATGAACAGGAATTTGTTCATACTACTTCTTGGGGGGTCAGCACCCGCCTAATCGGTTCCATGATTATGGTGCATGGCGATGACAGAGGTCTTGTATTGCCTCCGAAGGTAGCTCCTACACAGGTTATTATGATTCCAATTGGGCCAGCGAAGATGCGCGAGCAAGTTGTGGGACGAGCTAACGAGTTGTTCAGCGAATTGAAGCAAGCAGGCGTACGTGTTCGCATGGATGATCGCTCTGATATTAGCCCAGGTTGGAAATTCAATGAGTATGAAATGCGCGGCGTGCCTGTTCGCCTTGAAATTGGCCCGCGTGATATGGAGAATGGTGTTTGCGTATTGGTATCCCGCGTAACAGGCGAGAAGCGCATTGTACAGCAGGCGGATTTGGTTGAAGAAGTGAACCGCATGCTTGCTGACGTCCATCAAGAAATGTTCGAGCGTGCACGTTCCTTCCGTGATGAGCACTTCTACTCGGTAGAGACAATTGACGAGATGAAGGCACAAATGGAAGAAAAACGTGGATTTACACTTGCTGGCTGGTGTGGATCGGAAGCGTGCGAGAAGCATGTTAAGGATGAGACTGGTGCAACAAGCCGCAACATTCCATTCGAACCGCAAACGACAAAGACCAAGTGCCTTGTCTGCGGAGAAGATGCCAAGCATACGGTCGTATTTGCACGAGCGTATTAATTAGATACATGCTCCTCGAAGCAGGGGCGCAATGAAGGGAAGCTTCCATCATTGGAACATCCAACGGAACACCGGACGATGGCTCGATTGAGGGGGGCTTCTCTTTGTTCACACACTGCCACTTTGCCATTAGGTACGGCAGCAGTATGGGGTTGGGAGGTGCTTCAGTCTATATGACAGATAAACGGAAGCGATTTGAATTGTTGATGAGACAGGCGGAGGTTCCTGTTGAACTGTTAGATAGCTTTTTCCATGATGGATGGATTGATAGAGTGGAGTGCAGCCGCTCCAATAAGGAGTGGACGATTTATATAGGCAAGTCAACTGTCGTTCCGGCAGAAGCTTACCGTACGTTTTGCCTGCGTGTACAGGACAAGTTGTCCCACATTGCCAAGATTAAGATCATATTCCACTATGAAGAGCAGCTTCCAAATAAGGAGATCGTAGATGCCTATTGGAGTTTGTTCATGGAATGGGTCAAGCGAGAGGTTGCTTCAGTTAACGGTTGGCTGCACAAAGGACAGTATGAAGTTGAGAAAGATTTGATCAAGCTTTTTTTGCCGGATGCGACATCATTAGAGCTGGCGAAGAAGAAGCAGATTGATAAATATTGCACGACGTTCTTTGAGACGTATTTCACACGCACACTTCGTGTAACGATGCAGCAGGGCAGCCATGATACGGAAGCCTATGAAGCATTCCAGCAGAAGCTGATGGAAGAAGAGCGCCAAGTTATTCAGCAAATGATGGAAGAATCAGCACGTGAAATCGAGGAAGAAGAAGGAGAAGCGCCAGAGCGTCTGCATGTCGGATACGACATTAAGGATGAGCCGACTCCAATCATGAATGTACAGGATGAAGAGAAGCGTGTCACGATTCAAGGTGCGGTATTTGGCGTTGAGATGAAGGAACTTCGCAATGGCAGTACCTTATTCACATTCAACCTAACTGATTTTTCTGACTCTATGGCGATGAAAATGTTCGCGAAGACGAAGGAAGACGTTAAAATGCTGAGCCTCATCTCGAATGGTCAATGGCTCAAAGCTCGTGGACGTGTTGAGTACGATCGCTTCATGCAAGTCCCTGAGCTTGTCATGATGCCAAATGATCTGAATGAAGTAAAGGCACCGGCAGAACGCAAGGATACTGCTGAGGAGAAGCGCGTGGAATTCCATCTTCATTCCACGATGAGTGCAATGGATGCAGTTACGTCTATCAGCGATTATGTGAAGCAGGCGGCGAAGTGGGGCCATAAGGCGATCGCGGTAACGGATCACGGCAACGTTCAGTGTTATCCAGAGGCAGCGAAGGCAGCCAAGAAAAATGGCATTAAAATGCTTTATGGCTTAGAAGCGAACGTCGTGAATGACAATATGGAAGTTGTTCTAAATGCGGACAATCGTCCGGTGAAAGATGCCATCTATACCGTATTCGATATCGAGACAACCGGTTTGTCTGTAACAAACAATAAAATCATCGAGATTGCAGCTGTCAAAATGCAAGAAGGCAAAGAAATTGATCGGTACAGCACTTTCGTCAATCCGCATGTACGGATTCCTTATAACATTCAACAGCTTACTAATATTACGGATGAAATGGTAGCTGATGCACCAGATATCGAAGAAGTGCTTCCGAAGTTTGTGGAATTTGCCCAGGATACCATTCTTGTTGCGCATAACGCGAGGTTCGATATTGGCTTTATCCAGCATAACTTGAAGCTAATGAATCTGCCAGATATGATGAATCCGGTGCTCGATACCTTGGAGCTAGCGCGTTTGCTGCATCCGACACTCAAAAATCACCGACTCAATACGTTGGCAGCTAAATATAAAGTATCACTTGAGAACCATCACCGTGCGATTGACGATACGATTGCACTAGGCGGCATTCTTACGGGACTACTTCAGGACGCTCAGCAGCTTATCGGAATCGAGACGCTGGAACGCATGAATGATTATGTAGGTCAGAACCTACAAAATGCCCGTCCATTTCACTGCGGCATTTATGCGCTTAATGCAGTAGGTAAGAAAAATCTGTATAAGCTTGTGTCCATGTCTCATACAGAATATTTCAAGCGGGTAGCCTGCATTCCGAAGAGTAAACTGGTGGGGATGCGCGAAGGCTTGCTCATTATGTCCGGCTGTGAGAAAGGCGAATTCTTCGAGACCGTTCTTAACAAGTCGGTGGAGGAAGCCGAGCAAGTAGCAGAGTTTTATGACGTCCTTGAAATCCAGCCTTTGACGATGTATATGCATTTGGTAGAGAAGGGTTTGGTTGGATCGACGGCCGAGATCGAAGACGCTATTCGCAAAATTGTTCAGATTGGCGAAAAGCAGAATAAGCTCGTCGTCGCAACAGGCAATGTGCATTACCTGCATCCACGAGACAAGATGTTCCGTGATATTACCATTCATGGAATTACGGGCTTCAGTCCACTGAAGGATATTCGCAAACCGGATGCGCATTTCCGCACGACGAATGAAATGCTTCAAGAATTTGAATTTTTGGGTAAGGAACAAGCTTACAAGTTTGTTGTAGAGAATACGAACACGCTGTTGGAACGATTTGAAGATTTCGACCTGTTCCCGAAGGAATTATTCACACCGAACATCGAGGGTGCAGATCAGGAAATTCGTGATAAGTGCTACAATAAGGCAATGAGCATTTACGGGGAACCGTTGAACGATATTATTGTGCAGCGTCTGGAGAAGGAACTGGTACCAATCATTAAATTTGGATTCTCCGCGAACTATCTGATCTCAGAGCGTCTTGTGAAGAAGTCCAATGAAGATGGTTACCTGGTTGGTTCACGGGGATCCGTAGGCTCTTCCGTCGTTGCGATGTTCCTTGGTATCTCAGAAGTTAATCCGCTGCCACCGCATTATTCGTGTCGCAATTCGGAATGCAAGCACAGCGAATGGTTCACGGACGGCAGTGTGCCGAGTGGATTTGACCTGCCGAACAAGGATTGTCCGGAGTGTGGCCAGCCAATGAAGGGCGATGGACAAGATATTCCGTTCGAGACGTTCCTTGGATTTAAGGGGGATAAGGTTCCCGATATCGACTTGAACTTCTCGGGGGACTATCAGCCTGTCGCACACAACTACACGAAGGTGCTGTTCGGTGAAAAGAGTGTATTTCGTGCGGGAACGATTGGTACGGTAGCGGAGAAGACGGCTTATGGATTCGCGAAGAAATATGAAGAAGATCACGGCAAGCGATGGCGCGGAGCAGAGCTTAACCGTCTAGCAGCAGGATGTACCGGCGTAAAACGCAGCACAGGTCAGCATCCGGGCGGTATCGTCGTTGTGCCAGACTATATTGAAGTGGAAGACGTAACACCCGTTCAATATCCGGCGGATGATACAACGGCTGAATGGAAGACGACGCACTTCGATTATCATGCCTTCGAAGATAACCTGTTGAAGCTTGATATTCTGGGTCACGATGATCCGACGATGATGCGGATGCTGCAGGATTTGACAGGCGTTGATCCGACGACGATTCCGATGAATGATCCGAAGGTCATGAGTATGTTCAACTCCGTTGACGCACTCGGCGTAACGCCGCAGCAGATCCGGACACCGGTTGCGACCTTTGGCGTACCGGAGATGGGAACACGTTTCGTGCGCCAGATGCTTGTGGAAGCACAGCCAAGCACGTTCGCCGATTTGCTGCAGATCTCTGGATTGTCCCATGGCACGGGCGTATGGCTCGGTAATGCACAGGAACTGATTAAGAATGGGATCTGTACGATTAAGACCGTAATCGGTTGTCGTGACGAGATCATGTTGTACTTAATCTACAAAGCCGGTATGGACGCTGGGCTTGCATTTAAAATTACGGAGAGCGTTCGTAAGGGCCGAGGTCTTAGTGATGAATGGATTCAAGAGATGAAAAACTGCAATGTGCCGCAATGGTACATTGATTCCTGCTTGAAGATTCAATACATGTTCCCGAAAGCCCATGCTGCTGCTTATGTTATTTCCGCGGTACGTACAGCTTACTTCAAGCTGTACCATCCAATTGAGTTCTATGCAACTTACTTTACTGTTCGTGCGGAGGACTTCGATATCGAACTATGCTGCCAAGGTTATGATGCGATCAATAAGAAGATCGATGAGATCGAGGCGAAGGGCTTCCAAGCAACAACGAAAGAGAAGGCCATGATCTCGATCTTAGAGATGGCGGTTGAAATGACAGCCCGTGGATTCTCATTCAAGCCAATCGATCTATATCGATCAGATGCAACGAAATTCCTTGTCGATGGCAACTCGCTCATCCCGCCATTCTCTGCAGTACAAGGGATCGGGGATAATGCGGCACGCAATATTGCGGCTTCTCGCGATGGGGTGGAGTACTTGTCCATCGAGGATTTCCAGATGCGTTCCAAGGCAACGAAGACGATTGTCGAGCTCCTGAATCAGATGGGATGCTTCCGGGGACTGCCGGAGACAAACCAATTATCTCTGTTCTAGTGCATGATCGGAGACACCCTTGCCATATTGTAGATGGCTATGATATAATTTTTTTGGTAATCATGTGGATAAATCCGTTACGTAAAGAGTGGGGAAACCCACTCTTTCATGTTTAGTATCGGGTTCTAACATAGAGGAACATCATTATTCCTAACATTCAGGAGGTTCTTGAATTTGAGCTCAGCCAATATCAAATCGACAGTTGAGAATATGATCACACCCTATTTGGAAGAGAACAACTTCGAACTTGTCGATGTGGAATATGTGAAGGAAGGCAGTAGTTGGTTTCTTCGCGTATTTGTGGACAAGGAAGGCGGCATTGACATTGAGGATTGCGGCCGTATTAGTGAAGTATTAAGCCAGAAGCTGGACGAAAACGATCCGATTACAGACGCGTACTTCTTGGAAGTATCGTCTCCAGGCGCGGAACGCCCGCTGAAGAAGACGAAGGACTTCGTTAAGGCAGTAGGCAAGCATGTGTATGTGACTACATACGAACCCATTGGCGCATTGAAGGAGTTCGAAGGGGTTCTCACTTCCTTCGATGAACAGACGGTTGTCGTTCAAGTCGGCAAGAAGGAACATGCAATTCCGTATGAGAAGGTAGCGAGCGCACGTCTTGCTATCGTTTTTTAGGACGATTGTAATCAACGATTGGATATCGTTCTGCTGAATGTAACATTATTGGAATGAAGCCGGATTCGGCTGAAAGGGGGAACTCACCAAATGAGTATGGATTTTATTGACGCGTTGTCGGAAATCGAAAGAGAAAAAGGAATTAGCAAGGAAGTACTCATTGATGCGATTGAAGCGGCTCTGATCTCGAGCTATAAGCGCAACTTCAATACTGCACAAAATGTACGTGTAGACATCAATCGGGCAACTGGAGTAATTAAAGTATATGCACGCAAGAACGTAGTGGACGAGGTGTTGGACCCACGTCTTGAAATTTCACTTCATGCTGCTCGCGAACATAATCCGAACTACCAAATGGATGATATTTGTGAGATTGAGGTTACACCTCGTGATTTTGGCCGTATCGCTGCGCAAACAGCGAAACAAGTTGTGACACAGCGTATTCGGGAAGCTGAGCGTGGACTTATCTATAACGCGTTCATCGACAAGTCGGATGATATCGTAACAGGTATTGTACAACGTCAGGACATGCGTAATGTGTATGTAGATTTGGGTAAAGTGGAAGCAGTTCTTCCATTGAATGAGTTGATGCCGAATGAAAAGTTCAAGCACGGCGATCGCACCAAAGCATACATTACGAAAGTGGAGAACACGACCAAGGGGCCGCAAATTATTTTGTCCCGCACGCATCCTGGACTGCTAAAGCGCTTGTTCGAGCTGGAAGTTCCTGAAATCTTCGACGGCGTCGTTGAAATCAAATCGGTAGCTCGTGAAGCGGGTCAACGTTCTAAAATTGCGGTATACTCCCGCAACGAGGAAGTTGATCCAGTTGGTTCATGCGTTGGCCCTAAAGGTATGCGTGTCCAGACAATTGTTAATGAGCTGCGTGGCGAGAAAATTGATATCGTGCGCTGGTCAGAAGATGTAAGTGAGTATGTAGCGAATGCACTGAGCCCATCCAAAGTTGTTGATGTGGAAGTTCGTGAAGCTGAGAAAATGGCTCGTGTCATCGTGCCTGATTATCAGTTGTCACTGGCAATTGGGATTAAGGGTCAGAACGCTCGACTTGCTGCAAAATTGACTGGCTGGAAAATTGATATTAAAAGCGAGACTCAAGCTGATGAAGAAGGGCTTCCAATGTCTTCTGATGAGCACACACCAGATGACAGCATGGAAGTAAGCGAATAAACACTGAAGGCGCGACCAACGCCATATGAAGCGGTCGTCTCCTTCAATCAGGGATGTATGACCGAATCGTAAGGGGGGATTGAGTCATGAGAACAAGGAAAGTTCCACTTCGCAAGTGTGTCGCATGTCAAGAAATGATGCCGAAGAAAGAGCTAATCCGTGTTGTGAAGACACCACAGGACGAGGTTCTAATCGATTTGACAGGGAAGAAGTCTGGACGCGGCGCATACCTATGTGGGAAGTTGTCCTGCTTCAGACTTGCACATAAGTCTCGTGCGCTTGATCGGGCTTTGAAGCATCAGGTGAACTCTGCCATCTATGAACAGCTTGCTCAAGATTTCATCAAGGTGGAGGATGAATTCCACGCCTTGAAGGAGCAGGAGGACGATCATGAGTAAGGTCAAGTCGCAGCTAGGTCTTGCCCAGCGGGCAGGGAAGCTTGCGACTGGTGATGAGATAGTCCTCAAGGCGATTCGCAATAAGCAAGCACGCTTGGTGATTGTTGCGGCGGACGCTTCTGACAACACGAAGAAGAAGTTTCGAGATAAATGTAAGTCGTACGGGGTGCCACTTGCTATCGGATTTACGCGAACCGAACTCGGTGAGAGCATCGGGAAATTGCAACGGGTAGTATTGGCGGTAACGGATGATGGATTTGCGACCATGATGACGAACGGGCTGAAAACGATGTCGGAGGTGGAGTATATTGAGCAAACAAGAGAACACTAAGGACAAAACAAGAGTTTACGAATATGCCAAATCGCTTAATATGAGCAGCAAAGAAATTATTACGATACTCAAACGTCTTAACATACCAGTTAACAATCATATGAGCGTAATGGAGAATGATGCCGTGGGGAAAGTCGAATCGTACATGCGCACGATTAAGGAGAATGCGCAGGCGAAGCGGGAAAGCAATAGCACCCCACACCCGAAAGTGAACATCAGCCAGTCAAAAACAACAGAAGTACCAGATAGAACAGCTGGCCAATCGGCAGGAAATTCAAGTCAGGACCAGTCGGATCAGCGCGACTCACGTGCTGGACAGCAGCAAATGCAACGTGACGGTCGCGACCATCAGCGCGAAGATAACCGAGGCGGGCGTGATGAACGTCAGGATCGCAGTAATCGCGGTGAAGGTCGTGACGGTCAAAAAGACCATAATAGACAGGGCGAGATAAACATTAATATGGATAATAGACAAGGAAACCAACAGGGGAATATGAACGGACAAGAACAACGTCGATCAGGTGAACAACAGCAAAACCAAGGTAACAGATCTAACGGCCAGCAAAGATCAGGCCAAGGCGCACCGCGTCAAGGACAGGGCGGATCCCGTCCAGGTCAAGGTGGCGGCCCTCGCCAAGGTGGCCAAGGTGGCGGATCACGTCCAGGCCAAGGCGGACAACAACGTCCAGGCCAAGGCGGACAACAACGTCCGGGTCAAGGTGGCGGCTCGCGCCCAGGCCAAGGCGGACAACAACGTCCAGGTCAAGGCGGCGGCTCGCGTCCAGGCCAAGGTGGCGGATCACGTCCAGGTCAAGGCAGCCAACAAAGCAGTGGTCAAGCGCGCTTTGCACAAGGCGGCCAGCAGCGTCAAGGTGATCAAGCACGTACCGGTCAAGGCACTCAGCAGCGTCCGAACAGAAACTTCGGTGAACGCAGTGAGGATTTCTCCGGTGGAAGAAATCAATCAAGAAACAACAATAATAATAATAAGAGACGCTTCGATGACAACCGTAATGGCGGAGGCATGCGCGGCCGCGGCGGCAAGAACAGAGGCAGAAATAATCAACAGCAGGTACAGCGTGAGAAAATTGACAATACGCCGAAAAAGATTATTGTACGCGGTGCAATGACAGTAGGTGAATTGGCAAAATTGCTTCATAAAGACGCTTCCGAGGTTATTAAGAAGTTCTTGCTCATGGGCGTTATGGCAACAATCAACCAAGAAGTAGACTTGGATACAATCCAGTTGATTGCAGACGAATTCAAGGTTGAAGTTGATTTGAAGCTGCCTGTATCCGAAGATCCTTTCGAGGAAACAGAAGAAAAAGAAGAAGATGCAGCAGACTTGGTTGAACGTCCAGCAGTTGTTACGATTATGGGTCACGTTGACCATGGTAAAACGACATTGCTTGATTCAATCCGCAAGACGAACGTTACGGGTGGAGAAGCAGGCGGTATTACGCAGCATATTGGTGCATACCAAGTTGAGTTCAACTCGAAGAAGATTACGTTCCTGGATACACCGGGCCACGAAGCGTTTACGTTGATGCGTGCCCGCGGTGCACAAGTAACCGACATTACGATTATCGTTGTTGCTGCTGACGATGGTGTTATGCCGCAAACGGTAGAGGCAATCAGCCACGCAAAGGCAGCGAACTGCCCAATCATCGTAGCTGTTAACAAGGTCGATAAGCCAGAAGCCAATGTCGATCGTGTAAAGCAAGAATTGACTGAATATGAATTGGTTCCAGAAGAGTGGGGCGGAGACACTATCTTCGTTAACGTTTCTGCGAAGCAGCGTACGGGCTTAGAAGAATTGCTCGAAATGATCCTGCTCGTATCCGAAGTGAACGAGTTCAAGGCGAACCCGAATAAGGATGCTCGCGGTACGGTGCTTGAGGCAGAGCTGGACAAAGGCCGTGGACCAGTTGCTCGCATCCTCGTTCAACAAGGTACGCTGAAAGTAGGAGATGCATTCGTAGCAGGCACATGCTTTGGCCGTGTGCGTGCAATGGTGAATGACCGTGGTCGTCGCTTGAAAGAAGCAGGCCCATCTACACCGATCGAAATTACAGGTCTTACAGATGTTCCACAAGCTGGCGATATGTTCGTCGCGTTCGATGATGAGCGTAAGGCTCGCTCCATTGCTGAGAAGCGTTCGACAACATATAGAGAGAGCCAATTGGGTGCGAACACTCGTGTAACGTTGGATGACTTGTTCAAGCACATTAAAGACGGCGAGATGAAAGAATTGAACGTAATCATCAAGGGTGACGTTCAAGGTTCTGTTGAAGCACTTCGCGGCTCGCTCGAGAAGATTGAAGTTGAGGGAGTTCGCGTTAAGATTATTCACTCCGGCGCTGGTGCAATTACAGAGTCTGACATCATCTTGGCAACAGCGTCCAACGCTATCGTTATCGGCTTTAACGTCCGTCCAGACGCACAAGCGAAGATTACTGCTGATCAAGAGAAGGTTGATGTTCGCTTGCATCGTGTCATCTACTCGATTGTTGAAGAAATCGAGCAGGCGATGAAGGGTATGCTTGATCCAGAATATAAAGAAGTTGTGATCGGTCATGCTGAAGTACGCAATACATTCAAAATCAGCAAAGTCGGTACAATCGCAGGATGTATGGTTACAGAAGGTAAGATTTCCCGCTCTGCAGAAGTACGCCTTGTTCGTGACGGCATAGTTGTTCACGAAGGCAAAATCGACTCGCTCAAGCGCTTCAAGGATGATGCGAAGGAAGTTGCGCAAGGCTACGAGTGCGGTATTATGCTTGAGAAGTACAATGACATGAAGGAAGGCGACATCATCGAAGCCTTTGTCATGGAAACCATCGAACGCAAATAGAATGGTTTCAACTCAGATGATGTTGTAAGCTATATATGAAATGAGGTGTTTCCCATGGCGAACTTTCGCTCCGGACGTGTTGGCGAGCAGATGAAGAAGGAACTTAGCCAGTTGATCCAAACCGAGATTAAGGATCCTCGAATCGGCTTCATTACGGTGACAGGCGTTGATGTAACGAACGATTTGTCACAAGCCAAAGTGTACTTGAGTGTCATGGGCAATGAAGAACAAAAGGAACAATCCATGAAAGCATTGGAGAAGGCGAGCGGATTCCTTCGTTCCGAGATTGGCAAGCGAATTCGTCTTCGTCATACTCCAGAGCTGCTGTTCAAGATCGATTCTTCAATCGAATACGGTAGCCATATTGAAAAGCTGCTTGGTGAAATTCGCGGTCGCGACAATAACTAAGTCAGCAGCATAAGAACGCACAAGTGAATCGGGCCAAGGCTCGATTCACTTGTCTGTATGGAGGTTATTAATGACTGGACTAACGACGCTATCTTATGCACAGCAGATCGAGAGAGCTAGAAACTTTATTCAAGAGGGCAATCATTTTCTTGTGGTTGCACATGTTCAGCCTGACGGAGATGCGATAAGCTCAACGTTGGCGGTAGGCTGGCTGCTTCGTCAATGGAACAAATCCTATGTCATGGTGAATGAGAATGGAGTTCCTAATAAGCTAAATTATTTGCCGGGCTCTGATCAAATCAACGTTCATGCAGAACTTGAAAACATTGCTGTCAAGCCATTTGATACTGTTATTTGTGTGGATTGTGCGGACTATGCGCGCATCGGAAAAATAGCAGAATGGATCGATAAGGATGCTCGTATTTTAAATATTGATCATCATCCAACGAATGACCACTATGGGGAAGTTGCAGTCATCCGCGAGGATGCTGCGGCGACCGTTGAGATATTATTCGATATGATTGCTTCCTACGGGCTTGCACTCGATTTAGATGTAGCGACAGTACTGTATACTGGCTTGCTAACTGACACGGGGGGATTCCGGTACAGCAACACGACACCACATGTGATGACGATCGCATCTGAGCTGCTTAAGCAGGGTGTTAACGGCAATGACATTGCGGATCGATTGCTTGAGAAGATGTCGATGGCACAGATGCAGCTAATACAGCGCGGCCTATCGCGATTGGCATTTAGCGAGGATCATCGAATTGCCTGGTTGTACGTGACTCCTCAGGATATGCAAGAGACCGGGGCGCTTAATGAAGATCTAGAAGGCTTGGTCAATTATCCACGCAATATCGATGGTGTAGAAGTTGGTCTTTTATTTAAGCAAGTAGATGATACAGGAGTAAAAGTGAGTATGCGTTCCGCAGGGCTTGCTAATGTGGCTGAGATTGCTCAATCCTTTAGTGGAGGCGGTCATGTCCGTGCAGCAGGCTGCAAGCTTACTGGTACTTTAGAAGAAGTCATTACCATTGTAATAGAACGGGTGAAGCAAGCTTTATGAGTAACTATCATGGTGTATTACCCGTATGGAAGCCTGAGGACTGGACGTCCCATGACGTAGTTGCCAAAGTACGCCGCCTTATTTGGGAGAAGCGTATCGGGCATACGGGAACATTGGATCCGAAGGTTGTTGGAGTGCTGCCGCTATGTATAGGCAAGGCGACACGGATCGTTGAGTATTTGCAGGAGATGCCTAAGCAGTATGAGGCAACCCTCCGATTCGGTGTATCAACAGATACCGAGGATCTAAGTGGAGAGGTACTGGAGCGCTCGGACGCTTCGCATTTGACGGAAGAGATGATTCGTGAGACGATTCTATCCTTTATCGGGGATATCGAACAAGTGCCTCCGATGTACTCCGCTGTTAAGGTAGACGGAAAGCGACTGTATGATCTAGCGCGTGAGGGGAAGACGGTGGAGCGTAAAGCGCGCCAAGTTACGATCCATAACATTGATCTTCTAGATGTACAGTTAGGCACCTCTGAACCGGAAGTACGTTTTCTAGTTGAGTGCTCCAAAGGAACTTATATCCGAACACTATGTGTTGATATCGGTCGTAAGCTTGGCGTTCCATCTACAATGGCGAAGCTGATGCGAACGGTATCTGCTGGGTTTGTTCCTTCACAATGTGTAACCTTCGATCAGATTGAGCAGGCTGTCGCGGATGGAACATTTGAAACGATGCTTCTATCTGTGGAGGATGCAATCTCAGATATGCCTAGAATTCAGGTTTCTGAGAAGTTTGCCCACTATGCATTGACCGGCCGATCAATTCCTTTGCACGCTTTACAGCCGAAACCTTTGACGAATGGTACGATTCGATTGTATGATGAACAAGGAACGTTCTATGGGATATTCCAAGTTCCACAGGGGCAATCGGTATTGCGTCCTGTGAAGGTATTTCTTCCGAACGAGTAATGTATATAATGCTGTGCGCGATTCGAGCAGGCAATTGACTCGGCTTGCGCTAGCTTTTGTCTACTCTTGTGAAAGGGAGAACATACTAGTAGGTAGGAACTTTGGTTTACTGTCCGTGTAACTGGATTGGGAGTTTAACCACAAATCGATAATACGCAGGGGCTCTGATTACAATGGAAACGATAGCATTACATGCAGCGCTCGATGATTCGAGCTGGCGACTGCAGGAGCAGCCGCAAGTATTAATATTAGGACATTTTGACGGTATTCATGAGGGACATGTACAGGTCATTCGGCATGCGTTGGACTACGGGAAGCAGCATCAATTGCCCGTAAGTCTGATGACTTTCCATCCACATCCCAAGGGAGTATTCGGCAAGCCGGAGTATGAACGATTCATTACGCCATTGTCGGAGAAAAAACGGATTTTGAGTCAGCTTGGGCTTGACCGTTTGTATGTTGTACATTTTGATTTGTCATTCGCTAAGGTTACCGCGCAGCAGTTCGCAGAAGCGATCTGCCGTATGAAGGTAAAACACGTCGTTGTCGGCTTCGACTATCGCTTTGGTCATGGTGGAGAAGGCACTGCGCAATTGCTGCAGGAATGGGGCAAGGGTTGCTTTACTGTGGATATCATACCGGCACATAATGATGTTGAGACCGCAGTGAAGGTGAGCAGCACACGGATTCGCGAGAGTCTGCTGCAAGGTGATGTTGTCAATGCGAATCGACTGCTAGGCCGAACGTATATCATTCGCGGCGAGGTTGTTCACGGTGACGCCCGTGGTCGTACGATGGGCTTCCCAACTGCGAATGTCCGGGCAGAAGAAGCATATGTCATCCCAGCGAATGGCGTATATGCAGTGAAGGTGCTGGTTCACGGGACGTGGCATGATGGTGTGCTGAATATTGGCTTGAAGCCGACATTCAAGACGGGAGAAACCGTCCAATCGGTTGAAGCGCATCTGTTTGATTTTGATCAAGATATATACGGGGAGACCGTAACGGTTGCCCTGATGAGCTACATTCGTCCAGAGCGCAAGTTCAGCTCCATACAAGAGCTGATCGCACAGATTACTGCGGATTCAGAGGAAGCGCGCCAACGTCTAAGCACGATGGATAAGGCGCCTGCAGTAACAATTGGCGTCTAATATTGTGCACAATATTCTTAGCCTTCTATCTTTGTACGAATTGATTGCTAAGACTTGTTTTACTTTTGTAGATGGAGATGCTATACTAATAACGTTGTCGTGAAAAACGACCTGTCCATAGCTTGGTTATTCGATCTCACCGTCGATGACGAGGCTAATGGCGTAAACTAACACATATTTTAGGAGGTGAATAGGATGGCTATGACTCAAGAGCGTAAACAACAGCTTATTGAAGAACATAAGACGCACGCTACGGATACAGGTTCTCCGGAGGTGCAAGTCGCTATCCTTACTGAAAACATCGTAAACTTGACGGACCATCTTCGTACACACAAGAAGGATCATCATTCCCGTCGTGGTTTGATGAAAATGGTAGGTCAACGCCGTAAATTGTTGGCTTATGTTAAGAACAAAGATGTTAAACGCTACAGCGCATTGATCGCAAGACTCGGTCTTCGCCGTTAATAGCACGAACCAAAGCAGCCTGGTTGTTCATTGCCGCTTCTTATCGCGGCATGCAACCGGGTTGCTTTTTAGTGATTGCATATGATACTACATATTGTGATAGTAGACAAACTCCCATCAGGACGGTATTTCAAATGAAATGCAGGAAATAATGGGAGTAGTAACGAAGAATATAAAGTGAAACTTAAGGAGGGATCCGATGAACCGCATCGAGATGGAACTTGGCGGCAGAAGGCTTGTCCTGGAAACGGGTCGTTTGGCCAAGCAAGCAAATGCCGCAGTCAAAGTCGAGTACGGTGATACAGTCGTATTGTGTACCGTTACCGCATCGAAGGAACCTAAAGATCTAGATTTCTTCCCATTGACTGTCAATTACGAAGAAAGATTATATGCTGTAGGTAAAATTCCTGGAGGATTCATCAAGCGCGAAGGTCGTCCAAGTGAGAAAGCGATTCTTGCCAGCCGCCTTATTGACCGCCCAATCCGCCCATTGTTCCCGGAAGGTTTCCGCAATGATGTGCAAATCGTGGATTTGGTTATGAGCGTGGATCAAGACTGCCCGCCAGAAATCGCGGCAATGATCGGAACATCCGCTGCATTGACGATATCTGATGTGCCATTTAATGGCCCTATCGGAGGCGTGATTGTAGGTCGTATTGACGGTCAATTTATTATCAACCCAACCGTTGAACAAGAGGAAAAGAGCGATATTCACCTTGTTGTATCGGGTACAAAAGACGCGATCATGATGGTTGAAGCAGAAGCGAACGAAGTACCGGAATCGGTTATGCTTGAAGCAATCATGTTCGGTCACGATGAAATTAAGAAAATTGTAGCGAAGATTGAAGAATTCGCTGCGATGGCAGCTAAACCGAAGATGGAAGTGAAGTTGCACGCAGTTGATACAGATGTGAATGCAGCTGTTCGTGCGTTCGCAAAGGAACGTCTCGTTGAGGCAATTCGTATTCCTGAGAAGCATGCGCGTCAAGATGCGATTGATGCAGTCAATCAGGAAGCAACTGCACACTTCGAACAATTGTATGTGGAAACGCCTGAGAATATGAGTGATGTGAGCGAAACCTTGTACGATATCGTGAAGGAAGAAGTTCGCCGCTTGATTACACATGATAAAGTTCGTCCAGACGGCAGACAGCTTGAGGAGATTCGTCCGATCGATTGTGATACAGGACTCTTGCCTCGTACTCACGGATCTGGCTTGTTCACACGTGGACAAACGCAAGCACTCAGCATCTGTACGCTAGGCGCGCTTGGAGATGTGCAAATTTTGGATGGTCTTGGCTTGGAAGAGTCGAAACGCTTCATGCATCACTACAACTTCCCTCCATTCTCCGTAGGGGAAGCTCGTCCGCTTCGTGCTCCTGGACGCCGCGAGATTGGTCACGGTGCACTCGGTGAACGTGCCTTGTCCAAGGTGATTCCGCCTGAGAGCGAATTCCCGTATACAATCCGACTTGTATCCGAGGTCATAGAATCTAACGGTTCTACTTCCCAAGCAAGTATTTGTGCAAGCACACTTGCGATGATGGATGCAGGGGTTCCGATCAAGGCACCGGTTGCAGGTATTGCAATGGGTCTGATCAAAGACGGGGAACACTTCTCCATCTTGTCCGATATTCAAGGTATGGAAGACCACCTCGGCGACATGGACTTCAAGGTTGCTGGTACAGCTGAAGGTGTTACAGCCATTCAAATGGATATCAAAATTGATGGTATCGACCGCAGCATCTTGACACAAGCGTTGGATCAAGCACGTGCAGGACGTATGCACATCTTGGGTAAAATGAATGAAGTCATCCAAACTCCACGTGAATCCTTGTCACAGTATGCGCCTAAGATCTTGACGATGCATATTAATCCAGATAAGATCCGTGATGTTATTGGTGCCGGCGGTAAAGTCGTCAACAAAATCATCGAGGAAACAGGTGTCAAAATTGACATCGAGCAGGATGGCCGCATCTTCATCGCATCTACAAATGCAGAGTCCAATGAGCGTGCCCGTGAAATTATCGAGGGTATCGTGAAGGAAGTTGTCGTTGGTGAAGTATACACAGGAACAGTGAAACGCGTTGAGAAGTTCGGTGCATTTGTTGAAGTGCTTCCAGGCAAGGAAGGTCTTGTGCATATTTCTCAATTGTCAACTGAGCGTGTAGAGAAAGTCGAAGATGTCGTTAAAATTGGCGATAAGCTTGAGGTTAAGGTTGTCGAGATCGACCAACAGGGACGCATCAATTTGTCCCACAAAGTGCTGCTTCAGCCTGCACAGACAGAAGGAACTGCAAGCTCCGAAGCTGCAGCTACAGAACGTCCACGCAGCAGCAGACCACCACAAGGGGGCGGCAATCGTCCACCTCGCGGACCGCGTCCGTCTAAGCCGCAAAGCTAAGTCGGATACAGCGAGCAAGACAAGCCTGAGAAGGCAACATACGTAGCAAGGAAAGAGGCAGACTGGTTTCTGGCTCTTTTTTTGATGCAAAAAATAGGTATTGATTGCATGATAGGCATAGATTGCTTCCAGACCGAATAACTCGTCCCGAAATCGCATAGAATCAAAAGGACTATCTTGGAAGGGAATGGACTGGATGCAGCCAATGTTAAAGAAATGGTTCGCCGTAACAGCAGGAGTTGTCATCGTGCTGGCAGCAGTAGCGCAGCCCGATGTGAGAAGCTATTTGCAGGAGAAGAAGGCAGAGCTCGCCGTGAGCTATGCTTACCAATCGGGGGTAGAGGATAAGGCTGCGAATGATCCATTAATGGCTCGAATTAAGGAGGAAGCAGCCAAACGATATATTGCTCCAATTAATGCCCGCATTGATCGGGTGTGGAAGGCAATACCCGGATACAATGGGCAGGAAGTAGATATTGAGCGAACGTACACTGCCAATTCGGGGAAAGATCGTTCGGCTGAATTGAAAATGGTCATGCGCGAGGTGAAGCCGGAGGTCTCATTGACGAGTCTAGATCCACAGCCCATCTATCGAGGGAATCCGAATAAGCCGATGGCAGCGCTTATGATCAATGTCGCTTGGGGGAACGAGTACATCGATCCAATGCTGAAAGTGCTAGCAGATGAGAAGGTGCATGCGACATTTTTCTTAGACGGCAGCTGGTTGAAGAAAAATCCTGACATTGCGAAGCGGATTCAGGCGGCGGGACATGAGATGGAGAATCATGCATACTCTCATCCCAATATGAGCGAGCTAAGCGAGGGGCACCAGACGCAGCAAATTGAGAAGACGAAGCAATTGCTGAAGCAAACGCTTGGCGTAGAGAATAAATGGTTCGCTCCACCATCAGGAGACTTCAATATGTTGACGGTACGTACAGCACATGCACTCGGATTGAAGACAGTGCTGTGGACCTTTGATACGAGAGACTGGATGAAGCCCTCTGTGGCTACGATACTGCGTAGATTTCAAGAGAAGACAGAACCGGGATCACTGATCCTCATGCATCCAACGGAGCCATCCAGTACAGCCTTGAAGGAAATGATTCGGATATTGAAGCAAAAGGGCATTGTACCAGGTACGGTAGGAGAAACACTTTCTGAGAAGCGGGTGCCTCCGATTGAAGTTGAGAGGTGATCAGATTTCTGGTAGGATTAGAAAGGCATACTTGGAATGTACTTGGACGAGGAGGAATTGCCGGTGGAAAAAGTGCAGCTGTCTAACGGCCTTCGTGTCGTGATGGAGAAAATACCAACCTGCCGTTCCGTTTCATTTGGGATATGGGTTAAGACAGGTTCACGCAATGAGGATGAAACGACCAACGGGATTTCCCATTTTATCGAACATATGATGTTCAAAGGAACAGAACGGTTTGATGCGAAAGCAATCGCAGACTCCTTCGATGCGATCGGAGGAAGTGTTAATGCGTTCACTTCCAAAGAATATACCTGTTATTATGCAAAAGTATTGGATGAGCATTTGCCGATAGCGGTTGATGTGCTGTCCGATATGTTTTTCCGGTCATCCATGCTGGACGAGGAATTGCAGAAAGAGAAAAATGTAATCCTTGAAGAAATTGCGATGTATGAGGATACACCGGATGATACGGTGCATGATCTGGTTACTCGTGCTGCCTTTGGCGCACACCCGCTCGCATATCCGATATTAGGAACGAAGGAACGCCTGACACCAATGGGGCCTGTTCATCTCCGCGCATATATGAAGAATCATTATACGGTCTCGAATACGGTCATTGCAGTAGCAGGTAACTTTGATGACTCGATCATCGAATTGCTGGAGAAGCACTTCGGACAATTCACGAATGATGAGCCTGCGGCCATATTAACGGAACCAAGCTTCCATAGTGAATTCATATATCATAAGAAGAAGACAGAACAGAATCATATTTGTCTCAGCCTGCCAGGCTGTTCGATGACAGATCCGCGCCTTTACGCTATGATATTGCTCAACAACTTGATCGGTGGCGGCATGAGCTCTCGCCTGTTCCAGGAAATTCGAGAGAAGCGTGGACTTGCCTATTCTGTTTACTCCTATCATTCGTCACATGCAGATAGCGGTCTATTCACGCTCTATGCAGGAACCGCACCGAAGCAGACGAAGGAAGTGCTTGATTTAACCTTGGATATGCTAGGTGAACTGGCAGTGAAGGGCTTGTCTGAGGAAGAACTTCACAAAGGCAAGGAGCAGTTGAAGGGAAGCCTTATCCTCGGCCTTGAGAGCACAGGCAGCCGAATGAATCGATTAGGGAAAAATGAGCTGATGCTAGGCAAGCATTTCACGCTGGATGAGATCATCGCTCGAATTGAATCGATTAAACTAGAAGACGTTACCTTTGTATTGAACCGTATGCTTTCCCATCCATTCGCAGGTTCAATGGTCGGAGCAAATGATAAAGCAATATCGGCTTTCAGGAGGGATCAACTTGTTACAACAATCACACCAAGTTCAAATTAAACGCCTGCCAGGCAATGAGGATGTACCGCTCCCTCAAAAAATGTCCGAACTCGCAGCAGGCTTCGATCTATATGCAGCGGTAGAAGAGCCGCTTACATTAGCACCCGGCCATCGCGCACTCGTGCCTACTGGATTTTGCATGGCAATGCCTGGATACTTAGAGGCACAGATTCGTCCACGCAGCGGACTTGCCTATAAGCATGGCATTACTTGCTTGAATTCACCAGGAACGATTGATGCCGATTACCGCGGCGAGGTGAAGGTCTTGCTTGCCAACCTTGGACAGACTCACTTCACGATTGAGCGCAATGAGCGTATTGCGCAAATGGTGATTCAATTCGTTCCTTCTATTCAACTTGTCGAGGTAGACGAGTTGACTGATACGGAACGCGGAGAAGGCGGCTTCGGCCATACCGGAACGAAGTAAAATAATGATTAAACAGGACGCAGTTGAATTACCGTTTTGGTAAATCAGCTGCGTTTTTTTTACGTCTTGAGATGGGCTTGCACATGGCTGCACCCTTTTTAGGCGTGCGCATAAGATGTTTTATACGTTGTGTGCACGTTTGTGAAAGGAGTGATCAGCGAGGATGTTGACTGGAGTTCAGGTCGTGTTTATTGGCGGAGATGCTCGCCAGCTTGAGATCATCCATAAGCTGACTGAATTAGATGCCAGTGTCACGATCGTTGGGTACGATCAACTGCAAAACCCATATCATGGCGTACAGCGCCAATCCCTCTCTATCGAGCTGTTGAAGCAGGCGGATGCTCTTGTGCTTCCTGCTGTAGGAACTGATGACAGTGGGAAGGTTCATGCCATCTTTACATCGGATGAATTGGTGCTGACGGAAGAGCATATTGCGGTACTGCCGGAGCACTGTGTTGTCTTTACGGGGATGGCCAAACCATATTTAAGCAAGCTGTGTGCGAAATACCGCCTCTCGCTTGTTGAATTGTTCGATCGGGATGATGTTGCAATATACAATTCCATTCCGACGGCTGAAGGCGCGATTATGATGGCGATTCAGAACACCGATATCACCCTTCATGGTTCTGAATCGGTCGTACTTGGGATGGGGAGAACAGGGTTCACATTGGCACGTACCCTTCTTGGCTTAGGGGCTAATGTGCGGATTGGGGTGCGCAGAGATGAACATTTTGCCAGAGCGACAGAAATGGGTTTCAAGCCTTTTTTCATAGCAGATCTCGCGCGTCAGGCGGCAAATATCGACTTGCTTTTTAATACGATACCGACTATGATAGTCACAGCGCAGGTCATAGCGCAAATCCCTAACCGTGCCGTGATTATCGACCTTGCTTCCCTGCCGGGTGGCGTGGATTTCCGATTCGCGGAGAAGCGGGGGATCAAGGCTATGCTGGCACCAGGATTGCCAGGCATTGTCGCACCGAAGTCTGCTGGACGAATATTGGCACAGAGTATCACGCAGCTGTTGCTTGAGGACATGCGGAATCGGGGGAATGGACAATGAACTTCACGGGGAAGACAGTTGGCTATGCACTAACAGGCTCACACTGCACATTAGAAGAAGTAATGCCTCAGGTGAAACGCTTCGTAGATGCTGGAGCGCGCGTTATCCCGATTGCATCACATTCGGTCATGACGACCGATACACGCTTCGGGGAATCCGATCACTGGCAGAAACAGTTGAAAGAGATTACTGGTAATGATATCATTTCTACAATTGTGGACGCAGAACCGCTCGGACCATCCAAATTGCTGGATGTGATGGTGATCGCGCCTTGCACAGGCAATACGACGAGTAAGCTGGCAAATGCATTGACAGAAAGCCCTGTCCTAATGGCAGCCAAAGCACAAATGCGCAACCAGCGCCCTCTTGTGCTTGCGATTTCGACTAATGATGGACTCGGTTTAAACGCAGCCAATATAGCCAAACTCCTTGTAGCCAAGAACATATACTTCGTTCCGTTCGGCCAAGATAATCCACAGCAGAAGCCGAATTCATTGGTGGCGCGCATGGACTTGGTACCAGAGGCATGCTATGCAGCATTAGAAGGCAAGCAGCTTCAACCGGTATTAATTGAACGGTTCTTATACTGAACATAGCATACCACGCAAATTATCATAATATAGATGTTTGAAAGATTGTGGGTATAGAGGGGAGAAACGACAGATGACGAATCAGAAGCGGTATAATGTTGCTGTAGTCGGTGCTACGGGTGCAGTAGGGGAACAAATCATTGCATTATTGGAACAACGTCAATTCCCCATTCAATCTTTGAAGTTGTTGTCTTCGGCACGTTCAGCCGGTAAGAAGATCGTATTTGACGGTCAAGAAATTGCGGTTGAGGAAGCGAAACCGGAGAGCTTCGAAGGCGTTGATATTGCCCTGTTCAGCGCAGGCGGCGACGTTAGTAAAGAGTTGGCTCCAGCAGCTGTAGAACGCGGAGCGGTATGTATTGACAATACCAATGCATTCCGTATGGATCCCAACACACCACTCGTAGTTCCAGAAGTGAACATCGAGAAAGTGAAGGAACACCAAGGCATTATTGCCAATCCGAACTGTTCCACGATTCAAATGGTAGCAGCCTTGAAGCCGCTCTATGATCGCTACGGTATTTCCCGCATCATCGTGTCTACGTATCAAGCAGTGTCAGGCGCTGGCAGCAAAGCGATTAGCGAGCTGTTGCGTCAATCTACAGAAGTGCTTGCAGGCAATGAAGTTGAGCCGGACATTCTTCCAGTTGGTTCTTTGCCCGTGAAGCATCAAATCGCATTCAATGCTATTCCTCAAATCGATAAGTTCCAAGATAATGGATTCACGCTCGAGGAAATGAAAATGATCCGTGAAACCAAGAAGATCATGAATGATGATAGCCTTCAAGTGACGGCAACATGCGTCCGAATTCCGGTCGTATATGGCCACTCTGAATCTGTATATGTTGAGTTGAAGGACGACTTCCAAATGGAGGATGTGCGCGAGCTGTTGGCAAACGCGCCAGGATTGACGCTCGTCGATGAGCCTTCTGAACAGAAATACCCGCTTGCTACCGAATCTGCAGGCAAGCCAGATGTTTTCGTTGGCCGTTTGCGTCGTGATCTGTCTCAGCCACGCGCATTGAATATGTGGGTCGTATCCGACAATTTAATGAAAGGCGCTGCATGGAACGCGGTACAAATCGCAGAGTACATCGCTTCGGAGCGGCAGTAATTGGCAGGCCGCTCCTGCCTTTTTGTCTTACTTGACAAGGTGTGTTCAGCTTGGTCACTGCGTGATTCGTTGAATAGCCTTATATTTCGTTCTGGCAGTCAGTGTTCATTAGTTGGGGGAAATAATACATGCGAATATTAGTACAAAAATTTGGTGGAACTTCCTTGTCTACACCCGAAGCCAGAGAAAGAGTCATACACCATATCCGTCGGGAACTGGCGCAGGGTTACCAATTAGCTGTGGTTGTATCAGCAATGGGAAGACGAGGAGAGCCATATGCAACCGATACATTACTTGATTGGGCCGGTCAGAACGGGGACAGTTTGCCAGCACGTGAGAAGGATATGCTATTGTGCTGCGGCGAGATTATCTCGGCTACAACCCTGTGCAGCTTGTTGAACAGTGAGGGGATTACATCTACTGTGCTAACAGGTGCTCAAGCTGGTTTCAAGACAGATAGCCACTTCAATAATGCCCGTATTCTGGATGTTACTCCGGATCGGGTCGTTGATGCGTGGAAAGATGTACAGGTTGTAATTGTAACAGGATTCCAAGGCCAAACAGAAACAGGTGACTTTACGACTCTTGGCCGTGGTGGCAGTGATACATCTGCAACAGCATTGGGTGCGGCGCTGCACGCAGAAATTGTCGATATTTATACGGATGTTAACGGCATCCTAACGGCAGATCCTCGACTGGTAGAGGACGCGAAGCCGCTTACGATCGTTAGTTATGCAGAAATATGCAACATGGCACATCACGGCGCCAAAGTTATTCATCCGCGCGCGGTGGAAATTGCGATGCAAGCGCAGGTGCCTGTTCGCGTTCGTTCTACATTCAGCGATGAAGAAGGAACGCTCGTTACGAATCCGGAAGGGTTCCGAGATATGCAGCCTGACATCGTTGATCGCTTTGTAACGGGAATTGCCTACGTCGGCAATGTAACGCAAATCACGGTGGAATCGCGCGAAGGCGTATATGATTTGCAATTAAAAGTGTTCAAGGCAATGGCACAAAATCAAATTAGCGTTGATTTTATTAATGTAACCCCTTCTGGTGCGGTTTATACAGTATTTGATAGCGATGCGCCGCGGGCACTGCATGTGCTCAAAGAGATGGGATTCGAGCCAAAATCGTTATCGGGTTGTGCGAAAGTATCTGTAATCGGTGGAGGCATCAATGGGGTGCCAGGTATTATGGCACACATCGTAGAAGCCTTGACAGAGCAAGAAATTCAGATTCTTCAATCCGCCGACTCCAATACAACGATTTGGGTTCTTGTACGCAAGGAAGATATGGTTCGGGCTTTGCGAGCGCTGCATGCGAAGTTCCATCTGAATCGATAGCACGCAGCGCTAGGGATGTCCGGGTCTTGTGCATATTGTCGCAGGAGGAGGAGCCTTTAGTGGATTTTGGTAGATTAATTACGGCGATGGTGACGCCGTTCAATGAACATAATGAGGTAAACTGGTCTGAGTTCGAGCGTTTGCTGAATGCTTTGATTGAAGAACAGAAGAGCGACAGTATCGTTGTGTGTGGGACGACAGGGGAATCTCCTACATTGACAGACGACGAAAAGATTGCGCTATTCCGTTTTGCAGCTCAGAAGGCAAATGGACGTGCACGCATTATTGCTGGTACAGGTAGCAATAATACAGCTCATTCCATTCATTTGACGAAGGCAGCAGAGGAAGCGGGCGTTGATGGCATCCTCCTTGTCGCTCCTTACTATAATCGTCCGACACAAGAAGGCATGTATCGACATTTTGAGGCCATTGCGAACTCTACCTCTTTGCCAATCATGCTGTACAACGTTCCAGGACGGACTGCATCGAGCATTTCTGTCGAGACGACGCTACGTTTGGCTGAACTGCCAAATGTAGTTGCTACGAAGGAGTGTGCTGGTCTTGAGCAAACATCGCAGATCGTTGCTGGTGCACCCGCTTCTTTTAGAGTGTATAGCGGTGAGGATTCTATGACATTGCCTACTTTGGCCGTTGGTGCGTATGGGATTGTCAGCGTTGCTAGCCATCTCGTAGGTGCACAGATGAAAGCGATGATTGAACATTATCTGGCTGGTCAACATGAAGAAGCAGCCAGACTGCATCTCGAACTGTTCCCCGTATTTAAGGGAATATTCTTATGCCCGAATCCAGTTGGAGTGAAGTATGCTCTCCAGTTAGCTGGTTTCGAGGTAGGGAGCGTCCGTTTGCCGCTTGTTGAGGCAACTTCGGATGAGGCTGCAGCGATCCGTGAGCTTGTTCAATCCATTAAGAAATAATAGGAAAATAGAACTTTTACAATGTGCATAATAGCGCACTTACGAAGCCGATGCTGAGAACCAGCATCGGTTTTGTGTTTTTCGGCAACAATAGGAGGACAAATCGCCGACTTGTGTTTTTTACTTTTGTTCATGTATAATGGATATCAAGTGACTGGGTGCGGTATATTTTTCAAAAGAAGGATGTTCATTGGTACGACGGCCAATTGAATATAGGAGGTTAAGATCCAATTGTCGAAGAAAAACAACGTTGATAAATTGTCCATCTTCGCATTGGGCGGCGTAGGTGAAATCGGAAAAAATATGTACGTCGTCCAATACGGTAACGATATCGTCGTCGTAGACGCAGGGTTGAAGTTCCCGGAAGAAGACATGCTCGGAATAGATATTGTCATCCCGGATATTTCATACCTCACGGAGAATCGAGATAAAGTAAGAGCAATCTTGATTACGCACGGACATGAAGATCATATTGGCGGGTTGCCATATGTACTGAAGCATTTGAACGTTCCAGTATACGGAACAAGATTAACGCTCGGATTGATTGAGAGCAAATTGCGGGAAGCGAATTTGCTAGGTGAAACAAAGCGAATTCTAATTACAGCTGACTCGGAAATTCAGCTCGGAGCTATTCGTGCAAGCTTTTTCAAGACGAACCACTCCATCCCGGATTCGGTTGGTGTATGTCTTGATACACCCGAAGGATGCGTCGTTCATACAGGAGACTTTAAGTTTGACCATACGCCGGTCAACGGTCAGTATGCTGACCTGCAGCGTATGGCGGAAATTGGCCAGAGAGGAGTTCTTGCACTGCTGTCCGACAGTACGAATGCAGAACGCCCAGGCTTTACACCATCAGAAAGTAGTGTGGGTGTCGTTCTGGAAGATATCTTCCGGAAGGCAGAGCAGCGTGTAGTTGTTGCGACATTCGCTTCAAATATTCACCGTATTCAACAAGTCATTGATGCAGCATATGCAACAAACCGTAAATTAACAGTCATTGGTCGGAGCATGGTGAACGTCGTCACGATCGCTTCCGAACTTGGCTACTTGAACATACCTGATGGAATGCTGATCGAACCTGAAGAAGTGAACAAGATGGCTGCTGACCGGGTAGTAATCCTGTCCACAGGCTCCCAAGGCGAGCCGATGTCAGCCTTGACGCGCATGGCGCGTTCTACGCACCGCAAGGTTGATATTCTGCCAGGTGATACCGTAGTTATCGCAGCTACACCAATTCCAGGAAACGAAAAATACGTAGGTAGAACTGTCGATGAATTGTGCCGACTAGGCGCACATGTCATCTATGGCGGATCGAAGACTGGCGTCCATGTATCTGGTCACGGCAGTCAAGAAGAATTGAAACTGATGTTGAATCTGATGAGACCGAAGTACTTTATTCCGATTCACGGTGAATACCGTATGTTGCGCAACCACGCTGATTTGGCGGAAGCAGTCGGAATTGAGCGCGAGAATATCTTCATTACAGATATCGGTGATACTGTTGAAATTACAAATGGTGTTGCACGTCGTGGCTCTAAGGTTCAATCCGGTTATGTACTTATCGATGGTCTTGGTGTCGGCGATGTCGGCAATATCGTATTGCGCGATCGGAAGCTGCTTTCCCAAGACGGAATTTTGGTTGTTGTTGTTACACTCAGCAAGCAGGAAGGTACGATTTTGTCAGGACCAGACATCATCTCTCGCGGATTTGTCTATGTTCGGGAATCGGAAGGACTGCTTGATGAAGCGAACCGCATCGTCACTTCAACACTGCATAAGCTAATGAATGAAAATGTGAACGAATGGGCATCACTGAAGACGAATGTGAAGGATGCGCTTGGACGTTTCTTATACGAGCAAACGCGCCGTCGTCCAATGATTTTGCCAATCATTATGGAAGTATAGAACGAAGTGAGCGAGAATCCCAGTCACCAGTCATTCTCGCTCACGAACGTTATCAGCCGCCGTTCCTGCCGTAAGGTAGGGACGGCGGCTTTTTGCGTTCCCGCTGCTGTATAAAACATCGCAGGGTGAAGCATGCTATGACGGCATTGTACCGGTCAATTGGAGGTAATGGAACATGATGAACGAACAGCCTTTAGATCCACAGGGACAGCCGCAGCAGCTACCCAAGGGTCCGCCAACGGTAGAAACGATCCAACAGCTGGGGACGGCATCGATTCCGTCAACTGGTGAGTCAAATATTTATTGCTTGAATATCATCGGTCAGATTGAGGGGCATATCGTATTGCCTCCACAGAACAAGACAACGAAATACGAACATGTCATTCCTCAGCTTATCGCAGTGGAGCAAAATCATAAAATTGAGGGTGTACTTATCGTATTGAACACGGTTGGTGGCGATGTAGAGGCAGGTCTGGCTATCGCAGAGATGATATCCTCCCTGTCCAAGCCGTCGGTGACCTTGGTACTTGGAGGAGGGCACAGTATAGGAGTGCCGATTGCTGTGTCTGCCAATGTGAGTGTAATCGCGGAGACAGCGACGATGACGATTCATCCGATTCGATTAACAGGTCTTGTCATTGGCGTTCCGCAAACCTTTGAGTACTTAGAGAAAATGCAGGAACGTGTCGTTCGCTTCGTTAAAGCTCATTCGAATATTTCGGAACACAAATTCAAGGACTTAATGTTCACAACTGGCGAGCTGACCCGCGACATTGGGACGACGGTAATCGGACAGGATGCTGTCAAGCATGGCCTAATTGATGAAGTCGGCGGAATTGGTACTGCATTGGAGCATTTGAATCGCTTGATTGAAGAGAAGCGTGCAGAGAGATGTTCGAAGGAGGGGCACCATGATCAAGGCCATCATAATCAAGGTCATCATGAGCACGTCCAGCATGAACAAGCACAACATAATCAAGGCCATCATGAGCATGCCCAGCATGGAGCACATTCGAATCATTGTGAACATCAGGCCAACACGTCTGAGCAGCCAATGCTATTAGGTGGACAGTGTGGGACTAATCCGCAGCATACTGGTACACAGGCAATGTATGTGCCAGCAAAGGAGCGAGGATAATGCTGCACACAATTATTCCGATGGAGCAAGTGCTGCAAGGGATTGACAAGGAGCCGTCTTTTTTCGAAATGCAGTGGCAGGGACGCACCTTGCTTGTACAGCAGGTTGACAATACGACGGTTCGTATCGAACGATTGCTGAAAGACACAAGTATGCATGATTTTCTGGATCCGGGGTTTTCACCCGGTACGATTATTCCTCTACGCTAAGTGTTATCTTGTGCGATGTGAGGTCACGTGATCCACACTGATCCATATTTCTCATTTAGACAGATCCTACCCGGCTCTGTCTTTTTTATTTTTCTCAATTCCCTTGTTATGGAATGGTCATAGGAAGAACGGTTGTTCTGTGTTATAATAAGGGATGGAGGTGACGGCATTTTGGCCCGTAAGAAGAAGAAAAAGCAATCCTTCAGCAAGAGCCTGAAATACGAAATTTATGGCATATTGCTGATTACCTGTTCCGTCATTGCGCTGGCTGGCGGGGCGGCGTTCGGGCGCTCCTTATCTAAAATATCAGGCTTGCTGCTTGGTAAATGGTACTTTTTCATACCGCTCGTGTTCATATATATTGGATTGTCGGTAATGATTAAACGCCAGTGGCCTTCAGGCTGGAACTCCCGCAAGAGCGGCATCATGGTCATTATTCTTGCTTTGACGATGATAAGTACCGTGCACGCGGTAGAACAACGTATTTTGCCAACTGCAACGGATGAAGTAAGTGCTGGATACATATTGAAAGACATACATAATGCTTTGAACTTAGAACTCGTGCAAGCAACCGATACAGGCACGGCTGGAACGATGCTGCAGAAAGACATTAGCGGCGGATATATAGGTGCAATTCTTTATTGTACCTTATTTGTATTATTTGGTGCATTAGGAACAAAACTGCTCACCATCGTCATGCTCTTCATTGGTTTCATGCTGGCTACACAGCTTTCCTATGTTGAGCTTGTGAGGCTGATTCGCACCCAATTGAAGAAATTCGCGGCTGTCATGAAGAAGAAGCGCAAAGCGCGTATCAATGAGCGCAAACGAATGGAAAACAAGCAGCGTAAATCGGCGAAGAAGGACGCAGACGACGATTACATGCTCGATGATGCGCTTGATGATGAAGAAGATGATGAGAATTTACAAGGCCGCACACCTGTATTTATGCAGATATTCGGCAAAATCAGTGAGGCAAGCAAGAAGCGATTCCTCGCCACCAAAGAAGATGATGAAGAATACAATGAAGGTTCTGCTGTATATACAAGCAAGCCGCACGCAGCTAGATTAAATGAAGAGCACACTATACAGCCAGAGGCTGGAGCCGCTGCAATGAATACGGTAAGCAAAGCTTCGAAGCTGAACGCACTCCTTGCTCGTATTGAACAGGATGACGAACAATCCCATGCTCCATTGTTCCGTGATTTTACAGCAACTGCGGACGTCGATCATATTGATAATTCGGATTCCCAAGAGGATGTAGCAATCAGTGGATTTACCAAGCCGCACACTTCTCCTATTGATGAGGCAGCAGACGACATTGAAGATGATTGGAACAATGAGAACCAAGCTAAGTCGAAAGACATGAAGCACGGGCAGATTGAGCATAACCATGCGGATGAGCTTACAGGTGATGAGGGTGATATCCATCTGGAGACAGATGGATTGCTCAGTGACGGTGAAGGCTCAGGGCAGGCAGTCGTTGTCCAAAAGCCGCCTCCGAAGCCGTACAAGATGCCTCCATTCAACCTGCTTGCGAAGCAGCAGGGAAATGGGAAGGGCGGCGATCAAGCCGACTTCATGCAGACAGCTCGCAAGCTGGAAGCTACGCTCGAGAGCTTCGGCGTTCGAGCGAAGGTACTAGAGGTCGTTCGAGGGCCGGCAGTTACCCGCTATGAAATCCAACCTGACATTGGGGTTAAGGTTAGCCGCATTGTCAGCCTGTCTGATGATATCGCACTTGCCTTAGCAGCGAAGGACATTCGGATGGAAGCGCCCATACCAGGGAAATCCGCGATTGGGATCGAGGTTCCGAACAATGAAGTATCAATCGTTACGATGCGAGAGGTCATGGAGACACCAACTTTCATTGATGCTCCGTCACGGTTGTCCATTACATTAGGCCGTGATATTGCCGGGACGCCGATTGTAGGCAACCTTGCTCGAATGCCTCATTTGCTCGTTGCAGGTGCTACAGGTTCGGGGAAATCGGTATGTATCAACGGGATTATTACGAGTATCTTGTATAAGGCGAAGCCGGATGAAGTGAAGTTCCTCATGGTCGACCCGAAAATGGTAGAACTGAATGTATACAATGGCATCCCGCATCTTCTTGCGCCAGTCGTTACTGATCCAAGACGCGCTTCGCTTGCTTTGAAGAAAATCGTTGTTGAAATGGAAAAGCGTTATGAGTTGTTCTCCAAATCGGCGACTCGGAATATTGAAGGGTATAACAAGCTGGTTGCAGATGAGCCAGACAAGGTACTTCCTTATATCGTCATTATTGTCGATGAGCTCGCGGACTTGATGATGGTCGCTGCCAATGATGTAGAGGATTCAATATGCCGATTAGCTCAAATGGCGCGTGCAGCTGGTATCCATCTGATTATTGCCACCCAGCGCCCATCGGTTGACGTTATTACCGGGGTTATTAAAGCTAATATTCCGTCTCGTATCGCGTTCGGTGTATCGTCCCAGGTGGATTCACGAACGATTCTGGATATGGCAGGCGCCGAGAAGCTGCTCGGACGTGGGGACATGCTATTCCTACCGATGGGCTCATCCAAGCCGATTCGTGTGCAGGGCGCATTCCTGTCCGACCAAGAGGTCGAGGCAGTCGTTGGGTTCGTAAGCGGTCAAGCGCAGGCGGAATACAACGAAGAGCTGGTGCCGGAAATCGATGAGAGTGGACATGCTTCTGATGAACCGGTCGATGAGTTGTATGATCAAGCGATTCAAATCGTGCTCGAAGCGCAGCAAGCCTCGGCATCGCTACTGCAGCGCCGGATGCGCATCGGATATAACCGCGCCAGTCGTCTGATTGATCATATGCATATGCAGGGCTTGATTGGCGCGCATGAGGGCAGTAAGCCGCGTGAAGTGCTGATCACATTGGAACAATATCAACAAAGCAAAATTTCATCCTAAATAGGATACAGAAAGAGAGCGCCCTGCGCTCTCTTTTGCTTATGCAGTAGGTGTTGGCTGTAAGTGCATAGATCTCTATCCGTTATCTCATAATAATGTTGCCAATCCTGTTAAATTCACAAGAGAGAGGTAGACGTTAGGCATGAGAAAACGGATGATTTGGATCACGATATGTATTGTATTCATGCTAATTGGAGCGTTCCAGTACAAGCATATGGGCAAGACGGAAGCCACATTTAGCAATGCAACACTGCAGCAAGGCTCCCAAGGCCAAGATGTGAAGGAGTTACAAGGTCGATTGAAATTCCTTGGTTACTATGATGGCAAGACAGATGGAATCTTTGGTCCCGCGACGAAGAATGCAGTGACATGGTTCCAATGGAAGTTCGGAATGAAGTCAGACGGAATCGTTGGATCCAAAACCAAAGAAATGCTAGTAAAAGCTACAAAAAATTGGAAGCCTGAAACTTCGGGAGGAACGGCACCTAACAAGCCATCTGGCTCAACAAATAATAATGTTAGCGGCTCCAACAATTTAGGGTTGTCGGAGAATGATTTAAAATTTATGGCCAATGCCGTGTATGGCGAAGCGCGCGGTGAGCCTTATGAGGGACAAGTAGCTGTAGCTGCGGTAATATTGAACCGTGTGAAGTCGCCAAGCTTTCCGAAGACAGCGTATGGCGTAATTTTTCAACCAGGGGCATTTACTGCAGTAGCGGATGGACAGATTTGGCTGGAACCGAACGAGAATGCCAAACGAGCAGTGAAGGACGCCATTAATGGCTGGGATCCTTCTGGTGGCTGTCTGTACTATTTCAACCCTGAGACGGCAACTTCGAAGTGGATTTGGACTCGACCTCAAGTCAAAACAATCGGCAAACATATCTTCTGTATGTAATCAAGTGACCGAAGCGACGGTTGAGATGAGACGGTACGGGATGCTACATACAGAAGCGGGATGAAGAAGCAATGGCGTTCAGTCCATTTGCTTCTTTGTTTCCATTTCGGTATGTTAGGGATGTTGAACGATTGATCATATGTGTACGGAAGCGAGAAGGTATACATTGGATTATCACTGAATATAACATGCAACATGGTTGCAATTCACCGTGACAATCACGGAAGAAATGGGGTTAGATATGGTGAGCAAACCGACATTTGAACGGGGAAAGGTTAAAGGCATGCGTGTTCATGTTATGCCGACAAAGCGCTTCAAAACGTTCGCCATCTCTGTGTATGTGGGCATTCCTCTTCAAGAGGATACCGTAACGAGTACGGCACTTACGCCTTTTGTATTACGGAGAGGGACGGCTTCTTATCCAGAGACGATTCGGTTCCGCGAGCGACTTGATGAGCTGTATGGAGCGGGCTTCGGCTTCGATGTGTTCAAGCGAGCAGATTATCAAATTATCCAGTTCCGCATGGACGTTATTAATGATGCATTTGTAAATTCATCTGAGTCTTTGCTTGCCCAAGCATTTCAGTTTTTGGGTGAAGCCATTACAGCACCAGTTATGGACAATGGAACATTGCGCAATAAGTATGTAGAAGAAGAGAAGCAGACAGTGCGTCAGCGGATTGAATCTATTGTCAACGATAAAATTCGCTACGCAGCAGAACGCTGTGTGGAAGAAATGTGCAAGAATGAACCGTATCGACTGCATGCGCTTGGTAATCGGGACGATCTGGATGGAATTGATGCAGCGACCTTAACCGATAAGTATCGCTGGCTGCTTGAGCATGCGGCGATTGATGTATATGTTGTTGGAGATACGTCCTATGAAGAAGTAGAACGCTGTGTCGAGGCTTCATTCCGTATCGATCGAAACGTGGAGACACCATATGCACGTTCTATTCCAGTACCACGTATTGGTGAACCGAACACCGTCATTGAACGTTTGGAGGTTAGCCAGGGCAAAATGAATATGGGGCTTCGATCTACGATTACGTATGCGGACGATGCTTATCCTGCCGTGCTTATGTACAATGGCATATTAGGCGGTTACCCGCATTCAAAGCTGTTTATAAATGTACGGGAGAAAAACAGCCTTGCATACTATGCAGCTTCTCGCTTTGAAGGCCACAAGGGTATTTGTACCATTCAGTCAGGTATTGAGTTCGAGAACTTCGACAGAGCCCGTCAAATTATTATCGAGCAGCTGGATGCGATGAAGGCTGGGCAGCTGCAATCGCTTGAAATTAGCCAGACGAAGGCCATGATTGCGAATCAATTGCGGGAGATTGATGATTCTTCGTTTGAGATGATTGGCTTTGATTTCAATCGAGTGTTATCGGGAAGAGAGCGCACAACATCCCAGCTCATTGATGAGGTAGAGCATATTGAAGCTGCACATATTCAAGAAGTCGCGCAGACCTTCCACTTGGATACCATTTATTTCTTGCGCAATAAGGAGGAGGCTTAATCGATGGAACAACGTCAATACTCCAATTTGCAAGAAACTATATATTATGAGCGGATGGACAATGGTCTAGATGTGTATGTGCTGCCAAAAGCGGGATTCCAGAAAACATACGCAACATTCTCTACAAAATATGGCTCCATCGACAATCACTTTCAAGTAGAAGGACAAGAAGAGGTTCAAGTCCCCGATGGGATTGCCCATTTTTTAGAACATAAAATGTTCGAAGAGCCAGAAGGGGATATATTCGCGAAGTTCGCTGAACAGGGGGCATCTGCGAATGCCTTCACTTCATTTGATCGTACGGTCTATTTGTTCTCTTCCACTTCACACATTGAAGAGAGCCTGCAGACATTGATTGATTTCGTGCAGAGACCTTATTTTACAGATGAAAATGTAGAAAAAGAAAAAGGCATTATCGGCCAAGAGATTAACATGTATCGCGACAATGCAGCGTGGCGAGTGTACTTCGGCCTCATTGAGGCAATGTACCACATCCATCCTGTACATATCGACATAGCAGGCACAATCGAATCGATTGGAACCATTACGAAGGAGACGCTCTATACGTGCTACCATACCTTCTATCATCCTTCCAATATGCTGCTGTTCGTTGTAGGCGGTGTTGATCCGAATGGCATCTTCGAACTTGTGCGGAGCAATCAAGCGGCCAAATCATTCGAGCCACAGGGCGACATTCGCCGGATCTTTGAAGAGGAGCCTGTAGAGGTTAAGGAAGCAAGACGTGTGGCGAAGCTGCCCGTTTCTCTGCCGCGTTGTCTATTTGGCTGCAAGGAACCGCGTCCGGGCTTAGAGGGCAGAGCGCTTTTGGAATACGAAGTGACAACCCGCCTCATGCTGGACTTGATGATGGGCAGTAGTTCGCAGTTGTATCAGACCCTGTATGAGGAGGGTTTGACGACAGATTCTTTTGGCAGCGAATATACCTGCAGTCCGGACTATGCATTCTCCATTATCGGCGGTGAATCAAAAGACCCTGATGGCCTAGTGAAGCGGGTGCAGGAGCTAATTGATGAACGCAAGGCGTCGGGCTTTGAGCAGGCAGCATTTGAGCGTATTCGCAACAAAGCGATTGGCTCATACTTGCGCATGCTTAATTCACCTGAAGCAATTGCCAATGAATTTACGAAGTATAAGTTCCGTGATACCGATTTATTTGATATACTTTCGGTATACGAGACGCTAACGTTAGAACAAGTTCATCAACGGTTGAAAGATCATTTTGATTGGAATCGGCTGGCAGTATCTATTGTCGAACAACCGTAACATACGAAGGCGTGCCTATCAATAGGTGCGTCTTCTTTTTTTATCTAAAGAGAATACTTGTCCATAGGGGGAGAACATGTATGAAAGCATTGTCAGATACTTCTGTTCTTATTACCGGAGCAAGCCGAGGAATTGGAGCTGCGATTGCGGAGCGCTTCGCCCAAGTCGGCATGAAAATTGTTATTCATTATTTGCATTCACATGAAGCAGCAAATGAGGTGGCCCGTAAATGCATCAATCACGGGGCGCAAGTAATGACGATTTCAGCTGATCTTAGAGATATGGAACAGCTAGATCGAATGAAGGACAAGCTTGATGAACTGGGGTTTACACCCGACATCTTGGTTAACAATGCTGGGGTTGCCTATTACGGATTGTTCACGGATGTGACAGAACAAGAATGGACGGACTGCATGGATATCAATCTGAAGGGGATGTTTATGTGCACCCAGCGGTTCGCTCCTTACATGATTACGCAGAAGTACGGTCGAATCATCAACGTATCTTCAATTTGGGGAATCACTGGAGCATCTTGTGAAGTCATGTATTCGATGGCCAAAGGCGGGGTTAATGCGTTTACAAAAGCATTGGCCAAAGAGCTGGCTCCTTCTGGTGTAACCGTAAATGCAGTAGCTCCAGGGGTAGTGGATACCGATATGGTGAAGCATCTGGATAAACAAGAGCGAATGGCATTGCAAGAAGATATTCCGTTAGGACGGCTTGGAACCCCTGAAGAAATAGCCTCCCTTATTTACTATTTGGCATTGCCGGAATCCGGTTATATTACAGGACAGATTATTAGTCCCAACGGTGGATGGCAGATGTAAGCGATCTGTTTGCAGACAGAACGTATAATTCCGGCGGCAGAGGCACATATTACGACTGATGAATTCACACTAGGCCACAAGGAGGGCGTTCTCATGTCATCAGTACTTGAAAACTTCGACTCGTGGAAAAAGTTTCTTGGTGAGCGTGTCAAGCAAGCAAAAGGGCTAGGCATGTCTGAAGAAACGATTTCCAAGCTTGCTTTTGAGATCGGATCATTTCTGGAAGAAAAGGTTGATCCTAAAAATGCAGAAGAAAGTGCATTGAGGGAGTTATGGAATGTAGGCTCTGATGAAGAGCGGCAAACGATTGCTCGTTTGATGGTAAAATTGGCTGATCAAAACGGGTAATTCGTCATTTTGTCCATATATCAAAAGAAAGGAAGTTCTGGTACGAACTTTCTTTCTTTTCATACCCATAACCACGCGCAAACGACATGAATACATGCTCAAAACCTGCTATAATGGTACTTAATCGGAGAAAATAAGAAAGTATTGCGTTTTTTCTCGTTTTTTAGCTATACTCCGGTGGAATTTGTGTCCCATGTATTGTAGAATGGAAAACGGCGGATAACCGTGGATGAGGTGTGTCATGGAGTACAAACAGTGGTATATGGAATATAAGATACATAAGAACCGACCTGGTCTTCTTGGAGACATTGCTTCGCTGCTTGGTATGCTAGAAGTGAATATCTTGACGATTAATGGTGTGGAAGACAAGACAAGAGGAATGCTTCTACAAACGGATGATGATGAGAAGATCGAAATTATGGGGCAGATGCTGAAAAAGGTTGACAATATTACAGTGTCCGCACTACGGCAGCCTAAGTTGGTTGATATTCTGGCTGTACGCCATGGCAGATATATTGAACGCGATTCTGATGATCGGAAGACATTCCGCTTTACAAGGGATGAGCTTGGACTGCTGGTTGATTTTCTGGGTGAAATATTCAAGCGTGATGGGCATCAGGTGATCGGACTTCGAGGAATGCCGCGGGTTGGCAAGACAGAGTCCATCATTGCTGGAAGTGTGTGTGCGATGAAGCGCTGGACGTTTGTATCTTCGACGCTGCTCAGGCAGACCGTACGCAGCCAAATGTCGGATGAAGAATTGAATCCTAACAATATTTTTATTATCGATGGCATTGTCAGCACGATTCGTTCAAATGAGAAGCATGCTGTATTGCTAGATGAAATTATCAACATGCCATCCACGAAGGTTATAGAGCATCCAGACATATTTGTTCAAGAAACCGGCTATAGTTATGATTTCTTCGATTATATTATTGAATTGCGCAATAACCCGGATGAGGAAATTACGTATGAATCGTTTACGATAAATTATAATGAAATTTAACATAAAGCAGTACGCAAGTGCAGCTTGGATTAAGGACAGGAGGTGAAGTTGTGTCAGAATTAGGGCAATTATTGAAAAAAGCAAGAGTAGAGAAAAATCTCTCTCTGGATGATGTGCAAGAAGCAACGAAGATACGTAAACGTTACTTGGAAGCGATTGAAGAAGGGGACTATAAGGTTCTGCCGGGTTCGTTCTATGTACGTGCTTTCGTGAAGACGTATGCAGAGACGGTAGGCTTGAATCCTGATGAAGTATTGCAGTATTACCGCAACGACATCCCAACGCCGGAACCAGAGCCAACAATTGAACCGCTAATGCGTACGAAGAAACGTAGTGTACAAGCGCCGTCTGATCGATTCGGACGCTGGGCATCGACACTGCTTCTATGGGCATTCATCATTCTTATTGGTGTCATAGTATATTTCTTCGTCGTGATGAAAGTGAATCCGAGCACAACGGATAACACTTCTGATGATACGAATATTACAGAGACACAAAATCCATCTACAGGCTCAAATGGAGCGGCGAATGGCGACAAAGCAGGACAAAACAATGCCGGTGGAGCGGTTCAGCAGCCGGTTAAGCCTACTACGCCTGAACCTCCGAAACAGGAGCAGAAGCCAATCATCGTGTTGGAATCCTCCAAGCGTTCTGAGGATGTGTACAACGTATCGGCTCCAGCAAACACGCCAGTGAAGGTTGAAATTAAAGCGGCAGGAGACAGAAGCTGGCTGGCTGTTCATGAGAAGAACAGCAGCGGGAAGAAGCTTCATTATGCAACATTGGAGAAGGATCAGACCGTTACGTTCGATATGACCGAACAAGGCATGTTCATTCGCGCAGGCTACGCCAAAGCAATTGAAGTAACAGTTGCCGGCGAAGCATTGACGAAATCCGATAACGAAGGCTCCAAAAATATTCGTCTGCAGTGGGTATCTTATGAGGAAGCTCAGAAGCTGCAAACGGAGAAGCAAGGTCAAGCCTCAACGAACAATGCGAACCAAGGCTCACGTTAAGCTAGCGGCCTTTCCCTTAGGTACTTGGTGTGAATTGCATCATGATACATGACATATTCACTTTGTGAGAGGAGACAATAATAGCTGCGGCGATCATTGTTATTCTCCAATAAAATAAAGTGAGGTGTCGAGCGATGGCAACCAGTTGGATCGTTACCGGAGCAGGTATTGTGGTCAGCTTGTTAGGGTATTACTTGACGCCAAGTGTTTGGGGGTACGGTGTGTTAGGCTTCGGACTGGCTCATATTTTGCTGGGTATTATTGATATGTTCCGAGCGCCAGCACGTGTCCGTTTTTAGACAATCGCATGCTACAGAGGCATTCTTTTGCAGGCTTAGGTCTGTGTAAGAATGCCTTTGTGTATATACATAACTATGAACATACAAAGGGTTTGATTTGACAGCAGTATTGTGAAGGGGGAGCTAATGATGGCGGACAGTTCATTTGATATTGTATCCAAGTTGGATCTACAGGAAATGAATAACGCGATTACACAAGCAATGAAGGAGATCGAATCTCGATACGATTTCAAGGGGAGCAAAAGTAAAATTACACTTGAGAAGGATGAAGTGATAATTGTTTCGGATGACGAGTACAAACTGAAAAATGTCATTGATATTTTGCAGTCCAAAATGGCCAAGCGCGGCGTAGCCATTAAAAATATGGAGTTCGGCAAAATTGAACCTGCAGCTTCTGCTGCGGTGCGGCAGCGAGCGAAATGCAAACAAGGAATCGATCAGGATGTATCGAAGAAAATTAACATTATGATCCGTGATTCGAAGCTAAAAGTAAAGAGTCAGATCCAAGGTGATCAGATTCGGGTTACTGGAAAAAGTAAAAATGATTTGCAAGCTGTTATGACGCTGTTACGAGGTGCAAATCTGCCACTAGATCTACAGTTTACGAATTATCGGTAAACGACAGCCCATCATCACTAAGCTGCAAGAGGGAAGGATGCTGGGCTCTTTTTGTTTTTTTGACTCCAAAGTCATGCCTGTATTATACTTGATGAGGTACATAGACATACGGATGTGAAAATACTCCAATAGGAGTCTGCCTTATGGGGGATGTAAAATGACAGAAAAGATTAAAATCGTAACGTTGGGCTGCGACAAAAACTTGGTTGATTCCGAGATTATGTCCGGCTTAATTTATGAGCGTGGATATGAACTGGTGGAAAACGAAGAAGAAGCAACGGTAATCATCGTCAACACATGTGGATTCATTGATGCTGCTAAGGAAGAATCGGTTAATACGATCTTAAGACTAGCAGATTTGAAGGAAACTGCTGACTTGAAGGCACTTATTGTATCTGGATGCTTAACGCAGCGATACAAGGAGCAGCTGCTTGATGAAATGCCGGAGATTGACGGTATCGTTGGTACCGGTGATTTTGACAAAATCAATGATATTGTTGATGAAGCCCTGCAAGGAAGCAGGCCAATTCGTGTAGGCAATCCCGTATTCGATTATGATCGCATCCTTCCACGCAAAGTGGCGACTCCGCGCTATACGGCATATGTCAAAATAGCCGAAGGCTGCGACAATAACTGCACATTTTGCAGTATACCAATCATGAGAGGTAAGTTCCGCAGCCGTACAATGGAATCGATTCTTGCTGAGGTAGCTCAGCTTGCAGGACAAGGGGTCAAGGAGATTAGCCTAATTGCCCAAGATTCCACGAATTATGGTGTGGATTTATACGACGGTTTCAAGCTGCCGGAGTTAATGAATAAAGTAAGCGAAATTCCGGGTGTGGAATGGGTTCGTCTGCACTATGCATACCCTGGATTTTTTACTGAGGAGCTTATGGATGCGATTGCGAGCAATCCGAAGATTTGCAAGTATATCGACATGCCATTGCAGCATAGCGAAGATAGCATTTTGAAGCGTATGAGACGTCCTGGTCGCCAGCGTGATTCACGAGAGCTGGTGAACAAAATCCGTGAACGAATCCCTGGTGTAGCGCTGCGTACGTCTATTATCGTAGGGTTCCCTGGAGAAACGGACGAAGACTTTGACAGACTATGCGACTTCATCAGGGAGATGAAGTTCGATCGGCTTGGCGTATTTACCTATTCTTCCGAAGAGGACACGCCTGCAACGAGGCTGCCAGACCATGTGCCTGATGATGTTAAGGAATGGCGTGCGAATACCCTTATGGAAATTCAACGCCAAGTATCAAAAGAAGTAAGTGAAAAGCGTATTGGTGATATTTTGGAAGTCCTTGTTGAGCGTTACGATGGCCGCAATGATGTGTTCATCGGCCGCTCGCAATTCGACGCCCCTGAAATTGACGGGGAAGTATTTATTTCCGGCCAGCCATTGAGTATTGGGGAAATTGCCAAGGTAAGAATTACTCATGCGCTTGAATTTGACTTAGCCGGGGAGGGTCTCGCGTGAATCTGGCGAACAAGATAACGTTAGTCCGTATTTTTCTTGTGCCAATAATGATGTTCTTCCTATTGGTGAACTTTGATTATTTGCCTGCGATTGAACTAGAGGGTTTCTCGATTACTTACAACCAGATTATTGCGGCCTTGATCTTCATTATTGCTGCAAGTACCGATGGATTGGATGGTTATATCGCCCGTAAACGCAAAATGGTTACAAATTTAGGCAAGCTGCTTGATCCACTTGCAGACAAGCTGCTCGTAGCGGCGGTACTTATCTCACTAGTTGAGATGCAAAAATGTGATGCGTGGATTGCGGTTGTTATTATTAGCCGTGAATTTGCGGTTACTGGCCTAAGGCAAGTTGCCTTGCTCGAAGGAACTGTTGTTGCTGCAAGCAAGTGGGGGAAATGGAAAACAGCAACCCAAATTACGGCGATTGCAGCGATGCTGCTGAACAATTTCCCATTTGCGTTCGTTCATTTCCGGTTTGACATCTTGTCGACTTGGGTCGCAGCGTTAATTACCGTATACTCGGGAATTGACTACTTTGTAAAAAATAAAAATGTGCTTCACCTTTCGGATTGATAACGGAAGCTGATAGGTCAATAGGTGCTTTTTCCATAGTTCCGGCTCTCCGGGCAGGAAGAGGCACCTATTCGCATGTATAGACTTGTAAAATGCTTGATAACGACTTATAGGGATGGTGGTTGGCATGAAAGCAGAGATCATTGCAGTTGGGACAGAACTGCTGCTGGGACAAATCGTCAATACGAATGCGCAATATATTTCGCAGCGACTGGCAGTGGTTGGTGTAGATGTGTTCTATCATACGGTTGTTGGGGATAATGCAGTGCGGATTCGACAATGTATTGAAACGGCATGCAAGCGTTCCGATCTGCTTATCTTCACGGGTGGTCTAGGACCGACGATGGATGATCTGACGAAGGATGTGCTCGCGGAGATGTTGGGCCGCAAGATGACCTATGATGAGCCCGCAATGGTCAAAATGACAGAGATGTTTGCGGGGCGCGGCATACATATGGTCGAAAGCAATAAGCGTCAGGCGAATGTGATAGACGGTGCTGATGTACTGAAGAACTCGACTGGGCTTGCTGTAGGAAATGCCCTGCGGCATGATGGTACTACATATGTACTGCTTCCTGGACCACCTCGTGAAATGAAGCCGATGCTCGATAATGAGGCGATTCCTTGGTTGAAGAGCCAGCAACTCATTGATCAGTCTTCCTTATATACACGGATGTTGAAGTTCGCAGGCATAGGTGAATCTGGATTGGAAAATACTCTTCTTGATCTCATTGAACAGCAGACGGACACAACGATTGCCACCTATGCTAAGGAAGGCGAGGTTCTCGTTCGCTTAGCCGTTAAAGGAACAGATCAGCACGAGGCAGATGTGAAGCTTGATCAGGTTGAACAGGAAATTCACAACCGACTGGGGATGCATTTGTATGCTGCCAAGGATGTATCTTTACCAGAGGTGTTGGTGGAGCAGTTATCGCTGCTTGGCATGACCTTGTCCGCAGCTGAGAGCTGCACGGGCGGGATGTTTGCAGACATGATCACAGCTGTTCCGGGAAGCTCTCAAGTGTTTGCCGGCGGGGCGGTAACCTATTCGAATGAGATGAAAGAGCGCATTCTAGGCGTGCCTCATGAACTGCTCGAGGGTGAAAATGCGCCTGGTGCGGTCAGCGAGCCAACAGCCAAGGCAATGGCTGAAGGGATGCGTGATATTGCAGATACAGACTTCACTGTTGCCATAACAGGCGTAGCAGGACCAGCTCACTCCGAGCGGAAGCCTGTAGGACTCGTTTATATTGCAATTGCGGAGAAGGGCAAGGAAATCGTAGTGGAAGAGCTTCGCTTGAACGGAGATCGAGAAGGAATCCGCCGCCGTACTGTATATGCTATTATGTATCGATTGTGGAGAAGGCTGCAGGATCGAACTGTACATATCCATTAACAAATGTTGACAAATGTAGTGGTGGAGGATACAATCGAATCATAAGATACGGAAGAACCGTAACGAAGTGTATATACACGCTTTGTTGCGGTTTTTTTTGTTGGTGCACCAGATGTTGGTATGTGGATAATATGTAAATAAAAGTAATAAACGTTCGTGAAAAACGAATGTATGTTCGAAAAAATGCTTGGCAAACTGAATAAAACACGTTATGATGTATATATCAAACGAATCAGTGAAGGAAGTGAGTTTGTGTCAGATCGTCGCGCTGCGTTAGAAATGGCTTTGCGTCAAATTGAGAAACAATTCGGTAAAGGTTCGATCATGAAACTTGGCGAATCCAATCACATGCAAGTGGAGATTGTGCCAAGTGGATCGCTTGCATTAGATATAGCTCTAGGAATCGGTGGTTTGCCGAGAGGTCGTATTATTGAAGTATATGGACCGGAATCTTCCGGTAAGACAACGGTTGCACTTCATGCGATCGCAGAAGTACAGAAGACAGGTGGACAAGCTGCATTTATTGATGCGGAGCACGCATTGGATCCAGCATATGCGAACAAGCTTGGCGTTAATATCGATGAGCTCCTGTTATCCCAACCGGACACAGGGGAGCAGGCGCTTGAAATCGCGGAAGCATTGGTACGAAGTGGTGCAGTAGACATTATCGTTATTGACTCTGTTGCTGCACTTGTGCCGAAAGCAGAGATTGAAGGCGAGATGGGTGATTCCCATGTCGGCCTGCAAGCACGTCTAATGTCGCAGGCTTTGCGTAAATTGTCTGGTGCAATCAGCAAGTCGAAGACGATTGCGATCTTCATTAACCAGCTTCGCGAGAAGGTTGGCGTTATGTTCGGTAACCCTGAGACGACTCCTGGTGGCCGTGCCTTGAAGTTCTATTCCAGCGTTCGTCTTGATGTGCGTCGTGTTGAGACCATTAAGCAAGGTACGGACATGATTGGTAACCGCACTCGGATTAAGGTCGTTAAGAATAAGGTTGCGCCTCCATTCAAACAGGCGGACATCGATATTATGTATGGTGAAGGTATTTCTCGTGAGGGAAGCATCGTCGATATTGGTACAGAGATGGATATCGTGCAGAAGAGCGGTGCATGGTACTCCTTCGAAGGAGAGCGTCTGGGTCAAGGCCGCGAGAATGCCAAGCAATTCTTGAAGGAACATTCGGAGATTGCCCTTACAATCGAAAATCAAATTCGTGCAGCAAGCAATCTGACTACAACAATCCCTGATAAGGGTGTCAGTGAAGATGACGATGATGCACTTGAATTGGAATTAGGTGACGACGAATAATTTGTTGTTAGCTCAAGCACCTTCGCGTTAAGCGAAGGTGCTTCTATGTATTTGTATGGAGGAGAGTCGTTTGAAGGATAGCGAACGCATCGTAACGATTACTCGTGTAGAGCGAATCGAGAGGCAGGCAGGCCGTTATAAGATTCATTTCGATGGAGCGGAACCGCTAGAAGTGCATGAAGATGTGATGGTAAAGTTTCGGTTATTGAAAGGTACTGAGTTGTCTCTGGACTCGCTCACGGAGATATTGCGCGCAGACGAAGGGAATAAGGCCTACGTGCAGGCGATCAAGTATTTGCAACGCAAACCACGTACTCGCATTGAACTCGCCCGTAAGCTAGCTCAGAAGGGCTATGAGGATGGGATAGTGCAAGAGGTGCTTGATCGTCTGGAACGAGAGTGGCTTGTCGATGATAAATCATATGCGATGCAATGGACGCATCAGCGCTTGAATCGACATATGAAGGGGCGGCGATGGATTCAGCATGAGCTGAAGCAGAAAGGAGTCCAAGAGCGGCATATTGAGACAGCTCTTCATTCGATAGACCCAGATGAAGAGTGGGACAGTGCATTGACCGCAGCTCGCAAAAAATGGCGGCAGACAAAGGGAGAACTGCATCTGCGCAAGCAGAAGGTCGCCGCATTCCTTGCACGTAGAGGCTATCCAATGGATATGGCTAGGCGCGCAGCTTACACTGCAGCAGATGAGCGCAGTGAAGAAGAGGAAGTTTCCCACGACATCGAGGAATAATAAAATGACCACTCACGTCATTTGCTTGACAATATCTTTTCTTGAATAATAAAATGAACATGTATCTTTATTTTCACGAGATCAATCTCCTCTTCCAGAGATTGATTTCTAATGATTCATTTCGCCAATTTACTGATTTCCGATTGTCGCCTCAAGGCGACGCCCGTGTATGCGCAAGGCATACACATAAGCTGGCGTATTCGCGCCAGTCCATTGAGTTAATTAATGAATAGGGAAACTTGAAAACCACAAATGTAACCTGTCCCAAGCAGTGCTTGGAGGAACCAACGGGAGGTGAGGCAATGAACGTTCAACTTTGGCTCGCGATCGTTCTCGTTGTGGCCGCATTGTTCTTGGGGTTTGGAATCGGATACCTGATTCGCAAATCGCTTGCCGAAGCGAAGATAACGAGTGCTGAACACGCCGCGGAACAAATTATGGATGGCGCACGCAAGGAAGCTGAAGCACTGAAGAAAGAAACGGTGTTGGAAGCAAAAGACGAAATCCATAAGCTTCGTAATGAAGCGGAGAAGGACATCCGCGAACGACGGAACGAAGTTCAACGACTCGAAAGACGCTTATTGCAAAAAGAAGAGTCGTTGGATAAAAAGTTAGAAGCGCTGGAACGTAAAGAAGAACAAGTAGCTGCTAAAGAGAGACGAATCGAAGAAACACAAGAACAGGTCGATCAAATTTGTCAGCAGCAAGTTACAGAATTGGAACGCATTTCGAATCTGACGATGGAAGATGCGCGTACAATTATTTTGACGAATGTAGAGCAAGAAGTGCGTCATGAAACGGCACAAATGATTAAAGAAATCGAGCAGCAGGCTCGTGAGGAATCGGACAAGCGCTCTCGTGAGATTATTACGATGGCTATCCAACGTTGCGCTGCAGATCATGTCGCAGAAACGACGGTATCCGTTGTTGCATTGCCGAACGAAGAGATGAAGGGCCGCATCATCGGACGCGAAGGACGCAATATCCGCGCGCTCGAGACATTGACAGGAATCGATCTCATCATTGACGATACACCTGAAGCGGTTATTCTGTCCGGATTCGACCCGATTCGCCGTGAAATTGCAAGAACATCTCTTGAGAAGCTCGTTGCGGATGGACGTATTCATCCAGCACGCATCGAGGAGATGGTGGAGAAATCGCGCAAGGAAGTGGACGAGCGTATTCGCGAATACGGAGAACAAGCTACGTTCGAAGTCGGTGTACACGGATTGCATCCTGATTTGATCAAAATATTGGGACGTTTGAAGTTCCGTACAAGCTACGGACAAAACGTACTGAAGCATTCTATGGAAGTGGCTTATCTTGCTGGTTTGATGGCAGGAGAGCTCGGAGTGGATGTAACGTTAGCCAAACGTGCCGGGCTGTTGCATGACATCGGAAAAGCGTTGGATCATGAAGTTGAAGGATCTCACGTCGAAATTGGCGTAGAGTTGGCGAAGAAGTATAAAGAACATCCTGTAGTCATTAACAGTATCGCATCCCACCATGGCGATTGTGAAGCAACATCCGTTATCGCTATGCTGGTCGCTGCGGCTGATGCCTTGTCAGCAGCTAGACCGGGAGCTCGTAGGGAAACGCTTGAAACATACATCAAACGACTTGAAAAACTGGAAGAGATTTCGGAGTCGTTCGAGGGCGTTGAGAAATCATACGCGATTCAAGCGGGACGTGAGGTTCGCGTAATGGTACAGCCGGATAAGATTGATGATGCGGAAGCGTATCGCCTCGCTCGCGAGATTACGAAGACAATTGAGGGCGAATTGGATTATCCGGGGCATATTAAAGTTACGGTCATTCGCGAAACCCGAGCGGTTGAATATGCGAAGTAAGATGCACATATAGGATTTGGAGAAGTGGCCTTATTAGGCCACTTCTCCCTTTTAGGAGATATAAAGCGGCCTCTGCGATCGATCGTACCGATCAGGCTCGAATAGAGGTTGCTGCAAGGAGGACTCAGGCTAGATGAAAGTAATGTTTATCGGTGATATCGTCGGAAATACAGGACGTAAGGCTTTGAAGCAGCTTCTTCCGTCGCTCAAGCAAAAGCATAACCCACATATTATCATTGCGAATGCTGAAAATGCAGCAGGAGGCAGAGGCGTTACGGCGGCCATTGTCAAGGAATTCGCTGATTTAGGCGTGCATGGTTTTACGATGGGTAACCATACGTGGGACAACAAGGATATATTCGAATGGATTGACGACGAGAAGCGCATGATTCGCCCTGCGAACTTCCCGCCAGGAACACCAGGTCAAGGCCATGCGGTCATTAAGGCCAACGGCAAGGAACTGGTGATTGTCAACGTGCAAGGGCGTACATTCCTGCCGGCGATTGATTGCCCTTTCCGCAAGACAGATGAGATCCTTGAGTCACTTGGCAAGAAGCCGCGTGCCATTCTTGTTGACTTCCACGCTGAGGCTACATCGGAGAAAATCGCGATGGGATGGCATCTGGATGGCCGTGCATCACTCGTTGTAGGAACGCACACGCATGTTCAGACGAATGATGATACAATCCTGCCAGGTGGAACGGCATACTTAACAGATGTCGGCATGGTTGGATCCAAGGAAGGCGTACTAGGCATGGAACGGGAAGCTGTACTGCGCAAGTTTAAGACACAGCTGCCTGTCCGCTTCGTCGTTGACGAAGGGAAATGGCAGTTCCATGGACTTGTCGTCGAGATCGATGAGACAACCGGCAAGGCAGTTAAGCTTGAGAAGATCCGCGTCCGCGAAGACGACTGGATCATGGAATAGGAATACGAAAGCGTAGCGAGGTGAGTGCGTTGGCACTGGGCCTCGCTTTTTTTATGCACAGAATCTGTTTCATTAGGAGGATGCCTCAGGTTCATCGTGAGGAAGTGAAGGAATCTGCATTGTGAAGGAATTTTTAGGACTTTCACGAATATGTTTTAATAATGGAGTCTAACCTTAACAATCCCGAGGAGGTACTTTCCATGGAAGTATTAAAAGTTTCAGCAAAGTCCAATCCTAATTCGGTAGCTGGAGCGTTAGCAGGGGTTTTGCGTGAACGGGGAGCAGCCGAACTGCAAGCAATTGGCGCAGGTGCCTTGAATCAGGCGATTAAAGCCGTTGCCATTGCACGGGGATTCGTTGCGCCGAGCGGTGTGGATCTGATTTGTGTTCCCGCTTTCACGGATATTGTCATCGATGGAGAAGATCGGACTGCAATCAAACTGATAGTTGAACCCAGATAATATACGTCGACAGTGGTGCGTAAGTAATGAATTTATTCAGCCTGTTTACAACGTAAGCAGGTTTTTTGCTTTGTTCTACCTCGGGAGCAGATGGGTTAGAGATGAGATGCAATGGGACAAGCGCAGCTTGGTAACTAGAACTAGAACATAAACAGCTGCCTTCACCGGATTAAGAACTAAAGAAGCTGAGAAGGGGACGTAGAATTATGAGCCAACGGATCATTGATTTTCATTGTGATGTTCTGTACAAGATGCTGTATGAAGGCAAGTTGGATTTTATGAGCAAGGATGCATTAGATATTACGCTGCCGCGCATGCAGACCGGTCAGGTAGGGATGCAAGTATTTGCGGTATTTCTGGAAGAAGCATTGATTAGCGGTCAGCCGCAATTTTCTCAAATCTTGCGCTGTATTGACCTGCTTCGTGAACGCATATGCTCGCTGCCTGATGTGTCCCTCATTCGCTGGCGTGAAGATGTAGAGCATTGGGAGCGTTCGCCACAGTTAACGGGTGCTCTGCTGTCTATAGAAGGCGCTGATGGGCTGGAAGGCGACATGGTGTATGTGCGGACTGCATATGAGCTTGGGGTTCGCTTTCTTGGCTTGACATGGAATCATTCGAACTGGGCTGTGGACGGAACAATGGAGCCAAGGCAGGCTGGGTTTACGAACAAAGGGCGGCAGCTTATTCGCGAATGCGACAAGCTGGGGATACTCGTTGATGTATCCCATTTGAATGAAAGAGCATTATGGGAACTGCTAGAGCTTACTGAGCGTCCAGTGTTCGCTTCCCATTCCAATTCGGCACATGTGCGTAAGCACCCAAGAAATCTAAGTGATGAACAGATCAAAGCCATAATCGATCGGAATGGTAGAATCGGGATCACCTTTGTACCTGCCTTTATTGCAGATAGCCAGCAAGTGACTATTGAGCATCTGCTTCGCCATATTGATCGGATCTGCGAGCTCGGCGGTGAACAGCATATTATGTTCGGCTCGGACTTCGATGGCATTGATGACAAAGTTCAAGGTCTGGAGCATGCTGGACAGTACGGAAATTTGCTGGAAGCAATAGAGCGTAGATATTCGTCGGAATTTGTCAATCGAATTGCTCATAGCAATGCTCTGCAATTTCTGAAGACGAACCTTCCTGCCCGAGAAGGATAATTGTCCATTCATCTCATGAAGGTATCATATCCATCGAATCTTGCTATCGTGGACATCGGCGAAAACGCTTGCTTTTTCCAACCTCTGCACATAGAATGAGAGTGACTCAACCATTACAATATTTTACTTGTTACAATTTAGCGAATTTTGGTGGCATCCGTCGTGGTGCATATGCGAGTCACCTTTCAAAAGGAGTGGGCGAGCTTGATTAGTCAATTGTCTTGGAAAATCGGGGGTCAGCAAGGGGAAGGCGTAGAAAGTACGGACCGTATTTTCTCGACGGCATTGAATCGTCTTGGATACTATTTATATGGGTACCGTCATTTTTCTTCTCGTATTAAGGGTGGTCATACGAACAACAAGATTCGAATCAGCACGAAGCCAATTCGCGCAATTTCGGATGACTTGGACATTTTGGTTGCATTCGATCAGGAATCCATTGATTTGAACGTTGGTGAACTTCGTCCAGGCGGCGTTATCGTCGCAGATGCCAAGTTCAATCCATCCGTTCCAGAAGGTGTGGATGCACGTCTCTTCGCGGTTCCTTTCACATCGATTGCTGAGGAACTCGGTGCTTCCCTCATGAAGAACATGGTTGCTTCGGGCGCATCTTGGGCATTGCTTGGATTGCCGCTGGAAGTCTTCAACAAAGCTCTTGAAGAGGAATTCAGCCGCAAGGGTCCAGCAGTTGTGGAGAAGAACGTTGAAGCTGCACGTAGAGGTGCGGAGTTCGTACTGGAGCAAGCAGGCGGTCCGCTTGACGATTTCAAGCTGGAGCCGGCTGACGGCAAGCAGAAGCTGTTCATGATTGGTAACGATGCAATTGGCTTGGGTGCGGTAGCGGCAGGATGCCGTCTGATGGCAGCATATCCGATTACGCCTGCATCCGAGATTATGGAATATTTGATTAAGCGTCTGCCGAAGTTCGGCGGCACGGTTATTCAGACAGAGGATGAGATTGCGGCAGTTACGATGGCGATTGGCGCCAACTATGGCGGCGTACGTGCACTGACTGCATCCGCAGGTCCTGGTCTTTCCCTGAAGACGGAAGCAATCGGTCTTGCTGGCATGACGGAGACTCCGATTGTTATCGTGAATACACAGCGCGGCGGTCCAAGTACTGGACTTCCGACGAAGCAGGAACAAAGTGATATGAACGCGATGATCTACGGAACGCATGGTGAGATTCCGAAGATTGTAATTGCGCCAAGTTCAATAGAAGAGTGCTTCTTCGATACAGTAGAGGCATTCAACCTGGCTGAGCAGTACCAATGTCCAGTTATCGTCTTGACGGATTTGCAGTTGTCTCTCGGTAAGCAAACTTGTGAGATGCTTGATTATGAGCAAATTATAATCGATCGCGGTAAGCTGATGAGCGATGTTCCTCCACTAGAGGCGAATCAACAGTTTAAGCGCTATGAACTTACGGAAGACGGAATTTCTCCACGTGTTGTTCCGGGGGAGAAAGGCGGACTTCACCACGTAACTGGCGTTGAGCACGACGAGATCGGCAGACCGTCTGAGAGTGCAGTGAACCGCAAGAAGATGATGGACAAACGGTTGAACAAACTGAATGGACTGCAGGTGACGAATGCGATTCACGCAGATGTGCCGCATGAAGAACCAGATCTACTTATCGTAGGCATGGGCTCCACTGGCGGTACGATTGATGAAGCACGCAGACACTTGGAAGCGGATGGGGTAAAGACCAACCATATTACGGTTCGTCAAATTTATCCATTCCCAACAGAGCTGTTCACACCGCATGCGCAGAAGGCGAAGCAAATCGTCGTTGTTGAGAACAATGCTACTGGCCAACTGGCTGATCAAGTAAAATTGAACGTTGGATTCGGAGAGAAGCTTCGCCGAATTAATAAATATGATGGAACTCCGTTCCTGCCTTTGGAATTGTACAAACAAAGCAAGGAGTTGGTCTAGTATGGCAACGTTCAAAGAGTTTCGCAACAATGTGAAGCCGAACTGGTGCCCTGGCTGCGGCGACTTCTCAATTCAGGCAGCCATTCAACGCGCGGCAGCCAACGTCGGACTGGAACCTGAGAATTTGGCTGTTGTATCCGGGATTGGATGTTCTGGTCGGATTTCCGGTTATATCAATGCATATGGCTTCCACAGCATTCACGGCCGTGCGCTGCCAATTGCACAAGGGTTGAAGCTAGCTAACCGTGACCTGACTGTTATTGCATCCGGTGGAGATGGAGACGGCTTCGCAATCGGGATGGGACATACCGTACATGCGATTCGCCGGAACATCAACGTTACGTATATCGTCATGGATAACCAAATCTATGGATTGACGAAAGGTCAGACTTCGCCACGTAGTGCGGTTGGGTTCAAGACGAAGAGTACACCAGATGGCGCAATCGAGAACACATTAAGTCCGCTTGAGATTGCACTGTCTGCGGGAGCTACCTTTGTAGCACAGTCGTTCTCTAGTGATTTGAAGCAGTTGACTTCTCTGATTGAGGAAGGCATTAAGCACGAAGGCTTCTCTTTAATCAACGTATTCAGCCCTTGCGTAACATTCAACAAGATCAATACGTATGACTGGTTCAAGGAAAACATCATCAATCTGGAATCCGTAGAAGGCTATGATCCGTCCAATCGGATCGCAGCAATGACGAAGTTAATGGAAACAGATGGAATGATAACAGGTCTTATCTATCAAGATAAATCGAAGAAGAGCTACGAGAATCTTGTATCTGGATTCCGTGATGAACCGTTAGCGAAGCAAAATATTCGCCTTTCTTCTGAAGAATTTGACAAATTGGTGGCAGAATTCAAATAATTGTTGAAAAGGCATGCGTCTTTAGGCGCATGCCTTGTTGCATTTCGTAGTATAATATGATTTGGTACTAGCTAGAGAGAACACATACGTGAGGTGGAAGAGAAATGAAAAACGTACCTGTCGGCGTATCCGCTCGCCATATTCATTTGACTCAAGAACATATCGAGATTTTGTTCGGTAAAGGTTATCAATTGACGGAGTTCAAGCCATTGTCCCAACCAGGACAGTTTGCTGCGAATGAAACAGTTGAAGTTGTAGGCTCCAAAGGCTCCTTCAATAAAGTTCGTATTTTGGGACCAGCACGTCCTGCATCCCAATTGGAAATTTCCCGCACTGACTCCTTCGCAATCGGTGTAAAAGCACCTGTTCGCGAATCTGGAGATATCGAAGGTACACCAGGCGTTCTTGTAAAAGGACCTGCAGGGGAAGTTGAATTGCAAGACGGCGTTATCGTAGCTGCTCGTCACATTCACTTCCATACTTCTGATGCAGAAAAATGGGGGATTCAAGACAAGCAAAAGCTTCGCGTACGTGTAGGTGGAGAGCGCGGTGTTGTATTTGAACACGTGGTTGCACGCGTATCTGAGAATTTTGCATTGGACATGCATATCGACACAGACGAAGCGAATGCTTCTGGCGTGAAAAACGGCGATACTGCTGAGATCATTGATTAATTATTGAATCATACTTTCGAAATGAAAGGTGCAGTCCTCACAGGGCTGCGCCTTTTTTGCATAGATACCACTTCGTAAGAACAGAGTTCATACTAAATCTGGAAGTTCATTCTTGGCTCTCCACTTCGGATGATGGTATAATTTGAAGTGATGTTCATGTACATAGATAACCTACAGACTACAGAATCGAATGAGAAGAAGGAGTGCCGACCAATGAACAAAGAGTCGAAAGATTACTCCAAATATTTTGATTTCTCGAATGCCAAAGTCATTTCCGAGGATGAACAAGGTAAACGGATTCGTATAAATGGTCGTGAAATCAACATTATTTCGGAGCCTAACCAACGTCAGGAGAAGCAGAGGGGCAAGCAGGATGTACAGGTACACTATGATCAGGCCGTGCCTGAGGAGCTGCAGGGACTAGGTGTTGGAAAGAAATATATTATCTATACATTTGGCTGCCAAATGAACGAGCATGATTCCGAGACGATGAGCGGCTTGCTTGAACAGATGGGCTATGAAAAAACGGAAGACCGCAAACGAGCAGATATTATCTTATTAAATACATGCGCGATTCGTGAAAATGCAGAAGATAAAGTATTTGGTGAGCTTGGACATTTGAAGACATTGAAGCTGCAAAGACCTGGGCTTATTCTTGGCGTGTGCGGTTGTATGTCCCAAGAAGAAAATGTCGTGAATCGCATTATGCAGAAGCATCAATTTGTTGATATCGTATTCGGTACGCATAATATTCACCGCTTGCCGATCTTGGTGCGCGATGCCTTGTTTAACAAGGAAATGGTCGTGGAAGTGTGGTCTAAGGAAGGCGACATCATCGAGAATCTGCCGAAGAAGCGGGAAGGGATGCGAGCTTGGGTCAACATTATGTATGGCTGTGATAAGTTCTGTACATATTGCATCGTTCCTTATACCCGTGGCAAAGAACGCAGCCGCCGTCCGGAAGACGTAATTGCCGAAGTAAGAGACTTGGCTCGTCAAGGATTCAAGGAAATTACACTGCTTGGTCAAAACGTCAACGCTTACGGCAAAGACTTTACGGACATCGATTACTCGTTTGGCGATCTGATGGACGAAATTCGAACTATTGATGTGCCGCGTATCCGCTTCACTACTTCACATCCAAGAGACTTTGACGATCGATTAATTGAAGTGCTTGCGAAGCGCGGCAACCTGGTTGAGCATATTCATCTTCCTGTACAGTCAGGGAGCACGGAAATATTGAAGAAGATGAGCCGCAAGTATGATCGGGAGCGCTTCCTGGAGTTGGCATTTAAAATCAAACAGGCGATACCGGATGTTGTCTTTACAACGGATTTTATTGTGGGGTTCCCTGGCGAGACGGACGAACAGTTCGAAGAAACGATGTCACTTGTACGGGAGGTAGAGTTCGACTTTGCCTATACATTCATCTATTCCCCGCGCGAAGGTACACCGGCGGCAGGGATGGAAGACAATGTTCCGATGGAAGTGAAGAAGGAGCGCCTGCAGCGCTTGAACGCCCTGCTGCAGGATCAGAGCCGTCGAAGCAATGAAAGGCTGCAAGATCAAGTGGTGGAGGTGCTAGTGGAAGGGGAGAGCAAGAATAACCCGGACATTCTATCCGCACGAACGCGCACGAACAAGCTTGTCCATTTTGCAGGATCGGCCTCGTTGATCGGTCAAATCGTTCATGTTAAGATTACAGATGTGATGTCCTATTACATCAAGGGTGTGCTTGTCACACAACCGATGCAAATGACTTCTTAACCTTTTCTTTATTTTCGGATACAATAAACGAGAAGAGATAGATTTTACCAATACAATTCAGGCCGAATAGATGGGAGAGGTTCTCATTGACGCAACAATCACAATCTTCGAAGGTGAATTCGGAACACGCAGAACACTCGGATCATGAGGAGCACGCCCATCGATCGGGATGCGGTATACCGAAGTTCAATACGCGGGATTTGCTAGTACGAGAAGATATTATGGCGAAGGCGAAGCAGTTGTCTGAACTCATCATAACAACGGATGAGGTTCGGCAATATCAGCAAGCTGAGAAGCAAATTCAAACGCACACTAGGGTACAAGAGCTGATCCCCATGATTAAGAAAAAGCAGAAGGAACTGGTTGCCTTCCAATCGTTCCAAAATGCGAAGATGGTAGAAAAGATCGAGAATGAGATTAGTGAGCTCCAGGATGAACTGGACAATATTCCACTCGTTGTGGAATTCCAGCAAAGCCAGAGCGATGTGAATTACATGCTGCAACTGGTTATGTCGGTTATTCGTGATACGGTATCTGATAAGATTGAAGTAGAAGCAGCAACTCCTGAAGCGCCAGAATCATGCGATTAAGCACGGTTGAATAGAAGAAGGCTTCCTACAGATGATGTGGGAAGCCTTCTTTTTCTTATGAACGGAGAGGGGATCATCGATTATCTTTCATAGTAGGCAGCATTGCTCCAAGGTACACAGACGACGTATGCGGCATAGGAGCAGTATAGTCGTCAGCGAGATTGAGCCGTTGGCAGCCTGCGAAACAATCAGGAGAGCAGCTTGCGGAATTGTTCGGTAAGCAGCGGCACCACCTCGAATAAATCACCGACGATCCCGTAATTCGCTACTTTAAAGATAGGGGCTTCCGGATCGATATTAATGGCAACAATGATTCGAGCTTGACTCATTCCTGCGATATGCTGGATGGCTCCACTAATCCCGCAGGCAAAATAAATCTCAGGTGTAACAACCTTACCCGTCTGTCCGATCTGCAACGAGTAGTCGCAATAGCCCGCATCACAAGCTCCGCGCGAAGCGCCGACTGCTCCATTCAGCACACGTGCCAGCTGTTCCAGGGGCTTGAACCCTTCGGCACTTTTCACACCTCGACCGCCAGAAATAATAATTTTGGCCTCTGACAAATCAACGGAGCCGCTCATCTTCGTGACGACTTCGTGGACAACCGTCCGTAGGGATGGGGCGGGGGCAAGCAAGGAATCAACTTGCGGCTGCTGAATGCTCTCGTAAGTCGGAAGTAAACCCGCTTGTTGAGTAACAGGAGTGAAGTTGTTAGGTCTAACCGTGATGATCCAAGGTCGTGCTTGATTGGCGAAGCGTCTAGTTTCTAATGCTTTGCCTGCATAGACAGGCCTTAGGAAGGTCGTGTCGGAGTCATCCGCACGAATCGATACGACATCGGATATTTGACCTGTATGGAGCTGAGCTGCTAGCATCGGCGCGAGATCACGTCCCATCGCTGTATGCCCAAGCAGCACGACGTCCGGCGATTGCTGCTCGGTAAAGGCATGCAGTGCCGCGAAATACGTCTCCGCCTCGTAATATTTATACCTCTCATCATCTGCGCAGCTAACTTGCGCAATTCCTGGAATCATCAAGGACTGGATTGTGTCCTCTGCAAGTTGAAACCCAATGACAAGGACAATAATTCGATCATCAGGCTTCGCCATTTGCGCGGCAGCACCAAGCGCTTCGAATGTAACCTGGCGCAATCGATCTCCGCGTATTTCAGCAATAACAGCATATGTGCGGCTCATAGCAGCACTCCTTTCCAGTCGATAGCACGCTTGCGGCTTCATGTTAAGGCTCAATCGTTACAAGTAAGTGCATGTTCAATTTGCAACCTAGTTAGAAAGAGTTAGAAGAGAGAGGAAGTATCGCGTAGCGATTGAACCAATTGCTCTACTTGCTCCGATACAGTGCCCTTCAATATCTGCCCCTCCTGTCTTGGGGGAGGAAGCTCGAGGGCTACTCGCTCTGTGGCAGGAGCATAAGATTCATTCTGAAGCTGTTCGGCAGCCGACCGCTTTTCGATAGGCTTCCGCTTCGCCTTCATAATGCCTGGTAGAGTCGGATATCTGGGCTCGTTCAATCCTTGCTGTGCCGTAAATAATGCAGGCAAGGTCACTTTGAGATTCTCGTTATCACCTTCTGCGTCACGACTGACCGTTACCTGCGAATCATCGATACGCTCGATCGAAGTGATCGCAGCGACATGTGGCAGGTCGAGCAGGCTGGCGACACGGACAGCAACCTGAGCACTGCCTTGATCAACAGAGAAGTGACCAGAGAAGATTAGATCCGGCTGTTTCTCCTGCAATGTCTTTGCGAGCAAGTGAGAGATTGTGAATTCATCCATCTCCCCTGTTTCACTTGGCGACAGAACAAGATGTACGGCTTCGTCTGCTCCCATTGCGAGCGCTATGCGAAGCGCTTCCTCGGAACGATCAGGACCGGCAGTCACTACGGTGACTACGCCGCCATGATTTTCTTTCCATCGTACGGCTTCTTCGATGGCATATTCATCATAGGGATTTATTATCCATTTTACTCCGTCTTCAGAGAGCAGACCATCTGTAATTATGACTTTTTCTTCTGTGTCGAACGTTTGCTTCATAAGCACAACTAAATTCAAGGTCATCACCCCAAGTTCCGGCTTCATTACGATCATTGTATGGAGAAATCTTCGGACTTATCTCTACTACTTTTATTCGAATTTCATTAACCAGTGGTCATAAAAGGCAAGAACGTATTTTTTCATGTCCCAACTCATATCCATCAAACATAGTTCATTACGAACAGCTATGTTGAGCAAAACGAGATCATGCATGTATCACCCAAAAGGGAGGGGAGGTATGGTGCTGATTTATGTAAAATGGCTTGTCTTTCTCTTCGTTGTTGCGATAGGCATATGCTTGGCCGCTGCTGCAATTCGACGACGAGTCAGCTACATAGGCTTGGGGCTGGCAGGCACGAAGCCAACCGAGCAGGCGAGGCGAACCATGCGTGCCATAGGACAGACGTTCGGTCAAGGCAAGCTGTGGAAGGATCCGCGAAGTGGGTTTATGCATGCAGTAATGTTCTACGGATTCCTCCATTTGCAGGTCGGAGCACTAGATTTGATTTGGAAGGGGTTGACCGGCCACTCACTGCCGCTGCCAGCTCATCATGTCTTCATCGTGGCTCAGGAATGGACAGTGCTCATGGTGCTCATAGCAGTATTGTTTGCAGTCTATCGACGCTACGTGGAGAGGCTGCCTCGCTTGAAGCGGGGGTGGAAGCCCTCAATTGTACTGTTCTTCATCGGCGGATTGATGGTGTCTGTCATTGGCACCATGACATTCGATTATGCGCTAGAGGCCATGAATGGAGTTGGAGGGCCTAATGGCTCGATTTCGGCAGGAATTGCATCGGCTATCGTAATGCCCTTGTCAGTTGGCGCACATGCAGAACTGTGGCTCACCGTCGGATATGAATTATTTTGGTGGTTACATTTGCTGATTTTGTTTTCATTTCTCATATATGTGCCGCAATCGAAGCATTTCCACCTGATAACTGCACCGATTAATCTCTGGCTGAAGCGTCCAGAGGAAGAGACAGGGAAGCTGAAAATGATCAATTTGGAAGACGAGGAGGCAGAATCATTCGGGGTTGGAGCAATCGAGCAATTCGAGCGGAAGCAGCTGCTTGATCTGTATGCCTGCGTGGAGTGCGGACGCTGTACGAATGTGTGTCCTGCATCGCATACGGGCAAGCTTCTCTCTCCTATGCATCTCATCTCGAAGCTGCGTGATCACTTAACCGAGAAAGGGGCAGCCATAACTTCGACCAACCCGTGGGTACCAAGCTTGGCAGCACCTGGGTCGCTGCCGTTCCACCGCATGGCGGAGGAAGGTGTGCAGCAGGCCGAAGGTGCATTTGATGAGCCAGCTGCGCTGCAGCGATTTCCGCAAGGGATGCAGGGGACGATGGCTAAGCAGCAGGAGAGATGGCTGAGAAACATACCTGATGAGCAGCATCCGTCTGCTCAGTCAATCGATTTGATCGGTAATGTTATTACCGAGGAAGAACTATGGGCATGTACAACATGCCGCAACTGCGAGGATCAGTGTCCAGTCGGAAATGAGCATGTCGATAAAATTGTAGACATGAGGCGCTATCTGGTGCTGACACAAGGGCAAATGCCTGTGGACGGACAACGAGCGCTGCAAAATATTGAGCGTCAGGGCAACCCATGGGGGATCAGCCGCAATGACAGATTCAAATGGGCCGCAGAGTGGACGAAGGAAACAGGCATAACTGTGCCGACGGTTAAGGAGCGTCCAGATTTCGAGGTGCTGCTGTTCGTGGGAGCTATGGGTTCCTATGATATGCGTACACAGCACGTAACGAAGGCACTAATTCGTCTTTTCCATGCAGCTGATGTGGCATTTGCTGTTCTTGGCAATGAAGAGCGGAGCTCAGGAGATACCGCGCGGCGTATGGGCAATGAATTTTTGTTTCAGCAGATGTGCACAGAGAATATTGCAACGTTCCACAAATATGGTGTCCGAAGGATCGTTACCGCTTGTCCGCATACGTATCACACATTGAAGAAAGAGTATCCGGATTTTGGGTTGGATTCAGAAGTGCAGGTATATCATCACACAGAATGGCTGTATCAGTTGTGGCAGGCGGGGCGTATTCGCTTCGTTCATCCGGTTCACGAGAGCGTCGCTTGGCATGACTCCTGCTATTTGGCACGTTACAACGGGATTATTGACTTCCCTAGAGAACTGCTGCGTGCAGTGCCGGAACTAACGGTGCTTGAATTGGAACGAAGTGGGGCTAATGCGATGTGCTGCGGGGCAGGCGGTGGTCAGATGTGGATGGAGGAAACGTCTGGGACGCGCGTCAATGTGGCGCGGGTAGAGCAGGCGCTTCAGGTTCAGCCTTCTGTGATTGGGTCTGCATGTCCATATTGCCTCACGATGATGGAGGATGGTGTCAAGGCGAAAGAGCGAAGCGATGTGCGCAGTGCCGATATTGCTGAGCTGCTCGTCAAGTCTGTATGTGGAACCTAATGTTCAGGGAGGTGGAGTGAAGCACGGCATGCTTGTATGGCCGTTTTTCTACGCTGCGTTAGCTGATTGACATACGAGGCTTGCTCATGGTGGCCTGGGCAGCGTCTGAGAAGGGGTGAGGAATATAGAAGGACAGATTGCGGGGAAGTGTGTACGTGCAAATGAAAGGCAGCTGGGCTATACCATGCACCTGCAGTAGGAGGGGTACCGAGGTGAAACAATGGAATGAGGTTCAACGGGCAGCTGTTATTGGCTCAGGGGTAATGGGAGCTGCCATCGCAGCTCATTTGGCGAATGCAGGCATACGATGTCTGTTATTAGATATCGTGCCAGAAGAGCTGACGGAGGACGAAGTGGAGGCAGGCAAGACTCTGGAGCATCCAGATGTCCGCAGCCGCCACGCTAATCAAGCGATTGCGCGATTGAAGAAGTCGAGCCCAGCACCGCTCTATATGGAAGCGTTCGCAGAGCGTATCATACCGGGTAATACAGCGGATCATTTGCAGGAACTTGCGCAGGTAGATTGGATTATTGAGGCGGTCACGGAACGAGTGGACGTGAAGCGCACGGTGCTGGCGCAAATAGAGCGCCACTGGCAAGAAGGGACGCTGATCAGCTCGAATACGTCAGGCATTTCCCTTGAATCCATGTTGGAAGGGCGATCAGAAGCATTTAGGCGATCATTTGTCGGCACTCATTTCTTTAATCCGCCACGATACATGCATCTGGTGGAGCTTATACCGAATGCATTGTCGGATCAGTCGGTATTAGAAGGGGCCAAGGAATGGTGTGAGCGCAGACTGGGCAAGGGAGTAGTCATTGCCAAAGACACGCCCAACTTCATTGCCAATCGAATTGGGACGTACGGCTTGGTGATCACGCTTCAAGAAATGGAACGGTACGGTCTTACCATCGAGGAGGTCGATGCCTTAACAGGGCCGATTATCGGGCGGCCGAAGAGTGCTACATTCCGAACGCTGGATATCGTCGGACTAGATACATTCCTCCATGTAGCGAACAATGTGGCTGATCATGCTGAGACAGAAGCGGAGCGGAATGCGTTTGCTCTGCCGCCTTGGTTCAAAGAAATGGTAGAACGAGGCTGGCTAGGAGAGAAGAGCGGCCAAGGATTCTATCGCAAGGTACGCAGCGGTTTACCTGGAGAAGATCCGATCCATGCACTGCGTTGGCAGGATTGGACGTATGGGCCGAGGCAGCTGGTTGCTTCGGTGACACTGCAGCAGGCGAAGCGGGAGAAGGGAACGGCAGCCAAGCTGAGAGCTGCAATCAGCGGCCGTGACCAAGGTTCACAGTTCATCTGGAGCATGATGAAGCAGGTATTGTGCTATGCAGCTTCCAAGGTAGGGGAAATTGCAGATCATATCGAGGATATTGATAAAGCAATGCGATGGGGCTTCAATTGGGAGCTGGGCCCATTTGAATGCTGGGATGCGATTGGTCTTCGGGATAGTGTCGCACGCATGAGGGCGGAGGACACAGAAATTCCGAACTGGGTGGAGGCATGGCTGGAACAAGGTCACGAGCGGTTCTATGAGCAGCGAAGCAGCGGATTGTTCTTCGCCGCGGCAGGAGAATGGCAGCAAGCCGTGGAGAGTGAACAATCGATATTGCTTCGCTCTTTGAAGGAACAGGGAAGGACAATCGCACGCAATAGCGGTGCGAGTCTTATTGATGTCGGCGATGATGTGGCCTGTCTGGAATTCCATTCTCCGAACAATGCAATCGGGGAAGATATTTTATCCATGATCGAGAAGAGCGTAGATATCGTAGCGCGTGACTACCGAGGTCTCATTGTTGCGAATGAGGGACGTAACTTCTGCGTTGGGGCAAATGTGATGCTTCTGCTCGGCGAAGCTCAGGCCGAGGAATGGGACGAAATCGACTTCATTATCCGCCAATTCCAGCGAGCGATGATGAAGCTGAAGGGCTTGCAGCGGCCCGTCGTTGCTGCACCGCACCGAATGACACTTGGCGGAGGTGTGGAGGCGTGCCTGCCGGCCGATATGATTGTGTTCAGTCCAGAGACATACTTCGGACTAGTGGAGACCGGAGTTGGACTGATTCCTGGTGGGGGAGGCTGCAAGGAAACGGCGATTGCGCTCTCACATCGGCTGCCGCATCCCGATGATGATCTGAACGCATCACTTGTGCGCGCATTCGAGACGATCGCCATGGCCAAAGTGTCGAACAGCGGTCATGATGCACTGCGACTCGCCTATGTACGATCCCAAGATCGTGTGCTATTCGCGGAGCAGCGCCGTATCTATGAAGCGAAGCAGGCCGTTCTCGCTATGGATTCGGCAGGGTATGTGGGGCAAGTACAGGAGGCAGGCCGACCATCTATACGCGTAGCTGGACGGGAAGGCTTTGGCGTCCTGCAGTTAGCCGTATCCAATATGCTGGAGGGCGGCTACATAAGTGAGCACGATGCGTTAATTGCTCGCAAGCTCGCACGTGTACTTACAGGTGGAGACGTGCCTGCCAATCGCCTCGTATCTGAATCGCATCTGCTCGACTTGGAGCGGGAAGCCTTCTTATCTCTTTGCGGAGAACGGAAAACACAGCAGCGGATGCAGCACATGCTGAGCAAGGGGAAGCCGCTGCGCAATTAGGGCATATCGAATTAGACATCATACTGGCAAGCAGGGCCGGAGCAGTGGTTTGGATAGCAGCAAAGAAACAAAGAAGCAACCAGTAACAGAACAACAGAACAACAGAACAACAGAACAGAAAAACAACAGAGCAACAGAACAGCAACAGAGCAACTGGGCGGTGATAGCTGGCATTGGTTTCTGTTGCTGGAAGGCAATTGGGTGAGAGGGGGATATGCATGGTAGCGGATACGCCTGCAAAAGCATTAAGAGAAGTAGTCATCGTAGCGGCAGCAAGAACAGCAGTAGGCAAGGGAAAGCGTGGAGCACTGGCTGACACGAGAGCGGAGGATTTGGGACGGACCGTCATTGAGGCGGTGCTGGAGCGAACCCCAGGACTAGAGAAGCATGACATAGATGATGTCATTCTCGGTTGTGCGATGCCGGAGGGGGAGCAGGGGCTGAATGTAGCGAGGACAATCGCGCTTTATGCAGGGCTGCCCCATACGGTTCCTGGGGTCACCATCAATCGATTCTGCTCATCCGGATTGCAGGCAATTGCCTATGCAGCGGAGCGGATTATGACAGGAGCTGCGGATGTCAATATCGCCGGAGGCGTAGAGAGCATGTCACATGTTCCTATGACAGGCTTCAAGCTGTCTCCTCATCCGGTTATCTCTGAAGAACGTCCTGAGATCTATATCAGTATGGGTCACACAGCGGAACGGGTCGCCAAGCAATTTGGCATAACCCGCGAGATGCAGGATGCATATGCGACAAGGAGCCACCAACGTGCCGTTCAAGCCTATGCGGACGGGAAATTCAACGATGAAGTGGTGACCGTTCAGGCTAAGCGAACTTGGGAGGAAGCAGGCGGCAAACTGAAGAGTACGACCATCGATTTTCGAATAGATGAATGCATTCGCCCAGAGACAAATGAGGATACGTTGCGCAAGCTGAAGCCGTCTTTTGCCGCACAGGGCTCTGTAACAGCTGGCAATTCCTCACCGTATAGCGATGGAGCGGCCGCGGTCATGGTAATGAGCCGGGAGCGGGCAGAAGAACTAGGGTTGGAACCGCTCGCGGTATACCGTTCGTTTGCCGTTGCGGGCGTCCCGCCTGAAGTGATGGGCATCGGACCAGTTGAAGCTATCCCGAAGGCGCTTCGCCTTGCAGGAATCACGAAGGAAGAGGTAGCGCTCTATGAGGTAAATGAGGCATTTGCCGCACAGTGCCTTGCAGTCATTCAGGAGCTGGGACTTGATGACAGCATTGTGAATGTAAATGGTGGAGCGATTGCGCTTGGTCATCCGCTTGGCTGCACGGGCGCGAAGCTGACCACAAGTCTCATTTATGAGCTGCGCCGCAGAGGTGGTGGTCTTGGTGTTGTGTCCATGTGCATCGGCGGCGGGATGGGGGCTGCAGGCGTATTTGAGGTTCTGCCGCCGCGTAAAGAGAACGGTGAGGATCTTGCAATCGCATCGAAGATTCGGATGAGGATTAACGGCACATAGACTTGTCTGCATGAATCGTACTAGACAGGAAGACGGCGGGATCAAGAATGAGAATGGATAGGAGGAATGAAGCATGGAAGCTGCGTCTACGACGCGTGTAAGAGGCGGTGGCTTCGTCATTGACGAGCCGAATCTGGAGTGGGTAGTAACACCAGAGGATTTCACTTCGGAGCAGCGATTGTTCGCGGACACGACCCAGGCATTTGTTGAGGGAGATGTGCTGCCGCATGATGAGGATATTGAACATCTTAATTATGAGCTGACTGTTCAATTGATGCGCAAGGCAGGAGAGCTTGGACTGTTAGCGACAGATATCCCAGAAGCCTATGGGGGGCTTGGTCTCGATAAGGTAAGCTCTACGATTGTCAATGAGAACTTGGCCCGTGCATCTTCCTTCGCATTGTCCATTGGCGCTCATGTTGGCATCGGCACTCTGCCGATTGTGTACTTTGGAACGGATCAGCAGAAGCGCACGTATTTGCCTGAACTGGCGACAGGCGCTAAGATCGCTGCCTATTGTCTAACAGAACCAGCATCCGGTTCTGATGCGCTCGGCGCACGAACAACGGCTAAGCTGTCTGATGATGGTACTCATTACATTCTGAGCGGATCGAAGTTGTATATTACGAATGCAGGTTTTGCAGATATTTTCATTGTGTATGCCAAGGTAGATGGTGTGAAATTTACAGCATTTATTGTGGAGCGAAGCATGGAAGGATTTACGGTTGGGCCGGAAGAGAAAAAGATGGGGATCAAGGGCTCATCCACCTGCCCGATTTACTTCGATCATGTCCGTGTTCCGATTGAAAATGTGCTTGGCGAAATCGGCAAGGGGCATCTGATCGCATTTAATATTTTGAATATAGGCAGATTCAAGCTGGGGGCAGGCTGTTTGGGTGCGGCGAAGGAAACGATCCAGTTGGCTTCCGCATATGCGAATGCTCGCACACAGTTCGGCAAGCCAATCAGCAGTTTCCCGCTTATTGGGAAGAAGCTCGCGGAGATGAATACGCTGACCTATGTGTTAGAGAGCATGGTATATCGAACATCAGGATATATTGATGCGATGCTGCAAGGCGTCAATGATGGCTCTTCCAGTACGGGAGCGCAAGATTCAGCCCATGCAGGCGTATCTCCGGCCAAAGCAATCGCCGAGTTTGCGCTTGAATGCTCCATTATTAAGGTATTTGGCAGTGAAGCACTGAACACGATTGCGGATGAGGGCGTGCAAATCCATGGCGGTTATGGCTATATCCAAGAATACAAGGTCGAGCGGATCTATCGTGATGCACGCATTAATCGGATATTCGAGGGCACGAATGAGATTAATCGACTGCTTATCCCTGGCACCTTGCTGAAAAAAGCATTAAAGGGTGAGCTTCCGTTAATGGAGCGCCTAGAGCAGCTGCAGGAAGAGGTTCTGGCATTCAGCCCTTCACTTGGCGATGAAGAAGATGGCCCAATGGCTGAACTTTATAAGTTGTTGAACCAAATGAAAACTGCTTTTCTCGTTGTGGGCGGAACGGCGGTTCAGAAGTATGGTACGCGCATCGAGCAAGAGCAGGAGGTTCTTTCCGCACTCGCAGACATGATGATTTATATTTACGCAGCAGAAAGTGCGATTCTCCGAACGGATAAGCTGGTTAGCCGCTTAGGTGAAGAGAAGGCTGCGCTTGCTCTGCAAATGACACAGGTGTTCGTTCGTGATGCGCTTCAGGTAATTGAACAGAGAGCCAAAGAAACGCTTCAAGAAGCAGCATCAGGAGATGCCCTTCGCACGCAGTTATCGCTGCTCAAGAAATTCAGCCGCACCACTCCATTATCCTTGACCTCGCGGAAGCGGGCTATCGCTGCACGCATTATTGCGAACGAGCGTTACACCGTTGTCTAGATTAACAATGAGCAGCAATCAATATGCGCTGATGCATGGTGAAGCGCAACTAGAACGAGGAAGGGGAGTAGCATCATGAATGCCTATTCTGATGAAAGGCCATGGCTGCGCCATTATCCCGAAGAAGTAGCACCGTCGTTCGACTATCCGAAGCATAATGTGGCCCACCTGCTAGAGAAGGCTGCGGCAGAATTCCCCGAGCGCGCAGCTATTGAGTTTATGGGGAAGACGCTTACGTATCGTGAACTACTCGCTTCTGTCTATCAATTTGCTGGAGGCCTGCGCTCACTTGGTGTGAGTCCAGGAGAGCGGGTTGCCATCATGCTGCCGAATTGCCCGCAAATGATCATAGCCTATTACGGTACATTGATGATGGGTGGAATTGCGGTGATGACGAGTCCGCTGTACATGGAGGGAGAATTGGCCCACCAACTGGAGGATTCCGGAGCAACCGCGATCATTACATTGGATTTGCTGTTTGCTCGTGTACTTCATGTGAGGCAGAAGACGAAGCTGAATCACATGATTGTTACTTCTATTCGGGATTATTTGCCGTTCCCAAAAAATTGGTTGTATCCATTGAAGATGAAGAAGGATGGCCAATCGCTCGCAATTCCTGATGTTCCGGGTGTTGTTCGCTATAAGCGATGGCTCGCATCAAGTGCGCCCCTAACGAGCGCGCATTCTGTGGATGCCGAACAGGATGTCGCCATGATTCAATATACAGGAGGCACAACCGGAAGAGCGAAGGGAGTGATGCTGACGCATTATAATTTGATTGCCAATACGGTGCAGACGTCAAATTGGTTCTATCGCGCGCAGCGCGGCAAGGAAACGTTCCTTGCGGCACTCCCATGCTTCCATGTGTTCGGCTTGACGGTACTGCTCAATTTAGGAATTCATCTGGCAAGCAAGCTTATTCTGCTGCCTCGGTTCGATACGATGCAGGTGCTCGAGTGCATTCATAAGGAAAGAGCAACGATCTTCCCAGGAGCTCCGACGATGTACATTGCAATTAACCACCATAAGGAGGTAGCACGGTACGACCTATCGTCTGTGCAGGCGTGCGTGTCTGGCTCTGCACCACTCCCATTGGAGGTGCAAGAGCGGTTCGAAGCCATTACAGGAGGCCGGTTAATTGAAGGTTATGGCTTAACGGAAGCTTCACCGGTTACACATGCGAATCCGCTCTGGGGATATCGGAAGATCGGAACCATTGGCATTCCATTTCCCGATACAGATGCTAAGATCGTCAATCCAGACACTGGAGAGACGATGCCAGTCGGCGCCATTGGCGAACTGGCTGTACGAGGGCCGCAGATCATGAAGGGATACTGGAATCGACCTGAGGAGACGGCAGATGTGTTGAAAGAGGGGTGGCTGCATACAGGCGACATGGCCAAGATGGATGCCGACGGGTTCTTCTCAATCGTCGATCGGATGAAGGAAATGATCAATGCAAGCGGATTTAAAGTGTTCCCGCGCGATGTGGAAGAAGTGCTGTTCGAGCACCCGCAGGTAAAAGAGGCAGCTGTCATCGGTGTACCGGATCCTTATCGGGGGGAGACAGTCAAGGCCTTCATCGTGCCAGTGGAAGGAGCTGCGATTACAGAGAAGGAACTGGAAGGATGGTGCCGGGCTAAGCTCGCTGCATTCAAGATTCCGCGGCAAATTGAATTCCGAGCGGAGCTGCCTAAAACAATGGTTGGCAAGGTGCTAAGGCGCAAGCTAGTGGAGGAAGAGGCACAGCGCCGGCTGCAGCGCGATGGCCATCGGGATGGGATCGCATCAGATGATACAGACAAGGACAAAGAGTAGATGCTGCGCAATATGCATGCATTGTGATAAGATAGAAGGGGAAGGCCGGTCGTTGATAGAGATCGGCCTTCTCTACTTTCAACAATTTGTTAGTGAAGTAAGGGCATAATGTTAGTATACTATTAGGTAAATAATGGCGGAAGAATCGAGAGGTGGCTAACATGAGCAATGAGCAGAATCTGCAGTGGGATGAATTAGAGGCACGTGCGCAGTCTTCGTTCTGGGGATACTTGGGTTGTGAGCTCGTTCATGCGGATGAGAAGAAAGTGATCCTCCGGCTAGATGCGAAGGCTCACCATTTGAATATGATAGGCATTGTACATGGGGGCGTGTTGTCCTCCCTGCTTGATAATGCGATGGGAATCGCCGCTTCCGCATACAAGCAAGATCCGAATATTGTTACCGGAAGCCTGAATGTGAACTTTCTACGACCAATGAAGGCAGGCATATTGGAAGTAAGGGCGCATGTCGTTCATGCAACGAAGCGCGTGCTCACGCTTCAAGGCACGGTAGTGAATGAGCAAGGGGAGCTTGGCACGATGGCAACGGGGACTTTCCACGTGAGAGGTCAACGCGCGGGAGGTTGACATTTAGCACCGATTTGTCATAATGACGTTAAGCTAACTATCGGATATCAGGTCTCGGAGAGGAGATGGATTCGGAATTGAAGGCATTGATTGTCATAGATTATACGTATGATTTTGTATTGGGCCGACTTCCATGTGGGGAACCGGCCGTACATATTGAGAATCGTGTTGCGGAGTTGGTAGATTCCTTCGTGAATGCTGGAGATTTCGTAACGATGGCGGTTGATCTGCACGAAGAACAAGATCCCTACCATCCTGAAACGGCTCTGTTCCCGCCGCATAATATTAGGGGCACGGATGGGCGCAATCTATACGGTCAAGTAGCTGAAGTATACGAACGCCATCAATCCGAAGTATACTGGATGGATAAGACCAGATACAGCTCATTCTGCGGCACGGATCTTGATATGAGACTGCGAGCAAGACAGATTGAAGAAGTCCATTTAGTTGGAGTATGTACGGACATCTGCGTGCTTCATACAGCTGTAGATGCTTATAATATGGGATATAAGATTATTGTCCATGAGGATGCTGTCGCCACCTTCAATGAGCATGCGCATGAATGGGCGCTACAGCACTTCCGCAATTCACTCGGTGCTCAGATTATAAGTGGGTACCGCACAGAATAGTTAATGCCGCATACTGTATGACTGGTAAGTGGTAGAAAGAGAGATGACCTGATGAATACATCAATGGCCCTACACACAGATAAATATCAAATTAATATGATGTATGCACACTGGAAAAATGGCACTCACAATCAGCAGACTGTGTTCGAAGCTTTTTTCCGCAAGCTGCCCTTCCATAACGGGTATGCTGTGTTCGCTGGCCTTGAGCGCATCGTTGAATATATTGAACGCTTGCATTTTACAACAGAAGATATTGAGTATCTCGGCATGCAGGAGGAGCAGTACGAGGAAGCATTTCTGGAGGAACTGCGCAACTTCTGCTTTACGGGACAGATCGATGCGGTTCGGGAAGGTACGCTTGTATTTGCGAATGAACCGCTTATTCGTGTTGAAGGACGCGTGTTCGAGACTCAGCTGATTGAGACGGCACTGCTGAACTTCATGAACTTCCAGACACTCATTGCAACGAAGGCATCGCGCATTAAGCATGTTGCTTCCACTGATATTCTGATGGAATTCGGCACACGTCGTGCACAGGAAGCCGACGCAGCTCTATGGGGGGCACGCGCCGCTTACTTGGCTGGCTTCCATGCAACGTCTAACATGCTGGCAGGCCGCAGATTCGGCATTCCGACAAAAGGTACGCATGCACACGCATGGGTGCAGAGCTTCGAGAGCGAGGAAGAGGCATTCCAAGTGTTCGCTGAAGCATTGCCTGATCAGGTGACGCTGCTCGTTGATACGTATGATACGCTGCACAGTGGAATACCGAATGCCATTCAGATTGGTATGGAGTTGGAGAAGAAAGGGAAGAAGCTGCAAGCCATCCGACTCGATAGCGGCGATATTGCCTATTTGTCGATTCAAGCCCGCAAGTTGTTGGATGATGCTGGTTTGAAGGATGTACAAATATGTGCGTCCAATGACCTGGATGAATATACCATCTCAGACTTGAAATCACAGGGTGCCCGCGTGGATATGTGGGGAGTTGGTACGCAGCTTATTACTGCAGCGGATCAGCCATCTCTTGGCGGAGTGTACAAGCTCGTATCGCGTGAAGTGAACGGCGAGATGAAGCCGACAATCAAGATTTCGGCTAATCCTGAGAAGGTAACGACACCAGGCAAGAAAGATGTATACCGCATTATTCATAAGAAGAAGAAAAAAGCAATTGCGGATTACATTTGCCTCTCTGAAGAAGATGAGGTAAAACGTCGGGCAAAGATTAAGTTATTCGATCCGATTCATCCATATTTGCACAAGTATGTAGAGCACTATGAAGCAGAACTGCTGCTTCAACCTGTATATCGGGACGGCAAACTAGTCTATGAGCGTCCGAATCTGGAAGAAATCCGTAATTACCATAAGGAGCAGCTTCAGCTGTTCTGGCCGGAATATTTGCGCAAGTCGAATCCGGAGCAGTATCATGTTGACGTAAGCACGAAGGCTTGGGAACTGAAGCGCGACATGATTGAATCACATGTTCAAGAGAAGGAAAAATGGCGTACATTCCAAATGGATGCCGGTGATATGGAAGATCATGATTAATTTGCGGGAACAATTGTTGGACAAGTATCATTCATTGATTCATTTATACAAGCTTCCAGAAGTTCGTGTTGAGAGTAATGTAGATTCAGGCTAGGAAGCGGGGATAGAATCGCTGTCATGCTGCAAGGGCAACTGTGATAGCGATTTGCTTCTGTACAGTCCTATCACTTGCAAGATCGTTAACGTTGTAAATGATGTACATGCGAATAGGGAGAGTGAGATTGCATGGATCAGACGTTTGATGGATCCGGGATTCAGATGCGAAGCAGTGAGGTATTTACGCCACAGCATGGATTTACACAAGGCATAGAGGGACCTGCTTGCGATAAGGAAGGCAACTTGTATGCTGTCAATTATGAACGGCAGGGCACGATTGGCAAGGTAACGCCAGAAGGCGAATGCTCCGTATTCTTGGAGCTGCCTGAGGGATGCATTGGCAATGGTATACGCTTTACTCGCAATGGAGACATGTGCATTGCGGATTATGCAGGGCATCACGTATTCCGCTATTCCTTCGTTACGAAGGAACTGCACGTTCTGGCACATGATCCAACGATGAATCAACCGAACGATATTGCGATCATGGCAAATGATATTGTATTTGCTAGCGATCCGAAGTGGGCCGATGATACAGGGCAAATCTGGCGTATTCGTCCAGATGGAGAAATGACGCTTCTGGAATCAGGGATGGGTACGACCAATGGCATCGAGGTTAGCCCAGATGAAGGCTTGCTCTATGTCAATGAATCGGTTCAACGACGGATCTGGGTATATGATCTTCAGGAGGATGGCAGCATCTCGAATAAGCGTCTGTTCCATCAGTTCCCTGATTTTGGATTGGATGGCATGCGATGTGATGTTGACGGCAATCTGTATGTCGCACGCTTCGGCAAAGGAACAGTCGCGGTTCTTGCTCCAGACGGAACCGTGACAGAAGAGATCCGCCTCCATGGAAGCAACTGCACGAATGTAACATTCGGCGGCGAAGACGGCTGTACGGTATACGTCACGATCATGGATCAAGGTAATGTCGAACGATTCCGAGCGAATCGTCCTGGCCGCTGCCGACGTCTATTCGGACTCGTATAATTAATAATAAGAGGAGCCCTAGCATCGGGCTCCTCTCTCTTCTTGTGAACGGAATGGGGCTGGGGTAATAACTTGTAGATGATAGTTGCGGCTTAGACAGAATTCAAGGAATGTACAGCCTATTATTTCTCGGGAAAGCGCAGAATTAGGCATGAATCGGCCTGAATTTACAAAGCTCGACGAGTCACCAGCGAGTTACGAGTAGCATTTATGTTGTATGATTCCGCAGCTGGACGCTTCATGCATCATCGAATCATGAGAACCGGAAATAGACATCTAACAACGATCACAGAAAAGGGTGCGAATATGCAATCTTCCCATTGGAATATCAAACCCGGGGGCAAGCCTGCTCGCTATCCTGGCGCAATCACGGATGTACCAGGTATTGTTGTCGGGCATGCGCATGATAATGAGGCACATACAGGCTGTACAGTCATTGTAGCAGAACAAGGGGCTGTATGCGGCGTTGATGTCAGGGGATCAGCGCCTGGCACTCGTGAAACGGAGTTACTGCAGCCAACCGCTCTCGTTCAGCATATTCATGCATTGTGTCTCAGCGGCGGAAGCGCATTTGGACTCGCTGCTTCACAAGGGGTAATGCAGCGATTGCAGGAGCAGGGGATTGGACTTGATGTCGGCGTTGCTAAGGTGCCAATTGTTCCATCAGCTATTTTATTTGACTTGGCGATAGGCAATCCGACAGTCGTACCAACTGCAGAGATGGGATATTCGGCTGTTGAGAATGCGACGTCTGAAGCGGTTGCCGAAGGCAATGTAGGTGCTGGCGCAGGTGCAACGCTTGGCAAGTTCGCGGGAGTGGAACGAGCAATGAAGGGCGGATTTGGTACGGCTTCTGTACAATTGCCAAATGGTCTTGTTATTGGTGCGGCTGTTGCTGTCAATGCGGTTGGCGAAGTGAGACATCCGAAGCATGGTATAACATTAGCTGGGGCAAGAGCAGATGAGAAGGGACAGTTCATTGATCCGTTGTCTTTCCTAACGCAATTGGCTAATCCCTTCCAAGCGACGATGAAGCCGGGGACAAATACGACAATTGCCGCAGTCGCTTGCAATGGAACATTCACAAAGACCGAAATGACGAAAATTGCACAAATGGCGCATAATGGCTTGGCTCGTACCATTTATCCTGTCCATACGATGTATGACGGAGATACAGTGTTCGCGATGACAACAGGCGGAATAGACGCCTCTGTTGATCTGGTGGGCATGTGGGCAGCCGAGGTGCTTGCTTATGCCGTCCATAATGCCATCATTGCAGCGAATTCCGTTGAGGGTGTGCCTTGCTCACAAGAGTGGCTTGATTGACTGGTTTGATAGAATAGCTTGATAGTCTAGCTTGATGTGCATAACAGGAATGATTTAATAATGGCATCATACATCGATACGTTGTAGAGGGGAATTACATCACATCATGAAATTCATACGAACATTGATTTGGTTTATTTATTTTTGGCTTTATTTACTTTTCATTATCCCTGGGATGTGGAAGGCCAATCGACTATATAAGCAAGGTCGGTATGAAGAACTGGATGCCTACACGGCCAAGCAGGTCGGAAAATGGGCGCGGTCATTGCTGCGTGTAGCCGGTGCGAAGGTAACGGTTCGTGGATTGGAGCATATCCCAGAAGGCGGAGCCGTCTTTATCTCGAATCATCAAGGGAATTTCGATGTGCCGATCATGCTTGGGCATGTTGGCAAGCCGAAAGCGCTGATGGCCAAGGCAGAGCTGGCGAAGCTGCCTTTCATTCGTGTGTGGATGAAGTACTTGCGCTGCATCTTCGTTGACCGCAGCAACGTACGCCAAGCCATGAACAGTCTGAATGAGGCGGGCAAGCTCGTAGAAAGTGGACATCCGATCGTCATCTTCCCTGAAGGAACACGAAGCAAGAGTGAACACATCGGTGAGTTCAAAAATGGCGGCTTCCGCGTCGCTACGAAGACAGGGTTCCCTATTGTGCCTGTTCGGATATCGGGTTCTTACAAGCTGATGGAGGCGAATGGGAATTGGATCAGTCCTGCTCATGTGGAGGTAACCGTTCTTCCTCCAGTATCGACAGCTGGCCTGTCGAAGGAGGAGGCTGCGGAGCTTCCAGAGCAAGTACGTACAATGATTGTGAATGCGTAATTAGGAAGGCGCACCGTCTATGGACAGTGCGCCATTCGTTTATTCACAATCAACAACCAACATTATTTCGGGAATACCGAAGATATTGCTTGCTTAAGCACGCCTGCGGAATGATGAAGTTTCTGCATCTCGTCTTCAGACAGGTGAAGCTCGTATACATCGCGGATGCCTTGGCGATTTACGACGGCAGGAACGCCGATGTACACATCATCCAGACCATATTGTCCGGTCAGCAAGGCAGATACGGACAGCACAGAGTTCTCATTCTTCAGAATAGCCTTTGTCAAGCGAGCCAAGCCCATTGCGATTCCGTAGTAGGTAGCCCCTTTACGCTCGATGATGTGATAAGCAGCATCGCGTACATTCAGGAAGATATCATCCAATTCTTCCTGTGTCGGCTCTCCATGCGTCTTGCGATAATGCTCGAGCGGCTGGCCGCCAATGCTGACATTGCTCCACGCAGGGAGCTCAGTATCTCCATGTTCGCCCATAATGTAGGCATGGACGTTGCGTGGATCAACGCCGATTTTTTCGCCGAGCAAATAACGCAGACGTGCGGTATCCAAAATTGTACCGGAGCCGATGACGCGATGAGCAGGCAGACCTGAGTATTTCCAGGTTGCATATGTAAGAACATCGACTGGATTTGTTGCGACCAGGAACAATCCATCAAAGCCGCTCTCCATGACGGAAGTAACGATTGATTTGAAGATGTTCGCATTTTTGCCGATTAGATCAAGACGTGTTTCTCCTGGTGCTTGGTTCGCACCTGCTGTAATAACAACGAGGTCAGCATCCTTGCAATCGCTATAGTCTCCAGCCCATATGCGCATATTGGATGCGAACGGAAGACCGTGATTCAAGTCCATCGCATCCCCTTCTGCTTTTTTGCGGTTAGCGTCGATAATGACTAGCTCAGCGGCCAACCCTTGATTGAACAACGCGAACGCGTAACTGGAGCCAACAAAGCCCGATCCGATCAACGCGACGCGGGACACTTTTGTCATTTGGGTCATAATAAGTGTGCCTCCTCGAAAGTAATAACAATAAGTTCGTCTGTTAGACAATGGGCCTGAAGCCAGACTAACACTTAAATTTTAACCATTTTCCGAAGAAATAACCAACCCTAATTTACCACAGCGAGAAATTCGAGTTAGCTGCAGAAGCAAGCATTCAAAAAAAGGGCTTGCATAGGGTAGGGGGGTATAGTATAGTTAATGCATGAGGTGGTGATACACAAATGTCAAACGAACGTATCGATGAACAAGTCGATGACGTGATGACCGCTGCTTTTGGTACAGAAGATGCTTGCCATACAAGTGAAGAAGGGTGCGAGCACCACACTCCAGACGGGAAGCGGAAGAGTCATCACTCAGATGAGATGAAGAAGAAGCTGGTTCACCGCTTGAATCGCATTGAAGGTCAGGTGCGAGGCGTGAAATCCATGATTGAAAAAGATACCTACTGTGACGATGTGCTGAATCAGATCGCATCCATCCAGTCTGCACTTCATTCAGTTGGCAAATTGCTGCTCGAAGGGCATATGAAGAGTTGTGTCGTTGAGCGATTGCAAGACGGGGAGCCGGAAGTCATAGACGAGCTGCTAACAACGATTCATAAATTACTAAAATAAGAACATGGCCTGTTCCCTTAAGGAATGGACAGAGGAGGAAGTAAGATGGTTAACGAAACATGGAGAGTAGAAGGTATGACATGTGGGCACTGCAAGCAAGCAGTAGAACGAGCGGTAGAAGGTACAGGTGCAACTGCACAGGTTGATTTGGCTGCGAAACAAGTAACCGTATCTTATGATGAGTCCAAAGTAAAGCCGGAACAAATCCGTGAGGCAATTGAGGAGCAAGGCTACGACGTCGTGTAATGATTAGGCGCCGATTCTCATATTATGCTGAATACGCTGATTGATTACTGCAAAGAACACTCCTTCAGAGGAGTTTTCTTTTGGAATCAGATATAGGGTATAGGGGTATGCTTAAGAAGGATAAGGAGGACATGACAATGGCAGAAAAGCAAGCAATGTTGCCGATTGAAGGAATGACCTGTGCCGCATGTGCAACACGAATTGAAAAAGGCTTGAATCGTATGGACGGCATCGCAGAAGCATCTGTCAATCTTGCTTCAGAACGAGCGGCTGTGCAATATGACGGTGATGCAGTAACCTTGCAGCAAGTCGTTGATAAGATCGAGCATCTCGGATACAAGGTTCCGGTAGAAACGTTGGATTTGCAAATTGAAGGAATGACTTGTGCCGCTTGCTCCACTCGCATTGAGAAGGGGCTGAGCCGTATGCAGGGAGTGCAGACGGCAGCAGTCAATTTAGCAACGGAGACGGCGAAGGTCACCTTTATTGGATTGAAGCAAGAAGATATATTGAATAAGATCTCTCAGCTAGGTTATACGGGGCGGCTGAAGAAGGAAGAAGGCGAGAGTGAACAGGAATCGCCAACACAGCGGAATATGCGTCGATTGCGCAATACGTTCCTCGTCTCTGCCCTATTGTCCATTCCACTTCTGTGGTCCATGGTGGGTCATTTTTCTTTCACCTCATGGATTTGGGTGCCGGAATGGTTCATGCACCCTTGGGTACAAATGGTACTGGCAGCGCCGGTTCAATTTATTATAGGGGCACGTTTCTACGTTGGGGCATTTAAGGCACTCCGCAGTGGGAGCGCCAATATGGATGTGCTTGTTGCGCTCGGTACGACCTCAGCTTATGTGTACAGTGTGTACTTGGCGTGGCAATGGCAGATTGGCGAGCTTCACCATCCTGAGATGTATTTTGAGACGAGTGCTGTTCTCATTACGCTCATTCTTCTTGGTAAATGGCTGGAGGCTTCGGCTAAAGGACGGTCTTCTCAAGCGATCCGGGCTCTGATGGGGCTGCGTGCCAAAACGGCAACCGTTGTGCGCGACGGTGAACAAGTGGAAGTGCCTGTGGAGGATGTGGCAAGTGGGGATCTCGTACTTGTTCGCCCGGGTGAGAAAGTACCGGTAGACGGCATTGTAGTTAGCGGAACTTCGACCGTGGATGAATCCATGCTTACCGGTGAAAGTGTCCCTGTTGAGAAGCAAGCCGGCGATAATGTATACGGGGCTACCGTGAATGCGCAGGGGGCATTTACGATGAAAGCGACTCAGGTCGGCTCCGAGACGGCGCTCTCGCAAATTATTAAAATCGTTGAGGAGGCACAGGGCTCCAAGGCTCCGATTCAGCGGATCGCTGATAAAATATCAGGCATCTTCGTGCCGATAGTCGTTGGAATTGCGGTGCTTGTATTCTTAATTTGGTATTTCGCTGTTGAACCAGGCAACTTCGGTGTAGCCTTGTCTCGTACCATTGCCATACTCGTAATCGCTTGCCCGTGTGCGCTCGGCTTGGCAACGCCAACGTCGATTATGGCAGGAACCGGACGTGCTGCAGAATATGGTGTACTATTCCGTGGCGGCGAGCATCTGGAAGGCGCCTATCGGGTGCAGACGGTTGTGCTCGACAAGACAGGAACCGTAACAGAAGGGGCTCCTTCGCTTACAGATGTTGTATTGCATGATGGGAATGAAGACGAGAAGACAGAACTCTTGACCTTACTAGCATCTGCTGAGAAGCAATCCGAGCATCCATTGGCACAGGCGATTGTGAAGGGATTGACTGAGCAAGGAATCAGCACGGTCGAACCGGATTCATTCCGAGCTGAACCTGGATATGGAATAGCGGCTGAGGTGAATGGGCATCAGATTATTGTCGGCACACGCAGATGGATGGAGAAGAACGGGGTAGCAAGCAGCGATGCAGAGGAAGCATTGCAAGATATGGAGCAGGCAGGTAAGACGGCAATGCTTATCGCGGTTGATGGCAGCTGGAAAGGCATAGTTGCCGTTGCCGATCAAGTGAAAGCTTCCTCGAAGAAGGCCATTGAGCGGCTGCATCAAATGGGGATACGCGTTGTCATGATGACGGGAGACAACACACGCACGGCCAGAGCAATCGCGTCACAAGTAGGGATTGATGATGTATTTGCAGAGGTGCTGCCTGAACAGAAGGCACAGCATGTGCGCGAGCTGCAGCAGAGAGGCAGTGTTGTGGCCATGGTAGGCGATGGAATTAATGATGCGCCAGCTCTGGCAGCAGCGGACATAGGGTTCGCGATCGGTACAGGTACGGATGTAGCAATGGAGACGGCAGGCGTAACCTTAATGCGTGGCGACTTGAACGGCATTGCGGATGCGATGGAGATGAGCCGCCGTACCATGCGCAACATTAAGCAGAACTTGTTCTGGGCACTCGTATACAATACGATAGGCATCCCGATTGCAGCAATTGGATTGCTTGCCCCATGGCTTGCAGGTGCGGCTATGGCCTTCAGCTCGGTATCCGTTGTACTGAATGCACTGCGGCTTCAACGCATCAAGCTGTAACCTGGCAGAATTTCTCGGTAGAGATCGTGATGTTCCTAAACAGAAGGTAGCATATAATTATATCGCCGAACGTATTATGCGGTAATGATGATGCGGATCATTGACGAACTGTCAACTTTGGTGTTAACAAAAGTGGCGGCCACATGGTATGATCAAATCGGATGAAAGGTATGATTAAGGAGGTCTGAACATGCAATTACGCGTTACAGCGAAGGCAGTCGAGCGTTTTTTGGCTGATTGGGGATTTACAGCAGGAGACTCAGTACGCATATTCGTCCGCTACAGCGGATTCAGTGCTTCAGGACCTTATTCATTCGGCATCATGAAAGACAGTCCGCAATATCCAGCAGTGACGGAAGTTGTGAACGGCATTACGTTCTTTATGGAGCAAAATGATGTATGGTTCTTGGATAATCGTGAATTGACGCTAGATGAGAAAGGTGAAGATATTGTCTTTCTGCATGAAGGAATGGTCATCTAGCGCATCAACCCGTAATCATCAATAGGCGAGCCGAGAGGCTCGCCTATTGTGCATGGATAGACGCTTAGTGAATTAGAGTTTAATGAAGATAATGTGACAGCTCCGGTATTTGTTTATTTTGGGTAGAGATGAGAAAAAATCCTTGTCATTCGTTCTGGTTAGATATATAATCGTTCTCAATTGGGGGAAGCGTGACTGCGACTTTCAATGCAATTGAATAGGAGGAAACAGGTGCTTTGGGTAACGTCGAAGCTTAATAGGGAAGCCGGTTGGAAATCCGGCGCGGTCCCGCCACTGTGACAGTTGAGGTATTGCGAGAGAGCCACTGGTCGTAATCGATCGGGAAGGCTGCAAAGGCCAATGAAGCTGAAGCCAGGAGACCTGCCTGTTTTGACAACACTGTTCGTACCTACGGGAGATAGGGAAGTGTTCGTAAGCATGGATATCGGTTTTCGATTCCTCTTAGCATGAGGGCAGTCTGCTAATGAGACGGAAGGATCGATCTATTCCACTATGACTTCATGGACGTTTACGAGACATTTCTGTTGTTGGACAGGAATGTCTTTTTTGCATATTGGGATGCAATGAAAATATCTGAAGTCTGAGTGATAAAGTCACATATGGTGGGGTAGAGCGCTCAACTGCAATCTTAATTCCGTGTTAAGCGATAGAAATTGTCCAATTATATCCCGTACGGCAAAATGACTCATGGAGAGGGGCAGTATGATGACAGTTCATTCAATCAAGACAAGCACAGCAGGTTACCCTCGGATCGGATACGACCGGGAATGGAAGAAGGCATTGGAGCAATATTGGGCTGGGAATAGTTCTGTTCAGCAGCTGGAAGAAGGATTGGCGCGCATCAATGATGTTCGGCTGAAGACGATGCAGGACGCTGGCATTGACCTAATTCCAGTAAATGATTACTCCTGGTATGATCATGTGCTTGATATGACGGCCACATTTGGATTGATTCCGTCACGGTTTGCATATGATGGTGGAGAAGTGAACGCAGATTTGCTGTTCGCCTTGGCTCGCGGAACACAGGATGCGGTAGCTTGCGAGATGACGAAGTGGTTCAATACGAACTATCACTACATTGTGCCGGAATGGGAAGGCAAGGCGCCGCAACTTACGGTCAATCGCCCGTTGCAAGCCTATCGCCAAGCGAAGCAGATTCATGGCATTGAAGGTAAGCCAGTCATCATCGGGCCATATACTTATGTCCGCTTTATTAAAGGGATTAAACCGGAAGAGCGCCTGAACGTTCTTCGCCAATTCGTAGGGGTATACGGACAGTTGCTTAGCGAGTTGGAGGGTGAAGGTGTGCAGGCTGTGCAATTGGATGAACCTGCATTCGTGCTGGAAATGCCAAGCGAGCATTGGGCTGCTGTGAAGGAAGTCTATGCCGAATTGCGTAAGGCAGCACCAAGTTTATCGTTATGGGTTCAGACCTACTTCGATGCGGTGTCCGACTACGAAGCGTTCGTGTCGCTTCCGGTGGATACGCTCGGATTAGACTTTGTTCATGATAGAGGGAGAAATGAAGCAGCGCTTCGTCAATTCGGATTCCCTGCGCAGAAGCAGCTTGCTGTCGGCATTATTGATGGCCGCAATATTTGGCGTACGGACTTGGCTGCAGCAGCAGCATGGCTCGAGTCTGTGGAAGAGATTGTACCGAAGGAACGCTGGATTATTCAGCCATCATGCAGCCTGCTTCATGTACCACTCACGGCGGCGCGGGAAACTGAGCTGTCAGCACCAGTGCGCGAGGCATTGGCGTTCGCGGATGAGAAGCTGGAGGAGACTGCCCTACTTGCTCGTCACTTCTCAAGCCCGAGTGAAGAGACGCGTGCAGCATTAGCAGAGAGCGGTGCTCGTGTTCAAGCATGGCGGACAGAACCGTCAAGACAGCGTCCGCAAGTCGTTCAAGCGTTGGAAGAACTGCTTCGTGCAGAGAAGGAAAAAGGAATTGAACGTCTTCCATTCGAGGAACGCAAGGAGCTTCAGCGCAAGCGCTGGCCATCGCTGCCACTGCTGCCGACCACAACGATTGGCAGTATGCCGCAAACTGCGGATATCCGGCGCGCACGCCTTCGCTTCCGCAAGGGAGAATGGGATGCGAAGACGTATGAAACGTATTTGGAAGAGGAAATGACACGCTGGATTCGCATTCAGGAAGAGATCGGCATTGACGTGCTGGTACATGGTGAATTCGAACGCACGGACATGGTCGAATACTTCGGTGAGAAGCTGGACGGGTTCGCATTCACGAAGTTCGGCTGGGTTCAATCCTATGGTTCGCGCTGTGTAAAACCACCGGTTCTGTACGGAGATGTGGCGTTCACAGAGGCGATGACGGTGAAGGAAACGGCATTTGCACAGTCCCTGACGTCTCAGCCGGTTAAGGGGATGCTTACGGGGCCGGTAACGATCTTGAACTGGTCGTTCGTACGTGACGACATTCCTCGCGAGCAGGCGGCATTCCAGCTGGCGTACGCGCTTCGTCAAGAGATTGCAGCACTGGAGACTGCAGGTATTGGCATGATCCAGGTCGATGAGCCTGCAGTGAAGGAAGGTATGCCGCTTAAGGCGGAGGACGCTGTCTATTATACGGATTGGGCGGTGCTTGCTTTCCGGCTTGCAACATGCGGAGCAGCGCCTGAGACGCAAGTACACACGCATATGTGCTATTGCGACTTCTCCGACATGGTTGATACGATCCGCAAGATGGATGCGGACGTGATCTCGCTCGAAACGGCACGAAGTGGCGGCGATATGATTGCAACACTAGAGGAGCAGAGCTATGAGCTTGGCATTGGTCTGGGTGTATATGATATTCATAGCCCACGTGTGCCTGCTGTGGAAGAGATTGATCGGATTATCGAGCAAGCGCTTCGAGTGCTTCCGGTTGAGACGTTCTGGATTAACCCAGACTGTGGTCTGAAGACGCGCCGCGAACCGGAGACGGTAGCTGCACTGCGCAACATGGTAGAAGCAACAAAGCTCGCTCGCGCACGTCATGAAGCAGCAGTATCGACTGAAGCATAAGAACTGATCCTCGCTAGTTTTCATCGCGCGCACATAGACCTTCAATATTTCTTCATTAATCATAGGGAAAGGCCATCTCTCGCAGTCATCGCGACTGCCATGCAGAGATGGTCTTTTTTTATAACGTGAAACCTTCAAATTTAAAATACGTAATATATGGTAAATCGACATTTTTCTTTTCCTGCGCGTGAGTGAATGAGATGAACATTGGTTATTCATATGTTAAAGGAATACCGGAACAACCAAACATGTCGATTAATGAAAATTATGTTATAATAGAGATGTAAGCGGATACATGATTCCTGCTTCCATCTTCCTTATCATACGGAGGCAGAAAGGTGGGATCTGATATGCGTTGGTTCACACAATGGTTCAAACGGGATAAGAAAAACTCTAAGGCAGCTCTTGAAGCGGTGCATGTAACGTTAGAAGATGTCCGCAGAGCGGTGCTTCAATATGAGAAAGATATGCCAAAAGAGATTAAACGAACGACCCTGCTCCTAGGGGATCAAAGCATTGATTTGAAACGCCTGCGCCGTTATTTAGGTGGGGAATCGGATCAGAAGTTCTATATGTCCCATTATACGTACGAAATATTTGAAGAGAAAGACAAGCACATTCCGATATATCTAGATATGGTTCAGGCTGCGGTCGATGATTATTTGGATGAACATGATGATCTTCCCGTACTCACGGGAACACGCAACCGCCAAGTCCACTATGACCTGCTCATGCAGCGCCATTATTTAAAAGAGAAGCCGCCTATCTCTTTTTACTTAACGACAGAGCAATTTTTACTGACTCACGAAGAGGATTGGCATAAATCACAAGCAGCGATTCCAATTGATTTGTAATTGAACTGGCACGAATAACAAGAGCTTGCCCTCATTGGCTGAGGGTGAGTTCTTTTTGTTAATTTTCCAGTTAAAATTCTGGGGTGATTAGTGGTATCCTATTACAGGGTATGTCTACATTAGATGTAGTCGAATAGCGAGGTGTGCAATCATGGATATTATCGGATGGATGGCAGAGCAGAAGATTCAAGAGGCAATGAATGAAGGTGGATTCGATGAGCTGCCAGGCAAGGGGAAGCCTCTGGTGCTCAAAGACTTGTCGCATGTTCCTGAGGAATTGAGACCAGCTTATTTGATGATGCAGAATGCGGGCCTGTTGCCGGAAGAGCTGCATGTAGGACGCGAAGTCGTTCGCTTGGAACAGCTTCTCGCTGCCTGCACTCCCGAAGATGAACAGAAGATTGGTGACACACGCAGGCAGCTGAATGAACGGAAGCTGCGGCTGCAAATGATGATGGAGGAGCGGGGATGGGCTGTTGTACCTGCGTTTGCCCAGTATGAATCACAGATTGTGAACAAGGTTTCGCGTGTTACGGAGCCTCAGCGTGAGGACTAGAGTACAGGCTGGACAGCATAACATGCTGACGCATGTGAACCCGCTAACCAAGAAACGATAGATATAACCATATATATCTCATCAGCGAGATGCTGATATGTTTATCGCAATGTTGGTTGAAGGAAGGAAAGGTGTACATTACGTATGACGACCTATTGGCAGCAACTTAGAAGAGAGCTCCCTCATTGGGTAGAGGAGAGCCGGACAGTATCACAGGATGGAGAGGTCGCTTCATATATACCGGGGCTTGCAAATGCTCCGAAGGATGGGCTGTGCATATCCTTGTTCGGTATTCAAGGTGAACAGGTGCATGCAGGCGATTGCAAGTTCAAATTTACAATGCAAAGCATATCCAAGGTCTTCTCACTGCTCTTGGCCTTGCTCGATAGCGGCGAGGCAGTTGTATTTAATAAGGTAGGGATGGAGCCCACTGGTGATGATTTCAACTCAATCTTGAAGCTTGAGCTCGTTGACCCTGGGAAGCCGTTCAATCCCTTTATCAATGCAGGGGCGATTACTATCGCCTCGTTAATTGAGGGGGGAACGCCTGAGGAAAAATCAATGCGCATGCTTGAATTCATTCGAGAATTGGCGGATGACCCTTCCATCACGTGGAATGAGGAAGTATACCAATCCGAGAAGGATACGGCACATCGGAATCGTTCATTGGCTTATTTCTTGAAGGATAATGGTGTACTTGAAGCGGATGTAGAGGATACGCTGGAGGTGTATTTCCGCCAATGCGCAATTGAGGTAAATACCGACCATCTTGCGCGTATGGCTCTTGTATTGGCAAATGGCGGCTGCAATCCACAGACAGGACGCTGCTACATTCCGAAGCATTATGTGCAGATTGCGAATTCGTTCATGGTGACGTGCGGCATGTACAATGCCTCGGGAGAATTTGCGATTCACGTGGGCATCCCGGCCAAGAGCGGTGTGTCTGGCGGTATTCTTGCAGTCATTCCTGGCAAGATGGGAATCGGTGTCGTTGGGCCTTCCCTGAATAAGAAAGGCAATAGTGTAGCAGGGGTACATCTGCTTGGCGCTTTGTCCGAACGATACGATTGGAGCATTTTTTAGCACGCCGCTAAGCCGCAATGAAGAACACGAAATGTGCTCCTCTTACATAGGCTGACATAGTACCTTCTTCGTACGGACTACTTAGAAACGAGGGATGTGTGAGATGTCGTCTAATGAACCAGGGATTACGTGTCGGGTAGGATCATTGCAATCCATCATACGAGTGCCTTCTGTCCGACCGGTATTGGGTAAGCGGGATCGCATTCCAGAAACTTATCCGCCTATGGATTCGAGCATATTTGTAACCTCAGCAGCCAGTACCTATTCCCTAGCGGAGCAGGCGGTACGTGTGCTTGATCGACTGAGGAGCTCGCATTCTCTGGCGACTGCCGTTATGGACGCAGCGCAGCGGGGCAACAAGGCTGAGGTGATACGGCTTATACGCGAGATCGGGGTACAGTCGAGGCTGGATGTAAAATTTACGCCAGATGGTATCCAAATCATTTTCAACACGGATCCTGCGGCAGGACGATGCTGCGAGCTGGAAGTGAAGATGCGCTGGAATCCGAGCTAATCCTAAGCAACAGAGAAAAGCGCCACATCCATGGGATGGGCGCTTTTGTATTTCATTGTGCTCAAAAAATAAGGATCATATCTTATTGATTCGCTGGGAATGATTCATGGAACACCGTACGCTCCAATGGCAAGCGGCTTGTTGCATGCGCAGGTGCAGCTGCTTTGCCAAGTGTAATAAGCATCACCGGCACATAGCGGGACGGGATGTTGAATTCCGTAACGAACTGCTCCTTGCTAAAGCCGCCCATTGAGCAAGTGTCCCAGCCTTTAGCTTTGGCGGCAAGCATCAATTGCATGGCAGCAAGTGAACTGTTGAGGATCGCTGCTTCGGTGCCAACCTGCTCGGAAGATGCATAGGCGCGGTTAATGTTGCCTACCAGTGTATCATGCACTTGCTGCGAGATGTTGCCTGCTTGCAGCTGCTCGCCATACAATTCTGACGCCATCAAGTTCGCTTGTGTGTCGCCAAGCACGGCAATGACAGCCGAGCAGTCAACAACCTGCTGCTGATTGTAGGCGATGGGCAGAAGCTTCTGCTTCGTATCTTCCTGTTGGAAGACGAGGAAGCGCCAATGCTGCAAGTTCCAAGCAGATGGTGCGGATCCGGCAAGCTCCAAGATCTCGTTCAATTCGGAAGAGGCAATTGGTGTATGTGGAACATATTTACGAACAGAGTGGCGCGACAGCATAGTTTCGCTAGCATTCATTGATGTAGTCATCGTATTTGGTCATCCTTTCAAGGCGATATTCGCATCTAGGGTATAATATTCTATTTCTAGCTTTTGCTAACAAATATATAGTAGCATAATTATCGTTATTGAAGCAACGATTCAACGATCAAGATGTTGAATGCGGAGAGCGCTTATCTCACTTATAGCGTGTACATTTATTATCTTGTTATGAGTATATTTTTCAGAAAAAGGTTGTTTTGGCACGAAGGGGCGTAATGTACATAAGTTGCAGAACTGAAATTGATATGTATCATGATGAGTAAGGAAATATTGTCCGATGGTTCGACGTTTATGAAGAAGACATGAGTATGGCGTGTACATAAGAGCAAATACAAGGTGTGGAAGGAGTCGGGGATGGAGCATCATCAGATTGAAGTTGGACTAGCGGGCTGGGGGGATCAGGATGCGCTGTATGGGCCGGGGACAAGAGCTGCTGAGAAGCTAAGTGAATATGCACGGCATTTTTCAATCGTGGAATTGGACAGTTCTTTCTATGCTATTCCTTCTCCTGAGCGAATGCTGGGTTGGTGCGAACAGACACCTGAGCACTTCGGATTTATCGTTAAGGCGTATCAGGGGATGACAGGGCATTCTCGCGGGAAGCATCCTTATACGAGTACGAAGGAGATGTTTCACGTGTTCCGTCAATCCGTCGAGGCGCTTCAAGAAGCGGGCAAGCTTAGAACAGTGCTGTTTCAGTATCCTCCCTGGTTCCATTGCGACCGCAGAAATGTAGACATCTTACGGCGTACGCGGGAATGGATGGAGGGCTTGCCTGTTGCTCTTGAATTCAGACATCAGAGCTGGTTTGTGGAACCAGTGCGTGAGCGGACGCTTGCATTTATGCGCGAGGAAGGCTGGATTCATAGTATTTGCGATGAACCACAGGCAGGTGAAGGAAGTGTGCCAACGGTACTTGTATCGACACAGGCAGAGGCTACCATGATTCGGATGCACGGCCGCAATGAATCTGGCTGGAATGCAAGCGGTCAGCCGAATTGGCGAGATGTTCGTTATTTGTACCGTTATGATGAGCAAGAGCTTACAGAGTGGAAGGGACATATCCAATCTCTCTTGATGAATACGAACCGCTGCTGGATGATCTTCAACAATAATTCGGGAGGCGATGCAGCGCACAATGGGAAGCAGTTCAAGCGTATGCTTGGACTGGAAGATCCGCCGCTCCCAGCTGAGCAGCTGACATTATTTGATTAAGAAGATAGGAACAGTTATTTTCAGAAATTGTTACTTCCTTTCAGTAAAAAAATGAGGTATACTTACCGCTACAATCATAAAGCAGCGTCTTCTCGTATAGGTGCAGGAATTGGCCTGCATGTTTCTACCCAATCACCGGAATGATTGGACTACGGGGAACCAGCGTGCCGCACATTATGTCGTGGATTTGGGTGAATACGTCCGTATTCCGTAATACTGCAGCGCGGCCGTTTCTTTCAGTGATTCTGCTGGGAAACGAGGTTCACAGTCGATAGCTTGCATGTTTGTTAGGCTGACGATTCGAATCGTACAAGCACTAACCAGCATTCAGGTTTCGTACAACCCGATTCCAATCACCTTCCTGCAGCGGAGGGGATTGGAATCGGGTTGTTGTCGTATTAGAGAAGAGAGACGTTCAACTGTATACGTCGAAAGGGGAACTGGACATGAAACAGCTTCAGGATAAGATTACTCAAGAGGGATTAGTGCTCGGCAACAATGTATTGAAGGTGGACTCGTTCCTTAATCATCAGATGGATCCAGCGCTTATGCAAGCGATTGGTCAAGAATTCGTGCGTCGTTATGCAGGTGAACGTATTACGAAGGTACTTACCATTGAATCTTCCGGAATCGCCCCAGGTTTGATGACAGCACTGGAGTTGAATGTACCGCTCATCTTCGCTCGCAAGCAGAAGTCATTGACACTGCGCGAAGACATTATTGTAGAGAAGGTATACTCCTTCACGAAGCAAGAGACGAATGAGGTAACGGTGTCGAAGCGCTTCTTGTCCGCTGATGATCGTGTACTGATCATTGATGATTTCCTTGCAAATGGTGAAGCGGCTTCTGGCCTGGCTCGTATTGTGGAGCAGGTAGGAGCAAGTGTAGCTGGTTTTGGAATCGTTATTGAGAAGTCATTCCAACCAGGACGCCAAATGCTGCTCGATGCAGGATACCGTGTTGAATCCTTGGCTCGCATTGCTTCTCTGTCAAATGAGGGCGTAACATTCGTGGATGAAACTGCGGAAACGACATCGGAAGCGGTGCAGCAATGAGCCGAGCCGATAACCGTATTTTTGTAAAAAATCGGAATCCGCTGCAAACCTTCTCGCTCGGCTTGCAGCATGTGCTCGCTATGTATGCCGGAGCGGTTATCGTTCCGCTCATCGTGGGCGGCAATTTAGGATTCAATCAAGAGCAAATTACGTACTTGGTTGCCATTGATTTATTTATGTGCGGGATCGCCACGCTGCTGCAAGTATTTGCGAATCGGTGGTTCGGCATTGGGATGCCTGTCGTGTTAGGCTGTGCGTTCCAAGCCGTCACGCCAATGATCGCAATCGGGAAGGATTTTGGCATTTCGTATATTTACGGAGCCATCATTGCAATGGGCATATTCGTCATCTTGTTCGGGGGCTTATTCGGCAAGTTAATTCGTCTATTTCCGCCTGTCGTAACGGGCTCTGTAGTAACGATTATCGGTGTAACGCTAATTCCTGTTGCATTCACGGATTTAGGAGGAGGCCAAGGCAATCCGGACTTCGGCAGTCCAACGAACTTGCTGCTTGGCTTCGGTGTACTCATATTTATCGTTATTATGAACAAGCTATCCGCTGGATTTATCCGTGCGGTATCAATCTTATTAGGGCTTGTCATTGGCACAACGATCGCAGCTCTCATGGGTCAGGTTGATTTCACTCCCGTAGCGGAGGCTTCCTGGTTCCATGCAGTACAGCCATTTTATTTCGGCGTTCCGAAATTTAATATGACGGCTATCCTGACTATGATTATTGTAGCAATGGTCGGCATTGCTGAATCTACAGGCGTGTTCATGGCTCTAGGCAAAATTATAGACCGCGACGTGGATTCGAAGGATCTGGCACGTGGTTATCGGGCAGAGGGTCTAGCCATAACGATTGGCGGTATCTTCAATGCTTTTCCATATACAACTTATTCGCAAAATGTCGGGCTTATCCAAATGAGCCGTGTGAAAACACGTGATGTGATCGTGGTAGCGGGCGGATTGCTGATGCTGCTTGGACTTGTACCGAAAATTGCTGCATTAACGACGTTGATTCCGAGTTCAGTGCTCGGCGGCGCCATGGTTGCCATGTTCGGTATGGTTGTGTCGAGCGGTCTGCGGATGCTCGGCTCTCAAGTAGATATGAATCGTCATGAGAATCTGCTCATTATTGCCTGCTCGGTAGGGATGGGACTTGGTGTAACGGTAGTGCCTCAATTGTTCGCGAGCCTGCCGTCAACGGTTCGAATCTTAACGGATAACGGAATCGTAGCAGGAACTTTTACCGCGCTGGTTATGAACCTGCTCTTCAACGGTACGAAGCAGCAATCTGATGGAACGCAGAGCGAGGAAGAAACTGAACATTCTGTAGCTTCTTAGGCTCTGAACAAGCTAGTCTGACAATAACCAATAGTGACGGCCCATTGGATGAATTCCAATGGGTTTTTTGCTATGCGGAGTTAAGTGCACAATGTAACTCGCACGAAATTGTCACATTTAAAGGATGGTGCATACTAGACAAAATTGTGAAATGGAATGGATAATTATGTTATTCATGTGATTGGGGGGATCGCAATGGGTTGGTTCCGAAAGGAAAGCAAGCAGTCAGCAGAAGTTAAGCCGATCAAATCGGAAATCGCAGAGGACGCACCGCAAACGATAGCAACTGAACGAATGATGAGCAATTGGTTGGATGATGTCTTTACCCAATATGAGAAGAAGGGCGGATTGGATGATTTGCCTGACAAGGGCAAGCCGCTAGAGGTGCGAGGCGGAGACCCGTTGAATGGGGTGTTGCACAACGCGAATGTAGTCCCTTCCTGGCTTGCGCTTCAGCATGAGATTAGAGATGAACTGCAGCGTATTATGAAGCTGAGCAAGGATCAGCCCCAAGCCGACGTATCGGCTGCGATGTCCGATGTGAATCAGAAAATCGTGAAATATAACGCGAGCGTGCCATCTACATTATTCCAGAAGTCCAAGGTAACATTAGATACGATAGAGGATCAATTGGCGAAATGGATGTAACAATAGTCCAGAAGCTGACATAAGAAGCAGATGCCCGCACGATTCGGTTAGCGCCGATTGTGCGGGCATCTTATTGTTCAAGGAGCGAGTAAATTCGTCTCCTGCATCTTCAATTCCAAGGCAGCCATGCTGAAACCTTTATACGGAATAGGATTTATTCGGGAAGAAGAGCGCTAATGTTCCTGGGCCTGAATGAGCGCCAACTGCGCAGCCAATGGAACTAATCAGGAAGTTCGTCATCCCGAAGCGTTCAGTAATCATCGACTTCAACTGCTCCATCGCTTCTGCGTCATCACCATGGGCGATGCCGATAACCTGCTGCTTATCATCGAGATTCGCTCGCTCCTCCATCAGTTCGACAAGACGCTGAATGGATTTCTTTCTGCCTCTTACTTTATCGACGGGAATGAGTTTTCCATCCTCAACATGAAGCACGGGCTTAATATTGAGCAGTCCGCCAATGATGGCTGATGACTTGCTGACACGTCCGCCGCGATACAAATATTGCAGGTCATCGACCGTGAACACATGCTCCATTTGCCGGGCAAGGGATTGTGTGCGTGTAATAATCTCTTCCCTAGGCAATCCCTCACGCGCCCAGAGCGCAGCCTGTCTAACAACAAGGCCAAACCCGAGTGAAGCGCATTTGGAATCGATAATGCTGCAAGTGAAGGACGGGAAGTCATCTTGTACCATATCATGCATAATGCGGGAAGAGGCATACGTTCCTGACAGTTCCGACGAGAACGCAATATAGATAGCTTCCTCGTTCGCTTCGGCAATCGATTGGAAGGTTGTCTGCAGTACCTCCATCGAGAGTTGAGAAGTCTTATATACATTGCCTTCGCGCATGCCATCGAGCATGGCTTTCGGCGTAATTGTTACTCCGTCCTCATATTGTTCATTGTCTATAGTAACGATTAGCGGCATGACCGTAATCCCCAACTCGTCAATGACGGATTGAGGGAGGTCAACAGCGCTGTCGGTAAGAATGCGAATTGCCATTATCATTCTCCTTTTCTTCTTTCATGTTCATACCGAAGTACTTATCTCCATCATACCATGAGTTGAAGCGAAAGCGGTGAAGGAATGTGTTTATCAAGTGTTGTGAGTTAGTGGGATTTGATGGAAATGATGAAGCTAAATCATACAGTCATATTTCCCCTCCTTCATACATAAGGGTAGGAGAACGAATGAATTGACAGGAAATGAGGGGATAGAATGGCGAAGAACAAACGCGGTAAATCATTATGGAATCTGCCTTCACGTGGCCGAGGTACATGTCCGGTCTGCGCCAGCACTCGCATTAAGCTGCTGTATAATCGGACAAGAGGGAATGGCGTACAGATTAAGGTATGCAAGAAATGCTTTCAAGCGCCGCAGGAACGAATTGATGCTTCATAATGGCAAGTCCAGATCCGATCGTAAAATGCCATTGATGAAGAATAAGTATTCTTCTTTTAGCTTCTCTTCCTAGAGATCGCCGTTCTTATCGATGTGCCTACCATAGGTTGCCGCCCAGCGAGGGAGTGATTGACTGCCTGCGCTAGGGCGGCTTTTTCATGTGAGGCATGCCTTCACTTCCATGCTCTACTTCCTGTACAATAGACAGTAATGGAGCAAAGCGCGAGGAGGAGAAGATATGATATTAACTATCCAGGAACGGGATGAGATGTTATCTCAGCTCAATGATAACCAACGTGAGTTCCTGAATCACTATCTCGTTCGCTCTCGCCGCACGGCGTTCGCCAATGCGATGGCGAAGGAGAAGGGGCATCATGTTCCAGAACATGCGGCACCAGAGGACATCGAGGCGCTGTTAGATGATTGGATTTATACGGGGTATAAAGATGCGGGGACGATAAGTCCAGAGCTGCGATGCGAATGCGGCCGTTCTCTTCGATATCAGCATGAGGTAAAAAACCGGAAAACAGGCGAGATCAAAAAATTCGGCATTGAGCACTTGAAGGAGCACTTAGGGATTGATGCTGCAATCGTGGCGACGATTAAGAAGGGATTCGAGGCCATTGATTATGAGCTTGATGAGATCCTGTTGAAGATAGCCAACGATTGGCAACCTGCACCAGATGCCTATTCTGTGGCAGATTTGCCTGAACAGCTACAACGGCAATTGTCGCTTGGACTGCCCTTGTTGGACAAGCAGATCAATATGCTGCGACGCAAGCCGGTGGTGAGGAATGCTTCACCTTCGCCTAAGACAAGCGAGCCTAGCGCAGCTCCTGAACCTGCACCTGCTCCTGCACCGATTCTAGAGGAGTTCGACTTATGGTCGTGGACGGAGCCCGAGCCTGCTGCTGTGGTTCAAGAAGTTAGTAATGCTGGGAATGGGCTTACTGCTGCTGAACGGGCGGCCGTGAAGCAATATGTGGAGACCGGTGTTGGCAGTGCAAGAGTGATCAGTGAATTGTTAATACGTGATCATGGAACGCCAGATCGCCGCTATATAACAGGCAAGCCTCTAATCTATCCAGATGTATGCCAATTTATTGAGCAATCTTATCTAGATATTGCGGTCGAATTGAATGGAACTGAGGATCGCAAGTATACAATGCGGTAATCGATGCTGGCCGGATAGTAGTAGAATGAGACTCGAATTTGATGTGAATCATTACTGGTCATGACGTTATGTACTCGAATGGCGGCAGAGTAAGAAATATTTTTCTGAAATAATGCATGTGATAGGTTGATTTTTCCTAATTGTTCTGGATATAATGTGTAAAATGAAAATCGACGCAACAACGTTGAACGGGAGAGTACTCTGCACAATCCGTGCTGCAGCGAATCGGGATGGTGGAAGCCGATACGGAATGAAGAGGAAGCGGACCCGGGAGTTGGCTCTGTGAACTGCCTTATATATGGGGACGTAGGGGAGCCCGGCGACAGCCGTTATTTATTGAGTGGATTCTTTTCGGAGCAACAAGCTTCCGGATAGGGTCAAGTAGAGTGGTACCACGGGGATTCAAGCCTCCGTCTCTTTGTAGACGGGGGCTTTTTGACGTGTTGCGAACCGTAACCAACAACAGGAGGAGAAGGAACCTATGCTAAAAGAAATTGCCGCGCAAGTACTAGAACCTATAATGAACATGAACGGGGCAGACATCGAACGTGCCTTGGAAGTACCTCCGCAGAGCGAGCTGGGCGACTTGGCGTTCCCTTGCTTCCCATTGGCGAAGCAGTGGAGACGTTCTCCGCAGCAGATTGCGGTGGAACTTGCTGAACGCATCAATCAAGAGAGCGATAACATTCGGATACGAGCGGAAGCCTCTGGCGGATATGTGAATGTATGTTTTGATCAAGATTACTATGGCGAGGCTTGTCTTGCTCGCATGCAGGAGCCGTTATTCGGCAAGTTGTCGATCGGAGAGGGGCAGCGTGTCGTTATTGATATGTCGTCCCCGAATATTGCGAAGCCGTTCAATGTCGGTCATCTGCGTTCTACGATGATTGGAAATGCGCTCGCTTACCTGTACGAAGCCGCAGGATACGAAGTGTTGAAGGTGAATCACCTTGGGGATTGGGGGACCCAATTCGGCAAGCTGATTACGGCCTATAAGCTGTGGGGGGATGATGATACGCTGCGCCAAGATCCAATCCGTGAGAGCTTGAAGCTGTATGTAAGATTCCACGAGGAGGCGGCTCAGCAGCCGGAGCTGGAAGACGAGGCGCGCGAATGGTTCCGCAAACTTGAAGCGGGCGATGCAGAGACCGTACAGCTGTGGACGTATTTCGTTAACGCAAGTATGGTCGAATTCAACCGCATGTACGAACGACTCGGCGTTCACTTTGACCACGTTCTTGGCGAGAGCTTCTACAATGACAAGATGGATGCGGTCGTCGCTCATTTGCAGCAGCTTCAATTGCTCGAAGAAAGTGATGGGGCGATGGTCGTTCGTTTGGATGATGAGGGCATGCCGCCATGCTTGATATTGAAATCCAACGGAACAACGATTTACCCGACACGTGATTTGGCAACGGCGATCTATCGTAAGGAAGTCATGAAGGCTGACAAACTGATTTATGTAGTTGGCGCGGAGCAGCAGCTGCACTTTCAGCAGGTATTCGCTGTGCTTACCAAGATGGGATATGAGTGGGCACAGGAATGTGCTCATGTACCGTTCGGTTTAATGACATTTGAAGGGAAGAAGATGTCTACGCGCAAGGGCAAGGTTATCTTCCTTGATGAGGTATTGAATGAGGCAGAGAATCGCGTACTCCAAATTATCGAAGACAAGAATCCATCTCTGCAAGAGAAAGACAAGGTGGCATCGAAGGTTGGGATTGGTGCGATCATCTTCGGTGACCTGAAGAGCAGTCGTATGTTGTCTGTTGACTTCAACTTGGAGGATGCGCTGCGCTATGAGGGCGAAACCGGCCCTTATGTACAGTTCACACTCGTCAGAGCGAAGAGCTTGCTCGTCAAAGGGGGATGGACGTCATACTCTGATTGTCCAGCGGATTCCGCGACGCTTGGCAAGGATGCAGCCGAGAGGCAAGGTGAGCAGTTGGGAAAGAAATCAATTGCGACAGGAGGAGTAAGTCAAGAAGCATGGATCTGCTTGAAGTCTCTCAGCAAGTATGAGCGTGCTCTTCAGATGGCGGTGGCTAGCAATGAGCCATCCATCTTCGCCCGGTATTTGCTTGATGCAGCCAAGCAGTTCAACCGTTATTACCATCAGGAGCAGATTCTCGTGGAGAATGAGATCGAGCGCCGCCACAAATTGCGTATCGTCGCAGCGGTGGCATATGTGCTTGAAGCGGGGCTGAACCTGCTTGGCATTGAAGCGCCGGAACATATGTAGGGCGTTATATCGATGTGAGTTGTGAAAAAGAGAATCGCATCATCTGTATCACTTCATTGATTATGCTTATGTAAGGTATTGATTTCGTAGGGTTGGTGGGTTGGTTTGTACTCGCAATCTGAACCTGTCTATCTGTAGACGACAGAAGAGCCGCGGAGATATCGTCTCCCGGCTCACGCACATGTCACATACAGGGGTCATGTACAGGTCACGTACAGATCATTTACAGGTCACTTACAGATTAGGCTTGATGCTACTGTCATTATCGCCATTTTTCCAAATTCCGGAGTGATAAGCGGGAGGTTCACTGTTCAATGGCTGCTTTTGTATCCTACTATAGCGTTCAGTCCCTTTTTATCGGAAAATGGGATCAGGTTTTGCTTCGCATTTTTGGATGTCATTAGGATAAACATTTGAACTTTCTGTTCGTCATTTGTAGGCAGAGTTGCTTTATCCTTTTCTCGATAAGTCTTGTGAAGCTCTGGTTAGAGAAGATGTATCGTATTTAAAATAAATAAAAGGATATTTAACTATCGAACTCGTGATTGACAAAAGAGATGAGATGTGAAAAGATGTACCTAACGAATATTAGTTAGGATAAAATGTGCCGTCGTAATGGCATGCGGGAACGCTGCGTGCATTACCTAACGAATATTAGTTATCCTGAAGGAGATGAGTAGAATGACAGCTAACCGAATTATTGAGGTCGCGTTGAATCATTTTGCAGAACACGGATATGAAGGGGCTTCCCTTGCGAATATCGCGGAACAGGTAGGCATCAAGACGCCATCTATTTACGCTCATTTCAAAAATAAAGATGATCTGTTTGTTAGCGTAATCCGCCGTGCAGTACAAGAGGAAATGGGACACTTGCAGCGGTACATTCAGACTCACCGTGAGCATCCGATTAAGGATGTGCTGTACGGATTGATTCAACAGTATGAGGCACGCTATGAAACGAGCAATCAATTGAAATTCTTGCTGCGGGTGATGTTCTTTCCGCCTGTTATCATGCAGGAGCGGGTTATGGAACTGGTCAACGCCCATCTGGATCAGATGGAACGGGAGCTTATGGCCGTGTTCAAGCTAGGAGTGGAGCGAGCGGAGATTGATCAACTGGATATGGAGATGATGACCGCTTCTTATATGTGTCTTGTTGATGGCATTCTCGTTGAAATGCTGCTTGGCGGCCCGGACAGATTCCGACGCCGCTTCGATGCTTCATGGCGCATATATTGGCGCAGCCTGACACGAGACTAGTTCGTGAAGTGGTATGAACAATGAATCTCTTGTTTGAGAGGAAATATAGAAAAAAATAAGAATGGTGTAAGCTGCATCTGTGGGATGCAGTGCATGGAATAGTGCTCGTTATAGAGATAGCAAGGAAGGGAGAGAGCAACAAATGAATAAGCATTGGATCTACGTATTTATCGCCGCCTTCTTTGAGGTCTTCTGGGTGATCGGATTGAAGCACGCGAACAATGTATGGGAATGGGGAGGTACGGCCATTTCAATTATTGTCAGCTTCTATGTGATGATTATGGCAGGCAAGAAGCTCCCTGTAGGGACGGTATATGCCGTATTCGTTGGACTTGGAACTGCTGGAACTGTATTCGCAGAAATGGCTTTCTTTGGAGAACCGTTCAAAATGATCAAAATGCTGCTTATCCTTGTGATGCTAGCAGGTGTGATGGGATTAAAGCTGGTGACGAATGAGAACGAAGCGAAGGGAGCTGAATCCTAATGGCTTGGATAAGTCTCATTGCAGCAGGATTATGTGAAATGCTTGGCGTGGCGATGATTAGTAAACTGAACAAGGATCGCAACTGGCAATCCTTCGTCTTTATGTCGACAGCATTCAGCGCTAGCTTCATTTGTCTGTCTATTGCGATGAAGTCGCTCCCGATGGGGACGGCGTATGCGATATGGACGGGAATTGGCGCATCTGGGGGTGCCATCCTCGGGATGCTCTTCTACGGGGAGTCCCGCGATTGGAAGAGAATCTTATTCATCTCCTTGGTACTCGGAGCAGCAATTGGGCTGAAGCTAGTTTCTTAATGTTGAAGCTGACAGGGCATCGTCGGGGCAGTTGTGCAATTGGAATAGTCAGATCGTGATCCGTCACAAATGAGGAACAACTCCATACCTTAATTAATCTTGTAAAGCGCCTCTCGCTATCAGCATGGGAGGCGTTTTTGTGACGTTGATTAGAAAATGAAGGAAACCCTGCCATAGATATCGAAGTCAGTAACGACGTAGTACTCACTAGTAGAGTTCATCTTCAGAGCAGCAAGCTGTGAAGAACATGGGAAGGGGATAAGACCGTTATGGAGTTGGCAGCTTGGGTGGATCAATTGTTAGAGAAGCAGGGATATAACGGATCGATCTTGCTGGCGTCACAGGGTGAGATTGTCATAAGTAAAGGGTACGGCCTAGCGAACGTGGAAGAGAGGCAGCCCATTAATAAGGATACAGTATTCAAAATTGCATCAATTGCCAAGCAATTTACGGCAACAGCCATTATGAAGCTGCAGGAGCAAGGGCTGCTTCGTGTAGAAGATAAGCTTGCGAAGTATGTACCTGAGTGTACAAGGCTTGCAGATGTTACGCTCCATGAGCTGCTCACTCACTCCTCTGGATTGGACGAAGATGCGTTAATTGATTGGAATGTACATGAGGATCTAAGGCCATTGCATACGCTGGCGCTCGATACTGTCACGCCATCCGGTGCAAAAGGGGCGTATCGTTATAGCAACTTCGGTTATGCGCTGCTTGGACTGATTGTAGAGAGACTGTCGGATCAATCGTATGAAACGTATATCGAGAAGGAATTCTTCGAGCCATTCGGTATGACAAGAACAGGTGGACGTATGGATGTACTTCGCAGTGAGCCGAATATGGGGATCGGCTTTAGAGGGGGAGAACTCGCTTGGAAGGAAGATATACCAAGCCATAACAGTGCAGGAAGCATTGTCTACTCCACTACCGAAGACCTGTTCCGCTGGGATCGTGCCCTTCGCTCAGGCCAAGTGGCGAGTGCGGAGTCAATCGATGCGATCTTCACGCCGCAAGCTCGAATTGATGAGGAACGCAGTTATGGCTACGGATGGGTCGTATATCCGGACAGACCGCATATCTCGTATCATAATGGGGGATTATCGGGCTACAGCTGTACGATGATTCGGGATGCGAAGTCGGATTCGGTGCTTATTGCCTTGAGTAATTTAGCGGATATCGGCATGCAGCCTATTGATGTACTGAAGCAGGGATTGCAGGAGCATTTCCCAGCGTTCATGCAGCTGTAGCTGTAGCTGTAGCAGTAAGCCTAGCCGCTAAAGGAGCGTACAGGTTATTCGGAACGGATTGTGTCAATTTGCAATTGCTTTACAACGGAATCAGTGCGTATTCAAGATTTGGCTGGGTAACGGAAGGAGTGCATCGCGCATGGCGATCCAAATATGCAGCAACTGTGGGTATTCGAACGAAAAGTCCGCATCGGTATGCATCGTCTGCAGTCACTCCCTGAAGGACGCCTCCTTACAGGGAACGCCAGAGGAAGATAAGCAATACAACGGCATCTTGGCTGTGAAGCAAGTGGAGCTTACATGCTCTGAGTGTAATGGAAATGTAGAGCAAGGCTCCACGGAGTGTAAAAATTGTGGTTCCATGATTTCGAATCAGATTGCCAGTGAGAAGTCAGATGATCGACCTAGCGAAGAGCAAGCGTCAGAGCGCAATATAGGCTGCACTTCACTCTTGATCGTAATCATTGCCACCGCTATTTACCCAATTGTCGGAATCTTAGTGGGAGGCGTATATGCCTTCAACAACGACAAAGAGAAGCGGGGAGTCGGTATCGCGTTATTGGTACTGGGTTTATTGTTGAAGTTGGGCTACTGGGTGATGCGGTAATCGGGTATCGGTGGATGAGATACTTGACACCGAGTAACAGAACATGTAATTTATTTAGAAAATATACCACGAAAAGCGACGACCAAAGACATGAGAGTGAACGAGATGCACGTACAGAGAGGAGTCAACTTGGTGCAATGATTCCCTTGCAGCTTCATTCTTCCTACTTTGCAGCTGCAGATTCGATCTGCCGGGCGCAGGCCCGTTATGGAACAAGTGAGAGCTGTCGGTATATGCCGACTGCTGAATTAGGGTGGTACCACGACAACGCATTCGTCCCTTATGGGATGGGTGCGTTGTTTTATTATGGAGAGAAGAAGAGGGGGATTGAGATGAAACAGAGTGAATTGTTCCAATCTACGATGCGGGATATGCCTTCAGATGCGGAGACTGCCAGTCATCGGCTGCTGCTGAGAGGCGGTTACATGCGGCAAGTTGTGGCGGGCGTATACTCGTATTTGCCGCTTGGCTGGAAAGTGCTTCGGAATTTACAGGAGCTGATTCGAGAAGAGATGGAGCGGGCAGGTGCTCAGGAGATGCTCATGCCAGCGATGCAGCCTGCAGACCTGTGGCGGCAATCGGAACGGTATGAGGTATATGGTGAAGAGCTAATGCGGCTGTGTGATCGCCATGAACGGGAGTTCGTACTCGGCCCGACACATGAAGAAGTCGTTACGGCACTGGTGCGAGATGAAGTCAATTCGTATAAGAGGCTGCCGCTTACACTGTATCAAATTCAGACGAAATATCGTGACGAACGACGGCCTAGACATGGATTATTGCGATGCAGGGAATTCATCATGAAGGATGCTTACTCCTTCCATCTGGATGCAGAGTCGCTTCAAGCTCAATATGATCGAATGGTTGACGCATACCATCGGGTGATGCAGCGTCTGAATCTAACGTATTGTGCAGTGGAGGCAGATGCTGGCGCGATTGGCGGAAGCGGACGAACACATGAATTTATGGCACTGACCAGCATTGGTGAAGATACGATTGTGTCTTGTGGGCATTGCGGATACGCCGCGAACCTTGAGAAGGCTGTAAGTCAGTCTGACTCTGCATCTGCATCTGCGGTGAATACCGAAGCGCTTCCCGATTCGCTCGAAGCTGGACATACGAAGGATGTCGACACGAAGGCTGTCCAAATTGAGGAAGCACGTTTAACAGGAGAGGCATCGACAGCAAATATGCCTGCACGTATCCATACCCCTGGGGTGAAGACAATTGATGAGTTGACAGCCTATTTGCAAGTGGAACCGTCCCAAACGATAAAGACATTGTTATATGTGGCAGATGGTGAGCCAGTTGCAGTGCTCGTTCGCGGGGATCATGAAGTAAATGATACGAAAGTCATGCGAGCATTGACAGCCAATCAGCTGGAACTCGCCGATGCCGAGACGGTAATGCGAGTAACAGGCGCTCCCACAGGATTTGCAGGGCCAGTTGGATTGAAGATCAAGTGCATAGTCGATAAGGATGCGGCTCATGTGGAAGACGCGATTGTGGGAGCGAATGAGCAGGATTACCATCTGATGCATGTGATGGCTGGGAGAGATTATGAACTCACTATGGTTGGCGATTATCGGAATGTCGTGGAGGGAGAACGATGCGTACATTGTGGTCATGCACTGTCGTTCCATCTTGGAATTGAGCTAGGACATGTCTTCGAGCTTGGAACGAAGTATACGGATAAGCTGGGCGCACAGGTGATGAACAAGTCGGGTCAAATGCAGACGCTTCTGATGGGATGCTATGGTATTGGCGTATCCCGCATGATGAGCGCAATGGTGGAGCAGATGCAGCATGAACGAGGGCTGCGCTGGCCGTTGTCTGTCGCACCTTACTTGGTACATATCATTCCAGTATCGATGAAGGATGCAGCACAAGCTGAAGCAGCATCGAGATTGGCTGAGGATATGAGCAGCTTCGGTGCGACTGTGCTGTGGGATGATCGCGATGAGCGGTTCGGCGTGAAACTGGCCGATGCGGATCTAATTGGCTGTCCAATGCGTATCGTTATCGGCAAGCATATTGCTGAAGGGAAGGTAGAACTTGTACATCCAGACGCCAGCACATCAGCTCTGGTAACGATGGAGCAGGCGGTTCATACCGTGAGAATGTATGCAAATCGGTCATGATCGGACGGTATGAGACATAAGGTGGAAGTGTGTGACATTCGAACAGAATGGAGGTCGTATGCTATGAATGCTTCGAAGCCATCATCCGATCAGTCGCTTCCATCTCAAACCGAGCCGCAAGTTATATATCAAGCGGATGGCTCTCACTTGCAGTGCTTGCGAGATACTCGTGAAAAGTTGCATCATATATGCCATTCGTATATGAATCGACCCGTCCGTATTCAGACAATAGACGGATTTATCTGTGATGGTGTTATTGTAAATGTGGATCGGGGAATTGTGTACGTACAGACGCAGCAGCCGGTTATGCAGCGAGGCTTATACAATGCTTACATGTATAATAACGTTATCTTGCCGCTGGTTCTGTATGAATTATTGGTCATTACGCTGATGGTTACATAAGTCCACTTGCGCTTAACAGGCTGTCTGCATCCGTGAACAATCACACTCAGCCCTTGCTGTCGAAGCAAGGGCTGTTCGTGTATGGAAAGATAAAAACCGTGAATAGAGGTTGTAAATATTGGTTTAGTACTGTATAGTACTAGTTATGAATGAGAGAAAACGAATACCACCATTATCGAATCGAGATCGAGTCATTGGCACGGCTGCAGCGCTATTTTTGCGCCAAGGGTATGCCTATACGAGCATGGATGAGATTATGCATGCGAGCAATGTGTCTAAGTCGAACATCTATTACCATTTCAAAAGCAAGGAGGAACTACTTGGTTCAGTGCTCGTCTATTGGATGGGACAATATGAACAGCTGTTAGGAAGCCTGCTTGAACGAACCGATCTAACCGTAGAGGAGCGAGTGGTGGCATTCGTGGATGCTGTTTCGCAGCAGCATGAGCAGTGTGATGTTCAAGTGGGATGCCCCTTCATGTCGTTATTCATGCAGAGCCCGCTTGATGCGGTTCAGGTTCGTCAGCAGATCGGACAATTCTTCGCTCAGCAGCTGCCTTTGTTCGAGCGGATGTTCGAGCAGGCAAGAGCAAGCGGAGAGATTGCAAGCCATCATCATCCGTATGGATTGGCAGTTGTACTGCTGTCCGCGATAGAAGGGGCACTGCTGCTAGGTGATACAGAACCAAGCCTGCCGCGTGTCCGGCATACGGTTGCACATTTTTTTCAACTGCTTCGCTGAGGCGAGGCTTTTTTTTGACGTGAATTAGAACTGAATAGTACTAATTATCAGAGGGGGCAATAACATGATGTACAACAAGGAAACGATCTTGATTACTGGGGCAACGGGGTTTATTGGAAGAGAGGTAATCCGGCAGTTGAAGGATGGTGATGAAAGGCTGCTTCTTCTCGTACGTTCCGCGACACGAGCAGAAAAGCTGTTCCAGAAGTACTCAGAATCGGTAAGAAGCCGTATTGTGTTCATCGAGGGGGATTTGGAGCAGGAATGTCTGGGATTGAAGAAGGAGGATTGGCAATTAGCGAGGCAATCTGATGTATTGATCCATGCCGGTGGAGCGATGCAGATTACTCAATCAAGTTCAACAGCAGAGCGAACCTTCCTTCACGGTGCTCAGGCAATAAGTCGGTTAGCGGAAGAGATTCATGGTAGCAAGGGACTTCGACACTTCATTCATGTAGTTGGCTATATGAGTCCCTTTCAACAAGACACGAATGTTAGCGGGCTTTCCATTGATGATGTGAGTCGGTTCGTGCCGCCCGATGCTGCCCCTTACGAACGTATGAAGTTCATGGCGGATCTGTGGATTCGTCAAGAGTCTGCTCGCGTTGGCTATTCGCTATCTGTTGTCAATCCTAGCACCGTTGTTGGTGCTAGGCCAACTGGAAGTACGCCGCAGCTGGATGGCCTTGGGATCTTAGTGAAGGCGGTTCGCAGCAGATTGATGCCGGTCGTTCCAGGAGGGAAGCATTATTGGCTGCCTCTTGTAACGAATGACGAGGTCGCAGAAACTATTGTGTTGCTGGCTAGGGATCAGGCGAATTCAACTCGTCAATCAGCAACATACAATCTTGTTGGTGATAAGGCCGAACAACCAAATATGAAGGAGCTATTACGCGAAATTGCTCGGCAGCTCCACGTAGGAGCGCCAGTGATGTCTATGCCAATCCGGTTGCTATCGGCCATTATGAGATATGGTGGGGAAAAACTGACGGGCATTCCGTCGCAATCATTGGCGTTCGTAACGGATCGCAGCTTCAATAATGATTCGGCGAAGCAACTGCTGCATCAGAGTTCGATACGTCAGGGTTCGAATCGTACACCACTGGATTGCAGAGACATATTACCGTTTGCTATTGCAGATATGGATTACCGTCTCACATTTTCGGAAGACAAAGGGGAGAGAAGCTTCGCCAGAGGTCGATTCGGTTCGATGGCTGCGTGGATAAGGGAAGGATGCGGAGTGCCGATTGTACTGCTGCATGGCTGGCTTAGTCAAGCAGACGATCTGCTTCCGTTGGCAGCTGAACTGTATCAGCGAACGGGCCGTCCACTAATTGTTCCTGACTTGCCGGGGTTCGGTCGCTCACCTTCAATTGATGGGGCTGACCGAAATCTGGCTGCGGGCATTGTGGACAGCGTTGCGGCGGCCATTCAGCTTCAAGAGCCCGTAACCCTGATAGGTCATTCTTATGGTGCGTGGGTAGCGAATGAATGTGCCATTCGGTTACATGGCAGTGTGGAGGAGCTGATTATGCTGCAGCCTGTGCTGCAGCGGCCGCGTGGTGCTGTAAGGGCGTTTATCAGCCGCGGACGCACACTTGCAGCTTTTATGCTGAAGCACATGCCTGCTTCGGTAATGAATAAGGCAATGCTACGCGAGGGAGTGTTCGAACATGCATCGTCAATTCCACACGGGTATGTGTCAAGAATGAAGGCTAGTTTTCGTTCTCCTCGGATTGCTAATGCGAATGCTTCTATCATGCAAGCCATCTATCATCAATTGCCGAAAACGATGACTTCGCCCAAAGAAGTAAAGCTGGCTAGTTCGCTCGTAGGAATCGTATGGGGGGAGAAGGAGAGGCTGCATCAGCTGCCTGCCTTACTCGAGGGAGATGAGCGTCTAGTTCGCTTGCCGTACGGGCATCATTTTCCCTTATCGCATTCAGAAGCAGCTGCGTCGACTATCGCTGCGGTGCTGGGCGAAGAAACAACAACAGAGCAGAATATTTAGGCGTGATCCATTTTATTAGCCGTCTACCTTGTCTTGAAGCGGGATGGATTCGTGTATACAATAAGGGAGTGTGAGTGCCGTCTAGCAGAAATGGAGGGATCGAGGATGGCATTCGGAGCCAGAGTGCTGAAGACAGGGATTGCGGTTACGCTAGCGTTGTTCATTAGTCAAATATTCCAGTTCAAAACCCCGGTCATCGCCGCCGTTGCCGCGATATTTGCGATGCAGCCTTCGATTTATCGTTCATGGAGATATTTTCTTGAACAGCTCCAGACGAATACATTGGGCGCTGCAATCGCCTTATTGGCAGGGATGTATTTCTCGCATGAGCCGATAGCCGTCGGTATTGTATGCGTACTGGTCATTATGATTTGTCTGAAAATGAAAATGGAAGAGACAGTAGGGTTGACGCTCGTGACCGTCATTGCCGTTATGGAAGCATCAGGTCAATGGGATTTCGCCCTGCTTCGCTTCGCGCAGATATTGATCGGGATTGGTTCTGCTTGTCTTATTAATATTTTGTTCTTCCCGCCGAATCCGAAGGCACAGTTCATTACGTTGATTGAATCATGCTTCAGTCGAATGTCGCTGCTGCTGAGAACCGTCATCTCGGATGAAATGAAGGAATCCGTGTTCCAGGAAGAGAAGCAAAGTCTGGTGGATTCATTGAAGGTACTCGCCGATAAGTATAAGCTGTTCGAAGAAGAGACGAAGAAGCTGAAGCGAGCGAAGTATAGCCGCTCACGCGAGTTGGTTGTATATAAGCAGCTGCTGCATACGCTCCGCAGCGGAATTGAGGTGCTGGAAGCTATCGATGAACATTACTTCCAAGCAGCCCGTGAGCCGGAGACGAATCAAATGTTCGATCAACACTTGGAAATGCTGATTAAATGTCATGAGCATGTACTGTTGAAGTTCGAAGACAAGGTAAAGCCGAACAGCTTGGAACTGGATAAGATGGAGGAAGATAATGAGCAGTTCATGCAGATCACGATGAAGCTATGTTCCCAAGATGGCAGTGAGATGCTAAGGTTGTCCATTGTTGCCGCGGCCATGTATGAATACGGCTTCCAAATTGCAAGATTGGATCGCCTTGTCGGCCACGTCGAGAAAGATTCAGATGCGTAGCGGCAGATGGTGTGCAGCGTATTGAATTTTTTCGCACCGCGTGTGCTCCCAGCACGCGGTGTTCCGCTGCATGACGGCGGTCGGTCAACCACAAGGTTCACATGAGTAGCAGAATAAATAACCGATGATCGTACCAAGGGGGAAGACGGCTGATGACAGCTGTCTTCTTTCTTTTTTCATCAGCAGGATTCAATAAAGCTGTACTCCCATGCTTTTGTGCTGCGCGAATGAATTTCACGCAGGACAGCTTGGATATACAGATGTGAGACACAAGGGCGTAACAGGCGATCGGTTTTAGGAAAGCTTAGGATAGAATTCGTTGGAAATTCATAATTTTAGGCATTGAACTGATGGCAAGAGCGATATATGTAAGGAGAAGGGATGACTCTTTCATTCAGATTGGAGTGAAGTGTAGTGGAATCGGTTCATTTGGAGCATGAGGTGCTAAATAGTTTCCAAACTTGGAGAGGATGGGTAATCGAAGTTTTGAATAAGGTAGACGTGGAAATTGTCGATACGATCCCAGCAGGGTGCAATAACTCTATCCGTTGGCATGCGGGTCACCTTGCTGTGGCATGGGATCAAGGAATTTTCCAGAATGTCTTTATGGAAAAGCACTTGCCTGAACATTATGTGGGCTATTTCGCCAATGGAACAAGTCCTTCGCAATGGAATGGGGATGCTCCTGCTCTGGCGGAGATCATCACCCATTTGGAGGCACAGCGTCATATGATCGGTGAGCGAATTGTGGGAAACTGGGATCTCGACTTGGTCAATCCTTTTCTTCAATTTACGAAGGCTAGCCAAATGTTCTTCTTCTTGTTAAGTCATGAAGCCATGCATTTCGGCCAGATCAGGACATTTATCAAGACGCTTGAAGCATCCCAGCCGAATCCAATCTAAGTACTTCGACGAAACAAGCATGTACCGATGGGCAATTTCATTATGCATGTCCGAAGGGGATCAAAGAAAAAAGAGCCGTGTACCGACTCTTTTGACAATAAACCTGCCAAATAGGAAGATGCGTAGTTTGAAAATCAGGTGATGTTATTTGCGCTTTGTTTTTGGACGAACGCCGCGAGTGCCAACAGTACGCTTGCCATTTTTCACGCTTCTGATTTCTACAGGGCCTACAACTTCCTCTCTTTCGACAACCGTGAATACATGCTTAGGAATCGGGCAGCAATGATGACGGTTGATCACTTCGATCGGATGAATGATAGGCAGTATTTGAGGATGGAAGAAATCACGAATTACTGGTCTTGGCGGACATACGATTGGTTCTGCTGGCGGGCAGAACGGACGAGGACATGTCATGAATAACAACTCCTTCTGTTAAGATGGTACATTATATTGGGGAACTTGGAATTGAGTCTGTACACCTGTACTGTCTCGTGAGAAAAATGCACAAATATGGGTGGGAGACCAGCAGTGCATTTGTGTATGTCGTCTCGCTTTGAGCGTGTTATTGAACAGCGGGTAAACGTGCAAATGTGCATAGATCGAGCGGAGAAAGGGTATCTTTACCTCTATATTCGTTACGAGGTGAGACTGATGCCCAAGAGGCTTATTAATGGAATTCATCTGCACTACCATACGTATGGCACAGGTACACCCATATTGTTTATTCATCCGCCACTGTTGACCTCGGCCAACTTTCGATATCAAGCGGCGCAATTATCGTCTACTCATCAAGTCATCACCTTCGATATTCGCGGCCATGGGGAGAGTGATGCTTCCAAGGAACCCATTACGTATCCGCTCATTGTCCAAGATATGGTGAAGCTGCTTGACGAGCTTGGCATTAAGCAGGCCTATATTTGTGGATACTCGACTGGCGGAGCCGTAGCGCTTCAGGCGCTACTATCACACCCGCATCGATTCAAGGGCGGCATTCTTGTGAGTACGATGGCGGAAGCAAGCGATTACTGGCTAAGAGGAAGAATTGCGCTTGCGATCGCACTGACGGCGATGAGGGCCAAGTCATTGCTTGCGTGGGCTATTTCGTTCGGAAATGCGGACAGCCGGACGACATACCGGAACTTGAAACGTACGGCGATGCGTGGGGATGTATCGAATTGGAAGCAGTATTATCAAGCGTCATTGAAGCATCGCTGCACAGAGCAGTTGAAGTGCATTCAGGCGCCTATGCTGCTGATTTATGGCGAGAAGGACAAAGGTTTCCATCGTTATGCGGTCAAGCTCCAGCGATATTTGCCGCATTATCATTTGTATTGGCTGAAGGGGGCTAAGCACCAAATTCCGACGAAGCAAGCACGTGAGATGAACGGAATTATTGCACGGTGGGTGCGGAATCAAGAGCTGGCATCGGAAGTGAAGGAGGAGCTTCTTGCGAAGCGGACTGTGAAATCAATGCCGAAGCAGGAGGCTGCGAGTACTCAGTCTGAGTGGGATGGAACCGCAAGCGAGACGAACTCTGCAATTGCGGTGGAACCACCCTGGTACATGGAGGAAGAAGACTTGCGTACAGCTGATGCACTGCATGTTCTAACTGCAGCGGAAGCAGGAGAAGTAGATGATCATCATGCGGATGAACTGCATTGATTGGCAAGCATAAGTTGGAGATCGAGCAATGGGAATTAGAAGTGAGATATGGACTGCGACTGGATCATGGTTTATACAAATAATTGATGTAGAAGACGCGCAGCTGTGCATGGGGCATTGGCGCGTCTTTTTTTTGCTGCATTTGGAAGGTCAGAGCATGAGAAAAGGCTGAATGGCAGCTATCACATTCCTTCAATAATAATAGATTTCTTTTAATAGTTATTCCAAGTATAGTGACTTGAAGGTATAATTTATGGAAATATGCAGCAGTACTATGTTTCTATTACTCCATGAAATCAGGTGACGACTATGCTCATAGTGAAGAAGGTACGGTGTGAGAACAAAGAGGATCCCATTTGCTTTGAGTTAGGAATGGTTTATCGCGACAGCTTACTATGCATATTCGACCTCCTTGCTGCAGCGTATTGCGGTTATTCTGGGCGAAGTGGAGGATGCTCAGTACTATAGCAGCTTGCACGGGCATATTCTTCAAGCGCTTCAGGATGAGTTCATCACGCCGAATGGCAGACTGGCGTCTGATACGCAAACCGCACATGTGCTGGTGTTGATGTTCAATCTAGCTGGTGAGCGCGTGAAGGAACGCGCTGTGAAGCGCTTGGTAGAATTGTTGAAGCATGAGAAGGATCATTTGACGACCGGATTTCTAGGGACACCGTACTTGAACCTCGTCTTGAGTCAATGGGGACATCACGAGCTTGCGTGCAAGCTCTTATTCCAAGAGGATTATCCATCATGGTTCTATCCGATCAAGAAAGGCGCAACCACCATATGGGAGCATTGGGACGGCATTAAGGAGGATGGCTCGCTATGGAATGACAGTATGAATTCCTACAACCATTACGCCTACGGTTCCATTATCGAGTGGGTGTACCGCTATGTCGTCGGCTTGGAAATCAATGAGGCGCAGCCTGCGTATAAGCATTTCTATTTGCAGCCGCATTTTGGTTATGGCCTAGATTGGCTGCGAGTGAAGCGGGAAACAGCATACGGTGAGATTGCAATCGAGTGGAAGCTGGAGGATGGTATGGTCGAACTGACAGTGAGCATTCCAGCCAATACGACTGCGACACTGCGAATCGACAACCAGATCTGGGAGCCTGTTGAAGAATATGAAACGACGCTCGGTTCAGGGACGCATCGGTTGCAGTACCGTCAATCTAGATGACCGGATTTAAGCGGGAAAGTTATGTACATCGGGGGCACATTCATCATAAGTAGATGGATGTGCCCTTTTGCTTTGTGAGGATTATATTTCCAATAAGAGGTTTCGAAGTTATACTTAGAAGAAGGAAATTCTTGAAGTCCTATTATTGAGGTGAATCTGAGATGTCAGTAGTCAAAGTTGAGTTGAATCAGAAAATAATTTTAAAACACCTGATGACATTGTTTCTTCATGACTTATCGGAATTTAATGAAGAACAGGAATTTAATCAAGAGAGTGGTTTATTTGAATTTGATGCTTTTGAATGGTTTTTTGAGAAAGAAGGTTTAATTCCATTTTTTATTAAGCATGAGGATGATATTATCGGTTTCATTTTACTTCAAAGCTCTCCTTTTACGAATCCAGAACGATATGATTATTTGATTAATTCGTTTTTCATTTTAAAAAAATATCGTAGGAAAGGCTTAGGGAAACAGGCTGTTCAAGATTTATTTCAACAATGTCCTGGGAGGTATGCAATAGGCCAACTATCTAATTATATTCCCGCAATTCAATTCTGGAGAAAAATTTATGAATATATGAATGTTGATTTTCAAGAAAAAGAAGAGTTGGAAGAAGGTCTTAAGATAAGATATCAATATTTTGAGATCTGATTTTGTAAAAAAGATTATTACGTATATCAGGAAGGCGTAGGTACCAAAACGTTATGAGAAGTCATCGTAAATAAATTTCAACAGAAGAGATGCTACTACTCATTATATATAGTTATGGATAAGTGTTTGTAATATTTGTATTAACTAATCCTAAGAGGTGATTATATTATGCGAATAAGAAAAGCAACGATAAACGATGCAGAAGGAATTGCAAAAGTTCATGTGGATAGTTGGAGAACAACTTACAAAGGTATTATCCCAGATGATTTCTTGTCAAAATTATCATATAAAAAAAGAACTGATGTATGGATCAAAAACATTGAAAAAGAAGATAATTTTGTAGTTCTAGCAGAGAACCCAGAAGGACAAATTGTTGGATTTGCAGATTGTGGTAAGAGAGAAACGAATATAGTTCCTAATTCAGGTGACTTAACATCTATATACATACTTAAGGAATATCACGGAAGAGGTTTAGGAAAAGAATTACTCAGACAATTGTTTCTACATTTTAAATTTTTAGGATATCAAAACATTTTTGTTGATGTTCTAGAAGATAACAAGACCCGCTATTTTTATGAACATTATGGTGCTAAATTATGTGATTCAACTCAGATAATAATTGGGGGAAAAGCTCTGAATGAATTAATTTATGAATGGGATAACATTGACGAGGTCATAGCGAAATTATAACCTTACTATACTTAATAACAACAATTAATAATTTGTATATCAATGGAGTCGATGACTTCCCATAACACCGTACTCACGCTGCTGATTCGAAGAAGTGGATCAGCAGACAATCCTGAGAGGCTAAGTTTTCGACCCAGCTACTGTCGCTCCTTTATCGTGAAAACTGAGGACGTTAGACGGAAATACTGTAGTAAATTAAATAAGAAAACAAAAGGATTAAACCATGAAAAACTCAATAAATAAATATCTATATTATTTGGGATCAGGCTTATTCGTATGTTTTGTTGTTTATATAATCGCAACTTATTCCTTTCAAAAGACTCAATATACACTTTTTGTCTATGAGTATCCAGCAAGTAATAGCAATAAGGTTAAAGGATTGGAAGATCCAGGTAATAGAATAAGTGTCTACAGTTTCGGAGTACCAGGTATCGGAATTCCAGATAAGAGAATAAACGTAATAAGCACACCATTATATGTATTAATAAAACAAGAGAATCAAGAAATTGAATATGTAACTGACAATGTTAAGAAATTAAATGAGTATCTAAAGGAAGAAATAAAATAACTTGTAAGTGGATTTCGAAGAAGTCAGCAACTTCACCTAACACTGTATTTACACTGCGGGGCTTACGCCCATTGATTCACTCGAGGAATTTCCGAGAAGTTGGATCAGGCGGACACATCCGTACCGACTAACCGCATCGCGCCCAGGGACTTTGTCGTCTCAAGTCGGTGGGGTCGTGAATACAAGAACGTTATAAGTAATTGCCTAATGCAAAGCATGATAAAAGAAGAAAGGAACATAAACGTATGTGGGTTCCTTATGAGACATTAAGAAAACATCCTCCAGATTTTCTTGTTAAGTATCGATTTTTTATACCTGAAGAAGGTGGAAGACAAAATCTTCCTTATCAAGGTTATCGAAGTGATTTTGCTATAGAATCGGATTTTATGAATAATACAATAGATTTAAGGGTGATACACCCTGAATTTGAAGATGAGTTTGGAAATCTTATTATGGACGAATTAAGCAAGTAAATATAAGTGGAACAGCAAGGATGTGGATTCTATTTCCTAGTTCTAGAGCACATCATAGAAAAACATTAGAAGTAGGAATGAAGGGATATTTTATGGAGGGACCTAATAAGGTAGCAGAAGCAGAAATAGTTCAAATCATCGGACTACTAACAAATTCTTGTATTGAAGATCATTGAATTTTGGAAGCTTGCTTTCAAAGCAGAGGCAACTACATATAACATTATATTCACGGGGCATTCGCCCCTTGGCCGCAGAAGCATTTGGCAGGGAAGCTGGATTTACGAACACATCTGACTTCATCGGACGTCCTGAATACAGGAACGTTAGTATGAATTGGGGGGGATATGCAATTAAGATCCCATTGAATAGTCTAAAAGCAATTATTATTCCCATTGTTCTATTAGGGGGAATATATCTCTGGTTTGTTGATTCGAACAATATCACAAAGGAGATTCAAATAAAACAAATCGCAAGTACTGAGATGTCCAAGGCGGTATATACAAAAGAAGGATCTGGTGCATTCATCAATTGGGTAGATATTAAATTAGGGCAAGACGAAGTTGAAAATATTGCAAACTGGATTAATTCCGTACCTGAATCAGAAATTATAGAGTTGAACCAAATACCTTCAAATAGAAGCATTAATGCAGGGATTGTGTTTAAATTAAAGATCAATAAAGAGATACGAATTCAATACGATCTTGAAAAGATATATATAACGAGAACAGATCTGAAAAAAAGCCAGGTTGTTTATTCAATTAATCAAGAAGAATTAAAGAAATTTTTTGATACACAGCTTAAGGGTTTTTATTTTGGAGAAGACAAAATAAAAGGATTTCTGAAAGAATATCACCCAATAGAGAACTTTTTATTTGAGAGGTAAAGAATGAACAAAAAACTAAGTAGAGATGAATTGATTATTCTCGTAAGAAAAATTATGAATTGTGAAGGAACAGAGCACGAAATAGATGAGATGATGAATTTACTTGAAAGTAATGTGCCAGATCCTCATGTCTCAGATTTAATATTTTGGAGTGATATCGAGTATAGCCCAGAAGAGATAGTCGATAAAGCAATGAGCTACAAACCTATTATTTTGTAAAGTATATATTATTTTGCGATACTAGAAGTAATTGATGGCGATAGATAATAGTGTGCTTAATGTTAAATAGGCATTGAAATTAATTCAGTGATGTGCAGACATCTCTAATATTTATGCAGCGGCTCCTAACGGAGCCTTGGTCTGCAGAACTGGATTTCGGAGAGGCATTTCGGCAGGCAACCCCGTCGGGGTTCATGAATACAGAGACGTTAGACGAAACCACCTGCAAAGATTTTATTAAAACCAAAAATAGAGGTGATTTTTGTGCTTGTGATCCGAGGGACTAAAAAATTATTACAAGACTTGAAAATGGAAAGAACAATAACAAAAATAGACAGTTCTGATTCTTTTTTTAGCTGGCATGCGAATGTAGTTGTAGTAAATAGGAGAAAGTACCTTATCTTTATGAATGATTTATCGAGACTTAGTTTGACGATAGTAGGAGTAAGGAGTACTCAATATAAAAACCTAAAAAATATCTTTTTGAAAGAATTAACCGACTATTTAATTAGTGAAAACCTTGATGAGGCAAGAATAAATCAATATATAAATGATTGTGCAGATATTATATTTACAACCACAAATAACAGAAGTGTAATAAGCACAATGAATGACGTAGTGTTAATAATGCAGAATATAAGTTTCGATTTTGCAAATTATATTGAGCTAAATAAATGGAATAATGATAGTTTTTATAAACCGATTAATTACTCCAGGCCAATAGAAGTATTTAAACAAGAGATCGAAAATCGATATTCGAGGGAATGATAGAGTCGGATTTGTTTTTTTTATTTCCAATATAGGAACGCTTGTACGCAGATGTAAAAAAGGTAAAATATAACTACAGTTGAGTCTTAGGTGGACGTGGCTTTACTTCGGATAATTGTGGGCTAAAATATGTACCAATCCAGGTACACGGAGGTACGCACAAACAGATCTATCAGCTGTCTATTTTACCATAATAAAAGAAGACTGCATCGCGATTGGCAGTACCCAATTGTTTAACATCCATCCTTGGTCCAAGCATGCTGAATTTGGTATTTGGATTGGGGACAAAACGGTATGGGGGCAAGGGTACGCTACAGAAGTGACAGGTGTTGTCCTGGGTTTTGCGTTCGAGCGTTTAAACCTTCATAAGGTGTATTTGACGGTAGATGCTGATAATCCTGGTGCTATTCGGACTTATGAAAAGGCTGGTTTCAAGAAGGATGGCATACTAAGAGACGAAGTCTATAAAAATGGCCAATATGTAGATCGTATAATGATGAGTATTTTGAAGCATGAATATTTAAAGCTATCTAATTGTTCCAAGTAACAAAGCGTTCAGGATACTTAAAAAGGATATACAGGAATATGAATTATAATGAGTAGAGTATCGGATGTATAATCATGGAAGTCGGTCAGACAACAAACGCCCCACCCTAAGATATGAGCTTTCTAGGGCTGGGGCGTTTCGTGAATACAAAAAGTTAGATAAAATCACAAAGAGTTTGAAATTATTCATTTTAGGAGTGAAGAGGATGAGCGATGCTTTTCTAACAAAATTAGAACACATGCAAATTCCAGTCAAAGACTTGGATGAATCAATTGAGTGGTATGTATCGCACCTTGGATTCAAATTATCAGGGAAATCTAAAGAGCAGCATCATGCCTTTTTAACATTGGAAGAAGGGCCAATGTTAATGTTGTGGGAAACCAATGAAATAACAAGTGCTAACTTCATATTTAATGGACAAGAGATGCCTGTATTGCTCTACAACACCAAGCAAATTCATCAGTTCCATGATTATCTGAAAGAAATTGGAGCTGAAATTACTTTTTATAAAGATGAAGGATTCGGATGGGTTCTTAAATTCGTAGATCTCAATGGGAACATGTGGGGAGCAATTCAATTAAATGAATAGCAAATGAAATTGAAAGCGGAGTCAGAGTGGGTTCGTCTAACACAATATTCATGCTTTGGATCATTCGACCCTTGGTTTGGCTGTAGTCAATTTAAGCAGTTCAAGGATGGAGATCTCAATTTGAAAGAAGTTTATCAAACTCTTGTAATCGAAGAAGTAAGTAAAGACACACAAGAAGATGCTAAACGTATTGTTTTAGCTGGACTAAAGGAGAGATTTGGATCGTTGGATGAATCATTAAATCAAGATCTCAATGAAATCGTCCTTAATTATAGTAGTAGGGGAAATCACTTTTTAGTTGGCAGAATAAATACAAAAGTTATTTGCACTGGTGCATTAATTCGTGAAGAGGTTGATACAGGGAGAATTGTTAGAATGTCGGTACAAAAAGAATACCGAAGACATGGATTAGCTCAAAAAATGTTAAAAGAGCTTGAAAGAAGAGCAATAGCTAAAGGATTCAAGAGAATTGTGTTAGAAACGACAAATTCCTGGCACGATGCAATTTCTTATAAAGAATTTGATAGAAATGAGTATGAAGTACATATGGCAAAAAATTTATTCGGCCGACTTCGTCCTTAAGGTAGTGAGGCGTCGCGAATACCTAACTATGAAACTAGCGCAAACCATAAAACAAAATTGAGAGGAAAGTTCAAAGATGAGAATCATAGTAACAGGAGGAGCCATAATTCGGGACAAAGATAACAGAATATTACTTCAAATGCGTTCTGATTATGGGGATTGGGGTTTACCGGGTGGGGGAATGGAGCCAGGAGAAACGATTGAAGAAACAATGAAACGAGAAGTTCTTGAAGAAACAGGTTTAGAAGTTTGTAAAAATGAACTTTACGGGGTATATAGTGGACCTAGAATGCAGTATCGGTATCCCGATGGGAATGAAGTCGTATTTGTAATGTTTATATTCAATGCACTGGTAGATCTCAATGGGAAGATAGGGAATGATGGAAATACCGTAAAATTCAGTGATCCTAACAAGGAATCTTTAAGACTTGAATTTAAAGCGTTAGAAGAAATCGACATTTCAAACATTAGTACAGTACAAAGACCTATTTTTGAAGATTTACTGATAATGAAAAAAGAAATACTAAGGGCCTAATATTGTCAGAACAATTAATTTGGGAGGGAGCTAACAATGATTTTTGAGATGACTACTCAATTTCGGGTATCGAATATCGAAGAAGGACAGAAGTGGTATGAAACGCTCTTACATAGAAAGCCTGATTTTATTCCACATGAAGGGTTTGCGGAGTGGGAACTGATTCCCGGATGTTGGTTACAGATTGCAGAAGGAATACCTACTGAAGGAAATGGACCATTACGTTTAGGAACAACGAATATTGAAGCTGAAAAAGATAGATTAATTGAGCTGTTAGAAATAGATGATTTTGAAATTTACTCAAAACCAGAGGTTCCGGTCAAATGGGGAACCTTTACAGATCCTTGGGGGAATCGCCTTGGATTTTTTGAGTACCTGGATAAGAACGAAGAACGAGAACGTATAAAGATGATCATTGGAACGAAAGTTTCTTAATCAAAGAATATGGGACAGTGACGTCTCTTGGTTGTTAGATGTATAATCATGGAAGATAATCAGACAACAAACGCTCCAGCCTAAGATAAGAGTTATCGGCTGGGGCGTTTTACGAATACAGAAACGCTAGCTGAAATGCTCGGTAATAACGAAAGGAGGAATAAGTCTTGAAAGATACGAAGATCTATAAAGAAGTAAATAATTGTTCTATAAGTGCAGATATTTATTATCAGGGTAGAAATTCTCCTGTGATCTTGTATATCCATGGAGGAGCGTTAATTTTTGGAGCAAGATCATGGTTATCCTCAGATCAGATTGAATATTTCAGACGATCTGGCTTTAGTATAGTCAGCGTTGATTACCGACTTGCTCCTGAAACTGGATTTGAGGATATCATAGAAGATATAAAGGACGCAATTACTTGGGTAAGAACGAAAGCAATCGAATGGTTTGATTTCGATGTAAATAATATTGCAGTTATGGGTAGTTCAGCTGGTGGCTATCTCAGCTTATTAATTGGAACAATGGATATTAGACCTAAAGTGATCGTTTCATTTTATGGTTATGGGGATATCCTTGGGGAATGGTTATCTAAACCAAGTGAATACTACTGTCAGAAACCGACTATAAATAAGGAGGCAGCCTGTCAGCATGTCGGGGATCGTGAAGTTACGAATGGCCAATGGGAACGATTTAATTATTATTTATATTGCCGACAGCACGGTGTCTGGTTAAAAGAAGTAACGGGAATCAATAATGAACATGATCTTACTAAATTAATTCAATATAACCCAATCAATAATATAACGGTAGATTTTCCCCCAACATTATTGCTTCATGGTGATCAAGATACAGATGTTCCCTACGAACAATCAGTATTAATGCACAAGAAGTTAAAGGAAAAGGGAGTAGCTACAAAGTTAATAACTATAAAAGGAGCGGATCATGTTTTTGATCATAACTTTAGTGAACTACAAGTTCAAAGCGCCTTTGAAAATGTGATTGATTTTTTAAGAACACATCTTTGTAAATGAGGTATCCTATGAGGCATCAATTAAAAGGCATTGTATTTGATATGGATAATACGATTTTAAGCTCAAAAATTGACTTCCAAGCCATGAAGTATGAAACCTATCATTTTCTCGTATCGAAAGAGATCCTACCCGCTGGATATAATCTTGATTACCATACAACATCAACAATTGTTGAGGAAGCAATACAAACGAATCGAATGACTGAAGAGTTACTGAATGAAATGTGGGATATTGCGAAGAAGCATGAAGTGTGTGGAATGCAGGGGGCTGATTTGGAGCCCGGTGCAGTGGAGATCCTTAATAAACTTCAAGGTAGATATCACCTTGCAATTGTAACAAATAATTCTGTTGAAGCTGCAGAAATCGCATTAAGAGATAATGGTATTTATGAATATTTTGATTTCATTATTGGTAGGGAGTTAATGAAATCATTGAAGCCTTCACCGGATGGATATTTGCGAGTGTTGGATGAATTTAAGAACTCAGCGAATGAATGGCTCTCTATAGGCGATTCATGGATAGATGGAAAGGCATCTATTAGCGCAGGGATAAGGTTTATAGCTTATCGATCCGATAAAGAAATGTTGAAGCAGATGAAGGTGAACCCGACTGCAGAACTGTCCGATCTCTTGGAATTGATGAGTCTGATTGAGCAAATCGAAGAAGGTTCAGTGTGAAAACTTGTGCAAGAGCTACTAAATATGATAGGAGGAGGATATGATTTGACCTTAGAGTACTTAATGAGATCGAAAAACATTCAATTTAGGAGAGCCAGAATAGAGGACTTAGACTTCATTATCTCATTAGAAAAACATCCAGATAGCAAGAAATATATTATTTCTTGGACCAGGGATAAACACCAGGATGCATTGGGAAGCGATGATTTTATATATATGATTGTAGAGAACTCAAATAGTCAGAAGATTGGGTATTTCATATTATCAGGACTATCCAATCAAAATGGTTGTATTGAATTAGTTAGAATTAATATAGGTGAAAAGGGTAAAGGTTATGGGAAGGAAACAATGAAGCTGATACAAGAATACGTGTTTAATCATCTTAAAGCGCATAGGCTTTGGTTGGATGTTAAAGAACATAATAATAGAGCAAGACACGTATATGAGTGGGCCGGATTTAAGGTAGAAGGCTTGTTAAGGGAATGTATTAAATCAGAAGAAAATTATGAGTCCTTGGTGATAATGGGAATGTTGAAGAATGAATATAGAGGAAGACTTTCGGCTTCGATCCTTAGTTAGTTTCATTATAATGTGTGGAGGTATTTTGTCTCCGACAGGACTTGCACCTAAATGGATATATTTTATTACGTTTTTACCAGGTAGTATCTTATTCTTGATAATATGTTGGTATGAGTTGAAGAAATTTAAAGATTCTAAATGAATAGAAAATCTCAAAAAATGCAACGGTAACTAGTTGTCAGACTCGTTTTTTAAACGTATATTATTAAAGATTTTGAAGTAGGCCCCGACACCATATAACATCGTTACTAGCATCGCAATGTACGTTGCTCGATTTTATTTAACTCTTGGAGGCATTGATGTTAAGACAATTTGCTATTTTAAAACAAGATGTAGAACCAAAAACAAAGCATTTTATTGGGTTTCCACCAGAAATAAGTGGAGATTCAAGTAGTGCTAGATCGCTCCCAAATGCAAAATTCGTATTGCTGATAGAAAAATCTGATGGATTTAGCTTATATAGATATGATGTAGATGGGAATTTCGCAGGTGATACGTTTCACGGTACTATTCCAAATGCCAAGGGACAAGCGAAATTTGAATATAATATTAAAAGTGAATCCCAATGGATCAGTATTCCAAAAGATGAGAAGAGAGAAATAAATTATGTAATTCGTTATTATAAAGCACGGGAACAAAGAAGAGCACAAAAAAAAGAACAAGACGAAAATAATATAATTGATAACTAAGCGCATCGCACCCGGCAACTTTGTCGCCTTAAGTCGGTGGCGTTATACGCAATTGCTGGAAACCGAAAAAGGTAACGTCATAAGTTTGCATCTGGAGGGAGTAATAAAATGGACATCACGTTAATCAAATCAGGCCTTAATGAAGCAACGATGATTCACGAAATGCAAATCAAAGCATTTATGCCGCTGTTACATAAATATCAAGATTATGAAACCAGCCCTGCTTATGAATCTGTGGAACGAATAATTGATCGATTAAATCAATCGTTTACGGATTATTACATTATAAAAAGTTCAAATATTTCAATAGGTGCAATTAGAATTGTAAGGAAAGAGAATAAAATCTATCGCGTCAGCCCAATATTTATTTTGCCTGAGCATCAAGGGAAAGGAATTGCACACAAGGTATTTTCTATAATCGAAGATATATACAACGATGCGCGAATTTGGGAATTGGATACCATATTACAAGAGCAGGGGAATTGTTATCTCTATGAAAAATTAGGTTATCAAAAGACAGGGGAATTAGTGCAAATTAACGATAAAATGACAATTGTGTTTTACGAAAAACGTTTGATTTAGCATTAAGACGCAACATCAACAAAAGCCCCAGCCTGAAGAGCTATCTAAGGCTGGGGCTTTTCGTGAATAGATGTACATTATCGGAAATTAATACGTGAGGAAGTGAAAGAGGGATTCGAAAGTTCAACTTGACACTGTAAAGATTGTTTATTATGATCTTTACAGTGTCAAGTTATATGAAAGGAAGTATATATCAAATGAAAGAAAAACGATATCATCACGGTGATTTGCGAAATAAACTTATCGAAGCTGGTATAGGGCTTATTAATGAAGATGGGTTAAAAGGTTTTTCCCTGCGTAAGGTCGCAGCGAAATGCAACGTCAGTCATGCCGCACCATACAGTCATTTTAAAGATATAGACGAGCTGATATATGCTATGGGCGAGCATGTAACGGAGCGATTTATGGATAAGATGCGTACATCAATTCGTGGACAGGAAAACAGTCTCGAAGCAACCTCGCTGCTAGGGCAGGCTTATATTTCTTTTTTTATTGAAAATCCGCAATATTTTCAGTTTCTTTTCTATCACTCAGGATTAACCATTGATTTGGACAATGATAACGCCAATGATTATCCGCCATTTGCTTTATTCAGGACAACGGCGTATCAAATGTTTCACAGCATAGGATTGCCAGAGGAAGCTTATTCCGAAAAATTGATTGTTCTTTGGTCAATGGTACACGGCATAGCCTCACTGCTTACCAATCAGGGTATCCGATATTCCGGGGACTGGATTCATGTTTTTATAAACAATTGTATTAAGGAGATAGAATGATGAAAATGATTATACATGATTTGAATCAACAAGAATTCATAGCGCTGTATGATAACCAAAATACACAAAATACAGACGTAACGGTTATATCAGATAATGGAACAATCCGTAAATGCATTGGTTGCTTCGGATGCTGGGTCAGAACACCGGGAGAATGCGTTATAAAGGATGGTTATGACAATATGGGCGAACTTCTTTCAAAATGCCATGAGCTGGTTATCATTAGTAAATGTGTTTATGGGAGCTACAGCCCCTTTGTGTGCAATATTGTGGATAGGAGCTTACCATATCTTCTGCCTTATTTTGCAATCAAAAATGGAGAAACCCATCACCGATTCCGGTATGATAACAAATTCACTCTATCGGTTCATTTTTATGGCAGTGACATAACCAACGCAGAAAAGGAAACCGCACAAGCTCTGGTTGCGGCGAATAGCGTGAACTTAAATTCCATAGGAAACAAGATGTATTTCCATAACAGCTTGCAAACAATCAAGGGGGTTATATAATGAGAATCGCTATGATAAATGGAAGCCCCAAGTTAGGAAAGAGCAATTCGGGCAGGATGCTCAAAGCACTTGAACCCTTAATAATTTCCGAGCATGAAATAACAAACTATAACATGAATAAAAAACCGCTTACCGATAAGCAATACATCGAGCTTTGCCACATGGATACATTAATTTTTGCATTTCCTCTATACTTCGATGCAATACCGTCGCATTTATTAGGGATGCTGACTACTCTTGAAGGGTATATGAAAGCAGAACGGAAAAAGGAAATTTACGTTTATGCTCTTGTAAACAATGGATTTTATGAGGGGAAGCAAACTTGCATTGCTCTTGAAATCATCAAAAATTGGTGCATACGATCCGGCCTTCATTTTGGACAAGGAATCGGGCAAGGCGCTGGTGAAATGATGGGTTTTATCGAAAAGGTACCACTTGGCCAGGGCCCTTTAAAAAATCTAGGAAGGGCAATGGAGAGACTGGCAAAAAATATACATTCGCAGGGGAGTGATGATTCCTTGCTGTTCAGTCCAAATTTCCCACGCTTTGCCTGGCGATTTGCAGCGACACACTCTTTTTGGCATGCAAAAGCTAAAAAGAATGGTCTGAAGAAGAAAGATATTATGAAAAGGCTTTAAGAAAGCACTGTTCCCCCTGCGCTAATCAATTCGGAACAGCATTTCTATGTTTATGGATGTATCAGAAATCCAAATCGAAAAGACAAAGTGAAGACGTCAGCCTGTAGACGTGCTGACGTCTTGTGCGTGTCTATGAATTGCAATACTCAAACTCGTTGTCGAGCGCGTCGAAACTAATCTCCTGTTTTAACACCTGTTCTAATTCAACGTTTGAGATTAACCCTTCCAGTGGCAATTCGTGCCCAGTTGAGGTCGTTTCTATGTATTCAAAAACATCTCTAGCATATATTTCTTCCAACTTTTCAACTTGACTATGCTTCAAATACTTTCGGTGTGTTCTTAATAGGTTGGCAGAATTGACTTTTAAATCGCCACTTGCTGTATGGGAATACTTCATATTCGTTAAATCTTCAAGCAAGTCCCGAAAAATAAAATCCTGTAAATTTTTCGCCAAAACAACAGCGGTAATATCATCGTGATAAACCAACGTAACAGGTACATCCTCACCGTTTTGTCTATCAAATTGGAACACATACAAATCTCCGTTTTTTTGTCGACCAAATGGAACAAACTGAAACTCTGGTTTCGTCTGACGATAATCGTCAGGGTCTTTGAATGCTTCGATTTCTTCAACGATGCTGTTCCATTTCAGCAACTCAAAGTCAAAGCCGAAAAACAGCATAGGCGGGTTTTGGGCTAATTTGGCATAATACTTTGCGTTCCAATCCTGCCCATATTCTCCGCCCGAATCCAACATACCGTCTAAATACAACTGTCTATATAGTTTCGGGTACGTAAAATTGTACTTCTGTTCAATTTGCTCTAATTCGTTCATACTATCCTCCCAAAACCACGCTATTTTAGCAAACGCGAACTTGTTATTAAATACCACAGAAAAACATTGTGCCGATTGCATGGAAAGGAGCGCGACCGTGGCTATCAGCCATCACAGTATGAAAATCATCAGCCGCGACAACGTTATCGGAAATTAAGTGGCGTTACCAAACGAAGTAATAATTGACGTTCAAGGAGTCTAAGGATTAATTTCTATTTCGAGTTCAGAGTCCCTTTGAATTCTAAAGGAAGATCAACGCTCGCTGTGGGTTTTCGTTAGATTCAAATCGTCTTTCAAGTGAGATGGGGTTGAAAATGATGAAGGCAAATCAAGATCAGCGCATTCCCTATGCAGTTTTCGAGAATGAAACTCAATTACCTATACTGGATATTACTCATCCCCTTTTCAACGCAAGTATTGATGAACAGGCGTATCATTTGAACTGTCTCAAGTCAGCCCGGAGTATTGAATCATTAAAGAAGATGCCTCGCTTTATTCAGAACATATTTGTGAAAATGTCGAGTGTTGACAATTCATATCTTAGCGGTATGCGTACCCTGGTGTACAAACTTGGTCCCGAGTTAAGCGGGGGGATAAAATTAGGCTTCCGGGACAAATGGGCGGTGAAGCAAACCTCTTTCATGGGGCTGCGGATCAGGCTGAGGGATCTTTGCCGGCACCAATCGAAAATTTTGCAGCCCCAACTCAAACAATTCCCTGAACGGAACCTTTGCTTCTTCAATATCGCTGGAGGTGCGGCAACCGACAGTATCAACACTCTGATTCTAATTCAGGAATCGGATCCGGAATTACTCAAGGGACGGAAGATTGAAATCAACATATTAGATATCGATACCTACGGACCCAATTTCGCAAAACGATGCATCGATGTTCTGAAGCAGCCGGGGGAACGCTTCTATGGTCTGGACATTACCCTCAATATCATTCATTATGACTGGAGCCAACCAGAGGAACTGCTGAAGTTGAGTTTGGAACGAGCTGGATGGATTCAGTTCTGTTCATCGGAGGGCGGGCTATTTGAGTAAGGTTCGGATTCAGATATCATTGAGAATCTAAACCATTTGTTTACCACCTCCCCAGCAGATGCCCGGGTCACGGGTTCCTTAATTTTCGATCGGCGCATGTAAATCCGGGATACCTTGGATTTACAGAGTTTATTGGCGTGCAAATCCGCTATCTTGGGCTGGAGGGATTGCAGCGAATTTTAACTAAAACCTCGTGGGTTTTGGAAGAATTCCATGAAATTGAATCGATCTATATTCTATTTTCATTGAGGAAAGCGTGACTCACGATTGGTGCATTCGCCCCTCGATCCGGTTGGCGGCTGAAGAGTTTCCGACTGGCAACTGAGATGCAGAGAAGCGAGAGCAGCTGGACACATCGATTATCCTAAGATAGAAGCGCTATCCAAGGGAGATTGATGTCATGAATACTGATACCAGTGCAAGTGCATAAAAGAAGATTTAGAATATAAAAGAGAACATACATTCTTGTGGTGTGGTATAATTTCCCTGGATGAATTTACAAAGGGGAAAGAAAATGAGACTACAATTAATTTCTGAATTAGATGAATTTGTATCGTTCGTAGAATCTTTAGATAACGTAAAGGATGAAATATGGTTTTCACCCCTTGGTGAAGGGAAATGGAGAATTCATGATGTTATTACCCATATCATGAAATGGGATGATTATTTTAATAACGTCACATTCCCAAATTTATTAAAAAGTAAATCTCCTGAATTAAGAGAACATCCGGACTATTTAGGATTTAATGAACAATCCATTATTTATGGAGAGGGGAGAAATAAGAAAGAAATCATCGAAGAAACAATTAAGAATCGCCAAATAATGATAAATAATTTAATGAAGCTGGAAGATAATCAATTTTCTGTAGTTTACCCGGGAGATCGGGGATTCACTATTGGAACATACTTAACAGAATTCTTTATATCTCATGAAAGCTACCATATGAAACAAATTCAAGATTTTTTGATGACTAAACAGACAATGTAAGATCTTATTGAGGTTGATCCGAATCGGTTTCGGAGAAATGGGGTCAGCTAGACAAACCTGTGCCTAACCACGTCGCGGCCTGTCACTCCCTTAAGACCAGTGAGGGTTCGTAGATAAAAGAACGTTATAGGAAATCGGCGCAACAAATAAAAAATCGAATTCATCTATCCTTAGTGGTTATTAAACTCCCTCAAAATGATTAAGTTTCCTCACTCAGACTCATGAATTCGCAGGATTTCACCCTATGGTAAATGTGAGGGAAGAAGACTTGTAGTAGCCGGTGACTTGGGGATCGTAGCAAGGGCATGCGAAAACAAAGGTGAGGCATCAACCACCTATATTATTCCATATGCGCACGTCTCCACTTCGCCTTAGCGATTCTCTCTCCCATGTCTCAACGGGTCTAAGCCCTTTCATTCCTTCGTCACATCTAACCTAGGGGTGGAGGTCGGTCTT